>DYFV01000066.1 GCA_020725025.1 Azoarcus sp.
GTCCTGGGTCGAGAAGATGTTGCACGAGGCCCAGCGCACCTCGGCGCCGAGCGCAGTGAGCGTCTCGATCAGCACGGCGGTCTGGATCGTCATGTGCAGCGAGCCGGTGATGCGTGCGCCCGCGAGCGGCTGGGCGGCCGCGTACTCCTCGCGGATCGCCATGAGGCCGGGCATCTCGGTCTCGGCGATGCGGATCTCCTTGCGGCCCCAGTCGGCGAGGGAGAGATCGGTGACGACGTAATCGGTGAAGGTTTCAGCCACGGTGTTCATGCAGGACTCCTTGAACGTGGCCGGGGGATGACGCGGATCTGGCTCACCACTTCATCCCGTGCCGGCACGGGTTGGGGTGAGCGCAGTTTGCAGAAGGGACCGAGCCTGGGACGAACGTCTCGCAGCGCTCCTCGGTGCCGCGCATTATAGCGGCAACGATTGCGCCGATCGAGCGCCCCGCCGCTCGAATTTTCACAGCCCGGGTACGGCCTTCCCGGTATCCTATCGGTCTGACTGCGCGTGGCATGCCGCTGCGCGACTTCCGGGAAGTGCTTCGTTCATGGCCGTTTCGACGCTGGCTGTGTCTTCGGGCATCACTCATGAGGCCGGGGGGCGCGAAGCCCTGTGGCGACAGGTGGGGCGCGGGCTCGTGGCGCTCGGGTTCGTGCTGCTCGGCTGGGCGGCCTGGCAGCCGGACTTCGTCACAGTGCCGAAGCACTGGTTCCTCCCGTTTCACACGCTGGCGGAACTGGTGGCGGTGGTCGTCGCCTGCCTCATCTTCGCCTCGGCCTGGTACCAGCGCCATACCGCGCCGCGCAAGCTGCTGCTCGCCGGCTACGTCTTCCTCGCGGTCGCCGTGTTCGATCTCGGGCACACCCTCAGCTACGAAGGCATGCCCGACTTCGTCAGCCCCAACACCCCGCACAAGGCGATCCTCTTGTGGCTGCTCGGCCGCTACGGCATGGTGGTGATGTTCTTCATCACCGTCTTCGTGAAGGATGACCGGCCGGAACCGGACGGGCAGTGGCTGGCGCTCGCCGCCACGGTGATCGGCTGCGGCGGCCTCGTGCTCGCCTTGGCGGCGCAGCCCGAGCGCCTGCCGCCGATGTTCCGGAGCGGCGAGGGCGTCACGCAGCTCAAGGTCTGGCTCGAGTGGGGCATCGTGGCCTCGCTCGGCGGGCTGCTGGTGGTGCTTTTCCGGCGCGGCGCGCATCGGGCCTGGCGCGGCGAGCTCGTGATGCTGGCGATGGGCGCGATGATCGTGTCCGAGCTCTTCTTTACGCTCTATCGCAGCGTCACGGATCTCGCGAACGTACTCGGCCACGTCTACAAGGTGCTGTCCTACGGGGCGCTGGGGCGGCTGATGTTCCTCGAAACCGTGCGCGTGCCCTATTTCCGCCTGGCCGCGGCGCAGCGCAAGCTCGCCGAGGAAGAGCGCTTCCTGCAGGTGCTCATCCGGCAGGCGCCGGACGGGGTGGTGGTCATCGACGAGTCGGGACGCATCGAGATCGCGAACGGCCAGCTTCTGGCGGATTTCGGATACCGGGTCGAAGAGCTCGTCGGCCGGTCGGTGGACGTCCTGCTCCCCGAGCGCCGCCGCGGGGAGCACGCTGGTCTGCGCGAGTCCTTCTGGCGCGATCCCCGCTCGCGGCCGATGAACCAGGGCAAGGTCCTGTTCGGGCGCCACCGCGACGGGCACGAGATCCCGATCGAGGTATCGCTGGGCATGGCCGTGGTGGGCGACAAGCGCAGCGCGATCGCCTTCGTGCGCAACGTGTCGGAGCGCCGCCGCCTGCAGGCGGAGAACGAGAAGCTGCTCCTGCTGGTGCAGGAATCCCCCGACTGGGTGCTGCTGGCCGACGCCGAGATGCGCGTCGAGCACGCCAATCCGGCGGCGGTCGCCGCCCTCGGCCTGGACCTCGCCAGCCCGCAGGGGCTGGACCGGTACTTCCTGCGCTTCGGCGCCGAGACGTCCTGCCGGTCGCTGATGGACGCCACCCGCGACACCGGGAGCTGGTCGGGCGAGGGGCTGGTGGTCGATCGCGACGGCGGTCACGTGCCGGTCTCCATCGTCGTGACCGCGCATCGTGCCCCGTCGGGCGAGGCCGTCCATTACGCGGTCGTCGCCCGCGACCTTTCCGAGCGTGTGCGGTGGGAGAAGCAGCTCGCCCATCACGCCACCCACGATGCGCTCACCGGGCTGCCCAACCGGCTCATCCTCTCGGACCGCATCGAGCATGCCATTCCCGTGGCGCGCCGGGCGGGCCGGCAGGTGGCGGTGCTCTTCCTCGACCTCGACAACTTCAAGCTGATCAACGACAGCCTCGGGCACGCCGCCGGCGACGAGCTGCTGCGGGCGGCCACGCGGCGCATGCAGACGGCCTTGCGCCGTGAGGACACGCTTACGCGTTTCGGCGGGGACGAGTTCGTCGTGGTGCTGCCCGGGCTGGACGGGCCGGTGGGCGCCGAGCGTGTGGCGGCCAAGCTGCTGGAGGCGCTGGACGCGCCCTTCGAGATCGGCGGACGCAAGCTCGTGACCAAGGCGAGCATCGGCATCCACGTCGGGCCGCGGGACGACGACACCGCGGAGGGGATGCTGCGCCGCGCCGACCAGGCGATGTATCGCGCCAAGCGCGCCGGCCGCGGCTGCTACCGCTTCTTCGAGGAGCAGGCGGACGACCCCGCCGCCGATACGGTCCTGCTGCTCGCCGCCCTCAAGGACGCGATCCGGCCCGGCGGCCCGCTGGAGTTGCATTATCAGCCGGTGTGGCGCATCGCCGACGGCGAGATCGTCGCGGTCGAGGCGCTGCTGCGCTGGACCCACTCGGAGCTCGGTCCCATCAGCCCGGCCCGGCTGGTACCGCTGGCCGAGGAGAGCGGGCTCATCCTGGCGCTCGGCGAATGGGTCTTCGAAGAGGCCTGCCGGCAGGCGGCGAGCTGGCGTGCGGCCGGGCTTCGGGTGCGCGTGGCGATCAACGTCTCGGTGCACGAGCTGCGCCGCCCCGACTTCGCCCGGCGGGCGCTCGCCCGGCTGGAGCGCCACGGGCTGCGGCCGGACCAGATCGAGATCGAGGTGACCGAGACGGCGGTGATGGACAGCCTCGAGACCGCCCTGGAGAACCTCCAGGCCCTCGGGGCGAGCGGCATCGGGCTTGCCCTGGACGACTTCGGCACCGGCTACTCGTCGCTTGCCTACCTCAAGACGCTACCGGTGAAGAAGCTCAAGATCGACCGGACTTTCATTGCGGATCTCGCCGAGGGCTCCCACGGCGGACACATCGTCCAATCCCTCGTCGCGCTCGCCCACAGCCTGGACCTCACGGTCGTCGCCGAAGGCGTGGAAACCGAAGCCCAGCGGCGCCTGCTCGCCGACTTCGGCTGCGAGCACGGACAGGGCTGGCTCCTGCACCGGGCGATGCCGCCCGCGGCTTGCGCCGAGGCGATCAGGGGCGCGTAGCCTCGCACTTCACGCCATTTCCCCCAGCGCTGCAGAGCGGCTCTCGCCGTCTCTGCAGCGCATCCTCGTCTCTCGCATTCATCCCACAAAAAAATCTTGACATTGGATAAATGAAACGTATGATTCAAACAAACGTTTGAACCAGATCCGGCCACCCCGACGCCCGGCAGGAAGCTCCGATGACCGAGAACATCAACAAATCCGCTCCCGAGACCCGCAGCCGCATCCTCGATGCCGCCGAGGCGCTCTTCGTCGAGCACGGCTTCGACGGCACCTCGATGCGCCAGATCACGAGCCATGCGGGGGTGAACCTCGCGGCGGTGAACTACCACTTCGGCAGCAAGGATGCGCTGATCCAGGAGGTCTTCCGCCGGCGGCTCACCGAGCTGAACCGGCAGCGGCTGATGGCCCTGGACCGGCTCGAGGCGGAGGCGGGCGGTGCGCCGCTCAAGCCCAGCCGCATCGTGGAGGCCTTCTTCGGCACAGCGATCGCGCTCGCGGCCGATACCGAGCACGGGGGTCACACTTTCATGCGATTGCTCGGTCGAACCTATACCGATCCGAACGCCTTCGTGCGCCAGTTCCTGGCGGAGGAGTACGCCGAAGTGCTCGAACGCTTCCTGGATGCGCTGTACCGGGCGGTCCCCGAAGTGCCGCGGGAGGAGATCCTGTGGCGCTTCCATTTCATGATGGGGGCGATGTCCTACGCGATCGCCGGCACCGACGGCCTGCAGCTCTTCGCCGGGAAGTTCGACGACGCGGATCCGGCACGCCTGATGCCGCGACTGATGTCCTTCCTCCTGGGCGGCCTGCGCGCGCCGCTGCCTGAGTTCGTCGAGCGCCGCGGCAAGAAGGGCGGACGCGAGGCGGCGTGAGGTGAGGGGGCGATTTGTCCGGACTCGGGCGCCACGCCGTCCGGGCGACCGGCCCCGGGGCTTCCTAGCCCGGACAAAGCCCCAGCGGAATCCGGGTCGGCCGTAGCGGCCCAGCCGCGGCGGCCCGACAAGAAATAGAACACAGAAAGGAGACAGCAATGATGTGGTGGTGGCTGATCGTTTTCCTCCCTCCCTTGGCAGGTGCGCTCGCCTACGGGCGAGCGCCACTTTTTGCCTGGGTGGCGGCGGGCCTCGCATGGCTGGCGGGGCTTGCCTGGGCGGCGGGATGGACGCCGCCGGTGACGGCGGGCGTGCTGCTCGCCTGGCTCGTGCTGACCGGGATCTTCCTGGTGCGCCCGCTGCGCCGCGCGCTCGTCACGGCGCCCATCTTCCGCGCCTTCCGCAAAGCGCTGCCGTCGATGTCGCAGACCGAGAGGGATGCGCTCGAAGCCGGCACGGTGTGGTGGGAGGGCGATCTCTTCGCCGGCCATCCGAACTGGCGCAAGCTGCTCTCCTATCCCTGGCCCAAGCTCACCGCCGAGGAGCAGTCCTTCCTCGACAACGAGACCGAAGAGCTGTGCCGCATGGCGAACGACTGGGACTGCACCCGCCGCCAGGACTTGCCGCCCGAAGTGTGGCAGTTCGTCAAGGACAAGGGCTTCCTGGGCATGATCATTCCCAAGGAGTACGGCGGCAAGGGCTTCTCGGCCTTCGCCCACTCCCAGGTGGTGACCAAGCTGTCCACCCGCTCCTCGGTGCCGGCCGTCACCGTGATGGTGCCCAACTCCCTGGGACCGGCGGAGCTGCTGCTGCACTACGGCACGCCGGAGCAGAAGCGGCATTACCTGCCGCGACTCGCCAAGGGCCTGGAAATCCCGGCCTTCGCCCTGACCAGCCCGTGGGCGGGCTCGGACGCCGCCTCCATCCCCGACGCGGGGGTGGTGTGCAAGGGCATGTGGCAGGGCAAGGAAGTGCTCGGCATGCGGGTGAGCTTCGACAAGCGCTACATCACCCTCGCGCCGGTGTGCACCGTGTTCGGCCTCGCCTTCCGCCTCTACGATCCGGACGGCCTGCTCGGCAAGGAGCCCGACCTGGGCATCACCTGCGCCCTGGTGCCGAACGACCATCCCGGCGTCGACATCGGGCGCCGCCATTCGCCCCTCAACGGCGCCTGGATGAACGGACCGGTGCGCGGGCGCGACGTCTTCATGCCGCTGGACTTCATCATCGGCGGACCGAAGATGGCGGGGCAGGGCTGGCGCATGCTCATGGAGTGCCTGGCCGCCGGCCGCTCGATCTCGCTGCCCGGCTCCAACACCGGCATGCAGAAGCTCACCGCGCGCACCGTCGGTGCCTACGCCCGGGTGCGCTACCAGTTCAAGACCGCCATCGGCCGCTTCGAGGGCGTGGAAGAGGCGCTCACCCGCATCGGCGCCAACACCTACCTCTCGGACGCCGTGCGCGTCCTGACCGCCGGGGCGGTGGACCTGGGCGAGAAGCCCTCGGTGGTCTCCGCCATCGCCAAATACCACGTGACCGAGCGCGGCCGCCAGACGGTGAACGACGGCATGGACGTGATCGGCGGCAAGGGCATCTGCCTGGGACCCCAGAACTTCCTCGGGCCCGCCTACCAGCAGATCCCGGTGGGCATCACGGTGGAAGGCGCCAACATCCTCACGCGCAGCCTCATCCTCTTCGGCCAGGGCGCGATCCGCTGCCATCCCTACGTGCTCGACGAGATGCACGCGGCCCAGGCGAACGACCTGGACGCCTTCGACCGCGCCTTCTGGGGCCACATCGGCTACACCGTGTCGAACGCCGCCCGCGCCTGGGTGATGGGCCTGACCGGCTCCCATTTCGTGGGCGTGCCCGCCGACGTGGCGCCCGAGACGCGCCGCTACTACCAGCAGCTCACCCGCTTCTCGGCGGCCTTCGCCTTCATCGCGGACATCTCCATGGGCACCATGGGCGGGGCGCTCAAGCGCAAGGAGAAGCTCTCCGCGCGCCTGGGCGACATCCTCTCGCTGATGTACATCGCCTCCGCGGTGCTGCGCCGCTACGAGGCGGAAGGCCGCCAGCAGGCCGACGCGCCGCTCATGCACTGGGCCATCTGGGACTGCATGTTCCGCGCCCAGAACGCCTTCGAGGGCGTGATCGCCAACTTCCCCAACCGCTTCTTCGCCACGGTGCTGCGCCGGCTGGTGGTGTTCCCTCTGGGGCGGCCCTACGTGGTGCCGTCCGACCGCCTCGGGCACGAGGTGGCGCGGCTGCTCATCGAGCCTTCGCCCACCCGTGACCGGCTCACCGCCGACGTCTACCTGCCCAAGGACGTGGAGGATCCGGTCGGCGCCCTGGAGGCGGCCCTCGCCGCCACCCTGGAAGCCGAGCCGATCGAGGCCAAGGTGCGCAAGGCCGAGAAGGAAGGGCGCTTCGCCCCCGGCCTGCTGGTGGGCGGCAGCGTGGACGAGATCTGGCGCAAGGCCCACCAGGCGGGCGTGATCGACGCCTCGGAGCTCGCCGTGCTCGAGCGGCGCGGGGTGCTGCGCGACAAGGTCATCCGCGTCGACGACTTCCCCTTCGAGCTGGCGCGGGTGCTGCGGGCGACCGACGAGGAGTCCGCGGCCGGGCGCGGCGAGCCGCAGCGCGCGGTGCTGGAGGCCTGCGTGCGATGAACAGGCCGGTCTACATCGTCGACGGTGCGCGCACGCCCTTCCTCAAGGCGCGCAACGCCCCCGGCCCCTTCGCCGCGTCCGATCTCGCCACCGCGGCGGGCGCGGCGCTCCTCACCCGGCAGCGCTTCGCGCCGGATCAGCTCGACGAGGTCATCCTCGGCTGCGCCAGCCCATCGGCCGACGAGGTGAATATCGGCCGCGTGGCGGCGCTGCGCATGGGTTGCGGGCGGAAGGTGCCGGGCTGGACGGTGATGCGGAATTGCGCCTCCGGCATGCAGGCCCTCGACTCGGCCATCGCCAACATCCAGTGCGGCCGCTCGCAGCTGGTGCTGGCCGGCGGAGTCGATGCGCTCTCGCATGCCCCGCTGCTCTTCTCCGACGCGATGGTGCGCTGGCTCTCGGGCTGGTATGCGGCCAAGACGACCGGACAGAAGCTCGCCGCGCTGCGGAGTTTCCGCCTCGGCTACCTCGCGCCGGTGATCGGCATCATGAAGGGGCTGACCGACCCCATCGTCGGCCAGCTGATGGGCCAGACCGCGGAGAACCTCGCCGCACGCTTCGAGATCTCGCGGGAGGAGATGGACCGCTTCGCCATGGAGAGCCACGCCCGCGTGGCCGCCGCCCAGGACGCCGGCCGGTTCGACGCGGAGATCGTGCCGCTCATCGACCGGGACGGCACGGTGTACAAGGCCGACGACGGGGTGCGGCGCGATTCCTCCATGGAGAACCTGGCCAAGCTCAAGCCCTTCTTCGACCGCAAGTACGGCCGCGTCACCGCCGGCAACAGCTCGCAGATCACCGACGGGGCCGCCTGGCTGATCCTCGCTTCCGAGGAGGCGGTGGAGCGGCACGGCCTCACCCCCCTCGGGCGCATCGTCGACAGCCAGTGGGCCGGGCTCGATCCGGCCCAGATGGGCCTCGGCCCGGTTCATGCGGCCACCCCGATCCTGCAGCGCCAGGGGCTCGCCCGCGAGGACATCGACTACTGGGAGCTCAACGAAGCCTTCGCCGCCCAGGTGATCGCCTGCCTGCGCGCCTGGGAGGACGACAGCTATTGCCGCGAAGAGCTGGGCCTCGCCCGTGCCCTGGGCGCGCCGGAAGCCGCGCGGCTCAACGTGGACGGCGGGGCGATCGCGCAGGGCCATCCGGTCGGGGCCTCGGGGGCACGCATCGTGCTGCACCTGCTGCACGTGCTGCGCCGCGAGGGCGGCAGGCGGGGGGTCGCCTGCATCTGCATCGGGGGCGGCCTGGGCGGCGCGATGCTGCTCGAGACGGTATAGGCGGAATGTTGCGGTTCGAGAGCGGGCGCAAAGCGGTGAGCGCGGGCGTGTCTTGCGTCGCCTTGGCCCCCGCCTGCGATCGATTTGAATGAACGCGGCGGTGCGCTGCCGCGGGAGCAGACGAATGAGCGTGAGTTACCGACACTGGAAGATCGAGCGGGAGGCCGACGGCCTCGCGTGGCTGTGGTTCGACAAGGCGGAGGCGTCGGCCAACACCCTGTCGTCCGACGCCCTCGGCGAGCTTGCCGGCATCCTCGCCGCGTTCGAGGCGGCCCCGCCCAAGGGGCTCGTGATCGCCTCCGCCAAGCCGGCCGGCTTCATCGCCGGCGCGGACGTCGAGGAGTTCACCCGCATCCGCAGCCCCGAGGAGGCTCGGGCGCTCGTGCAGCGCGGCTGGGACCTCTTCAACCGGCTCGCCGCGCTGCGCTTCCCTACGCTGGCCCTGATCCGAGGCCACTGCATGGGCGGCGGGCTGGAGCTCGCGCTCGCCTGCCGTTACCGCATCGTGGTGGACGAGCCGGGCACGAAGCTCGCGCTGCCCGAGGTGATGCTCGGCATCGTGCCGGGCTGGGGCGGCATGCTGCGCCTGCCGCAGGCGATCGGTGCGCCGGCCGCGCTCGACATGATGCTCACCGGCAAGCCCGTCGATGGGAAGAAGGCGCGCCGGCTGGGGCTCGCCGACGAGTGTGTGCCGCCGCGGGTGATGGAGAATGCGGCGCGCATGCTCGTTACCTCCGGCCGGCCGGGACATCGCCTGCCGTTCGCGGCTCGCATGCTGACGGGGCCGCTGAAGGGCGTCGTCGCCTCCCAGGCGCGAAAGCAGCTCGCGGGCAAGGCCAGGCGCGAGCACTACCCGGCGCCGTACGCGATCCTCGACATCTGGCAGCGCTTCGGCGGCAACGCGCTCGCCGTGCCGGCCGGCCACCCGGCCTCGCTGGAAGCGATCTTCCGCTCGCCCACCGCCCAGAATCTGGTGCGCGTCTTCTTCCTGCAGGAGCGGCTGAAGGGCTTCGGCAAGGACAGCGACTTCGCGCCGCGCCATGTGCACGTGGTCGGTGCCGGCGTGATGGGTGGCGATATCGCCGCCCTGTGCGCCCTGCGCGGGATGACCGTCACCCTGCAGGACCAGTCGGTGGAGCGCATCGCGCCGGCCGTCAAGCGCGCGGCCGGACTCTTCGAGCGCAAGTTGAAGGGCGATCGCCGCGAGGTGCGCTTCGCCTTCGACCGGCTGATCGCCGACCCGCGGGGCGCGGGCGTCGCCCGTGCCGACCTCGTGATCGAGGCGATCTTCGAGAACCTGGACGCCAAGCGCGCACTCTTCGCCGAGCTGGAGGCACGAGCGCGGCCCGACGCGGTGCTGGCGACCAACACCTCCAGCCTGCGCCTGGAGGACATCGCCACAGCCCTGAAGGCGCCGTCGCGCCTCGTTGGCATCCATTTCTTCAACCCGGTCGCCAAGATGCCGCTGGTGGAAGTGGTGGAAGGCGCTGCGTCCGACCGCGAGGCGCTCGCCCGCGCCGCCGCCTTCGTGCGGCGGGTGGACAAGCTGCCGCTGCCCGTGAAGAGCGCGCCGGGCTTCCTGGTCAACGCGGTGCTCGCCCCCTACATGCTCGAGGCCCTGCGCGCGGTGGAGGAGGGGATCGCCCCCGAGACGGTGGATGCGGCCCTGGTCGACTTCGGCATGCCGCTCGGGCCGGTCGAGCTGGTCGATACGGTGGGATTGGACATCGCGCTCGCCGCCGGCAAGTCGCTCGCCGCCGCCGGCACCGAGCCGCCGCCGCGGCTCGCCGGGAACGTCGCGGCCGGCAAGCTTGGCAAGAAGAGCGGCGAGGGCTACTACCAGTGGAAGGACGGCAAGCCGGTGAAGCAGGCAGCCGGTCCCGTCCCGGAAGGGCTCGCCCTGCGCATCGTGGCTCCGCTCGTGGCCGCCACCCGGCGCTGCGTGGCCGAGGGGGTGGTCGCGGATGCCGATCTCGCCGATGCGGGAGTAATATTCGGAACGGGCTTCGCGCCCTTCACCGGCGGCCCCCTCGCGTGGCAGGCAAGCAGGGGGAAATCCCCGATTGGCGCACCCTCCGGACTGACGGATGGTGACGTCGTTCCTGCCCGATGAGCATATGGAGAGCGCCCCGATGTCCGCCCCTTCCGACAGCCCGGTGAGACTTCCCGAGCACAAGCAGCCGGCCTTGCGCGTGATGCCCATGCCGAGCGACCTCAACCCGGCCGGCGACGTGTTCGGCGGCTGGATCATGGCCATGGTGGACATCGCCGGCGCCATCCCCGCCCGGCGCCGCGCCAAGAGCCGCGTCGCCACCATCGCGGTCAATTCCTTCCTGTTCAAGCAGCCGGTGTCGGTCGGCGACCTGGTGAGCTTCTATGCCGAGGTGGTGGGCACAGGGCGCACCTCGGTGACCGTCGATGTCGAGGTCTTCGCCGAACGTGATCCCGAGAACCCGGTGGTAGTGAAAGTAACCGAGGCGACGCTCACCTACGTCGCCCTGGACGACAAGGGGCGAAAGCGGCCGCTGCCGGCCGAGTGAGCCTCACCGACCGGGCCGGTCTGCCCGGAAAAGACTGACGCACCCAGGCCACACCATTCTGAGAGGAGAAAAGAGCAATGCAGAAAACCACGATCGCCCGCCTGCTGCCCGCCGCCCTGCTGGCACTCGCCTCCGGCACCGCCTCGGCCGCCGGCTTCCAGCTGCTCGAGCAGAACGCCAGCGGCATCGGCAGCGCCTATGCCGGGTCGGCCGCGGTGGCGGAGAACGCGAGCACGATCTTCTTCAACCCGGCGGGCATGACGCAGCTGCAGGAGCGCGAGATCTCGGCGGGTCTTTCGGCCGTGCGGCCCAGCTTCAAGTTCAAGAATCAGGGCTCCATCGGCGGCGCGCTCACCGGCGAGGGCGACGACGCGGGCGATTGGGCGGCCGTTCCGAACGCCTACCTTTCCTGGGCGCTCGACAAGGATCTGTATGTCGGCGTCGGACTCAGCGCGCCCTTCGGTCTGGTGACCGACTACGGCGAGTCGTGGGTGGGAGGCGCGCAGGCGCTGATGTTCGAGATCAAGACCTACAACATCAATCCGTCGATCGCCTATCGCGTCAACGACACCGTGTCGGTGGGCGCGGGCTTGAACTGGCAGCGGCTGGAAGCCGAGTATGAGCGCATCGTTGGCCTCGGCGGAGGCCTGAATACGACGTTCGCCACCCTCGAGGCCGATTCGGACGCGTGGGGCTGGAACGTGGGCGCGCTCTTCACCCTGTCGCCCGCGATGAAGGTGGGGGTTTCCTATCGGTCGAAGATCGACCACTCGCTCGACGGCGACCTCAAGGTCGAGGGCACGCTGGCGGGTGCCAACGCCGCGCTCACCACCGGAAAGGCCGAGGCGGACGTCGAACTGCCCGATACCTTCATCCTGAGCGTGGTGCAGAAGCTGGACGATCGCTGGGAGATGCTCGGTGACCTGTCGTGGACCGGATGGAGCAGCATCGAGAAGGTGGATATCGTGCGCAGCTCCGGTGCCTTGTCCGGCGCGACCGTCCAGACGCTCGACACCGATTTCCGCGACACCTGGCGCATCGCCCTGGGCGCGAACTACAGGCTGAACGACGCCTGGAAGCTGAAGTTCGGCATCGCCTACGACCAGACGCCGGTCAAGGATCGCGAGCGCCGCCTGGTGTCGCTGCCCGACAACGACCGCACCTGGTTCTCGTTCGGCGGCCAGTGGAAAGTGAGCAAGGCGAACACCCTCGATCTGGGTGCCGCTTATCTCTACGTTCCGAAGACCAAGATCGACAACAACCAGCTGAGTGCCAACCCGGCGCTAAACCGTGGTCGCGTGACCGGCGAATACACCTCCAGCGTGTGGATTCTCGGCGCGCAGTACTCGATGGCCTTCTGAGGGCGGCATGGGCGGAGGCGGATCCGCCTCCGCCCGTCGCGCCGGCGCCGAACCGGCGTTTCCTTAAATAGAACAAGACCAGGGAGCGTCGTCGCGGCGGCTTGTGCCGTGCCGACGATGAGCTCTTCCTGAATCAGGAGAACGACGTGAGCAATTTCATCATCCGCAAGGTCGCCGTGCTCGGTGCGGGCGTGATGGGGGCGCAGATCGCCGCCCATTGCGCCAACGCCGACGTGGCTGTGCTGCTCTTCGACCTGCCGGCCAAGGAGGGCAAGCCGAACGCCATCGTGGACAAGGCCCTGGCCGGCCTGAAGAAACTCGATCCCGCGCCGCTGGCGGCCAAGGATCGCCTGGCCTTCATCGAGGCCGCCAACTACGGCGCCGATCTCGAGAAGCTGCGCGAGTGCGATCTCGTGATCGAGGCGATCGCCGAGAAGATGGAGTGGAAGCGCGAGCTTTTCGCCAAGGTCGCCCCGTTCATCCGCCCGGACGCGGTGTTCGCCTCCAACACCTCGGGCCTGTCGATCAATGCGCTCGCCGAGGCGCTGCCCGCCGAGCTGCGCGGGCGCTTCTGCGGCATCCATTTCTTCAATCCGCCACGCTACATGCCGCTGGTGGAACTGATCGCGACCGGCGACACCGAGCCGGCCATGCTCGACGCCCTGGAGACCTGGCTCACCACCCGGCTCGGCAAGAGCATCGTGCGCGCCAAGGACACGCCCAACTTCGTGGCCAACCGGGTGGGCGTGTTCTCCATCCTCGCGGTGATGCACCACACCGCGCGCCTGGGCCTCGGCTTCGACGAGGTGGATGCCCTGACCGGCCCCGCCATCGGCCGCCCCAAGAGCGCCACCTACCGGACCGCCGACGTGGTGGGCCTCGATACCCTCGCCCACGTCATCGGCACCATGCAGGCGACCCTGCCCAACGATCCGTGGCATGCCCACTTCAAACAGCCGGCCTGGCTCTCCGCGCTGATCTCCCAGGGCGCGCTCGGCCAGAAGACCCGGGTGGGCATCTATCGCAAGGAAGGCAAGACCATCCAGGTGCTCGACGTGGCGCAGCAGGCTTACCGGCCGAGCGCCGGCGAGGTGGCGCCCGAGGTGGCCGCCATCCTGAAGAACCGCAACCCGGCCGAGCGCTTCAGGCAGCTGCGCGAAAGCGAGCATCCCCAGGGGCAGTTCCTGTGGGCCATCTTCCGCGACGTCTTCCACTACTGCGCGGTGCATCTCGCGGATATTGCCGACAACGCGCGCGACGTGGATCTGGCGATGCGGTGGGGCTTCGGTTGGGCGCAGGGTCCCTTCGAAACCTGGCAGGCCGCGGGCTGGAACGAGATCGCCCAGGCCGTGGCCGCCGACGTCGAGGCCGGCCGTGCCATGAGCGACGCGCGCCTGCCCGCGTGGGTGTTCGAGTTGCGCGGCGTGCACGAGCCGACGGGCTCCTGGTCCGCCGCCGAGAACATGCTCGAGCCGCGGATCGATCTGCCGGTCTACCGTCGCCAGCTCTACCCGGACCAGGTGCTGGGCGAGGCGGCGCCGGACCGCGGCGAGACCCTGTGGGAGAACGACGGCGTGCGCCTGTGGCGGCGCGCCGACCAGGATCGGCGCATCGGCATCCTGTCCTTCAAGTCGAAGATGCACGCGATCGGCAGCGAGGTGCTGGACGGCCTCATCGAGGCGGTGGCGCGCGCCGAACGCGATCTCGACGGTCTCGTGCTGTGGCACGAGGCGCCCTTCGCCGTCGGCGCCAACCTGCAACAGGTGGCCGAGGCCTGCAAGGCCGGCCAGTTCGACATGTTGGAGAAGACGGTGGCGCAGTTCCAGCGCGCCTCGATGACCCTCAAGCACGCCCAGGTGCCGGTGGTGGCCGCGGTGCAGGGCATGGCGCTGGGCGGCGGCTGCGAGTTCGTGATGCACTCGGCGCACCGGGTGATGGCGCTCGAATCCTACGTCGGCCTGGTGGAAGTGGGCGTCGGCCTCATCCCGGCCGGCGGCGGCTCCAAGGAGTTCGCCCTGCAGGCCCATCGGATGGCTCAGCGGGCGGCGGGCGGCGATGTCTTCCCCTACATCCAGACGAGCTTCCAGACGGTCGCCATGGCGACCGTGGCCAAGAGCGCGGTGGAGGCGGTGCAGCTGGGCTTCGCCAAGCCCTCGGACGACGTGCTATTCAACGCGAACGAGATCCTCTACGCCGCGATCCGCCGCGCCCGCGCCATGGCCGAGGCCGGCTACCGGCCGCCGCTGATCGAGCGCGCCGTCACCGTGGCGGGCCGCAACGGCATCGCCACCTGCGAAATGATGCTGGTGAACATGCGCGAGGGTGGCTTCATTTCCGCCTACGACTACCGCGTGGCGAAGGCGGCCGCGACCGCGCTGTGCGGCGGCGAGGTGGAGAGCAGCGCGCGGGTGAGCGAGGAGTGGCTCCTCGACGTCGAGCGCGCGCTCTTCGTGGAACTGCTGAAGGAAGAGAAGACCCAGCAGCGCATCGTGCACATGCTGGAAACGGGCAAGCCGCTGCGCAACTGATCGGGAACACACACCATGAGCAAACAGATCCAGGACGCCTACATCGTCGCCGCCACGCGCACGCCGGTAGGCAAGAAGAACGGCATGTTCCGCTACGTGCGCCCCGACGACATGCTGGCCCACGTGCTGCGCGCCGTCGTCGGCACGGTGCCCGACCTCGACCAGACCGAGATCGGCGACGTCATCACCGGCTGCGCCATGCCGGAAGCGGAGCAGGGCATGAACGTGGCGCGCATCGGCCTGCTGCTCGCGGGCCTGCCCGAGAGCGTGCCCGGCATCACCATCAACCGCTTCTGCTCCTCGGGCCTGCAGGCGGTGGCCGATGCCGCCGCGCGCATCCGTCTCGGCGAGGCCGACGTGATGATCGCCGCCGGCACCGAATCCATGAGCGTGATGCCGCAGATCATGGGCAACAAGGTGAGCCTGAATCCCGCCGTCTTCGCCCACGACGAGAACGTGGGCATCGCCTACGGCATGGGGCTTACGGCCGAGAAGGTGGCCGAGCGCTGGAAGGTGAGCCGCGAGGACCAGGACGCCTTCGCGCTGCAGTCGAACCAGCGGGCCTCGGCAGCCATCGCCGCCGGGCAGTTCCGCGATGAGATCACGCCGTTCACGGTGCGCACCCACCTGCCCGGCGAGGGCGGCGCGGTGCGCGTGACCGAGCGGGTATGCGACACCGACGAGGGCCCGCGCCCGGACGCCTCCCTCGAAGGACTCGCGAAGCTCAAGCCCGTGTTCGCCGCGCGCGGCTCGGTCACCGCGGGCAACAGCTCGCAGATGTCCGACGGCGCCGGGGCCGTGCTGCTGATGAGCGAGGCGGCCTTGAAGCGCTACAACGCGACGCCGATCGCGCGCTTCGCCGCCTACTCCGTGGCCGGCGTGCCGCCCGAGATCATGGGCATCGGGCCGGTGGAGGCGATTCCGCGCGCCTTGAAGGCCGCCGGCATCGTGCAATCGGATCTCGACTGGATCGAGCTCAACGAGGCCTTCGCCGCCCAGGCGCTGGCGGTGGTGAGGAACCTCGAGCTCGATCCGACCAAGGTCAACCCGCAGGGTGGCGCCATCGCGCTGGGCCACCCGCTGGGCGCGACGGGTGCGATCCGCTCCGCCACGCTGATGAGCGCCATGCAGCGGGAGAAGCTGCGCTGGGGCATGATCAGCATGTGCATCGGCACCGGAATGGGTGCGGCCGGCGTGTTCGAGCGGGTATGAGGCACGTCCCGGCGTAGCGGCTCCGCGGGCTTCTCCCCCCCCCGGGGCCCGCGGTGCCGCTGCGCCGGGCTGCATCTCCATGCGTCCGAAGATCCTCGACTGGTTCCCGCCGAGCTGGCGGCCCGCCCTGCTGCGTCTGGGCTTCAATCTCTATCCGTCTTACCGCGCCACCGGCGGGCGGGTCGTCCACGTGTCGCGCGACCTGCGCACCATCCGCGTGAGGCTGCGCCGCTCCTGGCGTACCGTGAACCCCGCAGGGGCGCTCTTCGGCGGGGCGCTCTATGCCGCGGCCGATCCGATGTTCGCGATGCTGCTCGCGCTCCAGTTGGGGGACGATGTGGTGGTGTGGGACAAGGCCGGGCAGATCCGCTACCGCCGCCCGGGGCGCAGCGACCTGTACGCCGACTTCCACCTGACCGACGAGGACCTCGCGGCCGTGCGCGTGGCGCTCGGCGAGCATGGCGAGACCGAACGCAGCTTCCGCGTCGTGCTCCGCGACCGCAACGGCGAGCCGCACGTGGAACTCGAGAAAACCGTCTACATTGCGACCAAGGCGCACTACAAGGCCAAGCTCGCCCGCCGCGAGCGCGGTTTCTCCGCATGAGGCGTCCGGAGTGCTAGGCTTCGCACACGAGGTCCGCACGCAGGCCGGACCAGCGCTCGAAACCAGGGGCCGCGAGGCTCCGTTCTGATTCGTGGGGAGGCCCCCGGCTTCGTGGCCGGGAAGATTCGCAAGGAGAATTCCGTGGCCAATACCGTACTGCTCGACGTCGCCGACGGCGTCGCGACGCTCACCCTCAACCGGTCGCAAGCGCTCAACGCGCTCTCGGTCGAGATGATGCAGGACCTCGGCGGCGTCGTCCGCGAGCTCGTGCGCCGCACCGACATCGCGGTGCTTGTCGTCACCGGCGCCGGCGACCATTTCATGGCGGGGGGCGATCTCAAGGATTTCGCGCGCCACCTGCACCTGTCCCACGAGGCCCGGCTCGCCACCTTCCGGGCCATGATCGAGCAGCACATCAACCCCACGGTGGAGCTGCTGCAGAACCTGCGCTGCCCGGTGATCGCCAAGGTGCGCGGCGCGTGCGCCGGCTTCGGCCTGTCGCTGATGCTGGGCTGCGACCTGGCGGTGAGCGCGGACGACGCGGTGTTCACCACGGCCTATGCGGGGGTGGGCCTGTCGGGCGACGGCGGCGCCTCCTACTTCCTGCCGCGTATCGTCGGCCGGCGCAAGGCCGCCGAGCTCATGCTGCTGGCCGAGCGTTTCGACGCCGCCGAGGCGCTTCGCCTCGGGATGGTGACCAAGGTCGTACCGGCGGCGGAGCTGGACGCGGAGACCGCGCGCCTGGCCGCCCGCCTGAAGGCCGGGCCGCGCCACACCTACGCGGAGATCAAGGCCCTGCTCGCCGCCTCCCACGGCAATCAGCTCGAATCCCAGCTGCAGAGCGAGGCCGAGGCCTTCGCCCGGTGTGCCGCCACGGCGGACTTCGGGGAGGGCGTGAGCGCCTTCCTGGACAAGCGCCGGCCGGTATTTCGCGGCGGTTGAGGGGGAGACCGCCGCGCCGCGGGATCCCGCGGCGCGCGGATTGCTCGACGACCGCGGGCGGGACACACTCGCCCTGCCCCCGGGAGCCGAGCATGCCGAAAGTCGTCCAGATCACCGTTGCACCGAGCCAGACCGACCGCCTGATACCGACGCTGCGACAGCTGCCGGGCCTGCTCGGTCTGCGAGTTCAACGCGCCGTTTCCATCGAACCGCCGGGTGACGTGCTCACCCTCGAAGTGACGAACCGCTCGCTGCATGGGCTGGTTCGCCTGCTCCGCGAGCAGGCGATCGGCTGCAACTCGGCCAGTTCCATCACCACCAGCGAGCCGATCAGCGTGGTGAGTTCGCCGAAAGGCGAGGCGATCGCGCGCGACGCGAGCGAGGCGACCTGGGAAGAAATGGAGCTGGTGATGGGCAAGGAAAGCAACATGACGGGCAACGCGCTGCTCGTCATGGCGCTTTCGGGCGTCCTGGCGACAGTAGGCATCGCCACCGATGCCCTGCACGTCGTGATCGGCGCCATGGTGATCGCCCCGGGGTTCGAACCCATCTCGCGCATCTCCCTGGGCGTGGTGGCGAACGGCCGTGGCTGGCGACATGGACTGTACGACACCGGCGCGGGTTACCTGGCGCTGCTGGTCGCCGCCGCGATCACCGCGGCCGTGCTGCAGGCGGCGGGAACCCCGCTGTTCGGCGGGACGGGGGCTTACCTGCCGGCAGGCGTGCTCAGCGATCACTGGAGCGAAGTGTCGCCATCGTCCCTGCTCGTGACCGCCGCGGCGAGCACGGCCGGCGCGGTTCTCATCGCCACCGGGCGCTCCGTCCTCACCAGCGGCGTGATGATCGCCCTGGCCTTGATCCCCGCTGCGGCCATGGTGGGAATGGCGCTCGTGGCCGGCGAAGGCGCCCTTGCGCTGAAGGCCCTCCTGCGATGGTGCGTCGAGGCCGGCTCGGTGCTCGTCTTCTCCGGCCTCGTCCTCGGCTGGAAGCGGCTGCGGGTGCACCGCCGCGGCATCATGTTGTGACCCGAAATCCCGAGCGCCACCGGTCAGCGGGAGAGCCGATAAGCCAGATTTCCGAGCCATTCGTGTGCGGCGTACCAGCCGGCGTAGGCCGAGGTGGGGCCCGGCAGCGCCGCGAGCACCTGTTCGCTCCCGCCCGCTCCGCCCAGCCAGGCGGTGGGCGCCGGTATCACCTCCAGCCCCTGCGCCTCGAACTCGGCCTGGGCGCGTGGCATGTGTGCGGCGTGGGTGACCAGCAGGATGCGCTGCACGCCCGCGGGGTGCAGGAGCTCGGCGGAACGGCGCGCGTTCTGGCGGGTGTCGAGCGATGCGGTCTCGACCCAGCGCACCGGGATGCCGAAGTCGATCTCGAGCACCGCCTGCATGAGCTCCGCCTCCGGCGTATCGCCCGTCGGCGCGCCGCCGGTCACCAGCAGCGGCAGTCCGGTCTCGCGGGCGAGATGGGCACCGTAGCGCAGGCGCTCGAGGGACAGGCGGTTCACCGTCTCGCCGCCGTACTCCGGCGCGTTGCGTCGCTTGCCGCCGCCCAGGATCACGATGGCGTGCGCGCTGCGGGCGGCCTCCGCGCTCACCGGGGCCGCGGTCTCGAGACCGCGCAGCAGCCACCCGACGCTCGCCGGTGTCGCGAGCAACAGCGCCAGGACGAGCCCGGTCCAGGCCAGGGCGAGACCGGCACGGCGCCGGCGGACGGCGACGAGCAGCCCGAGGCCGATCAGGAGCAGGGGCCCGAGGGGCGGAAGCACCACGACGGCGACCAGTTTCTTGACCCAGAACAGGATCAGTGCGGTATCCAAGGCCATCTGCATTGTCGGGAGTGAAGGGCGCACGTATTATCCCCGACAACCTAACCGCGGCGGCCTTCACGGCTGCGTTTTCCCGCCCCATGCCCGATCACCGTTTCGGCATCGAATCGCTCTGCCTCCACGCCGGCCAGCAGCCGGATCCGGCCACCGGGGCGCGCGCCGTGCCCATCTACCAGACCACCTCCTTCGTGTTCGACTCGCCCGAGCACGCCGCCTCCCTCTTCAACCTGCAGACCTTCGGCAACGTCTACTCGCGCATCGCCAACCCCACGGTGGCCGTGTTCGAGGAGCGCATGGCGGCCCTGGAGGGCGGCCGCGCGGCGCTGGCCGCCTCGTCCGGGCTGGCCGCGCAGATGACCGCGCTGCTCACCCTGTGCCAGACGGGCGACGAGATCGTCGCGGCGCGCACGCTCTACGGCGGCAGCTACTCGCAGCTCGACGTGAGCCTGCGGCGGCTGGGGATCGTCACGCGCTTCGTCGATCCGTCCGACCCGGAAAATTTCCGCGCCGCCATCAACGATCGGACCAAGGCGGTGTACGGCGAGATCATCGGCAACCCCGGGCTCAACGTGCTCGACGTGGAGGCGGTGGCGGCGATCACCCGCAAGGCGGGGGTGCCGCTGGTCATCGACAACACCCTCGCCTCGCCCTACCTGTGCCGGCCGATCGAGCACGGCGCCGACATCGTGGTGCACTCGGCCACCAAGTACCTCGGCGGCCACGGCACCACCATGGGCGGAGTAATGGTGGAATCCGGCAAGTTCCCCTGGGACAACGGCCGCTTCCCGCAGATGGTGGAGCCCTCCGCCGGCTACCACGGAGTGCGCTTCTACGAGACCTTCGGCGACTTCGGCTTCTCGATGAAGGCGCGCATGGAGACCCTGCGTACCTTCGGCCAGGCGCTCTCGCCCTTCAACGCCTTCATGCTGCTGCAGGGGATCGAGACGCTGCCGGTGCGCATGGACCGGCACGTGGCCAATGCCCAGGCGGTGGCGGAGTTCCTCGCCGGCCATCCGGGCGTGGCGTGGGTGAACTACCCGGGCCTCGCCGCCAGCCCGGACCACGCGCTGGCGAAGAGGTATCTGCCCCGCGGCGCGGGCGGCATCCTCTCCTTCGGCATCCGCGGCGGCCAGCCCGCGGGCGAGCGCTTCATCGAGGCGCTGCAGATGGTGAGCCATCTCGCCAACGTGGGCGACGCGCGCACCCTGGTGATCCACCCGGCATCCACCACCCACCGCCAGCTCTCCGAGGCAGAGCAGCGCGCCGCGGGAGTGCCGCCCGACATGGTGCGGCTCTCCATCGGCATCGAGACCCTAGACGACATCGTGTGGGATCTCGACCAGGCGCTGGCCAGGGCCGCGGAGTAGCCGGGCGATGGGCACGCGCGAACTCGTATGGTTGGCCATCGGACTGCTCGTCGCGTACATCGCCTTCGAGCTGTGGCGCGCGGCGCGCGCCGGGCGGGCCGCGCCCACGCCGGCGGCCGCCGGCGAGGGTTTCCAGAACGAGCTCGAGGTGGCCCGCCTGAGCCGCGAGCTCGAACAGTTGCGCGGCGAGCTCGGCGAGCAGCGGCAGGTGCTCGCCGAGCAGCGCCGGCAGATCGATGAGCTCGCCAACTCCCTGCAGGAACAGAAGGTCCAGCAGGAGGCGGTCGCGGCGAGTCACGGAGTTTCCCCCGAGTACGACGAGGCGCTCGTCTTCGCCCGGCGCGGGCTGGACGTGGAGGCGATCGCCGAGCGTTGCGGCATCACCGTCGCGGAGGCGGAGCTGGTGTGCGCCCTCGCCCGGCGTGGCGGCTCGGGAGCGGGGACATGAGCGCCACCGGCAAGGCCCTGGCCCCCGATCCGGCGCGCGCGCGCCGGGCCCATCTCCTGCGGGCGGGGATCGCCGCGTCGCTCGTCGCCGTCCTGGCGGTCTGGCTGCCGATGAACGAGGAGGCGCCGGTCGGTGCGGAGCCTCCGCCGCCGGAAGCGCCCGGTCCGGTCGCGGCCGCCGCCGAGCCGGCTGCGCCGATCGCGGCCGCCGATCCGCCGACAGCGAGCGCGGCAGGGGAAGGCGAGCCCGAGGAGGGCTCGCCTGCGCCGGCCGAGACTGCGGCCGCGACCGAAGGGATGGCTGCGGCGCCCGCCCCCGGACCCGGGTCACCCGCCACCCCGGCGGCCGTCGAGCCCGCTTCGCCCGCCGCCGAGACCGCCGCGCCGCCGGCAGAGGCGGCGCCCGCGCCCATGCCGCAGCCGGGACGGGGCTACATGGTGCAGCTCGGCGTCTTCGGCGATCCGGAGAACGCGGAGCGCCTGCGCAAGGAATTGGCGGCCGAGGGGTACTCGGCCTACATGCAGAGCCGGGTCGTCGTCGGGCCCTTCGCCGATCGCAAGGCGGCCGACGCCGCCCGGGTCAGGCTGAAGGGCGAGCGCAAGCTCGACGGCGTGATCCTGCCACCGCGCAAGCCTTGACGGTGAAGCGCGACTGCGCCGCAGCGCAGCGGTGTGCTGCGGCGTAATGAACATACCGACCGAAGGAGAAGAAGTGATGAAGATCGAAAGCCCGGTGTTCGGCAGCATCGAAGTGTCGGAGGACAAGGTCATCGAGTTTCCGCACGGCCTGCCCGGCTTCGAAAGCTGCAAGCGCTTCACCCTGGCCTACGAGGAGGGCTCGGTCGCGGCCGTCCTGCAGTTGCAGAGCCTGGACGATCCTCCGGTGGTGTTCTCCATCACCGGACCGGAAAACCTCGGTGTGCACTACGAATTCAGCCTCGACGACGAGGAGGTCAAGCTGCTGCAGCTCACGCGCCCGGAGGACGCGCTGGTGGCGGTGATCGTACGCAAGGACGAAGGCGGGGACGGATCGCCCGCCACTGCGGGCCTTCGTGCGAACTTCATGGCCCCTGTGGTGATCAACGTGGCGGCACGCCGTGGTTTGCAGAAGGTGATCAACAAGCTGGGCTGCGACATCACGCTGCGCGCGCAGGGTTGACCCCGGCATCGACGCCTATGACGGCGGCTCGTCGGGCGCCGAGAGCGATTTCTCGAGGCGGCGAAGGAAGACCTTCATCTCCTTTGCCGCCTGGATGTCGCCCTTTTTCTCGGCGACGGCGATCCCTTCGCGCCAGGCGGTGACGGCTTCCTGCGGCGCGCCGGCGGCCTGCAGCGCCCGGCCCAGGCCCTTCCAGGCCGCCGAGTAGGTGGGGTCGCGCGAGACCGCGTCGCGGTAGTAGCCCGCCGCGCGCGCGGGGTCGTGGGCCATCCAGGCGTTGCCGAGCGAGAAGCGCAGCACCGCGCCGTCGCGCGGGCCGCCGAGGAGTTTTTCCAGGCTGGCGATCTGCGGGGTGGTCATGACGCGGGGCTCCCCGGGGCTGCGGTTACAATCGGGCTTCTATTGTGAAACCCGCGTCACTACTGGATCAAGGGAACGAAGAACATGACCCGTCGCATCATCTCCACCCCCAACGCACCCGCCGCCATCGGTACCTATTCCCAGGCCGTCCAGGCGGGCGACACCGTCTACCTGTCCGGCCAGATCGGACTGGACCCGGCCTCCATGCAGCTCGTCGAGGGCTTCGAGGCGCAGACCGTGCGTGTCTTCGACAACCTCAAGGCGGTCGCCGAGGCCGCCGGCGGCTCGCTCGCCGATGCGGTCAAGCTCAACATCTACCTCACCGATCTCGCCAACTTCGCCAAGGTGAACGAGATCATGTCGCGCTACTTCGCCGAGCCTTATCCGGCGCGCGCCGCAGTGGGCGTGAAGGAGCTCCCCAAGGGGGCGCTGGTCGAGGCCGACGCGGTACTGGTCCTCGGCTGAGGCGATAACGGGAGCCGGATGCCGGAAACGGCGATGAACGACGCCGCCGCGCCGCCGCCAGCCACGGGCTGGCCCGGCGTGGGCCCGCAGGTCGCCGAGCGGCTGGCGAAGCTGGACATCCGCCGGCCGCAGGACCTGCTCCTGCACCTGCCTCTGCGCTACGAGGACGAGACGCGGCTCGTCCCCATTGCCGCCGCCCGCGCCGGCGCGGCCGTGCAGGTCGAGGGCGAGGTCGTGAGCGCCGAGGTCGTGTTGCGTCCGCGCCGCCAGCTGGTGGCGCGGATCCGCGACGAGTCGGGGCTGCTCATCGCGCGCTGGCTCCATTTCTATCCCTCGCTGCAGAAGCTGCTCGCTCCGGGGCGGCGGGTACGCGTCTTCGGAGAGGTGCGCGAAGGCTTCTTCGGCGCGGAGACCATCCATCCGCGCATCCGCGCGGTGGACGAGGGCGAACCGCTACCCGACTCGCTCACCCCGGTCTATCCGACCACCGCCGGGCTCGCCCAATCGTTGCTGCGCAAGCTCGTCGCGCGTGCGCTCGCGGCAATGCCGCAGGAGGAGGAGCCGCTTCCGCCAGCCCTGCGCGACCGGCTGGAGCTGCCGAGCTTCGGCGAGGCGCTGCATGCGCTGCATCACCCGGCTCCGGACTCGGATGCGCACGCGCTGGAGACCCACGCTCATCCGGCCTGGCGGCGGATCAAGTTCGAGGAGCTCCTCGTCCAGCAGCTCGCCCTGCGCCGCGCCTACAATGCGCGCCGCGCACGCCGGGCGCCGGTGCTCGCAGGCGACGGACGCCTCACCGGTGCGCTGCATGCGCACTTGCCCTTCCGGCTCACGGGGGCACAGGCGCGCGCGGTGGACGAGATCGCGCGCGATCTGGCCGCGCCGCACCCGATGCAGCGGCTGCTGCAGGGCGACGTGGGCAGCGGCAAGACCATCGTGGCGGCGCTCGCCATGCTGCAGGCGGCCGAGAGTGGCCACCAGGCGGTGCTCATGGCGCCCACCGAGATCCTCGCCGAGCAGCACTGGAAAAAGCTCGCCGCCTGGCTCGAGCCGCTCGGGGTGGGCATCGCCTGGCTCTCCGGGAGTCGCAAGAAGCGCGAGCGCGAGGCCGAGCTCGCCAGGCTGGCGAGCGGCGAGGCGCTCATCGCAGTGGGCACCCATGCCCTCATCGAGGATCCGGTGGCCTTGCCACGGCTGGGCCTGGTCATCGTCGACGAGCAGCATCGCTTCGGCGTGCGCCAGCGCCTGGCGCTACGCGAGAAGGGGGCGGACGGCACCAACCCGCACATGCTGATGATGTCGGCCACGCCCATTCCGCGCACCCTGGCGATGAGCTTCTACGCCGATCTCGACGTCACCGTGCTCGACGAGCTGCCCCCCGGGCGCACGCCCATCCTCACCAAGCTGGTGGCCGAGGGGCGCCGCGGCGAGGTGGTGGCGCGGGTGCGCGAGGCCTGCCTCGCCGGGCGCCAGGCCTACTGGGTGTGCCCGCTGATCGAGGAGTCCGAGGCGCTGCAGCTCAAGACCGCTGTGGAGACCTACGAGAATCTCGCCGCGGCGCTGCCAGAGCTGCGCGTCGGGCTGGTGCACGGCCGCCTCAAGCCGGAGGAGAAGTCCGCCGTCATGGCGGCCTTCGCTGCGGGCGAGATCCAGCTCCTGGTCGCCACCACCGTGATCGAGGTGGGGGTGGATGTGCCCAACGCCAGCCTCATGGTGATCGAGCACGCCGAGCGCTTCGGGCTCGCCCAGCTCCACCAGCTGCGCGGACGGGTCGGGCGGGGCAGCGCCGAGTCCGCCTGCATCCTGCTCTTCGCGCACCCGCTTTCCGAGAACGGCCGCGCCCGGCTCAAGGTGATCTACGAGAACGCGGACGGCTTCGCCATCGCCCGGGAGGACTTGAGAATCCGCGGGCCCGGAGAGTTCGTGGGGGCGCGCCAGAGCGGCCTGCCGTTGCTGCGCTATGCCGACCTCGAGGGCGACGCCGAGCTCCTGGAGCCCGCCCGGGCGCTCGCCGAGCGTCTGCTCCAGGAGTCGCCCGACACTGCCCGGCGCCTGATGCAGCGCTGGCTGGGCGGGCGCGAAGGCCTGTTGCGCGCCTGAGCGGGGTACCGGTGGGCGCCGACGCGCCTTGCCGGTATGATGCGCTGCGTTTTCACACCACGTTCCCATGCGAATCCGACCCCGCCGCGAAACCTGGCTCGCCCGTCCGCCGCGTGCCACCGTCGCCCCCCGCCTGCGCCCCTGGCTCACCGATCCCGGCTCGCTCACCGCACGGCTGCGGGCGCGCTGCCGCGAGCTTTCCGTGACCGTGCTCGGCCAGCGCCTCGCGCTGCCGCACCCGGACGAGGCCTCGCTGCTGGGCCTGCGCCGCGGCGAGCTCGCCTGGTTGCGCGAGGTGCTGCTCTCGGCCGACGGCGTGCCGGTGGTCTATGCGCGCACGGTGCTGCCGCGGCGGGGCCTGCGCGGCGCCTGGCGGCTCTTCCAGGGCATCGGCGCGCGTCCGTTGGGCGAGGCGCTCTTCGCCGATCCGCGCATCGCCCGCGGCCGGCTCGCCTGCGCGCGGCTCGACCGGCGCGACGCGCGCTACGAGCGGGTGCGCGAACTCCTCGCCCCGGCGCGCCTGCCCGCCGAACTGTGGGCGCGCCGTTCGCTTTTCCGCCTGCGCGGCCGGGCGCTGCTGGTGAGCGAGGTGTTCCTGCCGACCATCCGCGAGTTGCCCGCATGAACGAAGCCGGTTTTTCCGCGCGCCTGCCGCTCTACCTGCGGCTGATGCGCCTCGACAAGCCCATCGGAATCCTGCTGCTGCTGTGGCCCACCCTGTGGGCGCTGTGGATCGCCGCCGACGGCTTCCCGCCGCTCCACGTCCTGGCGATCTTCGTGATCGGCACCGTGCTCATGCGCTCGGCCGGCTGCGTCATCAACGACTATGCCGACCGCCATTACGACATCCACGTGGAGCGCACCCGCGGGCGGCCGCTCGCCACCGGCGCGGTCTCCGAGCGCGAGGCGCTGCTGCTGGCGGCGGGGTTGTCGCTGGTGGCCTTCGTGCTGATCCTGCCGCTTCATCCGCTCGTCATCTGGCTGTCGGTGCCGGCGCTCTTCCTCGCCGGGAGCTACCCCTTCACCAAGCGCTTCTTCGCCATCCCGCAGGGCTACCTCGGCATCGCCTTCGGCTTCGGCATCCCCATGGGTTTCGCCGCCGTGCAGGGAACCGTGCCGCCGGTTGCGTGGCTGATGCTCGTCGCCAACATCTTCTGGGCGATCGCCTACGACACCGAGTACGCGATGGTCGACCGCCCCGACGACCTCAAGATCGGCATCCGCACCTCGGCCATCACCTTCGGCCGCTTCGACGTCGCCGCGGTGATGGCGTGCTATGCAGCGACCTTCGCGCTGCTGGCCGCGGTCGGGCTCGCAGTGGGGCGGGGCCCGGTGTTCCTAGCGGGGCTCGCCGCTGCGGCCGGCATCGCGCTCTACCACTACACGCTCATCCGCGAGCGGGACCGGGTGCGCTGCTTCAAGGCCTTCCTGCACAACAACTGGGTCGGCGCGACCATCTTCGCGGGGCTTGCACTCGATTACATGATCTTCCCGGGAGCATGAACTAGATTGAATCGACCGCGGCGCGGGCGGTCGAAGTTCGGTGCGGCAAAGCCCGCGCATACCCCGAGGAGACGACAATGAAGAAGCGCTTGATCGCAGGCCTGTTCGCCATGGCCCTCGCCGGCGCCGCCCAGGCGGCGCACTGCCCCGCCGACATGAAGAAGATCGATGCCGCCCTGGCGCAGAATCCGCAGCTCAGCGCCGAGCAGATGGCCGAAGTGAAGCAGTACCGGGCCGAGGGAGAAGAGCTGCACAAGGCCGGCAAGCACAAGGAGTCGGTGGACACGCTGGCCAAAGCCATGAAGATCCTCAAGATCGACATGTGAACGGCGAGCGCCGGAAGCCGCAGGGGCCGCCTCGTGCGGCCCTTTTGCTTGGGGGCGGGCGGCGCGGCGGCTTATCATTCGGTCCGCTCAATCCAGGACGCCTCCATGCACTTCATGACCGCCCTCGGCGCCGCCTGGCAGCGCCGCAACAGCCTGCTCTGCGTGGGCCTCGACCCGGACCCGTCCCGTTTTCCCGTCCACCTCGCGGGCCGCCCGGACGCCATCCTCGAGTTCTGCCGCGGCATCGTGGATGCCACCGCCGACCTGGTGTGCTGCTTCAAGCCCCAGATCGCCTATTTTGCCGCGCAGCGGGCCGAGGACCAGCTCGAGGCGCTCATCGCCCACATACACGAGAAGCACCCCGGCACCCCGGTGATCCTCGACGCCAAGCGCGGCGACATCGGCTCCACCGCCGAGCAGTACGCGGTGGAGGCCTTCGAGCGCTTCCGGGCGGACGCGATCACGGTGAATCCGTACATGGGGCGCGACTCGGTCGAGCCCTACCTGGCATACCCCGACAAGGGCGTGATCCTGCTCTGCCGCACCTCGAACCCGGGCGGCTCGGACCTGCAGTTCCTCGACGTCGGCGGCGGCGAGAAGCTCTACGAGCGGGTCGCGCGCCTGGTGGCCGAGGAGTGGAACGCCAGCGGCAACTGCGGCCTGGTGGTGGGAGCGACCTTTCCCGACGAGATCGCCCGGGTGCGTGCGCTCACCGGCGACATGCCGCTGCTGGTGCCCGGCATCGGCGCCCAGGGCGGGGACATCGCCGCCACGGTTGCGGCCGGCCGCACGGCGGCGGGCACCGGGCTGATGATCAACTCCTCGCGCGCGATCCTCTACGCCGGCAAGGGCGAGGATTACGCCGACGCCGCCCGCCGTACGGCCCTCGAAACCCGCGACGCCATCAACGCCCACCGCTGACCTTCGCCCGGACGCCTTCCATGCGCTACCACGACCTGCGCGACTTCATCGCGCAACTCGAAGCCCGCGGCGAGCTGAAACGCATCGCCGTGCCGGTGGACACCCACCTCGAGATGACCGAGATCGCCGACCGGGTGCTGCGCGCCGGCGGGCCGGCGCTGCTCTTCGAGAAGCCGGTCACGCGCGGCGTGCCCCAGGCGATCCCGGTGCTCGCCAACCTCTTCGGCACACCCCAGCGGGTCGCGTTGGGGATGGGCGAAGACCTGGGGGAGGGCGGCGACTGGCAGACCCCGCTGCGCGAGGTCGGGAAGCTCCTCTCCTTCCTCAAGGAGCCCGAGCCGCCGCGCGGCCTCAAGGACGCGTGGGAGAAGTGGCCGGTGCTCAAGCAGGTGCTCAACATGGCGCCGAAGGAGGTGCGCGGCGCGCCCTGCCAGGAGGTGGTGTGGGAAGGCGCGGAGGTCGATCTGGCGAAGCTTCCCATCCAGCACTGCTGGCCGGGCGACGCGGCGCCGCTCATCACCTGGGGCCTGGTGGTCACCCGCGGACCGCACAAGAAGCGCCAGAACCTGGGCATCTACCGCCAGCAGGTGCTGGGGCCCAACCGCGTCATCATGCGCTGGCTGGCCCACCGGGGCGGGGCGCTGGATTTCCGCGACCACCAGCGGGCGCACCCGGGCGAGCCCTTCCCGGTGGCGGTGGTGCTGGGCTGCGACCCGGCGACCATCCTGGGCGCCGTCACGCCGGTGCCGGACACCCTCTCCGAGTACCAGTTCGCGGGCCTGCTGCGCGGGGCCAAGACCGAGCTCGTGAAGTGCATCGGCTCGGACCTGCAGGTACCGGCCTCCAGCGAGATCGTGCTCGAAGGCGTGATCCATCCCGGCGACACGGCCCCCGAGGGACCCTACGGCGACCACACGGGCTACTACAACGAGGTCTCCGACTTCCCGGTGTTCACCATCGAGCGCATCACCATGCGCCGCAACCCCATCTACCACTCTACCTATACCGGCAAGCCGCCCGACGAGCCGGCCATGCTGGGGGTGGCCCTGAACGAGGTCTTCGTGCCCCTGCTGCAGAAGCAGTTTCCGGAAATCGTCGACTTCTACCTGCCGCCGGAGGGCTGCTCCTACCGGCTGGCGGTGGTGAGCATCGCCAAGCAGTATCCGGGGCACGCGAAACGGGTGATGTTCGGCATCTGGAGCTTCCTGCGACAGTTCATGTACACCAAGTTCATCATCGTGGTGGACGACGACGTGAACATCCGCGATTGGAAGGAGGTGATCTGGGCGATGACGACCCGGGTGGACGCTACCCGCGACACGACGATGGTGGACAACACCCCGATCGACTACCTCGACTTCGCCAGCCCGGTGGCCGGCCTCGGCTCCAAGATGGGCATCGACGCCACCAACAAATGGCCCGGTGAAACGAATCGCGAGTGGGGGCGACCAATCGTGATGGACGAGGCGGTGAAACAGCGCGTCGATACCCTGTGGCCCGATCTCGGCTTGTGAAGAAGGAGTGCCTGCATGAACCACGACGAATCCCGCCACGTGCCCAGCCCGGCCCGTGATTCGCTCGGCAACCTGGTGCTGCTCACCCACGTCATCTACGGGCTGCACGCCTTCGCCGTGGTCACCGGGGTGGTGGGCTCGGCGACGGTGATCGGCAGCTTCATCGCCAGTCTGCCCTCGATCGTGGCGGTGATCCTCAACTACCTCAAGCGCTCCGCGGTGCGAGGGACCTGGCTGGAAGGGCACTTCCGCTGGCAAATCCGCACCTTCTGGTTCGCGGTGCTGTGGGTGGCGGTGGCGCTGCTGATGATGGTGACCATCATCGGCATCCCGCTGGCGCTTGCGGTGCTGGCCGGTGCCGGGCTGTGGATCGTCTATCGCGTGGTGCGAGGCTGGTGGAACCTGGCGCAGCGGCACCCGATGCCGTCTCCGCCGCCACCGCTCTAGGCGCCCGGCCTCACTTCCCGGCCCAGACCCATTCGAGCAGCGCGTCCTGGGCCGGCTGGCTGTCGGACGCCGCGGGATGGTTCACCAGCATGACCACCGCGTGGCGGCGGCCCTTGCGGTCGAGCACGTAGCCGGCCAGGGCCCGCACGCCGTCGATGGTGCCGGTCTTGATGTGCGCCTGGCCCCGCACCGGGCTTGCCACGAGCCGCTTGCGGGCGGTGCCGTCGAGGCCGACGATGGGGAGGGCGGCGACGAATTCCGGCATGTACGGGCGCTTCCATGCGGCGAGCAGCAGCTCCCCCAGGCTCGCGGCCCGGACGCGCTCGATGCGCGAGAGCCCGGAGCCGTTCTCGATCACCAGCCCGCGCGTGTCGATGCCGGCCGCTTCGAGCGTGTCGCGCGCCACCTGCGCCCCGCCGGCCACCATGTCGAGCGCCACGGTCTCGGTGGCACCGAGGCTCGCCAGCAACTGGCGGGCGATGACGTTGCTGGACCACTTGTTCATCTCGCGCACGACGTCCGAGAGCGGCGGGGAGGTCTCGAGGAGGAGCGTCTGCGCCTCGGGCGGTGTCAGGCCCTGGCGTACGGAACCCCGCACGCGGCCGCCCACCTCGGCCCACAGGGCGGCCACCATCGCGGTGGCGAATTGGGGCGGTGCGAGCGGCGCGGCGGCCCAGTCGCGGCGTCCGCAGCTCGTCGGCAGGCTGCCCGCGAGCACCAGACGGGGGCCGGCCGGCGCGGCCTCCAGGCTGGCGCCCAAGTCGCGGTACCACACGTCGCAGGGGCCGTTCGCGCTCACCAGGCGGTTGTCGATGGCGAGCCCGGTGAGCGGAGGGTCGGCGGCCACCGCCACCGGAGCGCCCGGTTCGAGGGCCGGCAGCAGGGTGAGCTGCAGGGTGTTGAAGTGCAGCAGCAGGCCCCAGGCACCGCTGTTGTAGGGCCGCAGCCCCTTGCCGTCGAAGGCCGCCGGGTCGTGCTCGGGCAGGCGCAGGATGGAGCCGTCGAGCACGATGTCGCCGCGGATCTCGCGGATGCCGAAGGCGCGTACCTGGCGCAGGAGCTTCCAGGTCCGCTCGAAGGTGAGCATCGGGTCGCCGCCGCCGGTGAGGTGGAGGTCGCCGTCGAGCACGCCGTCGGCCAGCCGGCCGGTGGTCGACACCCGGGTGCTCCAGGTGTAGGCGGGACCGAGCCGCTCGAAGGCGGCGAAGGTGGTGACGAGCTTCATCACCGAGGCCGGGTTCATCGGCCGGTCGGCATTCAGGGCGAGGACGGGGCGACGTCCATCCACCCGCTGCACCCAGATCGCCACGTCGGCGGCCGGGATGTTCGCGCGCTCCAGCGCCTGGCGAACCGGCGCCGGCAGGCGAGCCGCGGCGGCGAGCGAGAACCAGCCGGCGAGGACGAAGAGCAGCAGGAGTCGGAGCAGGCGGGGAATCGGCATGCAGAGCGGCGGCCCGGCGGATCGGTTCGTACGGGGCATCCGGGCGCGCTACAATCTCGGCTTTTGGGCGCCCGCTGGGCATTTTACGCCGTGCGGCCGGGCGTGCAGGACATCTGCAGGGAGAAATCCATGATTCTGGTGACAGGCGGCGCGGGCTTCATCGGCGCCAACTTCGTGCTCGAC
>DYFV01000067.1 GCA_020725025.1 Azoarcus sp.
GAATCAACCGAATACCTGATCAACCCTTTTGCACAACTTGACGCACACAACTGGCGCGCTCCGGGACGCCCCCGTTTCCTCTCGGCGCGCACTCGAGAACCTCGGCTTGGCGCAGCCCCGCCGTTTGCCTACCATCTGGCCCGTTTCCCTGCCGCGTCGCGCTCACGCGGAACGCCCGCGTCCATTCCGAACCACTACAATCACCGGCGCGATACCGGAATCCCTCCCACCATTACCGGAGACTGCGCATGACCGAATCGCCCACTCGCGGGCCGCGCGTCGGACTGTTCGCCACCTGCCTGATGAACGCCTTCCGGCCGAACATCGGCTTTTCCGCGGTGAAGCTGCTGGAGGACGCCGGCTGCACCGTCGAGGTGCCGGCAAGCCAGACCTGCTGCGGCCAGCCCGGCTACAACAGCGGCGACTACGATTCCGCGCGCGCGCTGGCGCGCCAGGTGATCGAGGCCTTCTACCGCTACGACTACGTCGTGGGGCCCTCGGGCTCGTGCATGGCGACCATCCGCCACGACTATCCGACGCTCTTCGAGGACGACCCGCACTGGGCCAGCCGCGCCCGCGCCCTTTCGGAGAAGAGCTGGGAGCTGCTCTCCTTCCTCACCGACGTGCTGAGCGTCACCGACACCGGGGCGCGCTACACGGGCACCGTCACCTACCACGACTCCTGTTCCGGGCTGCGCGGGCTGGGCATCAAGGGCCAGCCGCGGACGCTGTTGGGCGCAGTCGACGGGCTCGCGCTCAAGGAGATGAAGGACAGCGAGGTGTGCTGCGGCTTCGGCGGTACCTTCTGCGTGAAGTACCCGGAGATCTCCGGGAAGATGGTCGACGACAAGGTGAAGAACATCCTCGCCTCGGGCGCCGACACCCTGCTCGGCGGAGACCTGGGCTGCCTCATGAACATCGCCGGACGCCTGAAGCGCATCCACGCGCCGGTCAAGGTCTATCACACCGCCGAAGTGCTCGCCGGGCTCGCCGACGGGCCGGGGCTGGCCGACGGCCAGCGGGAGGGCGAGTGATGGAGATGCGTTCGAAGGAGTTCAAGGAGCGCTCGGTCTTCGCCATCCACGACGCGACCCTGCAGCAGGCCATGGGCCGCGCCCACTACGGCTTCGTGGGCAAGCGCGCCCTGCAGGTGGCGGAGCTGCCCGAGTTCGAGCAGCTGCGCGAGGAGGCGAAGAACGTCAAGAACCACATCCTGGACAACCTCGACCACTACCTGGAGCGCTACGAGCAGGCGGTGACCGCGGCCGGCGGTCACGTCCATTGGGCGCGGGACGGCGAGGAGGCGCGGCGCATCATCCTCGACATCTGCAAGCGGGTGGACGCCAAGGTGGTCACCAAGGGCAAGTCCATGGTGTCCGAGGAGATCGACCTCAACGAGGCGCTGCTCGAGAACGGCATGGAGGTCGTGGAGACCGACCTGGGCGAGTACATCATCCAGCTCGCCCACGAGCCGCCCTCCCACATCATCGCCCCGGCGGTGCACAAGACCAAGGAGCAGGTCTCCGACCTCTTCGAGGCGGCCCACGGCGGCCCGCGCAAGACCGAGGTGCCGGAACTGGTGGACGAGGCGCGGCGGGTGCTGCGCGACAAGTACTTCAAGGCCGACGTGGGCATCACCGGCGGCAACTTCCTGGTGGCCGAGACCGGCTCGTCCATCATCGTCACCAACGAGGGCAACGGCGACCTCACCCAGACGCTGGCGCGGGTGCACATCGTGACCTCGGGCATAGAGCGGGTGGTGCCGACCCTGGACGACGCGACGCTCTTCCTGCGGCTGCTCGCCCGCAGCGCCACCGGCCAGGAGACCGAGAGCTACACCACGCTGTCCACCGGCCCGCGCCGCGCCGACGACCTGGACGGCCCGGAGGAATACCACGTGGTGCTCGTCGACAACGGCCGCTCCAGGATGCTCGGCGGGCGCTTTCGCGAGATGCTGCGCTGCATCCGCTGCGGCGCCTGCATGAACCACTGCCCGGTCTACGGCTCGGTGGGCGGCCACGCCTATGGCTGGGTCTATCCCGGCCCGATGGGCTCGGTGCTCACCCCGCTCATCAAGGGCCTGGACGCCGCCTACGACCTGCCCAACGCGTGCACCCTGAACGGCCGCTGCCAGTCGGTGTGCCCGGTGAAGATCCCGCTGCCGGAGCTCCTGCGGGAGCTTCGCCACCTGCAGCACCAGCAGCAGATCGGCCCTGCCATGCAGCGGCGCGGGCTCAAGGCGTGGCGCTGGCTCGCCACCCGGCCCAGGCTCTACCACGCCGCCGAGCAGGTGGCGGTGCGGGTGCTGTCCGGCCTCGCCAAACAGGGCCGCATCCGGCGCCTGCCGCTGGCCGAGGGCTGGACCGACGTTCGCGACCTGCCGGCGCCGGCAGGCCGCACCTTCCTGGAACTGTGGCAAGGAAAGCGGGGGCAGAAATGAACGCACGCGACGCCATCCTCCAATCCGTGCGCACCGCCCTCGGCCGCGGCGCGCTCGACGACGAGCACCGCGCTGCGCTGGACGCGCGCGTGCCGCAGCACACCCGTCCCGCCCAGGACGAAGACCCGGTCGCCCGCTTCGCCCGCAAGTTCGAGAGCCGTGCCGGCACGGTGGAGCGTGTGCCCGATATGTCGGCCGTCCCGGCGGCGGTGGACGCCTATCGCCGGCGCCACCAGTTGCCCGCCCGTGCGGCGGTGGGTGCGGGGCTTAGGGAGCTGGAATGGCCGGCCGAGTGGCAGGTCCACCACGGCCCGGCCGGCATCGAGGAGCAACTCGCCGTCTCGCCGGCGTTCGCCGGCATCGCCGAGACCGGAAGCCTCATGATGGCGGCCGGTCCGGACAGCCCCACCACCCACAACTTCGTCCCCGACGACCACGTGGTGGTGCTGCCGGTCGAGCACATCGTCGAGCACTTCGAGGACGCCTGGGCCGTGCTGCGCGCCCGCCCGCAGGGCATGCCGCGCGCCACCAACCTCGTCTCGGGCCCGTCGCGCACCGCCGACGTGGAGCAGACCATCCAGCTCGGCGCCCACGGGCCGCGGCGGGTGCATGTGATCCTGGTGGGGTAGCAAGGGGGCACCGCCGCTCCCAGAGCGCGCCCACGCTGCGGGAGCGGCCGAAGCCGCGAACAAAGCCCCCTCAGTTGGTGCCGTGGGCATGACCGCCGTGACCGGCGACAGCCCCCTCTCCCACCTCCTCGCGCAACTGCGCGTAGGCTTCGGGCGAGAGCGACGGCAGCCGCTCCACGAAGGCGACGATCTTCCACAAGGTCTCGTCATCATGGGTCGCGCCGAAGGCCGGCATCGCCGACATCTTGATGCCGTGCTTGACGATCCAGAACACCTGGGCCGAGTTCCAGTGGGTCGCCTTTTCCGCAAGGGCGGGCGGCTCGGGCCGCATGCCGCGGGCCCAGTCGGCCGCCTCCTCGCCCGGCGCGCCGTGGCAGTGCACGCACATCGCGTCGAATTCGACGAAGCCCTCGCGAATCTGCGCATCGGTGAAGCGCGCCGGCGCCTCCACGTCTTCGGCGCGCCGCTCGACCGAGTTCTTCATGGTCGTCTCGAACACCCACCGCACCGCGTCGTAGTGCGGGTCGCTCGCCGCGATGTTGTAGGCGCCGCTCCAGACGAAGGCCAGCCCCAGGAGCACCGCGAGCGCCAGCGCCGCCACGAACCCGAGAACGAATCGCATGGTTCTGCCTCCTGCTCGATTGCCATGCCGGTCATGGCAGGCAGCTTGCCTGGGGAAGGGGCCGCGCAAGACCCCGCCTCAAAACACCAGCACCCCCAGGAACACCCCGAAGATCAGCACGATCAGGAAGATCGCCAGGGCGATGAAGAACAGGACCTTCGCGATCGTCGCCGCGCCGGTCGCGACGCCGGTGAAGCCGAGTACGCCGGCCACCAGCGAGATGATGAAAAAGATGATCGCCCACTTCAGCATGCGTCGTTCTCCTTGTTCGGTTCGAGCTGCCGCTCAGGGGCCTCAGGGGTATTCGGGGCTCTGCTTGACCGCCTCGCGGGTGAGCGTCAGGTGTATCGTGCTCGTCCCCCAGTCGATCTGGTCGACCGAATCCGGAGGCACCACCACCAGCCCACCGGGCAGCCAGGCGCGCCGGTCCACGACCAGGTAGGGGATGCCCCAGGTCTCGTCGTCCACCAGGAAGTCCTGCAGGTGCCCGATCGAGCCGTCCTGCGCCTCGATGCGGTAGCCCACCACCTCGACGCAGCTGCGCAGGTGGGAGTCCTCGGCCGCCCGCTTCTCGGCCTCGGCCGCGGCCGCCATCTCGCGCTCGGCCGGCCCCACCGGCGGGGGATTGCGCGCGCCCTCGACCATGGGATAGGCACCCAGGCCCCACAGGTAGGGGCCCGTCCAGTAGTACGGATAGCCGTAGTACATCGCGTGGGCCACCTCGTAGTGGCGCGACACCGGCCGCGCCGTCTCGATGGGCGGGCTGTTCTCGACCTGCTCGCGGGTGAGGGCCACCCGGACGGCGTCTTCCGCCCAGCCGCGGCCCTGCAGCGAGCGCGGCGAGATCAGCACGTTGCGCCCGGACAGCCACCCGCCGGTGTTCACCACCAGGTAGCGCACGCCCCAGCGCTCGTCGTCGAAGTAGAGGTCGACGATCTTGCCGATCTCGCCGTCGGTCGCCGCGACCTTCATCCCCTCGATCTCGGTGTATCGATGCTCCATGTCGTCCTCCTCGTCGTCAGCGATGTGTGGCCGGCGGGCGGCCCCCGCCTCAGGCGGGCACTTCCCAGTCGCCGCGCAGGGCGAGCCACTTGAGGATGTCCTCGCGGCGCAGCAGGCCGTGCACCCGTCCTTCCGAGACCACCGGCAATTGTTCGACCTCGCGCTGCGAGATCGTTTGCAGTGCGTCCGCCGCTGCGACGTCCGGCGCGACCGTGGCGAGCTCGCGGACGGGCGTCATGATGTCGCTCACCCGGCGCTCGGCGCGCGCCCCCGGTTCGACCTTGCGCACATCCTCGAAGCGCACCAGGCCGACCAGCTGGCCGCCCTCCACCACGGGGAAGCTGCGCTGGTCACGGTGCATGAGGAAGTCGTCCACCAGGGTGTTGACGGGCATCTCGGGCGGCACCGTGGCCGGCTCGGCGAGCATCAGCCGCGACACCGGCACGCCCTCCAGGGAGCGCTGGGCGACCAGCTGACGGTGGCTGAGCAGCGCCGCGTTCTGAAGGAACCAGCCGATGAGGGCGATCCACACGCCCCCGATCACTCCGCGGCCGAAGATCGGCACCGTCAGCCCGAGGATCATGGCAAAGCCGGCCGCCATCAGCAGCAGCCCGAAGGCCCGCCCGAGGCCGGCCGCCCAGCGCGTGGCGCGGTAGACGTCCCCGGTCGCGCCCCAGATCACGGCGCGCAGGACCCGGCCGCCGTCCAGGGGGAAGCCCGGCACGAGATTGAAGAGCCCGAGGATGATGTTGATCGGACCCAGCCACAGCAGGATGGTGGCCACCGGTCCGAGCCCGGCCATCGTCGCCGCCGGATCGTCCGGATCGACGTCGGCAGGGCCGACCAGGGCGCCGCCCGCCATGAGGCAGGCCACGCCGATCGCGAGGCTGGTGATCGGTCCCACCAGTGCCATCCAGAACTCCGCCTTCCAGACCTGCGGCTCCCGCTCCAGCTGCGCCATGCCGCCGAACACGAAGAGCGTGATGCGGTGGATCTTCACCCCCAGCGCACGCCCCACGAGGGCATGGGAGAGCTCGTGCACCAGCACCGACACGATGAGCAGCGCGGCCGAGACCAGTGCCACCGCCCATACCAGCCCGGCGCCCCAGTCGGGATGCCACAGCGGCAACGCTCCCGCGGCGAGGCTCACCGCGACGAGCAGGAAGATGACCAGCAAACTCCAGTCGAGCGCGATCTCTATGCCGCGGATGCTGCCGATGCGCAGGCCCTTGCCCATGATCGATCCCCTGTTGCGGCGATGGCTCAGCTGCTCGGCTTGCCGGTACGCCCGGGCTCTCGGCCGTAGGCAGGATCGCTGAAGTCGGGCCAAGCGTCCTCGGTGAAGCCGAGCCGGCTGTCGACCTCGTCCGGCGACACGTTCAACACCGGATCGCCCCCCGTGGCGGGGAAGTGGAAGGCCTTCAGCGACATCGGCAGCAGCAGCTCGTCCGAACCCCAGTTGCGCTCGAAGTCGAGCACCGCGACGCGGATCTCACCGTTCTGCATGTTCACCACCAGATCGGTGATCTCACCCAAATCGTCCCCGGTGCGGTCGACGATGTCGCGGCCGAGCATCTCGCTCGCACGCACCAGTTGCTGCTCCCTGGCCTGCATCCGCTCCGTCTGGCGGGTGCCGGTCACGTCGCCGTAGAAGCGCTCGACCCGCTCGGCGTAGTCGTCGACGCCCCAGTCCGGCCAACGGTCGCGCTCGAAACCCGGCGACTGCTCGAGGCGCTCTTCGGGGACGTTCAATACGAGGGATTCCCGGTTCGGGCTCTCCTTGAAGGCCTGGATCGGATAGGCGAAGAGCTTCTCGCCCATGCCCAGGATGCCGCCGAACCCGAGAATCGCATAGCGCACGCGCTGGGTCTTCACGTCGACGATCAGGTCGTTGATCTCGCCGAGGTCGTTCCCCTTGGCACCGCGCACGTTGCGGCCGATCACTTCACTCGCGCGCATGTAGCGCGCATTGTCCTGCGCCTGGGCTTTCGACTGCTTCCCCTGGCTCGTCTGCGCAGCCTGCTGCGCGCCCTTCTGCGCGCCTTCGCCCGCGCCGAGCGCGGAGGCGGCACTCAGGCCGATGGCCGGAATGAGCAATGCGGACATCAGGTTGCGCCGTAGCGTCGTGTAGTTCGTCATGGCCTTCTCCTCTCTTTCTGAGTTCGAGTCCTCCGGGGCGGGACCTCGTGGGTCCGCGCCACATTCGGACGAGCAAGTGGCAGACCCGAGGCGGGCCGGGCGGCGGTCCTCCGGCCCCTTCCGCGCCTCGCGCCCCCCTTGAAACACTTACCGCCCACTGCAAATATTTCAGCGCCATGTCGCCAGCCCCGTTTTCCCCCGCGGGACGGGGCGGATGCGGCGCGGCCGGCGGCACATCCATTGCTCGCCGTGGTCGAAAACCATGTTCCGGAAGCCTCCGAATGGCAGCCACCACCATTGCGCTCCGGGCCGGCCCCGGCGCGGCCGGCACGTGAAGCCGGGTCCACTCTTCCGTCGGCGCGCGGCCGTCGCCGCGATGGCCGCGAGCGTCCTGCTCGCCCTGTACGCGCTCGCCGGCTACGTGCTGCTGCCCTGGTACGTGGAGCGCCGGCTGCCCGCTCGGCTCAACGAGCGGCTGCCCGAGCAGATCGCCATCGGCGCGGCCGAATTCGACCCCTTCCTCCTTCGATTCGAGGCGCGCAACGTGGTCTTCAGGGCCGAGGACGGCGCGTCGAGGGTGGAAATCGAGCGCCTGCTCGCCGATCTCGGATGGACGAGCCTGGTGCAGCGCACCTGGGTGCTCGACGAGCTGCGGCTTGCGGGCGTTGCGGCCCATGTGGAAGTTCAGGCGGGCGCTGATGACAGCGGCGCAGCGTCGGCCGACGCCGAGCCCCAGGACGCCGCTGCGGCGCCTCAGGAGAACGGCCTGCCGGCGGTGCGCGTGGAAGACTTCGCGCTGGAGGACGGGCACGTGACCGTCGTCGATGCGCGCGGCGCCGAAACGGCGCGCCTCGCCCTCGGGCCGGTCAGCGCCCGGGCGTCCGGCATCACCACGGTGGAGGAAGCCTCCCCGGGCCATTTCGAGCTGCGCGCCGGGCTGCCGGAGGGCGGGTCGGTGACGGTGACCGGGTCGCTCGCCCCGGTCGCCACCTCGGCCGAAGGGAAGGTCGCAGTGTCCGGCCTGCGGCTCTCCACCCTGTGGCCCTTCGTGGCCGAGCGCCTGGCGCTCGCCCCACCGCAAGGCGCGCTCGCCGCCTCGGGCAGCTACCGCTGGAGCCGCAGCCCGGACGGCCCCACGCTGGTGCTCGACGGGCTGGATGCGCAGCTCGACGGCCTCGTCCTCGCCCCGCCCGACACGGACGCGGAACCGCTGCTCGCCCTCGAAACCGTCGCCGCCCACGACGGCCGCTTCGAGCTCGACGCGCGCCGGCTCGTGGTGCCCGAGCTGGCGGCGGCGTCGGGCACCCTGCGCCTCGTGGTGGACGCGTCCGGCCGGCTGAACTGGAGCACTCTCGCGCGGGAGAGCGAGACGCCCGACGCGGCCGGGGAGCCGTGGCAGGTGAACCTCGAGCAGGTCGGGGTGAAGCAGCTCGCCCTGCACTACGCCGACCGGCGGCCCGCGGGCGCGCAGATCGTCACCGTGGATGCGCTGGAGGCCGGCTTCGGCCTGCGGCTGACCACGGGCGAACAGACCACCCTCGCCGTCGTCGACGCCTCGGGACAGGCCAGGGGCGTCGCCCTCACCCGCCCGGATACCGAGGCGGCGGCCCGCGTCGCCGCGGTGGCGCTCGAGGGCGGACGCTACGACAGCGACACGCAACGGCTGGCGGCGGACACGATCGTCGTGCGCGAGGGCCGCGTCGAAGTCCTGCGCGATGCGCAAGGCGCGCTGGGGGTGGCTGGCATCGCCACCGGCGCGGACGGCGACACCGCCGACACCCCGGCGCCGACGAACGAGACGGGTGAGCCGCTGCGCTACGCGATCGGCAAGCTCCGCATCGAGGATTTCGCGCTCGCTTACGCCGACCGCAGCTTCGAGCCGACCCTCACCTACCGCACCAGCCTGTCGGCGGAGCTCTCCAACATCGACCGCGCCGCCTCGGCGCCGATCGACTTCGAAGCCGGGCTGACCCTCGAGAAGGGTGGGCGTCTCCAGGCGAGCGGCACCCTCGCCCAGGACCTGACGCGGGCCGACGCGCAGGTCCGGCTCGAGCGCTTCGCGCTGCCGCCCCTGCAGCCGGTGCTCGGCCGCTACGCCGCCCTCGAGCTCGTATCGGGCGCGCTCGCGGGGCGCGCCGACGTGCGCTACACGGCCTCGGAGCGCCCGCGGCTGCGGGCGGACGGGCGCCTCGCCCTCGAGAACTTCCGTGTGGACGAGGCCGCGAGCGGCGACCGCTTCCTGTCCGCCGCCGCCCTCACCACCCACGGCACCCTGACTCTCGAACCCGGCCTGCTGCGGCTGGAGGAGATCGAGGTGCGCGAGCCGGGCGCCAAGCTGGTGATCTCGGAGGCGGGCGAGTTCAACCTGGTCCAGGTCCTCAGGAAACCGCCGGGCGAGGAGGACGCCCCGGCCGCAGAGGGCGAGGAGGATGCCCCGGCCGCAGAGGGCGACGCGGTGCCCCGGGACGAGCCGCCCTTCGAGGCCCACATCGCCCGCGTGCGGCTCACCGAGGGCGTGGTCGACTTCGCCGACTACAGCCTGGTGCTGCCCTTCTCGACCCAGGTGCAGCATTTCAACGGCACCGCCGTCGGCATCGACACCCGCGCCGATTCGCCCGCCGCGCTGGAAGCCGAGGGCCGGATCGAGCCCTTCGGCTCGGCCAGGGTCACGGGCAGCCTGCGCCCACGCGCGCCGACCGAGTTCACCGACATCCGGGTGAGTTTCGACAACGTGCCGATGCCGCCGCTCTCGCCCTACACCGCCACTTTCGCCGGCCGCAAGGTGGCCGCCGGCAGGCTCTGGCTCGACCTCCAGTACCGCATCATCGACGGCCACATGGAGGGACGCAACGAGATCGCGCTCGACGACTTCCGCCTCGGCGAGCGGGTGGAGGCGGCCAGTGCGATGGACCTGCCGCTCGACCTCGCGGTGGCGCTCCTCAAGAACGACAAGGGGCGCATCGACATCGCGGTGCCGGTGGAGGGCAACGTGAACGACCCGCAGTTCGATTACGCGGCGGTGATCCGGGCAGCCCTCGCACGCACCGTGCAGCGCATCGTGACCGCGCCTTTCCGCCTGCTCGCCCGCCTCGCCGGCCGCGAGCGGGCCGAGGACCTCCAGGAGATCGAATTCGAGCCGGGCAGCGACCGGCTGCAGCCGGCCGAGGAGGAGGACCTGCTCGCGGTCGCCGAGGCGCTCGAGCAGCGGCCGCAGCTCGCCCTTACCGTGGGCGGTCCCTACGACCCCGGGCGCGACGCACGGGCCCTGCGCGCGCAGCAGGTGCGGCGGGCGCTCGCGCGGCAGCTGGGCCGCGAGCTCGCACCGGACGAGACCCCCGGCCCGTTCGACTTCAGCGACCCGGCGACCCGGCGGGCCCTGCATGCCCTGGTCGAAGCGATGCCGGCCGCAGCGGGCACGGCGCACCCGGCGTCCGCCCCATCCGATTCGGCCGCCGGCCTGCCGCCCCCGGCGCCGCCCGGAGAGGATCCGGCCGCCCCCTTCCGGGCGATGTTCGAGCGCCTGGTCGAGCGCTGGCCGCTGGGCGACCAGGCGCTGAGGCTTCTCGCCGTCTCGCGCGCCCAGGCCATCCGCGCCTTCCTCGTCGAGCAGGGCGGCGTCGCGCCGGGGCGTGTGACGGTCGGCGAGATCCACGCCGTGCAGGCGGGCGAAGAGGGGGTCCCGGCCCATCTGGAGGTGGCGGTAGACGACGCGCAGTCGTAACGGGGCACGCAATCTGCTCGGCGATCGGTACCGTGACTGCGATCCGGGAGACGACATGCGTACCCGACTCATCAACGAAGGCCCCGAGCGCACCTTCGCCCTCATCCTCGACAGCGGCGACGAGGTGGTCTCCGCGCTGGAGGATTTCGCCGCGCACCAGCAGCTCGAGGCGAGCCGGCTCACCGCCATCGGCGCCTTCATGCGCTGCACCCTGGGCTACTTCGACTGGGAGAAGAAGGACTACCTGCGCATTCCGGTGGACGAGCAGGTCGAGGTGCTGAGCCTGGTCGGCGACATCACCCTCGACGAGGGCAAGCCCAAGCTCCATGCGCACGTAGTGGTCGGCCGGCGCGACGGCAGCACCCGTGGCGGCCATCTGCTCGAGGCGCACGTGCGCCCGACGCTGGAGGTGCTGCTCACCGACTCGCCGGCCCACCTCGCGCGGGCCTTCGACCCGGAGAGCGGCCTCGCCCTGATCCGGCCGGGGGCGTGAGCGCCGGCCCGGTCGGGCCGAATCCTCAGCTGCGGTAATCCGGGCTGCCTTCGACGGCGTCCCGGCTGATCGCGAGGTGCAGCGAGCGGGTCGCCCAGTCGATGCCGTCCACCATGTCCGGCAGGATCAGCACCTGCCCGCCGGGCAGCCAGGCGCGCTTGTCCACCACGAGATAAGGGATGCCCCAGCTCTCGTCGTCGACCAGCAGGTCGTCGACCTGGCCGACCGAGCCGTCACCCGCCTCGACACGGTAGCCGATGATCTCGCCGCAGCTGCGCAGGTAGGAGCGGCGCGCCTGCACCGGAGCGTCCTCGATGGCGGCGAGCGGCTCGCGCGCCTCTCCGCCCGCAAAGCCGCGACGCACGCCGGGCGGCAGCACGGGCAGGGCATCCTGTCCCCACAGGAAGGGTCCGCTCCAATAGTGAGGGTGGCCATAGTAGGCCCCGAGCAGCATCTCGTAACGGCGCGATATCGGTTCGTTCTCGGGAACCGGCGGGCTGTCCTCGATCTGCGCCCGCGACAGCTCCACCCGGATCGCATCGCCCGGCCACTCGCCGTGCCGGATCTCGCGCGGCGACACCAGCACCTTGCGTCCCGTGCCGAGCCAGTCCCCGGTGTCGACGACCAGGTAGCGCACCGCCCAGCGCACCTCGTCGAAGTACAGGTCCTCGACCGCGCCGATCTTGCCGTCGCGCGCCGCCAGCGGCAGCCCCTGAATCCGTGTCACCTTGCGCAGCATGCCCTTCCTCCGCCGCCGAATCTCCCGCACGGAGGCGTCAAGCAATCCGGGTGCCGGTGCAGGGCAACGGCATCCCCGGCGGACGACATCACCCGCACAGCATTCGCTTACAACTCCGGGCCAACGGCGGGGCCCGAAGCGCGTTAGATTCGTCGTGAGGCTTCCGGCGATGGCGCCGGCCTGCCGCACTACGACAACAAGGAGATCCGGCCATGAAACCGACGGCCCTCACCCTCAAGCTGCTCGCCGCGCTCTTCGCCGGCGGCGCCCTGCTCACCGCTCTGCCCGCCCACGCCGGGCGCGACGACGACCGGCGCCACTACTACGATGACGACGACCGGGGCTGGCGCGGCGAGCATCGCGGCCGCGGCTACTACAAGGAAAGGCACAAGCACCGCGAGCGTGTGGTGATCAAGGAGAAGGTGATCATCAAGGAGCGTCCGGTGGTGCGCGAGTACCACTACCACGAGCGCCCGAGCTACTCCTACTCGCGCGATCCGGCAATCGTGATCGGGGTGAACGTTCCCCCGATCGTCATCCCGCTGCCCTGACCGGCCTGCGGGCCGTCGCGACGGGGGGATCGGCGCAGCCTACGCATTCGCTTACAAGTCCATGCCAACGCCAGGGGTTCCGAGGCGTTGATCCGGACATCGGGGCCGCGCGTGGCGCAGGCGCCGCCAAGCCCCCGGGTCACAAGGAGATCGGCCATGAAATCGTCCGCACTCACCGTGAAGCTGCTCGCCGCGCTCGTCGCCGGCACCGCGCTGTTCACCGCCCTGCCCGCCGAAGCCCACGACCGCGACGGCTGGCGGCACGACCGCCACTTCGACCGGGACGGCTGGTGGCGTGATCGTCACTACGATCGTGACGACTGGCACGACGATCGCCGCGGCCACCGCCACTGGCGTGGCCACCACAAGGACCGCTGGGATCGCGAGCGGGTGATCATCCGCGAGAAGGTGATCGTCCGGCGACCGCCGGTGCGCGAGTACCACTATTACGAGCGGCCGGCACGGGTCTACTCGCCCTACTACCGCGACCCGGCGATCGTGATCGGCGTCGATCTACCGCCGATCGTCATCCCGCTGCGTTGATCCTGCCGGTCAGCCCGGCCCGCCGCGCACCGCCCGTTCGGCGGCGGCGAAGCGGCGGGCGTCGTCGATGAAGTCGAAGAAGTCGGCCTCGAAGCCGGCGTACCCGCCCAGCAGCTCCTCTCCCGCACCGGGCAGCGTGTTCTCGCGCCTCAGCCGCCGGGCCATGCGGTCCAGGGCGTAGGCGACCGACTCCGCCGAGCGGTAGCTCGCGAGCCAGTCGGACTCGCGCATGCCCGGCAGGATCGCGGCGAGCCGCGGCGGCAGCAGCGTCGCATTGGCCGCCATCAAACCGTACATCTCCGCGGTGAATCCCGCCAGGGGCGAGGCGTGGAAGCGCGCCCAGTGGTAGGCCAGGAAGTGGTCGTAGAACATGTCGACCATCACCCCGGCAAAGCGCCGGCGCTCGGGCGAGACGCGGGCGCGGCTGCGCTGGAAGGCCGGATGCGTGTCGGCGAAGACGTCGATGCGCCGGTGCAGGCGCACGCCTGCGGCGACGTCGGCCGGCAGCCCGGCGGGCAGCGGCCCCTTCACGAAGTCTCCCATCAGGCCGCCCAGGCGGTCGGCCGGCAGCTCGCCGGCGAGCCAGGCGTGAGCCAGGAAGTTCACCGCGTCCCGGGCGCGGCGGCGCCCTCGCCCGCCGGCACCGGCTCGCAGCGCACCTCGGTCTTCACGGAGTTCGCGATGAAGCACAACTCGTGCGCGTCGTGGTGCATCTGCTCGATCTGCATCGGCGTCGGCAGCCGCTCGCCGGAGAAGGCGACCTCCGGGCGCAGCGTGACGACGGTCACCGCCATCTTGCCTGCGGCGTCCTTCTCCATCACCCCTACGGCCGAATCGAAGTAGCGGTCGACCCGGAACTTCCGCTTGGCCGCGATCGAGAGGAACCACAGCATGTGGCAGCTGGACAGCGCCGCGACGAAGGCCTCCTCCGGATCCATGGCCGACGGGTCGGACATGGGCAGCGGAACGACGTGAGGGGAGGACGAGGCCGGCACCTCCAGGCCGCCGTCGAAGCGGATCAGGTGGCGCCGGCTGTAGCGATTGTCGAGGAAGTGCTGCCCGTCGCGCAGCCACAGCACTTCCGCGGTGTGTTGAGCCATGTGGCGAAGTCTCCTGCAGGTGAGGTCGTCGCAGGGTGCCGCTGCGTCGGCACGGCCGGCAGCATCCGCTCCCTGCCCTCAGGGCGCGGCCGGGCGACGCAGGCGGCTCGCCACGGTGACGGCCCCCAGCACGAGGGCGCCCGCTGCGATCCCGACGACCAGCGCGGCGAGGATGTTCGCCACGCTTCCCCAGAAGACACCGAGATGCGCCGCAAATTCTTCCACGCCGTGGGCGAAGGCCGGCCAGCCGTGCAGCAGGATCCCGCCCCCCACCAGGAACATCGCCGCGGTGCCGAGCACCGAGAGCGTCTTCATCAGCCAGGGCGCCGCGCGCAGCAGCCCCGTGCCGAGCGCGCGGCCGAACGCCGAGGCGCTCGCCTGCAGGCGCAGGCCCAGATCGTCGAGCTTGACGATGCCCGCGACGAGCCCGTACACGCCGACCGTCATCAGGAGCGAGATGCTCACCAGCACCGCGACCCGCTGCATGAGGCCCGCCGTGGCGACCGCCCCGAGAGTGATCACCACGATCTCGGCCGAGAGGATGAAGTCGGTGCGCACCGCCCCCTTGATCTTGTCCTTCTCGAAGGCGACCAGGTCGACCTCGGGGTCGGCCACCGCCTTCAGCGTCTCCCGGTGCTCGGCCTCGTCCTCCTCCGGGGAATGGAGGAAGCGGTGGGCGAGCTTCTCGAAGCCTTCGAAGCACAGGAAGGCGCCGCCCACCATCAGCAAGGGGGTGATGAGCCACGGCGCGAGCCAGCTGATGAGCAGCGCCGCCGGCACCAGGATCACCTTGTTCACCAGCGAGCCCTTGGCCACCGCCCAGACCACCGGCAGCTCCCGGTCGGCCCGCACGCCGGTGACCTGCTGGGCATTGAGGGCGAGGTCGTCGCCGAGCACGCCGGCCGTCTTCTTGGCGGCCACCTTGGTCATGGTCGCCACGTCGTCCAGGATGGTGGCGATGTCGTCGATCAGTGCGAGCAAGGTCGTTGCGGCCATGGGGTATCCGTCGTCAGGGGTGGGGGGTTAGCCGTATAAGCGCTGGATTGTGCACCAGTCATAGCACTCTCGTCCCGCGCATCCATCGCATCTTGCGGCCGAAGCGGTAGTTGTCGCCCTCGACGCCGATGATCAGGGTCTCGCCGGGGAAGCGCACCGACTCCTGGATCCGTCGCAGCACGTCCACCGCGCGCTGCCGGCTGTGCAGCTGCCAGAAGGCGGTGACGGCGAAGCCCAGCACGTAGCAGGGCCGGTGGGGAAGATGCCGGACGCGCTTCTTGACCAGGTAAGCACGGCGCAGCCCGTGGATCTTCCCCAGCGCCTCGCGCAGCGCGGCGAGGTCCGCCTCCGGGAGTCCGTGCCGCTCGAACCTGTCGCGCAGGGTGACCTCGCTGCGCTCCTTCTCGGCGGCCTCCTGCAGCTGGGCGCGCTCCACCAGGCGCTGGTGCCAGGCGTGGGCCTCCTCCTTCCGGCCGGCGCGCCAGTGGAAGTCGCGCAGCAGCTCGCAGCCGGTGAGGATCGCGTTCTCGTCGAGGTGCATGGCCCGCTCCACCAGCGCGCAGCCGTCGCGATCGTCCCGGCCGAGCAGGCGCGCGCCGAGACCGAGGCAGACCAGCGGGTCGTCCGGCGCGCGCCCGTGCAGGGCCCGGAACTGCGCCAGGGCGGCGTCGGCGTCTTTGCCGGTGGAGTCCGTGAGGCGGGCGCGCTCGTACGCCTCCTGCAGGGTGAGCTCGGCGCCGGCCTCGAAGCGCGCGTTCAGCTCGGCGAGTTGCCGGCGGGCATCCTGCACCTCCCGATGGCGCGCCTCCCAGGACGGCAGGATGGCATCCTGCCAGCGCCGGTCGAAGCTGCGGGTGATGGGTTCCAGCGCCTTGCCGAGCAGGCGGTCCGCTGCCTCCCCCACGGGCGGCAGTGCCAGTCGCGGCGCCTCGCCGATCGCCCGGAGCCGGTCGGCGAGCGCCGGGTGGGTATCCGCCGAATCCGTCTGCCGGGTCATCGCCTGTTCCAGCCACGTCCGGCCCGAGGTCTCGTCCAGCTCCGAGGCAACCCCCTCCCCCATGGAAAGGTAGGGTGCGAAGGCGGGCGCCGGCTGCTCGTCGGCCTGGCTGTGGATCTGCGGCCAGTAGCGCTCGGCCAGGTAGCCGCCCACGACGTTCACGCTGGTGAGCGCCTCGGCCGCCGCCTGCGGCGACGTGAGGCGGGCGGAGGTGGCGTCCGCCTCGTACTCGTTGGCCCGCGCCATGGGGAAGGAATAGGCGTTGAAGTAGGGCGCGAACCAGTTCAGGAAGGGCTTGAAGAGGAAGCTGCCCTTGCTCTCGTTGGCCTCCAGCACGGCGAGCAGGCGGCTCCAGCGCAGGCGCTGGCGGTAGATCCAGTTCGACATGCGTCCGTGCCCCTTGGCCAGGTGCCCGAACTCGTGCGCGAGCACCGCCTTGAACTGCTCCACCGTCAGCGACTTCATCAGGGGCAGCCCGATGAGCAGGTAGTTGCGCGGCCAGCCGAAGATGCCCAGGCGCGGCGACTGCACCACCGCGGCGTTGAAGTCGTCGGTGACCAGCACGTGATGGAAGCGCGGCGCGCGCAGCGTGCGGCGCAGGCCGTCGATCATGGCGAAGAGCTCGGGCGCCTGCGCGCGCCGGAGCTCGGTGCCGGCGGGCGGATCGATCTTCACCCACAGCGCCTTGAGGATCATCCACAGGAAGAAGCCGACCACGAGAACGAGCTTCACCGCGAGCGCCTTGAGCACCACGACCGAGGCGAGGGTCGCCAGCAGCAGCGCGACGATCAGCAGCAGCATCGCGGCCAGGTAGGCGTTGCCGAGCAGGGCCAGCAGCACCACCTTGAGCTGGTAGCCCGCGGGGTTGCCCCGGGCCTGCTCCTCGAGCCGGCCGACCAGGGCGTCGAACTGTTCGTTGGTCATGGAGCCTCCTGGATGACGGCGAGCAAGGTACGTCGCCGCCATGCCAACGTCAAGTCTGCAACGGGCCGTTCGGCACCTCTCCGCGGCATTCTCCACGGGAAGCGCCATGGGGCCTCCCGATTGCTCATCGAACGGAGGCATCGCCGCCGCGACATGCCGCCCCGAACCTTGCGAGGATGCGACCGACCATGCGCACACCGGAATCCGGGCAACCCGCCGAGAGCGTTCAACCCCAACTCGGCAGGAGCGAGACTCACGGCCACGGCATCCTGAGCGCCCGACCGGCAGCTCCTTCGGAGCCCCCGCTCGCCCCGGAGGAGCACCAGCTGGACCTGCGTAGCCGCGGCGTCCGGCCGGGTTGTTTGCTCTATGTGCCGGCGAGCCGCCGGGAAGACCGGCCGGCGCCCCTCCTGCTCTTGCTGCACGGTGCGGGCAGCAAGGGGTCGGCGATGCTGCCGGCCTTCCGCGCCCAGGCGGAGCGGACCGGCACCCTGTTGCTCGCGCCCAACGCCCAAGGCGTTACCTGGGACGTCATCCAGAGCGAGTACGGCCGCGACGTGCACCACCTGGACGCGGCGCTGGAGACGGCATTCAGCCATTTCGCCGTCGCCCCGGAGCACCTCGCCGTCGGCGGTTTCTCGGACGGCGCGTCGTATGCGCTGTCGATCGGCATCATCAACGGCGCCCTGTTCTCGCATGTCCTCGCCTTCGCGCCGGGCTTCCTGGCGCCGACCCGGATGGAGGACTCGCCCAGGCTCTTCATCGCCCACGGCATCGATGACCAGGTCCTGCCCATCGATCACTGCAGCAGGCGGATGGTGCCTCGGCTGAAGGAGACGGGATTCGAGCTTGAGTACCACGAGTTCGCCGGCGGACACGTGGTGTCCGACGAGGTGGTGGACGAAGCCTTCGCGTGGTTCCTGGGGAGCTGAAGCGCCGTGTGCCCTACCCCGCCCTCAGTCTTCGTCCTGCAAGGGCACGAATTCCCTCGTCCCCTCGTCACGGACGAAAGCGGAGCCGGTCGGGGCGTCCAGGAGGTGGACGAAGGCGTCGTCGCAGTTGAGGACGGCGCCGAGGGAGACGCAGGCGACGTTGCCGGCGTCGTCCAGGTACGCGTCCGACTCCGTGTTGGAGGTGATCCGCCAGCCGCTGTCGCGCTCGTCCTCCGGCTCCTCCCGATACAGGTATCCCACCCGCTTGCCTTCGTTCAGCACGCGCTTCGTGACGAAACAGCGCTTGATGTAGCGCTCGACGATGTTGTCGGGATCGTCGTGCTCGGTGCTGATGACGTGGCAGGCCTCGAACTCGACCGGATCGCCGAGCTTCAGGTCGCGTATGTAGCGCGGCTCGTTGTCCAGGCGCCCCCGGAAGCGCCCCGCCCCGCGCACCTCGTCCACGATCACCCACATCCGCTCGGCCGCCGGCGCCTCCGGATCGTCGCTGTCGAAGCGGAAGATGAGCTTCACGATCTCGCCCGGGACGACACGATCGATCACCGCCAGCGACGGCTTGTAGAAGGTGTACTTGTGCTCGGCGGCGATCGCGTCCGCGTCCGCGAGCCTCCAGCTCGGCATGGCCTCTCCTTCCCTATGACGACTCCAGTCGCTTCAACTGCCGGTCGTGCAGGCGACCGAACAGGATCAGCGCCGCAAGCGCGCCGATCAGCGCCAGGAACATGTCCGACTGGGTGTCCCACGGGTCGCCCTGGGTGCCGAGGAAGTCCTCGGCTCCTTGGCCGAACGCCAGCGCCACGGCCCACTCGATGAGCTCGTAGCTCGCGCTGACGGCCAGCACGACGCACACGACCAGGAAGGCCAGCATGCGGCGCCCGCGCACGAAGCTTCCCCGGATCAGGATCTCCCGGCTCGCGAGCGCGGGGACGAAGCCCTGGAAGAAGTGCCCGATCTTGTCGTACGGGTTGCGGCCGAGCTCGAAGAGCTCCTGGAGCTGGAACCCGAGCGGCACCCGCGCATAGGTGTAGGTCCCGCCGAGCATCAGCACGGCTGCATGGAGGAAGATGCAGACGTACAGCAGGGACGTGAGCGGGAATCGCCCATAGCTGAGCCACAGCACCGGCAGCGCGATCATCACCGGGAGCACCTCCAGGAACCAGGTGGCGCGGTCGTACGGGCGCCAGCCCGAAAGGACAAGGAGGGCGAGGGTCGCGAGCGCGGCGAGGATGAGCCAATGCATGCGGGATCCGGGCATCGGGGTAGTCCGGCGTGCTGGATGGCGCCATTATGGGCCAGGACAAGCGCGAGATGGGGCGCCGCGGCGCGCATGCCGCGAACATCCGGTGGATGCCACCCCTGGCGGGCCACCGGACACCCGGCCGCACCCGCGCGCGGTCACGCCCGCTCTTCGGCGGAACCCTTGATCTTCGCCATCAACCGCCGGCAATAGGCGCGCTCGCGTACGAAGGCGCGCACCGCGGCCGCGTTGGCCAGCACGATCGCCACAGCGAGAAGCCCTGCGAGGAAGGGCGAGAGTCGGAACGCGATCGCGCAGGCGGACAGGCCCAGGATGTTGAAGAAAACCACCGGCGACCAGCCGAAGGGCTGCATCTGCCGGCTCCGCAGCGAAGCCAGCGACGAGCGCCGGTTGCGCCCCAGCTCGGCCACCCTCCGCACGAACCCGTCCAGCGAATGGTTCGCCTCCCGGTCCTTGAGCGAAAAGCAGATGGAGAACTCCGACTGCACCGCGTCGAGGAAGGCGTTGAGCCGCCACAACCCGGGGAAACTGTCGTAGACCGCCCGCCGCTTCTTCGGCGCGGCGAGCAGGTAGTCGAGGAAATGGCTCTCCTCGAACGGCGCACCGGGCGTCTTCCGGTGGCGCTCGAACAATTCGAGGATCCTGTCGCGCTCGGACGCCGCGGGCGGCATGCGGTTCGGGTTTTCAGGCTCGCGAGCGCTCATGGGGTCGGGACGGAGCTCGCGGGCTCACGCCCCGTCGGCACCGCGCGAGATCGATCTTCATCATGGTCGGTCCGCGGGACCGTCCGCCTTGAATGCGTCATGAAACGTGACGGCCCCTCGGGGAATGTGCCCATCGAAAGACAGAGCGAAGAATACCTCCGGCGGCACGCCCTCGACCACGAGTCCGGGGGCATTCTCGAATCCGAACCTCCTGTAGTAGTTCGGATGCCCCACCAGGCAACATCCTCGCGCATTCATGCCCTCGAGGCGCGACAGCCCTTCCCGTATCAACGCGTTTCCGATGCCCTGCCGCTGATAGTCCGGCAGTACCGATACGGGTCCAAGTCCGTACCAGCCCGGCGTGCCATCCGAGATCGTCACGGGCGAGAAGGCAATATGGCCTACGACCCGGCCATCCATTTCTGCGACGAGGGACACCGAGAGCGCCCCGGCAGCCCGCAGGGCCTCGATGATGAACTGCTCCGTATGGTTGCTGATCGCCAGGCTCATGAACGCGGCAGCGGTCACCTCGCCTATCGCAATCGCGTCGGCATCGGTCTCGTCCCGGATGACGATTCTCGGAGTCATGTGCTTCGTACCTTCTGTCCTGCCCACCGGCGTTCTCGTCCTCCCGCAGCGAAGCTGCAGCCTGAAAACGAGAAGCGGGGCCTTCGCCCCGCTTCTCATTCGCCAAATCGGTGCGCTTCCTAGACCTTGTTGGCACGCCGCCTGGCAAACAGCAAGCCCGACAGGCCAAGGCCCAGCAGAGCCATCGATCCCGGTTCGGGAATCGCCGCGACGTCTGCGGCCGTGACGGTCACCGTTGCGGGGCCGGAATCGCCGGCAGCGTTCGATATCCACCACGTTCCTTTGGTCGGGTCGTTGATGTTCCCGAAGTCCCAGCCGAAGAAATAGGAGATGTCCGACGAGAGGCTATCGAACGTCCACCAGTCGAAGCTGTTGCTGCCGGAATGCAGCCATTGGGTTACCGCAGAGCCATCGTAGACGAACGAATAGGGCATTTCGGTACTGAACTGCCCGTCCACATACTGGCCGCCGAGGAGGCTGCCGATGGTCCCCCCGACCGAGCTGGAAGTGACGGAAAAGTCGATCAGGTTGTAGGTTCCTGCTCCGCCACCCGCGCCATCCGTGACGAACTGCCCGGCCTCACCGCCGAACGACCAATTCCACGTGACGTCGGCGTGAGCGTGTTGTGACAGCGCGCCGAACGCGACCGCGAAGCTGATCAGAATCGATCTGACTGACACTGGATTCTCCTTATCCTGATTGCGGGAAGTGACTGCCGCCTACCCCACGCAAGACTCCTGCCATACCCTGATTTACTGACGATAAGAGGCACGGCCTCTACTGGATGTAAGAAATTTCGACAGCCACGACGGAGTACGTGGGGCGGCTCATCCATGGCCGGCGCTAAGCCGTCCGCGACCCTGGCGATTGCTGCAGCCATCGCGGAACGTGAAAGATCACCGCCCGGAACAGGATTCGGGAGCAGACAAGACGCGAAGCCCCCGAGGCGTGTCGATGTGCGCGACCAGACGCGCCGGTGTGTCGGGCGCCGCCGGCAGGACCGACACCGGGGCATCGAGGGCCAGCGACGACAGCAGGCGAGCGAGACGACCCGGGTCCTGGTGATGGATCTCGAGCTTCGCGAGAGACAGGCCCTTGTCTTCGAGCTTGCCGGCCGGGTGACGGTCGGTGTTCCACTCGATCAGGGCCGGGGCAGCACCGTCCAAGGGAACCGAGCCGTCGGCGGGAATGGTGATGAGCCAGTCGAGGGCGCCGCGGCTCATGGGCTCGATGTTCCCCAGCGGCTCGGAAGCGGCGACAGCGGTGGCTCGAATGTCGGAAGTGCGCACCACCCAGGTGGACAGGCGAGGAGGCGACTGCGGGCCGAGCCCGTCGAGGCCGAACCAGCGGGGCCGCGGTGGCGCGGGGACTGCCGGGTTGGGCGCGATGACTTCGAGGAACAGGGTATCGCCGAGCCGCAACAGCAGATTGTGAGTTGCCATCCGCGGATGCTCGCCGCCGGTCTGAGGCGCGACTCCGAGGGTCTCCGCCACGAAGGCGGCGCCGGCCTCCAGCGAGAAGGCGGTGACGGTGATGTGATCGAGGAAAGTTCGCGGCACCCCGAGCCTCCGGTTGTTTGACTGATGGACCGCCGCCGGAAAGGTCCGGCTACGACGAGGCGCCCGCGTCGAAGACCGGGTCGAGCGGCACCTGCAGGCCGGTGACCAGGTGATTGGTCTTGGCGGCCAGCGAGACGATCGCCAGCAGCTCCGCGTGTTGCGCCTCGGTCATCCCCTTGGCGCGCGCCGCGGCCGTATGGGAGTGCACGCAGTAGCTGCACGAGTTGGCGATGGACACGGCGATATAGACCAGCTCCTTGGTCAGGGGATCGAGGTGCGTCGGCGTCGCCATGAGCGCCTTGACCTCGGCCCAGGTGCTCTCCAGCAGCGCCGGATCGAACGCGAGGGTGCGCCACAGATTGTTCACGAAATCCGTCTTGCGGGTTGCCCGGATGTCGTCGAAGACCGCCTTGACGCGCGGATTGTCTTCGGGGTTCGGAGCTTGCTTGATGGTTGCCATGTTCTCTCCGGATAAGGAATCCAGGCTGGACATCGAACTGGGAGACTGCGAGGCCCGGCAGCGGTCGCCGCTCAAAAGATCGACTGCGCCGTCAGGTCGGTAAACCGTTCGAGCGCATACGTCCCCACCAGCGAATTGCCGTTCGCATCCAGCCCGGGCGACCAGACCGCGACCGTCGCCTCCCCGGGCACCACGGCGAGGATACCGCCGCCGACGCCGCTCTTGGCCGGCAGGCCGACCCGGTACGCGAAGTCGCCCGCCGCGTCGTAGGTGCCGCAGGTGAGCATCAGCGCATTCAATCGCTTGGCCGGGCTGCGCTCGAGCACCTTCACGCCGCTCCACGGCACCGTGCCGTGCTGCGCCAGGAAACTGCCGGCGCGGGCCAGCTCCACGCAGCTCATGGTGATCGAGCACTGGCGGCAGTAGTTGTCGATGACGCGGTCGACATCGTTGTGGAGGTTGCCGAAGCCCTTCATGAAGTGCGCCATCGCGCTGTTGCGGTGGGCGGTGGCGCGCTCCGAGCGGGCGACGGCCTGGTCGAAATCGATGCCCGGCTCGTTCGAGAGCATCTGCATGAACTGCAGCACGGCAAGGTCGGCCTGCACGAAGCGCGACGTCAGGATGTCGGTAATGACGAGCGCGCCGGCGTTGATGAAGGGGTTTCGCGGGATCCCCCGCTCATACTCGAGCTGGACCAGGGAGTTGAAGGGATTGCCCGAGGGCTCGCGCCCCACCCGCGACCAGATCGCGTCGCCTTCGCGGGAGAAGGCGAGCGCCAGCGCGAACAGCTTGGTCACGCTCTGCAGGGAAAACCGCGCAGCCGCGTCGCCGATCGAGTGGACCGTGCCGTCGAGCCGGTAGACCGCCATCCCGAAACGCTCGATCGGCACCTTCGCCAGCTCGGGGATGTAGCCCGCGAGCTCCCCCTGGCCGATCAGCGGCTGGACTTCGGCGTGGATGGTCTCGAGGATGGCGGCGTAATCCGGACGCATGGGAACCCAGGGCAAGGCGATCGGGACGACATTCTAGATCACCCCAAACCCCGAGTGATCGAAGCTCGGACCGCGCCCCCGGATTCACCCGATCGAGACGCGGCCGCGCGCGTCCCCGCCCTAGGGCGCCGGCGTCACCCGCCACACGGCGTTGCCCACATCGTCGGCCACCAGCAGGGCGCCGCGCCGGTCCACCGCCACGCCCACCGGCCGCCCGCGCGCCTCGCCCGCGTCGGTGAGGAAGCCGGTGAGCACGTCGATCGGCGCGCCGGCCGGCCGCCCGCCCGAGAAGGGCACGAAGATCACCTTGTAGCCGCTGAACGGGCGCCGGTTCCAGGAGCCGTGCAGCCCGATGAAGGCGCCCTCGGCAAGCTCCGGGGCGAGCGGCTCGCCGGCGGCGAAGGCGAGCCCCAGGGGCGCGCTGTGGGGCACCAGCCCGTAGTCGGGGGAGATCGCGCGGGCGACCAGGTCCGGGCGCGGCGGCTTCACCCGCTCGTCCACGTGGTCGCCGAAGTAGCTCCAGGGCCAGCCGTAGAATCCGCCCTCGCGCACCGAGGTGAGGTAGTCGGGCACCAGGTCGCTGCCGAGTTCGTCGCGCTCGTTCACCACGGTCCACAACACCCCGGAGGCGGGCTCCCAGTCGAGCCCGTTGGGATTGCGCAGGCCCGAGGCGAGCACCCGGTGGCGGCCGCTCGCGCGGTCGATCTCCCAGATCGCGGCGCGCCCCGCCTCGGCCTCGAGGCCGTTCTCGCCCACGTTGCTGTTGGAGCCCACGGTGACATAGAGCAGGCTGCCGTCGCGGCTCGCGATCAGGTTCTTGGTCCAGTGGTGGTTGAGCGGTCCGGCCGGCAGCGCGGTCACCGTCTCACCCGGCGCGTCGATGCGGGTCGCCCCCGGGGTGTAGGGAAAGCGCATCACCGCATCGGTGTTCGCCACGTAGAGCTCGCGCCCCACCAGCGCCATGCCGAAGGGCGAGGTGAGGCCTTCCAGGAACACGAAACGGCCCTCGGCGATGCCGTCCCCGTCCGCGTCGCGCAGCAGGGTGATGCGGTCCGCGCTCGGCACCGCGGCGCCCGCCCGCTTCATCATGAGCTTCATCAGCCACCCCTTGATGCCCTCGCCCGCCTCCGGGCGCTCGGGCGCGTTCGTCTCGGCCACCAGCACGTCGCCGTTGGGCAGCACATGCAGCCAGCGCGGATGGTCGAGTCCGGTGGCGAAGGGAGTGACCTGCAGGCCCGCGGGCGCGACCGGCGTGCTGCCGTCGGCCCAGCCCACCGGCGGGGCGATCTTCACCGTGGGGATCAGGCTGCGGTTGGGCGGCGGCAGGGCCGGATCCGGGCCGACGCTCGCCGAGGGCGGCAGCCGCGCCATGTCGGCACAGGCGCCGAGGGCGGCGGCGAGCGCGCCCGCCAGGAGCGGAAGGCGGGGCATGAGGTAGTCTCCTGCGGATGAGGACAGCACGCATCGGGCAGCAAGCGCCGTTCCCCGGCTGCGCGGCGCGGGCGCATCCCGGGATGCCCGCCTCCGTCCCATACGTATCGCCCCGCGGCCCGACGCCCGCTCGCGGCAAGATCAAGAATGCGGCGATGCCATCGCCCGGGAACAACGGTCAGTCCGCCCCCTCAACCGCGCACCAGTGTCGCGCCGGGAGGAACCTGATGGCGAAGCTCACGGCAATTGCCAGGCGGAGGCTGTTGTCCGGGCGGCCGGTCGGGGTACCAGATCCGGCATTGCCCGGGCGGTGGCATGTGGCCCGGAGGGATCTGGACCTGGCGAGGACTCGGGTGGCCTGGACCCGGACCTGGACCCACAATCACTGCACCTCCTGCCGCGCAGCCCGACAGCAAGCCAACCGCCACGCAACCGAGCAACACCCTGATTGCCATTGACGCTCTCCTTCTTCCGATGGTGTGAGCCAGGGAGCCCAGCGCCAGGCTTGCGGCGAGCGGCCCGGCGGGTAACCCGTGCTCGAAGCACGACTGTTCAGGAGCGAGGGTTCGGTTCTTCGCCTCGACGTTCATCGGTGACAGATAGCCAGGCGGCAGGATGGCGATGAGCCGCTCAAGGTCGAGACGTCCGTTACCGATGTCCCCGGACAAACCTGTTACCTGTCTCCCCGACCGCTCAGGGCGTCCTGTGAGGTAGAGCGACTCTGTGCGACGCCGTGGCAGAAGCTATTGCGCGTTTTGAGCAGCAAGAGCTTTTTCGATCTTCTTGTCTGTCTTGTACTGACCGAGAGCATATACCGACCAAATTGCGGCCGGTATCCATCCGATGAGGGTTATTTGAAGAATCAGGCAGAAAATGCCAGCAAAAGGGCGGCCGATCGTGAAGAACTGGAGCCAAGGCAAGAAGATCGCCAGCAGCAAACGCATGTGTTTTCTCCTACCACCGCTATGACTGAGTCAATCGCACGAGGAGGCGGCAGCGAGCTCCCCGTGCCCAGGCGTTGGCCTGCAGCGGCCTGCAAGAGGCGCAAGTCCTCGACGGCCCGCTGCAGGCACTGGTCAATCGCCACAATTATGCCCCCATGCACCGGCACGGCAAGCAGCGCCGGGGCGAACCAGGAATGGCCCGCGCTACGCCCTATCGCGTGGCCGCCGTGAAGAGATGCCTGTAGAACCGATACCGGACTCGATAGGGGTGATGCGCGACGACGGGCTCATCCTGCCCCACCCCTGCGAGCCGCATCAACGCCTGAAGCTCCTGGCCGCTGACGTCGAGCCACTCCTCTCGCTCCATCCCCCGGAGCTTGAACGCCGACGACAGCCGCGAACGCGCGGAAGCACCGGCCGCTTCGGCGGCGCGAATCCGGTTGCCCGCGACGATGAGCAACTCCTCGTCCGAGAGGTGGATTCGGTTCACCGCCTTCCGCACCTCGTTCGCCCAGACGGCCCGGGTCCGTCTCGGACGGAACAGGTCGAAGAAGCTGCGTACTTCAAACTGCTCGATGTCCTCATAGTTGCGCACGTTCGGTCCGCACTCGTGGTGGAAGATGCATTCAGGATGGTCCCGCACCAGCATCGTCGTCGCTTGCCTCAACCCGGATATCGAAGTGGAGGACGTGCTCGCGCACGCCCAGCTTCGTATACAGGGCGATGGCGGCTTGGTCCTCGACGCCCGTATCGGCCTGCACATAGATCACGTAGGCACCGCGCCGGGCCGCCACCTGCTTGAGCGCTTCGATCAAGGCCGTGGCGATCCCCTCCCGCCGGTGCGCCGCCGACACGGCCAGATCGTAGATGTAGATCTCGCTGCGCGCCTGCTCGAACTTCCTCAACTCGTAGGCTGCGATGCCGCCCACCACGGCGTCCCCCTTCATTGCGGCCAGCGCGATGAAGGAGTCGCCGCCCAGCAGCTGCCGCAGATAGTCGGCACTCGGGGGATTCCCGGTGTAGGTCTCGACGTCGCCGAAGGCCTCGCCGAACATCGCCGACAGCGCCTGCATGAGCGCCGTGTCGTCCGGCGTGAGCCGTCGGATCGCGAAGGCCACGGTGTGCGCCCTACTCCGCCCGATGGCAGACCGCTTCCACACGGTTGCCGAACGGGTCGTGAAGGAAGGCGCCGAAGTAGCTCGCGTGGTACTGGGGCCGCAGACCGGGTGCGCCATCGTCCTTGCCACCGTTGGCGAGCCCCGCGGCATGGAAGGCCGCGACCTGCGCGCGGGTGCCGGCCTTGAAACACCAGTGGCGCTTCTCGTCGCAGCTGGACTCGGCCGACTCGTAAATGGCGAGGTAGGAGTGGGAGTCGTCCCCGTCGCTGCATCGCACGCCGTAGCCGAGCGCACCCGGCCGGTCATAGACCTTCTCGACCCCGAGCGCCGCCATCACGGCGTCGTAGAACGGCCGAGCGGCGTCGATGCTCGGGACGGAGATCGAGACGTGGTCGAGCAGGCGCATGTAAAGATCCTCCCCCTGGAGCCGCCGCTCCGGCCCATGGCTCGCATCGACGAAAAAGCGTTCAGCCTCAAGCACGAGACGGGAGCGAGGCGGGAAGTCCGGATTGTGCCTGGTCCCCATGCACCTGCACCACCGCCTCGAGCTCGTCGCCGGGCATCTCGCGCAACACCCCTTAGCGGCGAGGGCCGGACGGCCGGGACGCAGCAGCGTCACCGCCCCGGCTCATCCCAGCGGTCGTGCCGATCGCGGCGCTCCTGCCGGTAGTTGGTGACCTCCAGGCGGACCCCGTCCGGGTCCTCGAAGAAGGTCGCCGCGTAATCCGGAGCGTACTCGGGATAGACGCGCGATTCCGTCGCCGGGATGCCGAGGCTGCGCAGATGATCCGCCACGGCAGCGACGTCCGCCGCCGACTCCACCCGCAGGCACAGATGATGCAGCCCAGGCGAGTACGGGTCGTGCTTCGCCGCGACGCGGGCCGGGCGCAAGACGAAGCCGAAATGGCGGTTGTAGTACTGGATGTGCCCATCGCCGCCGATGGCGAAGGCGTTCTTCCGAAAGCCGAGGGCTTCGACCAGCGCGCGGTCGTAGAAGCGCTCGGAAGCGTCCATGTCGGACACGGCGATGTAGACGTGGTCGATGCCTATGACTTGAACCATGGGATGCTCCAATCGAATGCCGAGATGGACGGCGTGGTCACGCCGCAGAGGCGAAACGAATCACGGCGAGCGCAAGGGCGAAGAGATAGCCGTAGGCGAAGCGGTCGATCCCCAGCACCGCCTGCCCGCGCCGGGCGCGCAAGGCGCCCATGTGACAAGGTGGCAGATCTATTTGCTGTCCTTGTCACATCTTTTCGTTTCTCGACCTGTTATTGCAAACTCGACCGAAACCAAAAGCAACGCAACTTTCCGACGATAGAGAACAGAATTGACATTGCCGAAGCACTATACGCGAAAAGTGAGACTTAGCAGCGCGCGCACGAACATCGCAACCGAAAAAACAATCAAGAACGATAAAGCAGGAAACAGCAACATAGAACACGCGAAATACTTTACGGGCCCAGCCTCCCAAACCGGAAAGACGTAAAACGACGCACAGCAAACGAATACTAGAATCCATCCGACGGGATGCGGAGGCTCGCCATCCTTGTACCAAAATCTTTTCCACCCCATGCTTCTATCCATGAGCGTGGACAACACTACAATTGGGAAAAGACCCCACATTGCCGCGTAATGGAATCTTTGGTCTCGCATTTCGCAAATAGAAGTTTCCGCCGCATTTCTTACCGAGGGAACATACGTAGACACAAGTCCAACGACGGCCCCGAGGAACTCGTCAAGAGAAGGGACTACGACTATGAGAAGAGCGAGCAACTCAGAAACCATAAACCAGAATAACGCAACGCGTCCAAAATTCTTCCCAAATTCTCTAAGCGTTGGCGAACCCGATGTACCAATCATACTAATGCCGTTACCCGATGTGCGAGAAGTCACTAAATCGCAGAGGGAGTTTATAGCTTGGAGCCGCGAGCGGGACAGACTTCCGTGTGATGCCAGCACACCCAACGACGGCCTTAAGACGGCTGCAGGAAAACGCTCTCATCCCAGGAACGAGAGCGTAACGAGATAAATGCAACCGACGCCCGGCATAGCAAGAACGACGACGGTTGCCCAGAACTGAAGAGGGCGACTCTTTCTCGCCACGCCTTCGGTAGGGCCGTAAGCAGTCACAACAGGAGGAAAGTATCCGTACTTGATGGCGAGAGCGGCCGCCGCGAAAAACATGCAGCCCGACAACAACAGGGATGCAGCAATTAGGCTCTGGGCAAACGCTACATTATCTGTTGAGAGAGCAGTTACAAGCATCAGGGCCGTAAGGCCGCCTAGCGGCAAAGGCCACTTCTGCTTCGGCCACTGTTCCCGGCAATCATTGTTGCAGGCGCTTGTCCTCATGGCACGCATGAATGGTAGATTCCTAACGACAGCCTCCAGCCGACGGCAAAACGCGCAGCCTTTTGCCGGTCCGCTGCAAGCAGTCGTTGGGCGCTGCCTTTCCTGGATGTGCGCAGCGCGTGCCACGGAAGACTGCAGAAAGAGGACGTAGCAGTTGCTTCATTGATTCTTTGAGGGTGCTTCGGAATGTGGAGTGAGAACACCGGACCAATATGCAAGGAGGAGCAAGACTATTCCGGTCAAGAGGAAAGCAACTGCAACCCAGTCTGAGGTAATTTCGCCCTTGAGCATTATGGAAAACACGAAGTCCCGTGCGTCCCTGAGGCGAATCCAGCCGACCAGCAAGCAAATTGCTCCGACAAAGGCACAGAGACCGCCTCCGTACTCGGCCGTTGTTCTGAGAATTGGGTACTTCGAAAGGCTCATTACCGTGCGCACGGCCAACGTGCTAGCTCAGGGGCGCGCCGGGTTAGACGCTGACTGATGAAAGAATCGAGTGCCTCCAGAACCTGCTCCTTGGCTAAGATAAGAAGGTTTGACGGGTCAAATGTATTTTTCCCTACCTCGGCAAGAAAAAGGAGGTAGCTGCGCATGCGAACGAAGGCCCGTAGCTTTTCTTGGTTCCAGGCAACCGCTAACCCTATTCGGCCCAATGCAGCGGCGTTGATAGGGTAATCCCCCCATTTTTAGGGGCAGCCAGAAGTAGAGCTATGCGGCCATGGCCAGCCGCTGCTTTGGGGTGATACCGCCCAAGGCCATGTTGGGGCGCTCGTGATTGTAGAGCCAGAGCCAGTTGGTTGCGTAATCCTGGACCTCGGCGATCGACTCGAACAGGTAGTGGCCGAGCCAGTCGTAGCGCACGGTGCGGTTGAAGCGCTCGACGTAGGCGTTTTGCTGCGGCTTTCCGGGCTGGATGTAATCGAGGCGTACGCCGTTTTTCTGCGCCCACTCGGTCAGCGTCTTGCCGACATACTCCGGCCCGTTGTCGCTGCGGATCGCCGTCGGCTTGCCTCGCCATTCGATCACCCGTTCGAGCGCGCGCACGACCCGCTCGGCGGGCAAGGACAGATCGATGTCCATCGCGAGCGCTTCGCGGTTGAAGTCATCGATGATGTTGAGCAACCGGAAACTGCGCCCATCGGCCAGTTGATCGTGCATGAAGTCCATCGACCAGCACGCGTTGATCGCCTCGGGCACCGCCAGCGGCTCGGGCTTCTCGCGCACGATCCGCTTTCGCGGCTTGATGCGCAAATTGAGCTCGAGCTCGCGATAGATCCGATACACCCGCTTGTGATTCCAGCGGTAGCCCTTGACGTTGCGCAGGTACAAAAAGCACAGGCCGAAGCCCCAGTTGCGCTGGTTGTGGGTCAGACGGATCAGGTGATCGGCAATCTCGGCGTTCTCCGCCGAGCCCTTCGCCTGGTAACGGAAGCAGGTTTCGCTGATCCCGAACGCGGCACACGCCACGCGTATGCTCGCGCCGCGCTCCTGCACGGCCCGGTGCGCCATCTCGCGCCGACGAGATGGCTTCACCACTTTTTTTCGAGGGCTTCCTTGACGATCTCCGCCTTCAGCCGTTCTTCTGCATACATCTTCTTCAGCCGAGCGTTCTCTGCTTCGAGTTCCTTGAGCCGCGCCATGAGCGACGCATCCATGCCGCCGAACTTGGCCCGCCACTTGTAGAACGTCGCCGAGCTGATGCCGTGCTCCCGGCACAGCTCCGGAACCGGCTTGCCAGCTTCCGCCTGCTTGAGGACGGCGATGATCTGGCTGTCCGAAAACCTCGATTTCTTCATCTTGTAGAACTCCCTCGATCCGAGAAAATTCTACTTCTGAGCGCCCCGATTTGCCGGGGGGATTACCATAGCCCCTCCCATCAGATGCTTA
>DYFV01000005.1 GCA_020725025.1 Azoarcus sp.
TCATACGCTGGGGCTCGCGGAGCGGGTACGCGCTGAAGACAACACGGATTCAGGAGGTAAATAAGCTATTACCTTCCGGATAGCGCTTGCCGCTGCCCGCAGTCGCTCAAGCCTGCGCCGGGACGGTCTCGAGCAGGCGCTCGAACTCGTCGATCGCGACGGGCCGGCCGAACAGGAAACCCTGGAAGGCGGCACACGCGTTATGACGCAGGAAGTCGAGCTGCTGCTCGGTCTCCACGCCCTCGGCGATCACGTTCACCCGGACATTGCCCGCGAGCTCGATGATGGTGCGCACGAGGAGCGCGTCGTTGCAGTCCCGCGAACTGTTCTGTACGAAAGCCTGGTCGATCTTGATCTGATCGAGGGGCAGTCGCTTGAGCCAGGACAGCGTCGAATAACCGGTGACGAACTCGTCCATCGAGAGCTGGACGCCGAGCTCGCGCAAGGCCTGCATCTTCTGGACGGCGCCGGCCGGATCGTCGAGCACCGCGTGTTCGATGAGTTCGAGCCTCAGGCGCGCCGGCTCGAAGCGATGGGCTTGCAGCAGGACCGCGACCCGTTCCACGAAATCGGGCAGCACGAACTGCTTGCGACCGATGTTGACCGCCAGGGTCAGCGCCTGCAGGCGCGGATGCCGGGCCCAGCTTTCGAGCTGGCGGCAGGCACTCTCCAGCACCCACTGACCGATCTCCAGGCTCAGCGCCCCCTCCTCGGCCACAGGCAGGAATTCGCCCGGCAGGATCAGGCCGCGCTCGGGGTGGTGCCAGCGCAACAGCGCTTCCGCGCCCACCGGCCGTTGGGCGTGATCGACCTGGAGCTGGTAGTGCAGCGCGAGCTGCCGGCAGGCGAGCGCCTGGTGCAGGTCGCGCTCCAGCGCGGCGCGCGCGGCGGCGCTCTCCTGCATCGCGGGGTCGAAGAAACGCACCGCGTTGCGGCCGGACTCCTTGGCCTGGTACATCGCCATGTCGGCGTGCTTGAGGAGCACCTCGGGCGTCTCCGCGCTGCCCGCGAACAGCACGACGCCGACGCTGGGCGAGCTGTGATGCTCGTGCTCGCGCAGGCGATAGGGCCGCGCGAGCGCCGCGCGGATCTTCTCGGCCACGAGCCCGACCTTGTGCGAGGCGTCGTCCCGATCGTGACTGACGGCCTCCAGCAGCACCACGAACTCGTCGCCTCCGAGGCGTGCCACCGTGTCCATCTCGCGCACGCAGGCCTTGAGCCGGCTGGCCACCTCCACGAGCATCAGGTCCCCGTAGTCGTGCCCGAGGCTGTCGTTGAGGGACTTGAAGCGGTCCAGATCGATGAAGAGCACCGCGCCATGGTCGCGATGCCGCGAGGACGCGGCCAGCACGGCGCGCAGGCGGTCGACGAACAGGCGCCGGTTCGGGAGCCGGGTGAGCGGGTCGTAGAAGGCGAGCGAACGGATCTCCTCCTCGGCCTGCTTGCGCACGGTGATGTCGCTGAAGATGCCGACGTAGTGGGTGGTCTCGCCCCCCTCGTTCCTCACCGCGGTGATCGTGAGCCACTTGGGGTAGAGCTTGCCGTCCTTGCGCCGGTCCACGACTTCGCCGACCCAAGACCCGACCTGCAGCAGTTGCCGCCACATTTCGGCGTAGAACACGGCGTCGTGGCGGCCGGAGCTCATGATGCGCGGATTCCTGCCGATCACCTCCTCCTCGGCGTAGCCGGTGATCTCGGTGAACGCACGGTTCACCCGCACGATGTTGCTGTCCGCATCGGTGATCACGATGGCGTCGCGCGTCTCGAAGGCGGCGGCCGCGATCCGCAGCGCCTGTTCGGCCCGCTTGCGCTCGGCGACCTCGTCGTGCAGCCGGGCGTTGGCCGCGCTGAGCTCCGCCGTACGCTCGCGTACCTGCCGCTCCAGGCCGGCGTTGATGCTCGAGATCTCCTGCTCGCGCTGCGCCAGCTCGGTGAGCATGCCGTGCAGGGCGCGGGTCAGGCTCCCGATCTCGGCAGCGCCACCGCTCGCCGGGAACACCGGCAGCTCGCGGCGGCCGGCGGCGATCCCCCTGGCCACCTCGGTGAGCTGCTCGAGGGGGGCGAAGGTGCGGCGCAGGACCACGAAGACGACGGCGCAGACGAGCAGCAGCGCGGCGAACCCCTCCACGATCCGCTCCACGGGGATTCGCGCGGCGGCGGCCGCACCGAGGTCCTGCGGGAGGTGGTAGGCGAGCACGAGGTATCGGTAGGGGTCGTCGGCATCGAAATGGATGCGCAGGGCGGCCAGGTACTCGACCCCGGCCCCTGCGGCGAACGCCTGGAGGGGCAGGGCCCGCGGCGCATACGGGTCGTGCAGGGCGACAGTCGCGGGGAAGTCCTTCTGGATCCTGGTTCCGCCCACCGCTCCTGTCGTGCCGCCGGGATGGAACAGATAGCGCCCGACCTCGTCCGCCACGTAGGCCAGCACGCCCCGAGTCGGCACCACGGCCCCCGTCTCCAGCAGGTGCCGCACCCGGGCGCTGACCACGACCACGCCGAACAGGCTGCCGTCGGGCGCGCGGATCGGAACCATGGCATGCATCACCGGCTGCTCCGCCCCTTCGGGCTCGACCGAGACGTTCTCGAATTCCGACAGGTATACCCGGCCCGCCGGACGCTCGGCGGCGGCCCGGAAATGGGGGCGCTCGCCCCACGCCTCCAGATCTCCGGGCGCGACGACCGCGATCTCGTCGCCCTGCCGCTCCACCCGTACCAGCTCGCGCCCGCCACGCGCCATGCCGACGTAGGCCGCCTGGTCGTAATCGGGATGCGAGGCGAGATAAGCGGAGAAGATCTGCTGGAGCCGCTCGTTCCAGCGCTCTCGGGTGTTGTTGCCGCCGCGAACGTCGAAGTCGTTGGCGAGCGCGGCACGCGCGATGCCCGACACGGGCGGCGTGTTCGCCAGGAAGAGCGTATCGCGGCGCAACTCGTCGATGGCCTGCGTCAGCCGGACCTCGTTGGCATGCAGGGTTTCCGCCAGATGCGCCTGGCGCTCGCGCAGGTACGCATCCCTCAGCCGGGCCTCCTCGAGGAACATCAGCACCAGGGCGCCGATGGCCACGAGCACGAGCGCGCTCAGCGTGATGCGTGTGGACAGGCGGACATCGCCCCGACTCATGCCTTTCCTTTCATCTTTTTCGCATGATCACGGGACAGCAGCGTACACAATTCCGCCCGGGAGTGCGGCGTGCCGTGACGGCGAGCGTGACGGATTGCCGCCCATTCCGTTCGAATGGCGGGGACCGGCACGCGCCCGGCGCCCGCGGCGGCACGCCGGGTCAATCCGCGTCGGGTGCGCTCCAGGCGACGACCAGGCCGATCGCCGCGCAGGCATCGGTGGTGAGCGCGAGGCAGTGCTCGCCGCCACCGATGAGATAGAGGTTGAAGCCCTCGCCTTCGAAGGCGGGCGCCAGCCGCGCCGGCACGTCGTCGTCCGAGCACAGGGTGAAACGCAGCGCGGGCCAGCGCCGGCGCAGCTCGGCTTCCAGGGCCGGACCGTCTCCGCCGCCGCGCACGGCCGCGGCGACTTCGGCGAGCAGCGTCGCGCCGATCATGCCTCCTCCTCGTCGGGCACGAACTGCGCGAGGGTCGCCGCCTCCCGGCCCAGCACCTTGGCGAGCCAGGGCGGCGGGCGGCGCAGGGTGCCCTGCAGCCGGGCGAGCGCCTCGCGCGCCGCGCCGCCCGCGGGGAGCTTCACCGGGTGCACGCCCGCGCGCACCACCTTGGCGGCGGCGGGGCCGCCGATGGACTGCACGTAGGCGAGCTGACAGTCGGCGATCAGCGCCGCGCGCGCGGCGTTGCGATCCTCGGCCTCGTCGGCGGCGAGGGTCGAGCGCACCTCGGCGAGCCAGATGCCCGATTCGGAGACGCGGTACACCAGGAAGCGCGTGCAGGAGCCGAAATGGCCGTCCAGCTGCTCGCCGGTGTTCGAGGCGACCGCCACGGTGAGCATGCCCTCGGGCGGCGGGCAGTCGGCGGCGGGCGTGGGCGCATCCTCTGCGAGCCCCTCTCCCCACAGGAAACGCACCGCGCTCTTCAGGGCGGCGCCATCGACGCCGGGATCGACGATCTCGTCGCCCTGCAGCAGGGTCTTGAGGTCGGCCACGGTCATGCGGGCGAGTTTCTGGTCGGTGACGGGGAGCCCCAGGCGGTCGCCCAGGGCGCGGACGAAGGCGGCCACCTCGACGCCGGGCAGGGCCCGGGCGGCCATGGCGATGCGCAGGGCGGCCTCGCGGGAGACGGGGCTGCCGTGGGGTGCGGGTGCGTTCATGTCGGGTCTCTCCTGTCGGGGCACGGCGCACATCGGGGCGCGTCGCGCGCGCCCCGACGATCTCAGGCGATGTAGACGATGGTGCTGTCGGTACCCGGGCACACCGAGACGCATTGGGGCTCGTCGAATTCGCCTTCGCACTCGGTACAGGTGTCCGGGTTGATCTTGAAGATGCCGCCCTTGTCGGTGATCGACTTGGTCGGGCACACCGGCTTGCAGTCGCCACAGGAGGTGCATTCGGCTTGCAGGATCTTGAGTGCCATGATGGATTCCTCGTTCAGCTCATTCGGGGGCGTCCACGCGCCTGGCGCGCAGCGAAATCGGCAGGCGCGGCGGTGCGGCGAGCGGGTCGACGTAGTAGGTGCCGCCGTTGGCGAGCTTGAGCTCCCCGCCCCACTTGTCGGCCTGGTCGAACTCGATGGAGACGATGCTGTCCTCCAGGTCGCGCTTGGGCAGGTAGAAGGACAGCCCGCCCTCGGCGGTCTTGCGGATCATGATGTTGGCCACGACTGGCTCCTTTGGTGATCGGCCGTGAGGGGCGGGACGGCGGCCCCGGATTCCGCCTTCGCCTCCATCCGGGCTACGGGTGTGTAGCCCGGATGGAGCGCAGCGGAATCCGGGAGCGGCCCTCCCCGACCGATCAACGAACCAGGTCGTAATTGAAGTCCGTCGTCCCCATGCCGCGGGTCTCGTCGTCGAGCCGCTCCAGCACGGCGTTGACCAGGGTGGTGAGGATGTACATCGCGCCCTCGTAGCCCAGGGTGGTCATGCGGTGCAGGTGGTGACGATCGAAGATCGGGAAGCCGAGGCGGATCAGCGGCACTTCGAACTGCGGGCCCTTGTGCGCCGTGTCGCGCTGGATGTACTTGCCGTAGGAGTTGCCGATCAGGAAGTCCGGCTTCTCGGTGAAGCACAGGCTGCGCAGGTGCCACAGGTCGGCGCCGACATAAACCTTGCAGTTCGCGCCGTACGGGCTCGCCGCCAGCATCTTCTCCACGGCCTTGCCCCAGCGCTTGTTGGCGTTGTTGCAGACGATGTGGATCGGCTCGGCACCGAGCTCCAGGAGGAAGGCGACCATGCCCATGACGAAGTCCGGATCGCCGTAGAGCGCGAACTTCTTGCCGTGCAGCCAGGTATGGCTGTCCTGCATCATGTCCATCAGGCGACCGCGCTCGAGCTCGAGGGAGGCCGGGATCTCCTTTCCGGTGATCTCGGACACCTTCATCAGGAACTCGTCGGTCGCGGCCAGCCCCATCGGGATGCCGAGCTTGGGAATCTCGTGGTTCCAGGTGTTCTCGATGAACTTCCTCGTCTTCTCGAGCTGCCACGGCTGCAGCAGGATGGTGTTGTAGGCGTTCGGCGCGTCCTTGACCTCGTCCATCGTCGTGCCGCCGGCGTACATGCGGAAGGTGCCGTCGGAGGGAGTGTCGAGGACTTCGGTCGGGTCGGACAGCATCGTCGCATCGACGCCCATCTCGGCCATCATGCGCTTGATGACGCGGTAATTGCCGAGGTAGGTCTCGAAGCCCGGCACGAAGTTGAGCTTGCCGTTCCGGCCCGGGGCCTTGCCTTCCATCGTGTTCAGCGTGAAGTAGCGCGCGATGCCCTCGAACATGTTGTCCCAGCCGGTGGTATGGCTGCCGACGAAGGACGGGGTGTGCGCGAACGGGACGGGGTATTCCTGCGGAATGTGCCCTTCCTTCTTCGAGTTGTTGATGAAGGCGTTGAGGTCGTCACCGATGACTTCCGCCATGCAGGTGGTGGACACGGCGATCATGTCGGGCTTGTAGAGCGCCTTGGCGTTCTCGAGGCCGTCGAACATGTTCTTCTGGCCGCCGAACACCGCCGCGTCTTCCGTCATCGAGTCGGATACGCAGGACACCGGCTCCTTGAAGTGACGATTGAAGTAGGTGCGGAAGTAGGCGACGCAGCCCTGCGAACCATGCACGTAGGGCAGCGTGTTCTTGAAGCCGAGCGAGCACAGCACCGCGCCGAGGGGCTGGCAGGCCTTGGCGGGGTTGACCGTCAGGGCTTCACGCTTGAAGTTGAGCTCCTGGTACTCCTTCGTGGTGGTCCACTGGAACACTTCCTCGATCTTGTCGGTCGGGTGGCGCTCTTCGTACAGGTCCTGCTTGTTCTTCAGGTTGGCCTTGTAATCGTCGTCCCGGAACAGCGGGTAGCATGGCTTGATATCGTCAACGATCTGCATTTCTGGCTCCTCGCCCGCGCCGCCAATCTGCGGACGTCGGGCAAAAGGTTTGGGGTTATCGCTCGGGGTGGGCGCGGGACCGGACCGCACGGTCCGGTTGTCCCGCGTCCCGCGCGGACCGCTTACGCAGCCGCCTTCACTTCGCCGTCCTCGGCCGCCTTCTTCCACGGCGGGGTCTGCTTGCCCCAGCACGGGTTGTTCAGCGTCATGTCCATGTCACGGGCGAAGATCGCGAAACCGTCGTAACCGTGGTACGGACCCGAGTAGTCCCAGCTGTGCATCTGACGGAAGGGGATGCCCATCTTCTGATAGATGTACTTTTCCTTGATGCCGGAACCGACGAGGTCGGGCTTGATGCGCTTGACGAACTCTTCCAGCTCGAAGCCGGTGACGTCGTCGTACAGCAGCGTGGCGTTGCCCATTTCCTTGATCGTGCGATCGTAGTCGTCGCCGTGGGCGAATTCGTAGCCCGTGCCGACCACTTCCATGCCGAGGTCTTCGTACGCGCCGATGACGTGGCGCGGACGCAGGCCGCCGACGTACAGCATGACCCGCTTGCCCTGCAGGCGCGGCTTGTACTTGGCGATGACGGCTTCCATCATCGGCTTGTACTTGGCGATCACGCGCTCGGCGCCTTCCTTGATCTTGTCGTCGAAGAAGCCGGCGATGCGGCGCAGCGACTCCTCGATCTTGGTCGGGCCGAAGAAGTTGTACTCCATCCAGGGAATGCCGTACTTCTCTTCCATGTGCCGGCTGATGTAGTTCATCGAGCGGTAGCAGTGGAGGAGGTTGAGCTTCGCCTTGGGGGTGTTTTCCATCTCGGCGATGGTGCCGTCGCCGGACCACTGGGCGATCACACGCAGGCCCATCTCCTCGAGGAAGATGCGGGAGGCCCAGGCATCGCCACCGATGTTGTAGTCGCCGATGATGGTGACGTCGTACGGAGTCGACTCGAATTCCTTGGCGTCGCGGTTCGACAGGACCCAGTCACGGATCGCGTCGTTGGCGATGTGGTGACCGAGCGACTGCGACACGCCGCGGAAACCTTCGCAACGCACCGGCACGACGACCTTGTTGAGCTCCTTCGCAGCCTTCTTGGAGACGGCTTCGATGTCGTCGCCGATGAGGCCGATCGGGCACTCGGACTGCACCGAGATGCCCTTGTGCAGCGGAAACAGCTGCTCGATCTCGGTCATGATCTTGGCGAGCTTCTTGTCGCCGCCGAAGACGATGTCCTTCTCCTGGAAGTCGGAGGTGAAGTTCATCTCGGCGAAGGTGTTCACGCCGGTGGTGCCGACGTAGTAGTTGCGGCGACCGGCGCGGGAGTACTGACCGCAGCCGACCGGGCCGTGCGAGATATGGATCATGTCCTTGACCGGACCCCACACCACGCCGCGCGAACCGGCATAGGCACAGCCACGGATCGTCATCACGCCCGGCAGCGACTTGCGGTTGGAGGTGATGCACTTCTTCGACTGCTCGACCGACTGGTCATTGACCGCCAGGTGCTTGGCGCGGTCCTTCTTCGCCTTGTCGGGATAGACCTCGAGCACCTCCTGGATGAGGGCTTCGGTTTCTTCACGGGTGAGCTGAGACATCTGCTTCTCCTGTCCACGCCGGCACCAATCCGTGCACGGCATGCGTAGGTTTGCGCGACACCCGGGACACGCCGGCCCCGGGAATCAATGCGCGGGCGCGCGGCCCGCGTGCTGCGATCAGGCGGCGGCTTCGGCGGCCAGCTCGGCGGCGGTCTTGCCGACGATCGACTCGTCTTCCTGTTCCATGATCCCGAACTCCATCAGCAGATCCTCGAGCTCGTCCATGGTGCAGGGCGTCGGGATCACGAACTTCTGGTTCGCGATGATCTTCTGCGCCAGGGCGCGGTACTCGTCGGCCTGCTTGGCCTTCGGGTCGTACTCGATGACGGTCATGCGGCGGATTTCGGCGTGCTGCACGACGTTGTCGCGGGGCACGAAGTGGATCATCTGGGTGCCCAGGCGCGCCGCCAGCGCTTCGATCAGCTCGTCCTCGCGATCGGTGTTGCGGCTGTTGCAGATGAGGCCGGCCAGACGCACGCCGCCCGAGTTGGCGTACTTCACGATGCCCTTGGAGATGTTGTTGGCCGCGTACATGGCCATCATCTCGCCGGAGCACACGATGTAGATTTCCTGCGCCTTGTTCTCGCGGATGGGCATGGCGAAACCGCCACAGACCACGTCACCGAGCACGTCGTAGAACACGAAATCCAGGTCCTCGTCGTAGGCGCCTTCCTCTTCCAGGAAGTTGATGGCGGTGATCACGCCACGGCCGGCGCAGCCGACGCCGGGCTCCGGGCCGCCGGACTCCACGCACTTCACGCCACCGAAGCCCACCGACATCACGTCCTCGAGCTCGAGGTCTTCCACGCTGCCGGCTTCGGCGGCGAGTTCCATGACGGAGTTCTGCGCCTTCGAGTGCAGGATCAGGCGGGTCGAGTCGGCCTTCGGGTCGCAGCCGACGATCATCACCTTCTTGCCGGCCTCGGCCAGCGCGGCGACCAGGTTCTGGGTGGTGGTAGACTTGCCGATGCCACCCTTGCCGTAGATGGCGGCTTGACGCAGTTTTGCCATGATGCATTTCTCCTTGTCGGAACTTGATGCGTGAATCGATCGGGTCGCGTTGAACCACGACCAGCTTTCCGCAAGGTCCATGCCATCGCCCTGACAACACGATAAATGATTGACGGCAAAGAGGATTTGCAGGCAGAAGGGGCTGCCGCGGCGCGAGGCGCTTGCGACAATAGCCCGACAATTTGTAGGGGCACTCACATTCCCGAGGCGCTCGCGCGGCTGACCGTCCCGCCCGACGCGCGGCGCAGCATGAACCGCTGCAACCTCCCCGCGGAAGCGCTGGCGAGCCTCGCCTTCCAGCTCGCGCCGGTGGCCCTGGAGCTGGACGGCGTATTACCCCTGCACCGCCCGCTCTTCGAGCGCCTGGACGCCCTCGCCGGCCCCGCCGAGCGCGCCGAATGCTTCCAGCGCTACGTGTGCGCTCACTTCCTGCTCGACGACGCGGGCGCCCAGGGGCTCACCGATCACGCCCGCATCGACCGCAGCCGGCTCGACTACCTGCGCCTCTTGCGTGGCTGGCTGTTCGACTCGGAGAGCCGCGAGGGCGCGGTGCTGAAGGGCTGGGTGGAGTCGCGCTTCGGCCTGCTCACCCACTACCACCATGCGCCGCTCGGCGCGCCGGACAGCGCCGCGCGCGCCGTCTTCGAGCACGAGCTCGCGGCGGGCCTCTACGGCACCGGCGCGCTCGAGGCGCAGATCGACCTCCTCTACGCATTCGCCCAGTACGAGCTCCCCCGCCGCCACCCGCAGCAGCGCCATCTGACGCTTTATCGCGGCGTGCGCGGGAAGAACGGCATGACGCAGGTGGCGCGCCTGCCCGGCGGCGAGCCGGTGCTGCAGCTCAACAGCCTGAGCTCCTTCTCCGCGAACCGCGAGCGCGCCGAGGAGTTCGGCGACCGGGTGGTGGCCTGCGAGATCCCGCTCGCCAAGATCCTCGCCTTCTCGCACCTCCTGCCCGGAAGGCTGCAGGGCGAGGACGAGTACCTGGTGATCGGCGGAGTGGTGGCGGGGCGCTGGCTGGGCATGTAAGCCGCCCCCTGCATGGAGACGGCCTGGACGACTCGACGCTCGGCACCGTGAGTGTCGCAAAGTCGACAAGCGCCTTCCCTGCCGTCGACATCATGCATGCGGTCGCGGGCAGCTTCCGCGTGCGTCAAGGGATCGGCGGGCATCTTCCGATGGCACCGTTCTTGCGCCTGTCCCGTCGAGTTTCCCCGACACCCGACAGGAAGACCCATGAACCCGATCTTCGACGAGATTCGCGCCGGGCTGACCGCCGGCGAGGTGGTGCCCTTCATCGGCCCCGACGCCCTGGTGGACGTCGTGCACGCCACGACCGGCCGCAAGATGCCCGCCACCAGCGAGGAGCTGATCCTCGCGCTCAACAACGGCCAGCCGATGGCCCCGCGCCTGATGTACGAATTCCCGCGCGCGGCGATGAACGTGGAGCTCAAGCGCGGCCGCAGCGCGGTGAACCGCTTCCTGGAGCAGACCTACGCCGACCGGCAGTGGTCGGAGGCCGGCGTGCACGCCTGGCTCGCCGGGCAAAGGCTTCCCTACATCGTGGATCTCAACCGCGACACCGGGCTGCAGCGGCGCTACGCCACCCGGCCGCACACCCTTGTAGTCGGCGTGGCCCGCATCGCCGGCACCGCCTACCGCTTCAAACTCTATCGCCACGACGGCACCGGCTACTCGGCGGCGGTGGACGAGTCGGAGATCGATCCCTCCGCGCCGGTGCTCTTCAAACCCTGCGGCAGCCCCTGGCCGGAGCCCAACTGGATCGCCTCGGACGCGGACTATGTGGACTACATCACCGAGCTCATGGGCGGCTTCGCCATACCCGCCTTCCTCAAGGCGCGCCGCCAGGGCCTGCGCTATCTGGTGGCCGGGCTGCGCCTGAACCGGGATACGCAGCGCATGATGCTCTCCGACATCGTCTACGGCGCCGCCCAGCCCGCGGGCTGGGCACTCATCCCCGGCGCGAGCGACAAGGAGAAGCGCTTCTGCGCGCGGCTGGGGCTCGAGGTGCTCGACGCCGACCTGAGCGAGCTCGCCGGCCTGGCGAAAGCAGTGGCCGCATGAGCGGACTCGCCTGGGACGACACCCGGCACGGGCTGGGGGTGGCGGAGATGGACGCGACGCACCGCGAGTTCGTGACGATGGCGGTGGCGCTCGCCCAAGCCGACGACGCCGCCTTCCCGCCACTCTTCGCGCGGCTCCTCGACCACACCCGCAGCCATTTCGCCGCCGAGGACGCGAAGATGCGCGCGAGCCGCCTCCCCGCCATCGGCGAACATGTGGGCGAGCACCAGCGCGTGCTCGCCGAGCTGCGCGCCTTCAACCGCAGTGTGCAGGCCGGCCGCCTGAGGCTGGCGCGCGCCTACGTGCGGGAGAGCCTGCCCGAGTGGTTCGCCCTGCACCTCGCCACCATGGACTCCGCCCTGGCCGCGCACCTGCGCCGCCAGGCGGCATGAGAAAACCGCGGCCTCCCCGCCCCCTGGCAGGAGCGGCGGAAGCCGCGAACATCACCGCAACGGTATTGCTCCTGTCAGGGCGCACCGACCGGCGCCCCCTGCAGGACTCCCCTCAGGCGTGGCTCCACCAGCCGCCGATGTCCCGGTCGGTGCCCAGCGCCCACAGCGCGAGCAGGGCGACCACGAAGCCGACGATCATGGCGTTCCACATGGCGGTCGCCATTCCGCTGAAGCCGAGTACCCACGGGGAGATCACCAGCCACAGGCCGAGGGCGACGCTGGCCCATTCCTCCCAGGCCTTGACCTGGAAGAGCTCGAACAGCGCCAGCACGCCGATGAGCGCACCGACGATCACCGCGTTCCAGGCGGCCGCGGGCTCGGTCTGATAGGCGAGCACCCAGGGCGAGGCCAGCATCCACAGGCCCAGGACGAGATTGACGGGGTCTTGCCAGTGCTTGACTTTGGCGGTCATGGTCCTTCCCTCCATTCGATGCACGAATCGATGCCCGCCCCGGAGAGGAAGCTCGCAGAGCCGCCGCCCGGTCGCCCGCCCGCATGACGATGCGCCGGGCGGCCTTCGCCGCTCCATGGTCGCACTCCGGGATATCCCGGGCACCTTCCCCGAAGCTTTCGACTACGGGCGGGAGCACGCCGTTCCCCGCAAGGAACCGGCATCGCCGCCCGCCCTGGGGACGTCAGCTCTTCTTCGAGGTCCGGGCGAAGAACGGCGTCGGTACGGGATCGACCTCCTCGCTCCGGCACTTGGGACAGCGGTGCGGCTTCTTCTCGTGCTCGGACAGGTGCTCGACCACGTCGAAGACTTCCCCGCACTTGCGGCATTGGTACTCGTAGGTGGGCATGGTGGACTCCTCCGTATGAGCGCCGTCGGAACGGGATCCGGTTGCCGGCCGCGGCGGGCTGGACCCGTTGGACGAGTCAGCCTTGGCGGAGTTCGAGCACCGCCTGCAGCCGTCCGGTGATCCGGCCGGCATGGTTGCGGATCTCCGGCGAATGCCAGTCGGCGAGCGCACCGCCCGCCTTCTCGGGCAGCAGGCCGAGCTGCGCGAGCACGGCCGCCGTCGCCACCCGCAAGGCGCGCGTACCGCCATCCGCGATCTTGATGGCGATGCCGATTCCCCGCTCCGGGACGGCCAGCGCCTGCACCCCTTCCGCTCCGCCCTTGGCGAGCCAGGGCCCGGCGCGGGCGAGCAGCAGGTCGTCGCGGAACTCGCCGGAGACCATCTCGGGCTGCGCGCGCATCGCCGCCGAAAGCGTGGCGAGCGCCGGCGCATCCGCGCCGGCGGCGTCGGGCTGCGCCAGACGGGCGTAGAGCCGGGCCAGCCGGGCGAGCGGCAGGGCGTAGTTGGGTGCGCCGCAACCGTCCACGCCCGGCACGAGCTCCACCTCCCCCGCGCCGGCGAGCCGCGCCAGTCCCTGGCGGATGGCCTGCTGCAGCGGGTGCACGGGCTCGAGATAGTCCGCCAGCGAAGCACCGTGCAGCCGGCACCAGGCGAGGAAACCCGCATGCTTGCCGGAGCAGTTGTGCTGCAGCGGATCCGGGACGAGGTCGGCAGGCGGTGTGATCCCCCGGGCGGTGAAGAAGATCGGCAGGTGCCAGCCGCAGCGCAGGTCGGCCGGACGGCAGCCGGCCCGCGCCAGCATGTCGCCCACCGCCGCGACCTGGCGCGCCTCGCCGGAGTGGCTCGCGCACAACAGCGCCACCTGGACGGGGGAGAAGCCGAAGCGGGCGGGTCCCCCGTCGGCCACGAAGGGCAGCGCCTGGAAGGGCTTCAGCGTCGAGCGGGTGAACACGGGGAAATCGGTGTCGCCGGCATGCCACAAGAGCCGCCCGGTGGCATCGGCCACCGCCACCGAGCCGTAATGGACGGATTCGACGAGCTGGCCCCGGGTTGCGACGACCAGGGGCACATGGGCGGGAAGCGGCAGGTCGGCTTGCATGGCGGGATGCTCCGGGGACAGTCCGCCGCCGCGCACCCGTCGTGCGGGCGGAAAAGGCCATCCTAAGCGCGCGCTTCGGGCGCGTGAAGCCCGTCACCGATGGGGAGCCGGGCCCACGACGGGCGGCCCGTCGACTTCTGTTGCATATCCGTGCGTGCCAGCCGCCATGACGGCGGGTAGCATTTGTAGTGCGGAGGCAGGCCTGCCGGGCCTGCACCGCGATCGATTCGCCGCCGACCGATCGTGCCGGCGCTCCCGTCATCGCCATTGCGGCCGGAAAGGAAGGATTCGATGCACTGCCCCTCGTGCCAGCAGCCCACGCCCGAGGGCGCCGCGTTCTGCGGCCACTGCGGTACGCGCCTGACGGGCGCGAACTGCCGCCGCTGTGCGGCCCCGCTCGCCGGGAGCGAAGCGTACTGCTCGCACTGCGGCGCGCCGGTGACGCCCGAAGAGGCCACCACCGTGCCGGAACGCCTGGCCGCCTTCCTGCACGCCAGGTCGGAGGCTGCCGGCGCAGCCGATCCCGCCGCAGCTGCGACGCCGAAAGCCGCCGAGCCGGCTGCGGCGACGCCGAAGAGCGCCTGGCAAGCCGAGTTCTCCGAGGCGACGACGCAGCCCTGGGCGGACGAAGCGCCGGCGGTACGACCCAGGCGGCGGATGGTGCCGCTGATCGCGGCGACCCTCGCCGTCGCCTTGGTCGCCGGTGCGGCGAGCGTCTACCTCGGCGACGAGGAGCCCGAATTCGCGGCGATCGGCCCCGGCGCAGCGGGTCCGGCCGATGCGCCGCTTCCGATCACGCCGTCCCCCGAGAACACGGATGCGCAGGCGGAGCGGTCGGAACAGGACGCCACGCCCCCGGCCTTGGCGGACGACACACCGCCGACGGTGCCGGAACGCAAGGTCCGGGCGGTGGCGGACGCGGAGAAGGAAACGGACGGGAAGCCCGCAGCGCCGACCGGGTCCGCGGGCGCGGAACGGGCGAGCCGGAAGGCGACGGAGGCCGCCCCGGAGAAACGCGACAAGGCGCACGAACCGGCCGCCCCACCGCCGCGTCCGGTCGTGGCGCAGGCGGTGGCGCGCGGCGAGAAGGCGCAGGGCTGGCACCAGGCACTGCAGCGGGAGCTCGCGGTATGCGCGGAGATGGCTTTCTTCCAGCGCGTGTTCTGCCGGGAGAAGGCGCGCTGGCGGTACTGCGAGCCCGGCCGCTGGGACAAGGTGCCGGAATGCCGGCTGAACAGCCGGCCCGCAGAGTAGGCCGGCCCGGAGATGACCGAGGAGGAATGACCATGGCGCAATTCGATCCGACCCTGGCCACCCGTCCGGGCGTGGTGACGCGCGCCTTCGGCGGCTGGCGCAATCCGCAGGCCATGAGCGTGCTGCTGGCGGGCTTCCTGCTGGCCGGGCTGCTGTTCGGGCTGGGCAATGCCCTGCTCTTCCTGGCGCGGGATTTCCTGATCGCAACGCTGGTGAACTTCTGCGGCATCCTGGTGGCGGTGGCCGCGCTCAACGCCGCCGGTGTCGCCCTGATGGACGCGGCGCGCAGGGCCCCGCCCCGCGGCATCACGGCCCTGCTGCTGGAGGGCGCCTTCTGCTTCGGCAAGTTCATGCTCTTCGTGGCCGGCGCCCTGCTCGGCGTCGTGCTCTACCTGCTGGTGCTCGCGCTGCTGCTCTACCTGAGCCACGTCCCGTTCCTCGGGCCGGTATTCCTGCTGCTGGTGCTGCCGCTCGCCCTTGTCGGCAGCGCCGGCCTGCTCGCCGCGCTCTTCGTCTTCTTCGCCCTGCTGGCGCCGGCGCTGTGGGCCGGCGATGCCCCGCGGATCGCCGTGGGACGGGTGGCGGCCGTGCTGCGCCAGCGGCCGCTGGAGGCGGTCGTGTCGCTGCTGCTGCTCGTGCTGGCCGTGGTCGTGGCGGCCGGGACGATGACGGTGCTGTTGCTCGCGGCCGCCTGGTTGGTCGGCTCGATCGCGAACGCGATGCTCGGGATCGAGATCGTCTCGGGTGCGACCCTCGCGGGCATGGTGCCGGCCGGCCTCGAGGGTGAGGCGCTGGCCCTGACCGCCGCCGGCATGATCGCCCTCACGCTGGTTTTCGTCGCCGGCATCGGCCTGCTGGCAGTGGTCCAGTTCAACGGCGCATGCCACCTGTGGCTGCAGCTCTCGGCCGACATCGACGAGACCGAGGCCCGTTGGGCCCTCGCGGACCTCGTCGTGGGAACCGGAGACAGCCTGCGCAGCCTTTCCGCGGGCCTGTCGAGGCAGGCGCGCGTGCTCGGCCAGCGGGCGGGCGCGCTGGTACGTCGTTTTCCGCGCGGCGACGGCGCGGGCGAGCGGCGCTGCCCGAGCTGCCGTACCGCCGCCTCCGAGGGCGCGCGCTTCTGCACGCGCTGCGGCGCGCGTCTCTAGGGCCTCGCTCCGCTCAGGGCAGGAATCGCCGCCAGCTCGTAACCCGCCCGCCGCAGTCCGTCGCGGAGCGCGCGGGCGGTCGCCACCGCCTCGGCATCGTCACCATGCACGCAGATGCTTTGCGCGCGAACGGGCAGGCGCGTGCCGTCGACGGCGATGAGCGCGCCCGCCTCCAGCATGGTCATGACGTGGCGCAGGCAGGCTTCGGGTCCGTGGATCATGGCGCCCGGCCGCGAGCGGGGCACGAGGCTGCCGTCGGGCTGGTAGGCGCGGTCGGCGAAGATCTCCTCCACCACCCGCAGGCCCGCCGCGCGCCCCGCCTCGGCGAGCTTCGAGAGCGCCGGCGCGAGCAGGATCAGGCCGGGATCCAGGCGATGCACCGCCCCCGCCACCGTGGCGGCCAGCGCGGCGTCTACGCAGGCCATGTTGTTGAGCGCCCCGTGGGGCTTCACGTGGGTCACCGCGTGCCCCTCGGCCCGGGCGACGCCCACCAGCGCGCCGATCTGGTAGATCAGCATTGCCGCCAGCTCGTCGGCGGGAATGTCCATGCGCCGGCGGCCGAAGCCCTGCAGGTCGGGGAAGCCGGGGTGGGCGCCGACGCTCACCCCGTTGCGTTTCGCCGTAGCCACCGTGCGGCTCATCACCAGCGGGTCGCCGGCGTGGAAACCGCAGGCGACGTTGGCGGAATTCACCACCTCCAGCATCGCGGCGTCCTCGCCCATGGACCAGGCGCCGAAGCTCTCGCCCAGGTCCGCGTTGAGGTTGATGGGTCCTTTCATCGGGGTCTCTCCCAGGGCAGATCGATGCCGGCGGCGCGCCGGAAGGCGTTGGCGTCGATCATCCCGCTCACCAGGTTGTTCGCATAGAGCGCCGCCTCGTCGATCACGCCGGGCGGGCGGAAGGAGGCGATGCGCGCGTACCACGCGGCGAAGGTCTCCGCCTGCGCGCGCCACGCCGCCCGGCCCTCCTCGATCGTCACCGGGGCGAAGCGCAGGGTGGCCCCCGGCGCGCAGTGCGCGAGGCGCGGCAGGTCGGCGCGGATCACTGTCGCGATCTTGGCGTAGCCGCCCACGGTCTGGGCGTCGGCGAGCAGCACGATGGGCCGGCCGTCGGCCGGCACCTGGATGGCGCCGGGCACGACGCCGTCGGAGACGATGTCCGCGCCCTTGTCCGGGCGGTGGGCGAGCCGCGGGCCGTCGAGGCGCATGCCCATGCGATCGGCCTCGCGGGTCACGGTGTAGTCCCCGTCGAGAAAGGTGTCGAGGGCGGCCGCGTCGAAATGGTCGTCCTGAGGCCCGAGCACCACCCGGATCGGGCCCGCCGGATGCGCGAAAGGCGCCTCGGCGCGGTATTCCAGCCAGGGGTCGCCGCTCACGGTGCCGCAGGGCAGCCGGTCGCCGCGCGCGAGGGCACGGCCGGCCACGCCGCCCAGGCGGGCGCGCGGATAGGTCGCGCGGCTGCCCAGCTGCGCGGGCACGCGAAAGCCGCCGGACACGGCGAGGTAGGCCACACCCTCGCCCGGCGCCCCCACCGCGATCGCATCGCCGGGAAAGAGCGTGACCGTCTGCCACGGGGCGATGTCGCGCATCGTGCCGTTGCTGCGGACGAGACGCGCCGTCACCGTACCGGCGAGCGCGACGCGCACCGTCCCGGCAGCCGCCTGCAGGCGCGGGCCGACCAAGCTCATCTCCAGCCCCGCCTCGCCCGGCGCATTGCCCAGGAGGCGATTGGCGCAGGCGAGCAGCACCGGGTCGGCGGCGCCGGAAAGCGGCACCCCGATGCTCCGGTAGCCGGGCCGCCCGGCATCCTGGATCGCGTTGCCGACACCGGCCTCGACGACTTCGAGGATACCGCTCACGCCTGCCCCTCCCCGCCCGCGAGGAGGCTCGCCCGGTCGAGCCCGCCGGTGGCCGCGCGGCGCTCGAGCGCTTCGTAGCGCGCGCGGTCCACCGCGACCCAGCGGACCTCGTCTCCGGGGGCGAGCAGTGCCGGATCGGCGGCATCGGCGTCGAACAGGCGCACCGGCGTGCGACCCAGCAGGTGCCAGCCGCCGGGGCTCTCCCAGGGATAGACGGTGCACATGCGTCCGGCCACCGCCAGCGAGCGCTCGGGCACCGCCTTGCGCGGCGTGGCGAGCCGAGGCAGCTCCAGCTCGGGCGGCAAGCCGCCCAGATAAGGGAAGCCGGGCAGGAAGCCCAGCATGTACACCCGGAAGGGCGTCTCCGTCATGAGGGCGACGACCGCCTCGCGGGTGAGCCCCCGGGCCGCGGCGAGCGCGTCGAGGTCCGGCGCGAGCTCGGCATCGAAGCACACCGGGATGCGCCAGCGGTGGCCGGCCGCCGTGACGGCCGGCGCCCGCCGCGCGATGTCGAGCAGGATCTCGGCCTGGCGCGCCGGCGCGTCGAGCTCGGCGGCGGGGTCGAAGTGCACCGTGAGCGAGCGGTAGGCCGGCACCCATTCGACGACGCCGGCGAGCTCGCCGTCCGCCACCGCCGCCTCCAGCGCCCGGGCGAAGCCCATCACCCGGGCGTGAATCCCGGGCGCGATCTCGCTGCCGAACTCGACGGTGAGCGCCGCGTCGCCGAGCGGCAGCACGCGCGGCGTCTCGGCGGCAGGTGCTGCGGAACCACTCATTGCACACCGTCCAGCAGCGAAGGCAGCCACAGCGCGAGACCGGGGAAGCTCGCCAGCAGCAGGAGCAGGAAGGCCATGCCCACCAGGAAGGGCGCGACGCCGGCGATGACGTCGTTGAGCGTCCCGGACTTCCTCAGGTTCTGCACCACGAAGAGGTTCAGGCCCACCGGCGGGGTGATGAGCGCGGCCTCGACAAGGATCACCACCACGATGCCGAACCACAGCGGGTCGTAGCCGAGGGCGAACATCACCGGGGCGACGATCGGCACGGTGGTGATCATCATCGACATGGTCTCCATGAAGCAGCCGAGCACGAGGTAGAACACGACCACCGCGAGCAGCATCATGGCCGGCGACAGGTCGAGCGCCTTGAGCGCCTCGGTGAGCCGGTCGGTGAGCCCGATCGAGGTGATCACGAAGTTGAGGAAGAAGGCCGCCACGATGATCAGCATCACCATGCCGGTGGACTTCATCGTACCTTCGAGGCATTCGAGAAGCATCTTCCACGACAGGTGCCGCGTCCAGGCGGCGAGCCCGAGGGCCGCCACCACACCCAGCGCCGAGGCCTCGGTGGCGGTGGCGAGCCCCGCATAGATCGAGCCCACCACGACCAGGAAGATCCCCAGCGGCGGCAAGAGATCGGGCAGCACCGCGATGCGCTCGGCCCAGCTCACCTCGCGCTTCTCCCCGCCCCACTGGGGGAAGACCCGGCACGCGATCCACACCGCACCCATGAAGAGCGCCACCAGGGTGAGACCCGGGATGATGCCGGCCAGGTAGAGCTTGGGCACCGAGGTGTTGGTGAGCACGCAGTACACGATCATGTTGAGGGAGGGCGGGATCAGGATGCCCAGGGTGCCGCCCGCGGCCAGGGTGCCGAGGAAGAGCCGGTCGTTGTAGCCGAAGCGCTTCGCCTGGGGCAATGCCACGGTGCCCACCGTGGCGGCGGTCGCGACGCTGGAGCCGGAGGTGGCGGCGAAGAGCGCGCAGGCGCCGATGTTGGCGTGCATCAGCCCGCCCGGCAGCCAGGACATCCACTTCACCAGCGCCGCGTACATCCGCTCGGCGATGCCGGCGCGCAGCAGCAGCTCGCCCAGCATGATGAAGAGCGGCAGGCACACCAGCAGGAACTCGTTGTTGGCGGTCCAGGCGATCTCGCCGGCGGCGCGGGTGAGCGGCAGGAAGCCGTAGAGCTGGTCGAGCGCGACCCCCAGCAGGCCGAGCGCCGCGCCGACGGGAATCGCCAGCGCCATGAGGGCGAGGAGGAGCAGGAGCGTGGCGGGGATCACGGCGTCGCCTCCTCGAGGAGCTCGCCCTCGTGCCGGTGGGTATAGCCGGCCTCGGCCGCGGCCTCTTCGGCGACGGTACGCGCACCGACGAGCGCCCGGGCGCCTGCCACGTCGCGGGCGAGGAGCAGCGCCAGCGCGCGCAGGAAGAGCACGCAGGCGGTCAGGAAGAACTGCACCAGGCCCGCCCACCACAGCCCCTGGGGCAGCCACAGGGGCGCGCCGAGGGCCGAGTTGGAGCGCGCGCCGAGGGACCACGAGGTGGTGAACACGTCGTAGCCGTACCAGGCGAGCACCACCGCGAAACCGCCCAGCGCCACCACGGCGAGGAGGTCGAGGGCGATGCAGGCCGGGGCCGGCAGCAGCCGGTAGAGCGCATCGACGCGCACGTTGCCGCGCTTCAACAGCACGTAGGAAAAGGACCAGGTGCTGGCGATCGCCATGGCGTAGCCGGCCAGCTCGTCGGCCCCGCCCAGGGTCACGCTGAAGACCTTGCGCAGCACCACGTCGAGCGCGATCGAGAGGGCCGCCAGGAACATCAGGCCGCCGCCGCCGCGGATCGACCAGGTGGCCAGCCGATCGCTGGCCGCCAACAGGCGTTGTGTAAACATGTCTCCACCTCGGGGATCCGGTTGTTCCGGAATTCTCGCGGGCCCCGCCGGCGGTGCGCCGCGGGCGGGGCCGTCTTCGTCGCGCCGTGCGGCGCGCCGCCTCACTTGCGGGCGGCGAGGCCGACCACGTTGCTCACCGAGGCGTTGAACGCGCCGACGCAGGTCTCGTCGCAACGGGCCGCCCACTTGGGCAGCATCGCCTCGGCCTCGACCTTGCGCAGCAGCGCGTGGTCGGCCTCGGTCGGCTGCACGATCACGAGCTTGCCGGGCACGCCGCCCTTGCACTCGGGCCTGCCGGCGTTGCAGGCGTAGCCCATCTCGGTCTCGGCGCCGGCGGCTTCCCACAGGCCGGACTCGAGGGTCTTGATCTCGCGCTCGATGAAGGTCCGCACCTTGGGATCCAAGCCGTTCCAGGTCTTGGAATTGACCGCGTAGGCGATCTGCGCCCAGCCCAGCGGCAGGGCCAGCAAGTGGGTGGTCACCTCGTGCCACTTGGCGAGGTTGCCCGACATAGAGCCGGTGATGCCGCAATCGACCGTCCCGGTCTGCAGGGCCGGCACCACCTCGCCGAAGGCGATGGTCACCGGCGTGCCGCCCAGCGCGGCGACGAGCTCGGACTGGGAGCGCCCGCCCACGCGCACCTTCTTGCCCTTCACGTCGGCGAGGCTCTCGATCGCCCCCTTGCAGTAGAGCACCTGGGCCGGAAAGGCGCCGATGCCGATGAGCTCGACCCTGAATTTCTCGCGCAGCAGCTTCTCGTAGAACGGGCGCGTCGCCTCGGTGACCTTGCGGGCGGTGGCGACGTCGGGCAGGAGGCCGGCGATGTCGATCATCTCGATGGCGGGGTCGTCCGCGGCGAGGTAGTACATCGGCACCCCGGCGAACTGCATCACGCCCTGACCGAGCAGACGCAGTACCTCGGGGCCTTTCATGCCCATCTGGTCGAAGCCGCGGATCTCGGCGGTCACCTTGCCGCCGGAACGCTCGGGCACGTGCTTCGTCCAGAAGGGCACTTCGAAGTCCTTGTAGGGACCGAGGTTGGAGAGGCTGCCGACGATGCGCAGATGGGTCTCGGGCAGGGCCTCGGCGGCGGAGGACGCGAGGGCGGTGACGGCCAGGCAGGCCGCGGCGAGGGCGTGGGCGATCCGTTTCATGGTGTGGAGTCTCCTTGTCTAGTTATTGGCCAGCTGGTGGTTCAAGAGGTCGGTGATCAGCATCGATCCCGGCGCGTGGGTGATGCACAGGTCAGGCCGCGCTTCCATGACCACGGCCTGGGGCGTGACGCCGCAGGCCCAATAGACGGGGATCTCGCCGGGCAGGATGTCTACCGGGTCCCCGAAGTCGGGGCGGGCGAGGTCGGCGATGCCGATCTCCGCCGGGTCCCCGATGTGCACCGGCGCGCCATGCACGTTGGGCAGGCGCGAGGTGACCTGGATGGCGCGGATGGCGTGCGCCGCGCGCATCGGGCGCATCGACACCACCATGGGGCCGTGGAAGGCGCCGGCCGGTCGCGTCGGGATGTTGGTGCGGTACATCGCCACGTTGCGCCCGGCGAGGATGTGGCGCAGCGGGATGCCGGCTTCGAGGAGCGCCTGCTCGAAGGAGAAGGAGCAGCCGATGACGAAGGTGACGAAGTCCGGCTGCCACAGCTCGCGGATGTCGGTGGGCTCGGCGACGAGCTCGCCCTTGCGCCACACGCGGTAGCGCGGCACGTCACAGCGGATGTCGACGTCGTCGCCCAGCTCCGGCAGCAGCGGCTCGCCCGGCTCGGACACGGCGAGCAGCGGACAGGGCTTGGGATTGCGCTGGCAGAAGCGCAGGAAGTCGTCCGCGTCCTGGGCGCGCAGGACGACCACGTTGCCCTGCACATGGCCGGGCGCGAGCCCGCTGGTGTGCGCCGTCCACCGCCCGGCGCGGATGGCTGCGCGGGCCGAAGCGCCCGTCGCGAGCGCGCTCGCCTCGACTTCCGAATGTCCTGTCCGAATTGCGCCCATCGTGCCCCTCCTCGACTCGCCGGCTCTGGCGGCCGGCCTGGTGGAGCGAGTATGGTCAGGGCCCGGAAATCAGACAAACGCAATATTTCGGTGGAACGTCATCGATTTTTTCGATGCCGGACCGCGGGCGCCACGCTTCCCGTCGGCGCGGCCGGCTCGTCCGCCGCGTAGCGCCGCACGAAATCGATCGCGTCATGCACCGCGGCCTCCAGCTGGGGCACGCCCGGGTAGGTCCAGTAGGAGGCGTGCAGCGGCAGGGGCACCAGCCGCACCTCGGTGTCGAGCACGGCGAGGTCCGCCCCTTCGGCCAGCTTCAGGGCCGCGGCATGCGGCAGGGTGGCGAAGCCGAAGCCGCACTCCACCAGCCGCACCAGGGCCGAGATCGACGAGATGGTGTGGATCTTGCGGCTATGCAGCCCCGAGCGGCGGATGAGGTCCGCCAGGGCGACGTGCGGCTGCGAGCCGCGCTGGAAGGTGAGCAGGTCGCGCTCTAGGATCTCCTCGAACGCCCAGGCCTTGCGCGCGGCATCGGCGCGGCGGCCCACGAAAACCATCTCCAGGGGTGGGATGTCCTCGGAGCGGATGCCCTCGCCCGCGACCGGGGTCGTCGCGAAGGCGAGATCGAGGCTCCCCCGGCGCAACTGCTCTGTGACCACCGGGCTCATCTCCACGGTGAGCTCGAATTCCACCTGGGGCTGGGTGGCGCGCAGGTGTTCCACGAGGGGGATCAGCCAGGTGTGGAGCACGGATTCGATCCCGCCGATGCGCAGGGTCATCGGCTGCGGCTCGGGGGTGCCGATCTCGTCCTTGAGCTCGCGCTGGATGTCGAGCAGGCGCTCGGCGAAGACGAGGAAGCGGTTGCCCGACTGGGTGAGCCGGAAATGGCGCTCGCGCCGGTCGATGAGGGGTACGCCGAGCTCCTCCTCGAGACCGGAGATGCGGCTGGAGACCGCCGACTGGGTGAGATGGAGCTTCTCGGCGGCGCGGGTGATGCTCTTCAGGCGGGCGACCCAGAGGAAGGCCTCGACGAAACGCAGGTTCATGGCGGGCATCCGTGGAGAGGCTGCGGGCATTGCACCGGCCCATCGACCGGGCCGCGTCGGCGCGAGTGTGCATGCCGGCATCGCCCTAAGGCAACCACGGTAGGCGATCGCCACCCGTCGCACCGCCTCCCAGTCCATGCCTTCGGAATGCATTGCGCGCCTGCCGGCAGCGCTTGATATTCCATTCGACTCGCTTCAGGATGCCGCGTCCGTTCCGGCCCGGGCTCCCTCGCATCGATGACCGCCCCCTCCCGCATCGCCGCGCAGCGCCGTACCGACGACATCCGCGTCTTCCGCGAGGAGCTCGCGCGACTGGAGGCGGACGGCGTGCTGCGGCTGTCGGAGGGCCAGCGCGAGGCGGTGGCCGGGCACCACGACGCGCTCCTCGCGCGCTTCGCCGCCGCCTTCGACATCGATCGCGACGCCCGCGCGAAGCCTCAGCCCGCCGCGTAGCCCGGCGCGAGCTCGATCAGGCCGGTGGCGAGGCGCACGCAGTCGCGGCGCACCTGCACCGCGACCTGGCGCCGCCAGTCGGGGGGCAGGCCGGTCTCGCCTACCAGCGCCCCCATGATCATGCCGGCGATGGCGCCGGTGGTGTCGGCATCGCCGCCGCGATTCACCACGTCGACGAGCACCGCCGCGAAGCCGTCGTTGCCGTCGATCGCCTGCAGCACCGCGCGCATGGTGTCCACGATGAAGCCGCTGGGGTTCTCGCAGCGGCGGCCGCGGAAGGCGAAGCGCGGCTGCGCGGCCACCAGCGCGTGGGCGCGGGCGAGCACCGCCCCGATCCCGCCGCCGGCCAGGGCCACCTGCACCATGTCCACCACGCACAGGGTGGCGGCATCGGTGAGCGGGTTGTGGTGGGTGACCCGGGCCTGGGCGAGGGTCGCGTCGCGCACCGTATGCGGCTCGGCGCCGAAGGTGGCGAGCGCCACCGGCAGGCAGCGCATGGTGGCGCCGTTGCCGGCGTCGTTGGAGGGCTCGGCCGCCACCGAGCCGTGCAGGCGCCAGCGCACGATGCCGCGCCGCACGGTGTTGCCGATGTCCACCGGCTTGGCGCGCATCCAGGCGTCGAAGGCGTCGGCACAGGCCGCGGCCGTGGGTACGCCGCCGGCGTCGAGACAGGCCTCGGCGAGGGCGAAGCTCATGGTGGTGTCGTCGGTGACCTGGCCCGGCGGGAGCCTGAGCCAGCCCCCGCCGCGAATGCGGTCGTGGGAGCCGTAGCGCGCGGCGATCTCCCGTGCGGTCATGAACTCCACCGTCGCCCCCAGGGCGTCGCCGATGGCGAGCCCGAGCATCGCGCCACAGGCTCGGTTCACCAGCATCGCGCCACACACGAAGCGCTCGGCCTCGTCGGCCGCCCGGGGCAGGGAACGGGGGGCGAGCGCGAGGGCCGGCATGGCGCTCACTCCTCGGGACCGAAGCACAGCGCGAAGTCGCTGCAGGCGTCGCAGGAGGGCGAGGTGCACACGAAGATGCCCTCGCGCTGGCAGAGCTCCCGGTAGAGGAACTTCTTCCACTTCATGTCGCGGTTGTTGGCATGGGCAAGGGCGGGGAAGTTGAGCGCGACGAGCTGCGACAGCTCCCGTCGGGACGGCAGGCCGAGGTCCTGCCACAGGTGCTCCGCGCCCATGCAGCCCGTGGCGAGGATCACGGCGACGTCCGCGCTGCCCGCGACCTGCGGATCCGCCTCGCCGCCGATGAAGCGCACCAGGTCCGGGAATTCGACCTGCAGCGCCGGCCCCCGCTCGGCGACCGCAGGCGGGCGCCACAGGAGCCCCGGGAAGTGGCGCGCCACGAGCGCGGCGAAACGCCCGGCGCCCAGGCCGAGGTCGGCGGGCAACACGCCCTCGCCCAGGGCCCAGCCTGCCAGCAGGTGCGCGAGGGTCTCGTCGTTGGGCGTGCCGGCAGCGTGGGCCATGAGGTGCGCGTGCAGGGCGACGCGGGCGGGCGAGGGGCGGTGGGCGAGCGGAGCGAGCATGGGGCGGTTCTCCTCGGCTAGATGAAGGTGCTCATGACGCGATCGCGGGCGGTGGGCAGTAGGCCGCCGGCGCGTCTCCGTGGCTGCAGCCCTCGGGAACCGGCCCATCGGGGAGCATCACGCCACGGGCGGCGAGCCACGCGGGGTCAAAGCCGCTCGTGCGCGCGCCGTCGAGCTCGATGAGGGGGCGGCGGATGAGGAGGGGCTCGGCCACGAGGCGGGCGAGCGCCGACTCCGCGCTGAAGGCGGCCGGGTTCACGCTGCCGTCCTTCACCGCCGGGGCGGCCGGGTTGAACCAGCGTGCCACCGGACGGCCGGCGAGGAAGCCCGCCAGCCGTTCGGGCGTCCACGCCTCGGCGAGCAGGTCGCGCACCTCGACCTCGCAGCCGGCCGCCTCCAGCAGCCGGATCTGGCGGGTATTGGTGGCGCAGCCCGGCTTCCACCAGAAGCTCACCGACGGCATTCGGCCTCCCGTAGCTGCTCCAGGAGGTGCAGCGGAATGCCGGTGAGCGAGCCGGGCGGGTTGAGCGGCTCGCCGTACTCGTCCACGATCGCCCCCTCGATGGGACATATCTCGGCGCACTGGGGCAGGTCGTGGTCGCCCAGGCACTCGGTGCACTTGTCCGGGTTGATGAAAAAGAGCGGCTCGCCCGGCTGCATCACCGCGCTGATGGCCTTGTTGGGGCACAGGGGCTCGCAGGCGTAGCAACCCACGCAGGAATCGACGATCTCGAGGGCCATGGCGGCGTTCCTCCTCAGGCGGCGCGGACGGCGTCGATGGGGAAGTCGAGCTTCCCGGCGGCGGCCATCTCGTCATACACGGCGCGGATGGCCTCCTCGATCGGCTCCATGGCGTGCTCGCCGTTGGGCTGGATGCCCGCGCGCTCCAGGTCGCCCCAGGGCTCGAAGCCGATCTTGCTGGCGAGCAGCACCTCCACGCCTTCGAGCGACTCGATGATCTGCCCGAGCACGGTCTCGCCGTCGCCACAGGACTCGTCGCCCATGCAGTACGGGGTGCACTTGCGGTGGCCGAGGAAGCGCTGCTCGGTGGCGGTGACCTCGTACACCAGGAACTCGTGGGCGTGGCCGAAGTGCTCGTTGATGACACCGCCGCCCTTGGTCGCCACCGCGATGCGGATCGGGCGGGTGGCGGGCGCGGCCTGCGCGTCGGGGACGAACTTCGGCGCGGCCTTCAGCGCCCGCTTCATCTCCAGCTCGGAGCTGATGGCCTCGTGTACCTTCGCCCGCTCGACCATGGCCGCGGCGTAGTCCACCTCCATGGCCTCGATCTTGTCGAGGGTGAACTCCTCGCCCCGGTCCTCGCCCAGCATGCCGACCGCGTCGGCGCGGCACTGGCGGCAGTGGCGCATCATGGACATGTCGCCGGCACAGGCGTCCTGCAGGGCCTCGAGCTCGAGCGCGGTCGGCTCGCGCTGGCCCATGATGCCGTAGTAGGTGCCGTGCTCGGCCTCGGCGATCAAGGGCATGACGTTGTGCAGGAAGGCGCCCTTGGCCTTGACGATCTTCGACACCTCCTTGAGGTGCTCGTCGTTCACGCCGGGGATCATCACCGAATTCACCTTCACCAGGATGCCGCGCGCGGTGAGCATCTCGAGCCCCTTCTGCTGCTGCTCGATGAGGATCTTCGCGCCCTCCACCCCGCGGATGCGCCGGTTCTCCCAGAAGATCCACGGGTAGATCTTCGCCCCGACCTCGGGATCCACGCAGTTGATGGTGATGGTGACGTGATCGATGTTGTGCTTTGCGAGCTCGTCGACGCACTCGGGCAGCGACAGGCCGTTGGTCGACACGCACAGCTTGATGTCCGGTGCCTGCTCGGAGAGCTGGCGGAAGGTCTCGAAGGTACGCACGGGGTTGGCGAGCGGGTCTCCGGGTCCGGCGATGCCCAGCACCGTCATCTGCGGGATGGCGGCCGCCACGGCGAGGGTCTTCTTTACCGCCTGGTCGGGCGTCATCAGCTCGGAGACGACCCCCGGGCGCGACTCGTTGGAGCAGTCGTACTTGCGGTTGCAGTAGTTGCACTGGATGTTGCAGGCGGGGGCCACCGCCACGTGCATGCGGGCGAAGTAGTGGTGGGCCTCCTCGGAATAACAGGGGTGGTCCTGGACCTTGGCGCGGATATGGTCGGGCAGATGCGAGAGCGCGTCCGGGGCCGTGCCGCAGCCGCTCGAGCTGCAGCCCGAGGCCGCGGCGGACGCGGCGTTGCTGATGACCGGGAGTTCCATCGGTGATCCCCTTGGGAAGTCTGACATGGACGTTTCGCAAGGGGCATGCCATCCGGAGGATGGATGGCAAGCATTTGAATTCCATGAAGTTCAGCGGCGCGCGATGGCCGCGTTTGTCGCACACCCGACAGCCGCGCTTGTGCGACACCGCACAAGCGCGGCGCTACGCCGCCGGCTTGCGCGAGGCCGGGGTGGCGCGCTCCTGGGACCAGAAGCGCAGCTGCTTGATCTGCTCCTCCATCGTGCGCGACAGGGGCACGATGCGCGAGGCGCTCCACATCACGTCGCGCTCGGTGAAGGCGCGCCCCTCCTGCCACGCATGCACCACCGCGGCCTGCACGCCCTGCTCGATCTCGGCGCCGCTCCAGCCGCGGGTGAGCGCCGCGAGCGCCTTGAGGTTGAAGGCGGCCGGATCGCCGCCGGCCGCCCGCAGGTGGATCTCCAGGATGCTCGCCCGCTCCTCGTCGCCCGGCAGGTCGAGGAAGAAGAGCTGGTCGAAGCGGCCCTTGCGGATCACCTCCGCGGGCAGCTTCTCGATGCGGTTGGCGGTGGCCACCACGAACACGCCGGCGGGCTTCTCCTGCATCCAGGTGAGGAAGCTCGCGAACACGTTCTGATTGTTGCCGCCGCCGCGCGTTTCGGTGTCGTAGCCGAAGCTGTTCTCCATCTCGTCGATCCACAGCACCACCGGGGCGATCGCCTCGGCGGTGCGCAGCGAGCGGTCGAAGGCGAACTCGGGCGCGCCGTAGGCGCCGGAGAGCACCAGGTTCATGTCCAGGCGCACCAGCGGCAGTCCCCACGCGCCGGCCACCAGCTTGGCCGCCATGCTCTTGCCGCAGCCGCTCACCCCCATGAAGAGCACGCCCGAGGGCAGCGGCACGCCGGCGGTGTTCGCCTCGCCCGTGAAGAAGGCGCGCCGCGACAGGACCCACTCCTTGAGGTTTTCGAGGCCGCCCACGCGCGCGATGTCCACCCCGGACGGGATGAACTTGAGACAGGCCTCGCGCATCAGCGCCGCCCCCTTCTCCTCGCGCACCTCGGCGAGGCAGGCGTCGAGGTCGAGCTTGCCCTCGGCGACGAGCCGGCGCGCGAGATGGCCCGCCTCATCCACCGTCATGCCCTTCATCGCCGCCGCGCAGCGCGCGATCCAGCCCTGGGGCAGCGCCGCCGGCGGCGGGTGGCGCGCGAGCACCGCGGCGAGTTCGGCGGCGAGCTCGGCCTCGTCCGGCATGCCAAGGTCCACCATGAACACATGGCGCGCGAGCGCATCGGGCAGGACCAGCTGCGGGCAGGACAGGAAGACGAACACGTCGCGCTCGGCAAGCGCCTCGTAGAGGTCGCGCAGCGCGCGCACGAGGCGCGGATCGGCCGCGAGCAGCAGCGGAAAATCCTTCAGCAGGTAGAAGCCGGGCTCGGCCGATTCGAGCAGGTGACGCAGCGCCGCGAGGGGTTCGCAGGCCGGCTCGACCACCCGCCCCTCCACGGTGAAGCCGCGCGTGCCCGTCCATGCCGTTATGGGCCGCGGCGCGCCGTAGCGCTCGGCGGCGAGGGCCGCGAGCACGTGCTCGAGCCGGCGTTCCTCCTGGGCGAGGACGTAGATCAGCGGATGGTGCGCGGCGAGCGCCTTGGCAAGGCGCGCCCGGGGGGCTTCGGACACGGTTCGCTCCGGCTGCGGTTCGGTGGGTCCGCGTGCTGCCTACGCGGACGGGATGAGCAATACTACCGCGGATGCAGGCGGACGGCCGCCGCACGGGATGGCGCGGCCTGACCAAGGGAGTCGTCATGCGCAAGCTCAACCACGTCGTCGGCATCGACGATGCGCCCTTCGAACGCAGCCACCGGGGCGACGTCCTGGTGGTCGGGGCGGTGTTCGCCGCGACCCGGCTCGACGGCGTGCTCTCGGCGCGGCTGCGCCGCGACGGGGCCAACGCCACCCGGGTCATCGCGGACATGGTGCGCGGCTGCCGCTTCTATCCCCAGATCCATGCGGTGCTGCTGCAGGGGATCACCTTCGCCGGGTTCAACGTGGTCGACCTCGCCCGGCTGCATGCCGAGCTGGCGCTACCGGTGCTCGTCGTATCGCGCCGGCGTCCCGATCTCGAGGCGATGCGGCGGGCGCTCCTCGACCACGTGCCGGGCGGCGCGCGCAAGTGGCGCCTGATCGAGGCGGCGGGGCCGATGGAGCCGGTCGGCGGGCTCTACGTGCAGCGGGCGGGGCTAGACCTCGGCGAGGCCGGGGCGCTGCTCGAAGCGCTGTGCGTAAACAGCCTGCTGCCGGAGCCGCTGCGGGCGGCGCACCTGATCGCGGGCGGGGTGACGCTGGGTGAGAGCAGCGGGCGAGCGTGAGCTCGATTGTTCGCGGCTGCCGCAGCGCCTACACGATGAACCCTCAGGTCGTCGAAGCCCAGCTCCCCGTAAACCGGCCCCCCGCGTAATAGCGGTACACCCGCTTGCCCGCCTCCTTGGCCTTGTACATGGCCGCGTCGGCCTGGCGCAGGAGCTCGTCGGCGGCGTTGGCGTCGTGGGGATGCAAGGCGATGCCGATGCTCGCGCTCACCGCCAGTTCGCCCTCGCCGTGGCGGACGGGCTCCGAGAGCGCAGCCAGCAGCTTGCCGGCCACCGCACCGGCGTAATCCTCACCGGCCAGATGGCGCAGGACCACGACGAACTCGTCGCCGGCGAGCCGCGCCGCGAAATCGCTCTCGCGGATGCCGCCCTGCAGCCGCTGCGCCACCTCCCGCAGCACGGCGTCGCCTGCGTCGTGGCCGTGGGTGTCGTTGATGGCCTTGAAGCCGTCGAGGTCGATGAAGAGCAGCCCGATGATCTCGCGGCTGCGCCGCGCCTGCAGGACGGTGTCGGCCAGGCGCTCGCGGAGGAGGCCGCGGTTGGCGAGCCCGGTGAGCGGGTCGTGGTTCGCCTGGTGCCACACGCTCGCTTCGGCCGCCTTGCGCCGGCTGACGTCGGCGAAGTTCACCACCACGCCGCCGCCCGCTTCCGCGTCGATCGGGTCGAGGCGGACCTCGGCGTCGAAGGTCGTCCCGTCGCTGCGCCGGAACACGACCTCGTCGCTATGCACGCTCCTGCCCAGCCGCAGCGCGTCCTGCAGCATCCCGAGGTGGGCGCCGAGGGGCGCGATCCGTTCGAGGAGAGGCTGGCCGAGGAGATCCTCGGCGCGTGCGACGCCGAGCAGGCGCAGGGCCACCGGGTTGATGAAGCTGCACTCGCCGCCGGCCCCGAGCCCGAAGATGCCGTTGCCCGAGGCATCGATCAGGAGCCGCAGCCGCGTCTCGGCATGGCGCCGCTCGGCGACCTCCCGGCGCAGCTCGGCGGTGCGCTGCTCGACCAGCGCCTCCTGCTCGCGCTTGGCATCGGCGAGGGCGAGGAGCTGCAACCGCGAGCGCGACAGGGCGAGCACGGTGAGGGCCGCCACCAGGAGCCAGCCGACCAGATGCACCGCCAGGACGCTGCGCGCCTGCGCCCCCCGGGCGGCGACGATGTGCTCGATGGGGAAGCTCACGCTGATCCCGCCCCGCACGTCGCCCACCCGGTAGCCCTGCCGGGCGTGGCACTCCAGGCAGGCCTGGCGGGTATAGAGCGGCGCCATGTAGCGGATCGTCCTGCGCCCCGCGAGCTCGAGCACCTCCGCGCGCTCTCGATCGCCGGATTCGAAAGCGAGCAGCGCCGCGCGCTCCCAGTCGTCGGCGGCGTTGCCGGGATTGAGCGTCTTGAGGCTGGTGATGTGCACCCGCATGCCGGTGTGCTCGCCCACCGACTCCGCGATCTGGCGGGTCATGTAGGCGGGGTTCACCAGCGTGAGGCGGCGTCCGTCGCGGGTCTCCACCTCCCGCTCCACGCCCTCGAGATAGGGATTGGGCGGCGTGCGCTCGTCCTGGACGACGTAGACGCCGCCATGGCCGGCGTTCCACGCCCGCACCGACTCCATCATGCGGAATACCTCGCGCGCCTGGGTGGTGCTGAAGGCCGCGATCTCCCGCTCGATGACGCTGAGATTCCAGGCGAGGGATGCAAGAACCACCGCCGTCCACACGGCGAGTGGAACGAGCCAGTAGCGGCGGTCGAGGAGGAGTCGGTTCATGGCGCCGGCCGAGGCGGCGGATCTGGAATGACTCCATCTAATCAGAAAGTCATAACGGCGACCGTTGCATCGGTCACGCTCCGCGGCACAACAGGCCCGCGGCGCGCGAAACAGCTCAGATCTGGCGCACCTTGATGTTGAGGGTCTGGATGCGGTAGGCGATCTGCCGCGGTGTCATGTTCAGCAGCCGCGCCGCCTTGGCCTGCACCCAGCCGGCCTGCTCGAGGGCGGCGATGACCCGCTCGCGCTCGTCGAGCTCCGGATCGTCGAGATTCACCGCGCCGCCGCCGCGCATCGGCGTCACCCGCTCCTCGATGCCGGACACCAGCACCAGGTCGCGGTCGATGGTGCCGTCCTCGCTCATCACCGCGGCGCGCTCGATGCAGTTCTCGAGCTCGCGCACGTTGCCCGGCCAGGAGTGGTGCAGCAGCACACGGATGGCGCTGTCGGTCATGGCGAGCCGGCGCCCCTGCTGGCCGGCCACCTTGTCCACCAGGAAGCGTGCGATCTCGGGGATGTCCTCCACCCGCTCGCGCAGCGGCGGCAGGAGGATGGGCATGACGTTCAGGCGATAGTAGAGGTCCTCGCGGAATTTCCCCATTTCCACCTCGCTTTCGAGATCGCGGTTGGTGGCCGCGATCACCCGCACGTCCACCCGCAAGGTGCGCGCACCGCCCACCCGCTCGAGCTCGCCCTCCTGCAGCACCCGCAGGAGCTTGGCCTGGAAGGAGGCGGAGATCTCGCCGATCTCGTCGAGGAAGAGCGTGCCGCCGTCGGCCATCTCGAAGCGGCCCTTGCGCTGGGTGAGCGCACCGGTGAAAGCGCCCTTCTCGTGGCCGAAGAGCTCGGACTCCAGCAGATTCTCCGGGAGCGCCGCACAGTTGAGCTTCACGAAGGGCCCCGAGGCGCGCGGCGAGTTGTAGTGGATCGCCTGGGCGATGAGCTCCTTGCCGGTGCCGGTCTCGCCGCGCACCAGGACGGTGGTGTTCCACTTGGCGACCTGACGCACCTGCTCGAACACCTGCTTCATGCGCGGCGTATGCCCGACGATGTTGTCGAAGCCGAACCTCGAGCGCACCGTGCGGCGCAGATTGTCGCGCTCCTCGGCGAGATCGCGCCGTTCCTCGCGCACCTGCCAGGCGAGCCGCACACTCTGCCCGACCAGGTTGGCGACCATCTCGGCGAAATGCGCCTCGTCGTCGAGCCGGCTGCGGGCCGAGACCGGCGGCTGCAGGGCGAGCACGCCCACCGTCTCGTGGCCGACCCGTACCGGCACCCCGATGAAGGGCGCCTCGCCGTCGAAGAGCCCGCGCTGGCCCAGGAAGTTGGGCTCGTCGGCGAGCCGCTCCACGGCGATCGGCCGCGCACGCTGCTGCACCAGGCCGATCACCCCCTCGCCTGCGCGCCAGCGCACGTCGGGCGCGTGCGGCGCATCGACGCCGTGCAGCGCGGAGATCGCCATCGCCTCGCCGTTGGGTTCGTTGAGGGTAACCAGCGCGCGGTTGAAGCCGCACTCCTCGTCGAGCACGCGCAGCACCTCGGAGAGCGTCTCCCGCAGCTCCAGCGTGCGCGACAGCACCCGGCTCACCCGGTAGAGCGCTTCCAGGGCGGACTCGAGCCAGACAGTGCGGCCGCCGGCGCTCTGGTGGAAGTCGGCTTCGGCGCTCATCCCAGGGTCTCCGTCAGCGCGCGCTCGAGCGCGCGCGCCCCGGGAAAGGACACGCGCAGCCGACAGCCGCCGCTGTGGTGGGGGTCGAACTCGAGGACGCCTCGGTGGCGGCTCACGATCTCCTGGGCGAGGGACAGGCCCACGCCGCGCGCGCCGGTCTTGGTCTGCTTGGTGGAGAAAAAGGGCTCGAACACCTTGAGCCGCAGCGCCTCGGGAATGCCCGGTCCGGTATCGGTGAGCTCGACCTCGATCTGGTTGCCGTGAGGCGCGGTGACGATGGAAAGGTTGCGCTCGGTCCAGCCGCGCACGTTCATCGCCTCGATCGCGTTCGCGACGAGCTGGCGGAAGAGGGTGCGCAGGGCCGTGGGGTCGCCGTGGATGGAGGGCAGGACGTGCGCCGGACGCCAATCGACGGTGACGCCGGCCGAGAGCAGCGCGTCGGTCTCGATCATCAGCACGTCGCGCAGCACCTCGTTGAGATTCACCGGTCCGGCCACCGCCGGCAACTCGGGCGGCATCGCCGCCTGCAGGGTGGCGATCGCCTCCTCGCCGGCGCGCTGGGCGTCGGACAGCGCCTTGGCGAGCGGATCCATGGCGGCGGCGGGCCCGGCGCGCCGGCGCTGCAGCCCGGCTGCCGCGGAGATCAGGTTCACCGGCCCCTGGAGCTGGAACACCGCACCGGAGAGCGCCTCGCGCAGGCTCTGGTTGAGCTCGCCTTCGGAGAGCATGGCGCGCATCGCGGCGAGCCGCAGCGCCTCGTGCTGGCGCTTTGCGGCGCTGATGTCGTGCATGACCAGCAGCAGGTAGTCGTTGGGCGCATCCGCGTAGAACGCGTCGGGCTGGGTGCTGTGCTCCTCGAACCACGACAGCGAGCACGCGTACCAGCGGGGCTCGCCGCCGGCGCGGTCGAAGCGCAGCTCCTGGCTCAGGAGCGGCCGCCGGCGCGCCACCGCCTGGTCGAAACCCTCGCCGAGGCTGTCGCGCAGGGCGGAGAGCACCGCGTGGGCCGGCTCGCCCACCCCCATCTCCGCCACCACCCGCTTGTAGGCGGGGTTGTCGAGCACCACCTTGCCGCTGCCGTCGAGCAGCGCGACCGCCACCGGCGCCACCGAGACCACCGACTCGACGAGGTGCTTGTGGTTGGCGAGTTGCTGGGCCAGCCGGTGCTCCTCGGTGGCGTCCCAGTGCATGCCCAGGTAGTGGATCTCGTCGGCGTCCGCCCCCGGGCTCACCACCGGGGTGACGGTGAGCTCGGCGACGTAGGGCGAACCGTCGCGGCGTCGGTTCAGGAGCCGCCCGGTCCACGCCCGCCCGGAAGTGAGCGCCGCCCACATCGCCTGGTAGACCTCCCGGGGAGTGGACTTGTAGGACAGCAGCGACTGCTTCTGCCCCACCACCTCCTGGGGCGCGTAGCCGGTGATGGCGCAGAAGGCCGGATTCACGTACAGGATGCGTGCCTCGGCGTCGGTGATGGAGATGGCGATCGCCGACTGCTCCACGGCGTAGTGGAAGACGGACTCGGTGAAAGCGGCGGGCGTGAGGTCGGGGGCGGCCATGATTGTCCCTTTGTGCGTGATGGTTTTTCCCAGCAAGCCATATGCCATCCGCGCGGCCCCCGCCGCGATGGGGATCCGCGCACGAGACCCGCGGCGGCGGGCGTTCGCGGCGCACCGTCGTGGTGCATCGGCGCACCGTCTGTCGCACTCCCGACAATGCCCGCTCCCGTGGCGCAATCGAGACACGCTCCAAATCCCCGGATCCGGGCGCGAGGACCGCGAATCAGGCACTTGCCGCGATGCAGCAGATGGCACGCCTTCTGCTGTGGGTCCGTCATGGGCCAAGGACAACGGCAAGGACGGATGCGATGAGCGAGTGGCTGATGCTTCTGCTGGGCACTGCGCTGGTGAACAACGTGGTGCTGGTGAAGTTTCTCGGGCTGTGCCCCTTCATGGGGGTGTCGCGCAAGATCGACAGCGCCGTGGGGATGGGGCTCGCCACCACCTTCGTGCTCACCCTGGCGAGCGCGGTGACCTGGGTGCTGGAGCACGCGCTGCTCGTGCCCTTCGGCCTGGAGTACCTGCGCATCCTCGCCTTCATCCTGGTGATCGCCGCCACCGTCCAGTTCGTGGAGATGGCGGTGCGGAAGAACGCACCCGAGCTCTACCAGGTGCTGGGCATCTATCTGCCGCTCATCACCACCAACTGCGCAGTGCTGGGCGTGGCGCTGCTCAACGTGCAGGAGGGCGCCGGCTTCGTGCGGAGCGTGGTCTACGGCCTCGGCTCGGCGGCGGGCTTCACCCTGGTGCTGGTGCTCTTCGCCGGCCTGCGCGAACGGCTCGCGCTCGCCCGGGTACCGGCAGCCTTCGCCGGGGCCCCGATCGGCTTCATCACCGCCGGCCTGCTGTCCCTCGCCTTCATGGGCTTCGCCGGCCTCACCAACCACTGACCGCAGGAGGGCTCATCATGCTGATCGCCGTCACCAGCCTCTCCGCCCTGGGGGTGCTCCTGGGCTTCGTCCTCGGGCTCGCCGCGCGGCGCTTCCACGTCGAGGCGGGCGGCCTCGAAGGCGAGCTGGCGGCCATGATGCCGGGCACCAACTGCGGCCAGTGCGGCTATCCGGGCTGCGGCGGCGCGGCGGCGGCGCTGGCCGCGGGCGAGGCCGCCCCCACCTGCTGTCCGCCCGGCGGGCGGGCGCTCGCCGAGGCGATCGCGGCGAAGCTGGGCGTGGCCCTGGACACATCGGTCCTGGGCGAGCAGCTGCCGATGGTGGCCGGCGTGCGCGAGGAGATCTGCATCGGCTGCACCAAGTGCTTCAAGGCCTGCCCCACCGACGCGGTGTTCGGCGCGGTGAAGCAGATCCACTCGGTGATGCGCGAAGCCTGCACCGGCTGCGCCAAGTGCGAGCCGGTATGCCCGACCGGGGCGATCGAGCTCACCCCCGTCCCCGTCACACTCGGCACCTGGGTGTGGCCCAAGCCGCTCGCCGCGTGAGGCCGCCATCATGAACGCCCCCACCGTCCCGCCGCTGGCCCGCCTGCAGCGCCTCCTCCGCCGCTGGGGCGCGCATCCCGAGGCGAAGAAGCACCCGGCCGCCGCCACCGAGATCGCGGTGCTGCCGCTGCCCGCCCGGCTCACCCTGCCGCTGGCCCAGCACATCGGCGCGCCGGCGCGACCGGTGGTGCAGGCCGGGCAGCGCGTGCTGCGCGGCGAGCTCCTCGCCGCCGCCCAGGGCAAGGTCTCGGCCCCGGTCCATGCGCCCACCTCGGGCACGGTGCTGGGCATCGTCGAGGCGACCATCCCCCATCCTTCCGGGCTCGCCGGACCGGCCATCCTGCTCGAGCCGGACGGTGCCGACGAGGGGCTGCCGGCCGACGAATGCGACCCCTTCACCCTCGCGCCCGAGGAGATCGCCCGCCGCGTGGCCGCGGCCGGCATCGTCGGAATGGGCGGCGCCACCTTCCCGGCGGCGGTGAAGCTCGCCCTCGGCGGGCAGCAGCCCATCGAGACCCTGATCCTGAACGGCGGCGAGTGCGAGCCCTACCTGTCCTGCGACGACCGCCTGATGCGCGAGCGCCCCGCCGAGGTGATCGACGGCGCGCGCGTCATCCTGCGCGCCCTCGGCGCCCGCCGGGCGCTGGTGGGCGTGGAGAACAACAAGCCGGAAGCGATCGCGGCCCTGCGCGAAGCGGCCGCGGCCCATGGAGAGGTGCGCGTGGTGGCGCTGCCGAGCCGCTACCCCATGGGTTCGGAGAAGCAGCTCATCGCCTGGCTCACCGGACGGGAGGTGCCCGCCGGGGGGCTTTCGAGCGCCATTGGGGTCGTGGTGCACAACGTCGGCACCGCCGCGGCCATCCACCGCGCGATCCGCTTCGGCGAGCCCCTCACCCGGCGCGTCGTGACGGTGGCCGGCGGCGCGGTACGCACCCCGCGCAACCTGGAGGTGCGCATCGGCACCCCGCTCTCGGCCCTCATCGAGTTCTGCGGCGGCTTCACCGCCGAGCCCGCACGCCTGGTGATGGGCGGGCCGATGATGGGCATCGCGGTGGGCTCGCTGGACATCCCGATCATCAAGGGCAGCGGCGGCGTGCTGGCGCTGCTGCCGGGCGAGGCGAGCGACCCGGCCGCGGCCGGCCCCTGCATCCGCTGCGCCTCCTGCGTGGGCGCCTGCCCCATCGGGCTGATGCCCCTCGAGATGGCGGCGCTGGTCCGCACCGGCGACCTCAAAGGCGCGGTGGGCATCGGCCTCAAGGACTGCATCGGCTGCGGCACCTGCTCCTACGTGTGCCCGTCGTCCATCCCGCTGGTGCAGTTCTTCAACCACGCCAAGGGCGAGCTCGCGGCCCAGGAGCGCGACCGGATGAAGCAGGCGGCGATCAAGGAGCTGGTGGAAGCGCGCACCGCCCGGCTGGAGCGCGAGGCGCGGGAGAAGGCGGAGGCGGCGGCGCGGCGCAAGGCCGAGCGCGAGCGCGCCAAGGCGGCGGCCCAGGCGGCCGCGGCCCGCGCGGAGAGCGCGGCATGAACGCCGCCGTGACCTCTCCCCACGCCCACGGGGCGCGCAGCGTCGGGCGCGTCATGGCGCTGGTGATGCTGGCCCTCGCCCCGGCCACCCTGGCCGCCTTCTGGCGCTTCGGCTGGCCGGCGATCTACCTGTGGTGCGTGACCGTGCTCGCCTGCGTGTTCGCCGAGGCGCTGTGCGTGCGGCTCGCCGACCGCCCGGCGGGCAGGACGCTCGCCGACGGCTCGGCGGTGCTCACCGGCTGGCTCCTTGCGCTGTCGCTGCCGCCCTGGGCGCCGTGGTGGATCGGAGCGCTGGGCGGTGCCTTCGCCGTCGTGGTGGTGAAGCACGCCTTCGGCGGGCTGGGCCAGAACCTGTTCAACCCGGCCATGGCGGCGCGGGTGATGCTGCTGATCTCCTTCCCGGTCGAGATGACCCAATGGCTCGCGCCGCAGCCGGATGCCCTGGGCTTTGTCGAGGCCCTCGCCGGTCTGGGAGTGACCTTCGGTGGCGGCGTGCCGGACGCGCTGACGAGCGCGAGCCTGCTCGGCCACGTGAAGTCGGAGGCGAGCCGCGGCGTGGGCCTCGGCCAGTCGCTGGCCGGACACTGGGACCCGATCGCCGCCGGCCTGGGCGCGCGGGCCGGCAGCCTGGGCGAGACGGGCGCCTGGCTGCTGGCCGGGGGCGGGCTCTTCCTGGTGGCGACGCGGGTCATCGGCCTGCGCATTCCCGCGGCCTTCCTCGCCGGCGTCGCCGTGCCGGCGGCGTTGGCGCATTTCCTTGCCCCGGACCGCTACCTGGCGGCCGAGGTGCACCTCATGAGCGGGGCGGTGATGCTCGCCGCCTTCTTCATCGCCACCGACTACGTCACTTCGCCCAGCACGCCCCTCGGGCAGTGGATCTTCGGCCTGGGCTGCGGGCTGCTCACCTGGGTCATCCGCACCTGGGGCGCCTATCCGGAGGGCGTGGCCTTCGCGGTGCTCCTCATGAACGCCGCCACCCCGCTCATCGACCATACCACCCGTCCGCGCATCTTCGGGCGCCGGCGCGACGGCAGCCCGGCCGCCGTCTCCGCCAGGAGCTGACCGCCATGGGCCTCGACCTCGGCAAACATCTAGACCTCCTGTGGTACCAGGCCGCCTCGCTCGGGGCGGTGGCGCTCGCCGCGAGCGGCGCTCTCGCCGTGGCCCACCAGTTCGCGGGCCCCGCCATCGAGCGGGCCGAGGCGCGCGACGTGGCGGCCTCCCTCGCCCAGGTGCTCCCGGAGGCCTTCGCCGACAACGATCTCCTCGCCGACACCGTAACCGTGCCCGGCCCCGACGGCGCGCCGCTGGTGGTGCACCGCGCGCGCAAGGCGGGACGGGTGACGGGGGTGGTCTACCAGATGGAGGCCAAGGGCTATGCCGGACCGATCCGGCTGGTGATGGGCGTCGACCGCGACGGCCGCGTGCTCGGCGTGCGGGTGACCCGCCACAGCGAGACACCGGGCCTGGGCGACAAGATCGAGGCCCACCGCAATCCCTGGGTACACGCCTTCGCCGGCAAGTCCCTGGACGATCCTGCGCCGGCCGGCTGGGCGGTGAGGAAGGACGGCGGCGAGTTCGACCAGTTCGCGGGCGCCACCATCACCCCGCGCGCCGTGGTGGTCGCGGTCCGGCGGGGCCTGGAAGGCTTCGCCGCGCAGCGCGCGGCCATGCTGGGCGAGGACGCCACCGCCGCCGTCACGGAGGATGCGACCAGATGAGCTGCGCCCCCGAGCACGCGCCGGCCGCTCCCGCCGGCACCGGTCCGCGCTATCGCGACATCGTCCGCGACGGTGTGTGGGACCAGAACGTCGTCTTCACCCAGATGCTGGCCCTGTGCCCGCTCATGGCGGTCACCGGCACCGCCACCAACGGGCTCGGCATGGGGCTCGCCTCCACCGCGGTGCTGGTGGCCTCGAACACGCTGGTGGCCTCGCTCCGGCGCTGGGTGAGCCCCAGCGTGCGCATCCCGGTCTTCATCGTCCTGATAGCCACCCTGGTGACCCTGGTCGACATGAGCCTCAACGCCTGGCTGCACGACCTGCACAAGGTGCTGGGCCTGTTCATCGCGCTCATCGTGGTGAACTGCGCCATCCTCGGGCGCGCCGAGGCCTTCGCCTCGCGGCAGCCGGTGCTCGCCTCGGCCGCGGACGGGCTGGCCATGGGCGCCGGCTTCACCCTGGCCCTGGTGGTACTGGGCGGCACCCGCGAGCTTCTCGGCAGCGGCACCCTCTTCGCCGGGGCGAGCCTGCTGCTGGGCGAGTCCTTCCGCTTCCTGGAGCTCACGCTGGTTCCCGGCTACAAGGGCTTCCTGATGATGATCCTGCCGCCCGGCGGCTTTCTCGCCCTCGGCTTCCTCATGGCCCTGCAGCGCGTGGGCGCGGCGCGGCGCGCCCGGAACAAGGCAGGCGAGACCCTGCCCTCCGGTGCCGGCGCATGAGCGCGGAGGGTTGTGACATGCGGATCGGCTTGGTGTATTCCGACGGCGGCCAGCAGGCCTGGGTGCGCCTGGAGCTCCCAGAAGGGGCGACCGTGCAGGAGGCCATCGAGCGCTCGGGCATCCTCGCCGCCCATCCCGCCATCGACCTGTCCGTCCAGAAGGTGGGGGTGTTCGGCAAGGTCGTCCCCCTAGACACGCCGCTGCGCGCCGGCGACCGCGTGGAGATCTATCGCTCGATCGTCTGCGACCCCACCCAGGTGCCGCGCCGCGGCGGGACCGAGGACGACGAATAGCGCTTCGTCCGCCTCCCGGGACGGACGCCCCCGACTTCCGGTATCGGAACCGATACCGGCAATACGTCACGGCTGCTACCGTGTTCGGGTGATACGCTTCGGCTATTGCGCCAATCGGCGCAGCGGGCAGCCCCGCTGCGCGCATGCCGACAATGGATCTGAGCGACGAATCCCGCGTGCGCCGCACGCCACCCCGGGCCGATGCGACGAACAGGAAGGTGCTGGTCGCCGACGCCCAGGCACTGGGCATGATAGGCGTCGTCCGCTCGCTGGGACGTGCCGGCTACCAGGTGCACGCCGCGTCGCGGGATCCGCATGCGCTCGGGCTGCAGTCGAACTTCGCAGCCGAAGCGGTCGTCCATCCTCCCTACGGCTCGCCGCAATTCCGCCCCTGGCTCGATGCCTATCTCGCGCAGCACGGGATCGACGCCATCGTTCCGAGCGAGGGCTTCCTCCACGCGGTCCTGCCCGACTACGGGGCGATCACGCCGCTGCTGCCCGACGCCGCGCCGCGCGAGGTGGTCGAGCGCTGCCTTAGCAAGGTGCTCGCGCAGCGCCGCCTGCTGGAGAATCCGGCCACCGCCGTTCACCTGCCACAAGGCGGCATCGTCTCCGACGAGGATCCGCCTCTGCCCGACGGTGCGTCCGCCGGCCCCTTCTACCTCAAGGGCGACGCCCGCTTCTCGCGCGGGGAGGCGACGGGCGAAGTGGTGCGCTGCGCGGATCGGACCGAGCTCGCGCGTACCGCCGACGCGCTGCGGAGCCGTTACCGGGCCCTGCTGTGGCAGGCCCACGTCCCCGGGCTGAAGGTCGGCGTAAGCCTGTGGCGCCACGACGGACGTTTCCTCGGCGAGTCCATGGTGCTGGGCATCCATCAGCAGCCCCATACCGGCGGCATGATGTCGCTGCGCCGCACCTGGTGGCACGAGCGCATCCTCGCCGATGCCCGCGCCAAGATGGAGGCGCTGGGCTGGAGCGGCGTGGCGATGATGGAATACAAGTGGGACCCGGCGAGCGACGATTTCTGGTTCATCGAGATCAACGCCCGCTACTGGGGCTACCTGCACCTGGATCTGGCCGCGGGCAAGGACTTCCCGCGCCTGCAGATGGACGCCTTTTTCGGGACGCCGCGCGAAGACCTCGGCCCGGCGAAGCGCCGCTGCGTCTGCCGCAACACCTTCCCCGGCGAGACCGGCTACCTGCTCTCGCGGCTGCGCGACCCGGGGGTGGGCGGCGGGGCCAAGCTCGCGAGCTGCGCGGGCTTCGCGCTGCGCTTCCTCGACCCGCGCATCACCGCCGACCTGCTCTTCCCCGGCGACCGCGTCTTGTACCTCCGCGGACTCCGCGACTTCCTGCAGCCGCCGGGCAGACGCGGGAGTCCCGTCCGTCATGCCGGGGCCGACGCCTCGGGCACGTGAGCTTCCGTCGGGGTGCGCAGGAAAATAGTGTCGGGAGAGCTTCCCGTCTGGGTTAAGCTCTGCGCGCCGTCCCGACCCTGCCGCCAGGTCCGATGCCTTCCGAATTCGATCTGATCCGTCGCCACTTCACCCGCCCAGCCCGCCACACCGTCCTCGCGGTGGGCGACGACGCGGCGCTCGTCGCGCCGCGCGCCGGCATGCAGCTCGCGGTGTCCACCGACATGCTGGTATCCGGCACGCATTTCTTCCCGGATGCCGAGCCCGAGGCGCTGGGCTGGAAGACCCTCGCGGTGAACGTCTCCGACCTCGCCGCCATGGGGGCCGAGCCGCGCTGGGCCTTCCTGGCGCTGGCCCTGCCGGCAGCCGACGAGGCGTGGATCGCGGCCTTCGCACGGGGCCTCTTCGCCTGCGCCGACAGCTTCGGCGTCGATCTCGCGGGCGGCGACACCACCCGCGGGCCGCTCAACCTCTGCGTGACCATCGCCGGCGAGGTGCCGGCCGGCACCGCCATCACGCGGACCGGCGCCCGCGCCGGCGACGACTTGTGGGTCACCGGCCGGCCGGGGCGCGCCGCGCTGGGGCTGGCCCACCTGCGCGGCGAAGTGACGCTCGCCGGGGCCGCCGCGGCCGACTGCCTCGACGCGCTGCACCGACCGCAGCCGCGCGTCGCGGCCGGTCTCGCGCTGCGCGGCATCGCCAGCGCGATGCTCGACGTCTCCGACGGCCTGCTCGGCGATCTCGGCCACATCCTCGAATCCTCGGGCGTCGGTGCGCTGGTCCACGCCGCCGACCTGCCGCTCGAAGTCCTGCTCCGCGCCGGCGCCGATCCGGTACTCGCACGACGCTGCCTGCTGTCGGGCGGCGACGACTACGAGCTCCTGTTCGCCGCTCCGGCGGCACGCCGCGCCGACGTCGAGACGCTCGCGCAAAGGCTCTCGCTCCCCATCACCCGCATCGGCCGGTTCACCGACCGCGCCGGCGAGCTCCTCGTCGAGGACACCGACGGCCGGCTCATCGTCCCCTCCTCCAGCGGCTATGACCATTTCGCCTGACACGCGCCCGACGGTGCGCCTGCTGATGAGCCACCCGGCGCATTTCATCTCGCTCGGCCTGGGCTCGGGGCTCGCTCCGCGCGCCCCCGGCACCTTCGGCACGCTGGCCGCATGGCTGATCTACCCGACTTTGCGCACGCCGGTCTCCGAGCTCGTCTTCCTCGCCCTGCTCGCGAGCTTCTTCGTCGCCGGCGTGATCGCCGCCGACCGCACCGGCCGCGCGCTCGGCGTCTCCGACCACCGGGCGATCGTGTGGGACGAGATGGTCGCCTTCTGGCTGGTCCTGTTCTTCACGCCCCCAGGCATCGCCTGGCAGGCCGCCGCTTTCGTCATCTTCCGCTTCTTCGACATCGTCAAGCCGCCACCCATCGGCTGGGCCGACCATCACATCAAGGGCGGGCTCGGGGTTATGCTGGACGACCTCGTCGCCGCCGGCTACGCGGTCCTCGCGCTGGCGGTGCTCGTCCAGTTCCTGGGGTGACGCATATGGATACGCAGCTCGCAACCCTGTCGGCCGAGGTCGGCGCCTGGCTCGCCCGGCGCGGCTGGCGGCTGGCCACCGCCGAGTCGTGCACCGGCGGCTGGATCGCCGAGGTGGTCACCGCCACCGCGGGCAGCTCCGGCTGGTTCGACCGCGGTTTCGTGACCTACTCGAACGAAGCCAAGATGGAGATGCTGGGGGTGAGCGCCGCCACCCTGGCTGCCCATGGCGCGGTGAGCGAGGAGACCGTGCGCGAGATGGCCGCGGGCGCCCTCGCGGCGAGCCGCGCGGACGTGACGCTGGCGGTGTCGGGCATCGCGGGCCCCACCGGCGGCACCCCCGCCAAGCCGGTGGGCATGGTGTGCTTCGCCTGGGCCGCCGCCGGCACGGCCCCGCGCACCGCGGTCCATCACTTCTCCGGGGACCGGGAGGCGATCCGCCGTCAGGCGGTCGTGGTGGGGCTGAGGGAACTTCTCGCGGAGGCCGGCGCTCACCTGCCCGAGGCCCGCTGAACAACTCCGCGATTTATGACATCAGCTTGCAATGAGGCGCGGACTGCGCTTCACTTGAGCCTGCCGGCAACTCCCACGGGACCGGGCGGTCACAGCATCTCGCACGCACACGACCAAGAGCGGGCCCGCTGACGGCAACCCGCCGTGCGGCAGCGGATCGGGCACGATCCGCCGGTGCCTCCTCCCTTCTCGAGGCGCGGCACACCCCGGCACACCTCGCAAGGTCTGTGCCATAATCTCCACTTCACTCAGGAAGGACAGACATGGACGACAACAAGGCCAAGGCGCTTGCCGCCGCGCTCTCGCAGATCGAGAAGCAGTTCGGCAAGGGTTCGATCATGCGCATGGGCGACGGCAACGTGGAGAAGGACATCCAGACCGTCTCCACCGGCTCGCTGGGCCTCGACATCGCACTGGGACTGGGCGGGCTGCCGCGCGGACGCGTGGTCGAGATCTACGGCCCCGAGTCCTCCGGCAAGACCACGCTCACCCTGCAGGTGATCGCCGAGATGCAGAAGCTCGGCGGCACCGCAGCCTTCATCGACGCCGAGCACGCGCTCGACGTCGGATACGCCGAGAAGCTCGGCGTGAACATTCAGGATCTCCTGATCTCGCAACCGGACACCGGCGAGCAGGCGCTCGAGATCGCCGACATGCTGGTGCGCTCGGGCGGCGTCGACGTGGTGGTGATCGACTCGGTCGCCGCGCTCACGCCCAAGGCGGAGATCGAGGGCGAAATGGGCGACCAGCTGCCCGGCCTGCAGGCGCGCCTGATGAGCCAGGCGCTGCGAAAGCTCACCGCCAACATCAAGCGCACGAACACGCTGGTGATCTTCATCAACCAGATCCGCATGAAGATCGGGGTGATGTTCGGCAACCCCGAGACCACCACCGGCGGCAACGCGCTCAAGTTCTACGCCTCGGTGCGCCTCGACATCCGCCGCATCGGCACGATCAAGAAGGGCGACGAGGTGGTCGGCTCCGAGACCCGCGTCAAGGTGGTGAAGAACAAGGTCTCGCCGCCGTTCAAGGAGACCCAGTTCGACATCCTCTACGGCGAGGGCATCTCCCGCGAGGGAGAGATCATCGACCTCGGCGTCCAGAACAAGATCGTGGACAAGGCCGGCGCGTGGTACTCCTACAACGGCGAGAAGATCGGCCAGGGCAAGGACAACACCCGCGAATTCCTCCGCGGCAATCCCGCGCTGTCGCGCGAGATCGAGAACAAGGTGCGCGTCGCCGTCGGCCTGAAGGAGCTGCCGTCGGAAGCGCCGCCGCGGGCCGAAGCCGCCTGACCGTGCCGAGGTGAGCGGACCCAGCCTGCGCGAACGGGCCATCGGCTGCCTGGCCCGGCGCGAACATTCGCGCGCCGAGCTCGCGAGAAAGCTGGCCGCACACGGCTCCCCGGAAGAAATCGAAGAAGTGCTCGACCACATGACCGAACTCGGGCTGCTGTCCGATGCCCGCTTCGCCGAGGCCTGGGTGCGCGGCAAGGCCGCGCGCTTCGGCGTCGCCCGCCTGCGCCACGACCTGGCGCGGCGCGGCGTGGACCGCGACACGGTCGAGGCGGCACTCGCCGCGGAGACCGGGGAGGACGAGCTCGCCCGCGCGCGCGAGGTGTGGAACGCGAAGTTCGGGCATACGCCCGCCGATGGGCGGGAATGGGCGCGCCAGGCGCGCTTCCTCCAGGGACGCGGCTTTGCCGCCGAGGTGATACGCAAGCTGTTGAAAGAGAGCCCCGATGAGTCTGCTTAAGGTCGCCGGCCTGCAAAAGCGCTACAAGGCGCGCACCGTCGTCCACGACGTGGGCTTCGAGGTCGGCAGCGGCGAGGTGGTCGGCCTGCTCGGCCCCAACGGGGCGGGCAAGACCACCTGTTTCTACATGATCGTGGGGCTGGTGCGCGCCGACGGCGGCGACATCACCCTCGACGACGCGCGCCTGACCCACCTGCCCATTCATTCCCGCGCCCGCCTCGGGCTCTCCTACCTGCCGCAGGAGATGAGCGTCTTCCGCAAGCTCACCGTGGCGGAGAACATCCGTGCCGTGCTCGAGTTGCAGGGACTGCCCGAAGAGAGCATCGCCGCCCGCCTCGAGGAGCTCCTGGAGGAGCTCGGCATCGCCCATCTGCGCGACAACACCGCCATCTCGCTATCCGGCGGAGAGCGGCGCCGCTGCGAGATCGCGCGGGCGCTGGCCACCGACCCGCGGCTCATCCTGCTGGACGAGCCGTTCGCGGGGGTGGACCCCATCGCAGTGCTCGACATCCAGAAGATCATCCGCTTCCTGAAGGATCGCGGTATCGGCATACTGATTACCGATCACAACGTGCGCGAGACGCTTGGCATTTGCGACAGGGCCTATATCATCAGTGAGGGGCGGGTGCTCGCCAGCGGCCGCCCGGAAGCCATAGTGGAAAACGAGCAGGTTCGTCAGGTTTACCTCGGCGAGCATTTCCGTCTGTAAGCCGCGAGCCGCCGCACCATGAAACCGACTCTTCAGCTCAAACTCTCTCAGCACCTCACGCTGACGCCTCAGCTACAGCAGTCGATCAAGCTGCTGCAGCTGTCGACGCTCGAGCTTGGCCAGGAGATCGAACGCTTCCTCCTCGAAAACCCGATGCTGGAGCGCGACGAGGCCGACAACGGCGATTTCGTGCCGGCCTCGGCCGCGACGCCGGTTCCGACCAATTCCAGCGAGACGACCGCGACCGCCACCGACGAACAGCCGCGCAGCGAGCCGGAACCGGCCGGTTTCGACGAGGCCGGCGAATGGTCGAGCGCGGCCAACGGCGGCAGCGGCAGCCGCGACGACGACGACGATACCGACTTCCAGGAGTTCCAGGCCGCCGGGACCAGCCTGCGCGACCACCTCGACCAGCAGGTCGCCTTGTCCCCGCTCTCCGACCGGGACCGTGCGCTGGTGCGCTTCATCATCGAGGCGCTCGACGACGACGGCTACCTGAACCAGTCCCTCGAGGAGCTCCTCCCGCTGCTCCCGCCCGAGCTGGAGTTCGACCTCGACGATCTCTCCATTGCGCTGCACCACGTCCAGAGCCTGGAGCCGGCCGGGGTGGGCGCGCGCAGCCCGCAGGAGTGCCTGGGCCTGCAGTTGCGGGCGATGCCCTCCGACCCGACCCGCGACCTCGCCCTGCGTGTCGTCGAGGAGCACCTGGAGCTGCTCGCCGAGCGCAACTTCGCCCGCCTGAAGCGGCTCCTGGGCTGCGACGACGAACAGCTGCGCAGCGCCCACGCGCTCATCTGCCGCCTCGATCCGCACCCGGGCTCGCAATACTCGGCGCAGGAAACCCGCTACGTGCTGCCCGACGTGGTCGTGCGCAAGCTGCGCGGCCGCTGGACGGTGAGCCTCAACCCCGAGGCGATGCCCAAGCTTCGCATCAACGCCCTCTACGCCAGCATCCTGCAGCAGAACCGCGGCTCGGGCGGGGCGCTCACCAGCCAGTTGCAGGAGGCGCGCTGGCTCATCAAGAACGTCCAGCAGCGCTTCGACACCATCCTGCGGGTGTCCCAGGCCATCGTTGACCAGCAACGGCAGTTCTTCGATTATGGCGAGGTGGCGATGCGTCCCTTGACGCTGCGCGAGATCGCCGATCAGCTCGATCTGCACGAGTCGACCGTGTCGCGGGTGACCACCCAGAAGTTCATGGCCACTCCCCGCGGCGTGTTCGAACTCAAGTATTTCTTCGGCAGTCACGTCGCCACCGACACCGGTGGCGCGGCGTCCTCCACGGCGATTCGTGCGTTGATTCGCCAGCTGGTGGATGCCGAGGACAGGAAGAAGCCGCTGTCCGACGCGAAGATTGCCGAACTATTGGGCCAGCAGGGTATCGTGGTGGCGCGACGCACCATCGCAAAATACCGCGAGTCACTCAATATCCCGCCGGTCAGCTTGCGCAAGACGATCTGAAAATACGAGGAAAATCATGAATCTCAAAATCACCGGGCATCACGTCGAAGTCACGCCGGCCATCCGCGACTACGCGACCAACAAGCTCGACCGGGTGATCCGTCACTTCGACAACGTCACCAGCGTGAACGTGATCCTGTCGGTGGAGAAGCTGAAGCAGAAGGCCGAAGTGACCGTCCACGTGCGGGGCAAGGACATCTACGTGGAGAGCGACGACGGCGATATGTACGCCGCCATCGACAGCATGGTCGACAAGCTCGACCGCCAGGTGCTCAAGTACAAGCAGAAGGCTTACGACCACGTCCACGACGCGCTCAAGCATCAGAGCACGGAACTGTGACCCATTCCCTTCCTACCGGATCGCGGGGTGAGTTTATAATTCGCGCGTTTTCTTGCAGCGCACCAAGCCCACTCCTCGATCCTTCCCGCCTGCGCGCGGCCCCGGCCTGTCCGGGGCCGGGCAGGGCCAGAGCAGCATGAGCCTGATTGCCGACCTCCTGCCCCCTTCCAACGTGGTCGTCGACCTCGACGCCAGCAGCAAGAAGCGCGTTTTCGAGCAGGCGGGTCTGCTTTTCGAGAACAACCAGGGCATCGCGCGCAGCGTGGTGTTCGACAGCCTGTTCTCCCGCGAGCGCCTCGGCTCCACCGGGCTGGGACAGGGCATCGCGATCCCGCACGGCCGCATCAAGGGCCTCAAGGAGGCGGCGGGCGCCTTCATCCGCCTCGAGACGCCGGTCCAGTTCGACGCCCCCGACGGGCGCCCGGTGAACATGCTGTTCGTGCTGCTGGTGCCCGAACAGGCCAACGAAACCCATTTGCAGCTGCTCTCCGAGCTCGCCCAGATGTTCAGCGACCGCGGCTTCCGGGAGCAGCTCCAGAGCGCGGCGGACGCCGCCGCCATCCACGCCCTCTTCGTCTCGTGGAGTCCGCATGCGACAAACGAGCGTCGCGCAGCTTTATGAGGCCCACCGCGCCCGGCTGGAGCTCACCCACGTCTGCGGCCGCCTCGACCGCCTGATCGAGGTCACCGAAGAGCGCGTCTGGCCGGCCGACCTGGTAGGCCACCTGAACCTGATCCACCCCGAGCGCCTGCAGATCCTGGGCGCCGCGGAGCTCGCCTGGGCCCAGCGCCAGTCGAGCGAGAAGATCGCCCATCACCTCAACGAGATCATCGGCGCCCATCCGCCGGCGATCATCGTCGCCGACAACTGCACCGTGCCCGGCACCCTTCGCGCGATCTGCGAAGGCGCCGACGTAGCGCTGCTGACCACCCCGCTCGCCTCGGCGAGCGTCATCGACCAGTTGCGGGTGTACCTGTCCCGCCAGCTCGCGGAAAAGGTCTCCCTGCACGGCGTGTTCATGGACGTGCTCGGCCTGGGCGTGCTCATCACCGGCAGCTCCGGTGCCGGAAAGTCGGAGCTCGCGCTCGAGCTCATCTCGCGCGGCCACGGCCTGGTGGCGGACGACATCGTGGAGTTCTCGCGCGTCACCCCGACCGTGCTGGAAGGGCGCTGCCCGGCGCTCCTCAAGGATTTCATCGAGGTGCGCGGACTGGGCATCCTCAACATCCGCACCATCTTCGGCGAGACGGCGTGCCGGCGGAAGATGCGCCTGCGGCTAGTGGTGCACCTCGAGCGGCGCCAGCCGGGCCAGGGCGATCCGTCGCGCCTGCCGATGCACCGGGAGTCCCAGGAGATCCTCGGCGTCTCCATCCCGCGGGCCATCCTGCCCGTGGCGGCAGGCCGCAACCTCGCGGTGCTGCTCGAGGCGGCGGTGCGCTCCACCATCCTGCAGCTGCGCGGCCTCGACTCCACACAGGAGTTCATCGATCGCCAGAGCAAGCTGCTGATGGAGGGCGACGAGCCCGAGTGAGCGCCGGACCGCCACCGGGATCGCCTTGCGGCACATGTCGCAAGCGCCCTTGCGGCACCGCCGCATCGGCTGCTACTGTCGACCTCTTTGCCGCCCGCCGCATCACGCCATGACCGCCGCCCATCCGGACTATCTGGAACGCATCCTCAACGCCCAGGTGTATGACGTCGCCGAAGAAACGCCGCTCGACCTGGCGGCGAACCTGTCGGCGCGCATCCACAACACGCTGCATCTCAAGCGCGAGGACATGCAGCCGGTGTTCAGCTTCAAGCTGCGCGGCGCCTACAACAAGATGGCCCACCTGTCGTCGCAGGCCTTGAAGCGCGGCGTGATCTGCGCCTCGGCCGGCAACCACGCCCAGGGCGTGGCGCTTTCGGCGCAGAAGCTCGGGGTGCGCGCGGTGATCGTGATGCCGACCACCACGCCGAACATCAAGATCGAGGCGGTGCGCGCGCGCGGCGGCGAGGTGGTGCTCGCCGGCGAGTCCTTCTCGGACGCCTACACCCACGCGCTGGAGCTGGAGAAGGCCGAGAAACTCACCTTCGTGCATCCCTACGACGACCCGGACGTGATCGCCGGCCAGGGCACCATCGGCATGGAGATCCTGCGCGCCCATGCCAAGCCGATCCACGCGATCTTCTGCTGCGTCGGCGGCGGCGGGCTGATCGCCGGGGTGGCCGCCTACGTGAAGCGGCTGCGCCCGGAGACGAAGATCATCGGCGTGGAGGCCGAGGGCGCCGACGCCATGACCCGCTCGCTCGCCCTGGGCGAGCGCGTCGTTCTCGACCAGGTCGGCCTTTTCGCCGACGGCGCCGCGGTGAAGCAGGTCGGCGAGGAAACCTTCCGCCTGTGCCAGGCCTATGTGGACGAGATGATCGTGGTCGACAACGACGCGATCTGCGCCGCCATCAAGGACGTGTTCGAGGACACCCGCTCCATCCTCGAGCCGGCCGGGGCACTGGCCGTCGCGGGCGCCAAGGAATACGCCAAGCGACACAAGCTGCGCGACAAGAGCCTGGTGGCGGTCGCCTCCGGCGCCAACATGAACTTCGACCGGCTGCGCTTCGTGGCCGAGCGGGCCGAGCTGGGCGAACAGCGCGAGGCGGTGCTGGCGGTGACCATCCCGGAGCAGCCCGGCTCCTTCAAGAAGTTCTGCGGGCTGCTGGGCAACCGAAACATCACCGAGTTCAACTACCGCTACGCCGACCCGAGCCAGGCGCACATCTTCGTAGGGGTGACGGTACACAACCGCGGCGAGGCGACCCGCCTGGTGGAGATGCTCGAGCGGCACGAGCTGCCCGCCCTCGACCTCACCGACGACGAGATGGCCAAGACCCACATCCGCTACATGGTGGGCGGGCGCGCGCCACAGGTCGACAACGAGCTGCTGTACCGCTTCACCTTCCCGGAGCGTCCCGGCGCCCTCATGAACTTCCTCACCAACCTGCGCACCGACTGGAACATCAGCCTGTTCCACTACCGCAACCACGGCGCCGACTACGGCCGGGTGCTGGTCGGCATGCAGGTGCCGCCCGGGGACAAGGAGGCCTTCAGCGCCTTCCTCGAGCGCCTCGGCTACGAGTACGTGGACGAGACGGCGAACCCGGCCTACCACATGTTCCTGGGCTGAGGCCGGGCGGCCGCAACCGGCTTTCGGCCGTTCCCGGATTCCGCTAGGGCTCCATCCGGACTACGAATCCGCCGCGCAAGTCTCCACCACCCCTGCAGCCAGGACGGGGGAACGGAATCCGGGGGCGGCGGTGGTCGTGGCGCCGCCGTGCATCCTTGCGTCGCCGCTCCTACATGGCGTCCCGGCGCGCCGGAGCGTAACCCGCCTCGGTGACGATCCAGTCCATGGGGCGGTCGTAAGGCTGCGGGTACACCGTCTCGACGCGCCCGAACTCGAACCCCAACCCGACCGCCACCGGATCCATCACCGCCAGCGTCCGGTCGAAATAGCCTCCCCCGTACCCCAGCCGATAGCCCGCCGCGTCGAAGGCGTTGCAGGGCACCAGCACCACGTCCGGCACGATGAACTCGCCCTCCGGCGGGTGCGGGATCCCGTGGCGGTCGAACGCCATTTCCATCCCCGGTGTCCACCTGCGGAACACCATCGGCGTTGCTCTGTCGAGCACGACAGGGAGGAGCGCGACGCGCGTCGGGTCGTCGGCCAGCCAGCGGGTGACCCAGGCGCGCAGGTCGGGCTCCCCCCGGAAGGGCCAGCAGAAGGCGAGATGTCGCGGCGCAAGACGTTCGACCAGTTGCCCGAGGTAGGCTTCGAGCGGTCGCACGAGCGCGCTGCGGTGGGCGGCGGTGAGGGCTTCGCGCTCGGCGATGGCGCGGGCGCGCATCGCCCGGCGCAGCCCGGCGATGTCGTCGTCGGAAGAAGGAACAATCAAGGTCACAGTCCAGTGGCCGGTCGGTGAAAGAAAGGGATGGTAAGGGATGAAAAAGGGGTTGGGGGCACTCCTTGCGCTTTGGCTCGCGTGTGCGAGCCCGGGCACCGGGGCACAGGTCGGTGACGAGCGCGTTCTTGCGGCGCGCGAGGCCTTGCGGGTGGGGGACCGCGACACGCTGGAGCGTCTGGCGCGGGCGAGCGACGGGCACGCGCTCGACGCCTACGTCCGGTACTGGCTGCTTTTCAACAAGCTGGCCCGCCCGGAGCCGCCGCCTGTCGCCGAGCTCACCGAGTTCCTCCTCGCCGAGTCGGGCAGCCTGCTCGCCGAGCGATTGCGCGGCGACTGGCTGCGCCGGCTCGCCGCCGACGGGGCGTGGGACGCCTTCCTCCGCCTCTACCCCGACCTCGTAAGCCCGGACGCCGAGTTGCGCTGTCTCGCCTGGCAGGCGAGGCTCAATACCGGCGACGCCACCCTGACGCCCGAGGTGACCGCCCGCTGGCAGGAACTCGACGGCAACCACGTCGCCTGCGAGCCGGTCCTGCGCGCCCTGGCGCTCTCCGGCAAGGTCACCCGCGACGACATCTGGTGGCGCTTCCGGCGCCAGGTCGACAGCCGGAATACCGGCGCAGCGCGGGCCACTCTGGGCTGGCTGCCGAAATCCGAGGCGCCCGCTCCGGCGCTCTTCGACCGCGCAATGAGATCGCCCGCCGCCTACCTCGACCGCCTGCCCGCCAACTTCGCCGCCACGCGGGCGGGGCGCGAGCTGGCGCTCGCGGCGATGGTGCGGCTCGCGCGGGAAGACGACGTGCGCGCGGCCCAGGCGCGATTCCTACGGGTGAGCGACCGCCTCGAGCACCGCGAGCGCGCCTACATGTACGCGGTGCTCGGCCACCACGGCGCACTCTCGCGCCTGCCCCAGGCCGCGGAGTGGTATCGCGCCGCGGGCGACGTGCCGCTGTCGCCCGAGCAGCGGGCGTGGCGGGTACGCGCGGCCCTGCGTGCGGAGAACTGGCCCATGGTGCACGACGCCATCGTCGCGCTCCCTCCGGCCGAGCGCGAGCGGCCCGAGTGGATCTACTGGCTAGGCCGCGCCCAGGCGGCCCAGGGGCGTACGGAGGCCGCACAGACCCTCTACCGGCGCATCGCCGGCGAGCCGCATTTCTACGGCCTGCTCGCCGGCGAAGAGCTGGGCGAGCGCTTCGTCGCGCCGACCGGCGGCGACCCCGCGGCGGCTGCCGATACGGCACGCGCCGAGGCCGACCCGGGCCTGCGCCGCGCCATCGCGCTGCACCGGCTCGACATGCGGCTCGATTCGGTGCGCGAATGGAACTGGGCGCTGCGCGGCCAGGACGAGGGCTTCCTCGTCGCCGCCGCCCGGCTCGCCTTGCGCCAGGAGATGTTCGACCGCGCCATCAGCACGGCCGAGCGCACCGACCCGCGGGCCAATCTGGAGCTGCGCTACATCGCGCCCTTCCGCGACCTGGTGGAGCCGCAGGCGCGCGCCCAGGGCCTCGACATGGGCTGGGTGTACGGCGTGATGCGCCAGGAGAGCCGCTTCGCCACGCCCGCGCGCTCGAGCTCCGGCGCACAGGGGCTGATGCAGGTGATGCCGGCCACCGGCAAGTGGGTGGCGCGCAAGATCGGGATGCCGAACTATCACCCGCGCATGCTCATCGACCCCAACGTCAACGTGCGCCTCGGCACGAGCTACATGCGCCTGATCATGGAAGGCCTCGACAACCATCCGGTGCTCGCCTCGGCCGGCTACAACGCCGGCCCCTCCCGGGCTCGCCGCTGGCGCGACGAGCGCCCGCTGGAAGGCGCGATCTATGCCGAGACCATCCCCTTCGACGAGACCCGCGACTATGTCAAGAAGGTGATGTCGAACGCCCTGATCTACGCCGCGCTGTTCGAGGGCCGTCCGCAGTCCCTGAAGGAGCGGCTCGGGATCATCGCGCCGCGATTGGCGAACGAATAAGGCTTCCGGCAGGAGGGCCGAATACCTCAAAATGGGGTATGTCCATGTCGGGAAGCAAGACCATGATCATCGAACGTGTCGTGCTCGTGGGCGGCTCCGGATTCGTCGGCTATTCGGTCGCCAATCGCCTGGCCGAGGCCGGCGTCGGCACCCTGGTGCCCACCCGCCGGTGCAGCCGCGCCGGGCATCTGCTGATCCTGCCCACCGTCGAGGTGGTGGAGGCGAACGTCCACGATCCGGCTACGCTCGCACAGCTGTTCGCCGGGGCGGACGCGGTGGTGAATCTGGTCGGCATCCTGCACTCGCGCAGCGGCTCGCCCTACGGGCCCGACTTCGCCCGCGCCCACGTGGAGCTGCCGCGCAAGATCGTCGCCGCCTGCCGCCAGGCCGGCGTGAAGCGCCTGGTGCACGTGAGCGCACTCGGCGCCGACCCGAACGGCCCGTCGGAATATCAGCGCTCCAAGGCAGCCGGGGAAGCCGAGATCCGCGCCGCGGGCGAAGAACCCTGCTGGACCATCCTGCGCCCGTCGGTCATGTTCGGACGGGGCGATCACTTCCTGAACCTCTTCGTCCGCCTCGCCCACCGCTTCCCGGTGCTGCCGCTCGCGGGCGCCCATGCGCGCTTCCAGCCGGTATTCGTCGAGGATGTGGCCGAGGTGGTGTGGCGCAGCCTCGTCGAGCCGTCGGCCGCCGGCCAGACCTTCGAGGTGGCGGGCCCGCGGGTCTACACGCTGCGCGAGCTCGTGGAGTACGCCACCGAGCTCGCCGGCCGGCCGCGTCCGATCATCCCGCTGCCCGAATCGGCGGCGATGCTCCAGGCCGCGGTGATGGAGCTCGCGCCGGCGCCGCTGATGAGCCGCGACAACGTGCGCTCGATGCGCGTGCCCAACGTCGCGAGCGGCGCCCCGCTGCCCTTCGGGCTCACCCCGACCGCGCTGGAGGCGGTGGCCCCGGCCTGGATCGGCGACGGCTCGCCCCGCGCGCGCTACTATCCGCTACGTACCCGCGCCCACCGCCACCACCAGTGAGGCGGGCCCCCCTGCCCCTTTCCCGGAGACCTCGCGCATGAAGCTCATCATCGGCAACAAGAACTACTCCTCGTGGTCGCTGCGCGCGTGGCTCGCGGCGCGCGCGAGCGGCGTCGCCTTCGAGGAGATCCGCATCCCGCTGTTCATCCCCGGCAGCCGTGAGCGCATCCTGGCGCACTCGCCCTCCGGCAAGGTGCCGTGCCTGAACGACCACGGGCTCGCGGTGTGGGACTCGCTCGCCATCTGCGAATACCTCGCCGAGCGCACCCCGGCGCTGTGGCCCGCCGACCGGGCAGCGCGCGCGGTGGCCAGATCGGTGAGCGCGGAGATGCACTCGGGCTTCGTCGCGCTGCGTCAGCACATGAGCATGAATATCCGCAAGGACTACGCGGGCAAGGGCCGCACGCCGGAGGTCGAGGCGGACATCGCGCGCATCACCGCCATCTGGAACGACTGCCGGGCGCGCTTCGGCGCGGGCGGCGCCTACCTCTTCGGCGCCTTCACCGCCGCCGACGCCATGTACGCGCCGGTCTGCTTCCGCTTCAAGACCTACGGCGTGAAGCCGGAGGGCGCCGCCGGAGCCTATCTGGCGGCCATGCTCGAGCACCCCTGGATGCGCGAGTGGGAGGCCGCGGCGCTGGCCGAGACCGAATCCATCCCCGCCGAGGACCTGTACGGCTGATGCGTTGCTATGTAGTGGGCGGCGCGGTCCGCGACGCGCTGCTGGGGCTGCCGGTGCAGGACCACGACTGGGTGGTGGTCGGGGCCACGCCCGATGAGATGCTGGCCCGGGGCTTCAAGCAGGTGGGCAAGGACTTCCCGGTCTTTCTCCATCCGCAGACGGGCGAGGAGTATGCGCTCGCGCGCACCGAGCGCAAGTCCGGACGCGGCTACCACGGCTTCACGGTGCACGCCTCGCCCGAGGTCACCCTGGAGGAGGACCTCCTGCGGCGCGACCTCACCATCAACGCCATCGCCCGCGCCGAGGACGGCAGCCTCATCGACCCCTACGGCGGACGCGGGGACATCGAGCGGAGGGTGTTCCGTCACGTGAGCCCGGCCTTCGCCGAGGATCCGGTGCGCATCCTGCGCGTGGCGCGCTTCGCCGCCCGCTTCGCCGACTTCACGGTGGCGCCCGAGACGCTCGCCCTGATGCGCACGATGGTGGACGACGGCGAGGTCGACCATCTCGTCCCCGAACGGGTGTGGCAGGAGCTCGCCCGCGGCCTGATGGAGGCCACACCCTCGCGCATGATCGCGGTGCTGCGCGAATGCGGGGCGCTCGCGCGCATCCTGCCGGAGGTGGAGCGTCTCTTCGGCGTGCCGCAGCCGGCGCAGTACCACCCGGAGATCGACACCGGCGTGCACGTGATGGCGGTGCTGGACCACGCCGCCGGCGCCGGCGAGCCGCTCGCGGTACGCTGGGCCTGCCTGCTTCACGACCTGGGCAAGGGCGACACCCCCGCCGACGTGCTGCCCCATCATTACGGCCACGAAGAGAAGAGCGCGACGCGGGCGAAGGAGGTGTCCGAACGCCTCAAGGCGCCTACCGACTGCCGGGATCTCGCGGTGCTGCTCGCCCGCGAGCACGGCATCCTGCACCAGGCTGCGCGCCTGCGGCCGCAGACCATGGTGAAGGTCCTCGAGCGCAGCGACGCGCTGCGCCGTCCGGAGCGCTTCGAGCTGCTGCTGGCCGCCGCGGCCTGCGACTTCCATGGGCGCCCGGGGCGCGCGCCCGAGCCCTACGCTGCCGCCGGCCTATGGCAGGCGGCGCTCGCCGCGGTGCGCTCGGTGGACGCCGGGGCGATCGCGCGGGCGTGTGCCGACAAGGCGCAGATTCCCCAGCGCATCCACCAGGCGCGGGTCGCCGCCGTGGCCGCCCTGCGGCCGGAGCGATCGGCCGATCGTTGAAATAGCCGCTGCGGCCCTCAGATTGCTCGCAGGACAAGCCAGGCCAGCAGCGACAGGAGTACGGTGCTGGTGAAGGGGAAGTGGTAGGTGCGGCCGCGCAGGCGGAAGTGGAGGTCGCCCGGCAGCCGGCCCAGGCGCAGGTTGCGCCTGAGCTGCGGCTGGAAGAGCCCGCTCACGAGCACCAGCAACACGATCACCACCAGCCACTTGAGCATCCACCACCCCCTCGAAACGCGCATTAGACCCGTACCGGGCCCGTATCGCAAACGCGGCTTGCGCCGCAGCAACAAGAGCAAAGAATGATCACGCTGTACACCTGGAGCACCCCCAACGGACGCAAGGCGTCCATCGCCCTCGAAGAGCTGGGCCTCGCCTACCGCGCAGTGCCCATCGACATCACGCGCAACGAGCAGCACACGCCCGAGTTCCTGGCGCTCAACCCCAACAACCGCATTCCGGTGATCGTCGACCCGGAGGGCCCCGACGGCGCGCCGATCACGGTGATCGAATCGGGCGCGATCCTGCTCTACCTCGCCGAGAAGACCGGCCGGCTGCTGCCCGCCGCTCCGCGCGCCCGCTGCGAAGCCATCCAGTGGCTGATGTTCCAGATGGGCAACATCGGGCCGATGCTCGGCCAGGCGCACCACTTCCTGCGCTTCGCGCCCGACGTGATTCCCTACGCGATCGAACGCTACTCGAAGGAGGCGGCGCGGCTGTACGGGGTGCTCGAGACGCGCCTTGCGGAACGCAAATGGCTCGCCGGGGACGAATATTCAGTTGCGGATATCGCCACCTTCCCGTGGATCGCCCGCCACGACTGGCAGGGCATCGATCTCGCCCGTTATCCCGCGGTTGCACGCTGGTTCGCGGCCATGGCGTCGCGCCCGGCCGTGCGGCGCGGCATGGAGGTTCCCACATGAATCGCACCCGCTTCGGCGAGCTGGAGGTGCTCGCGCGCACCCCGCCCGGCACTGAGCCGCGCGCCACTCCGCTTCTCTTCATCCACGGCGCCTACACCGGGGCGTGGTGCTGGGAGGAGCATTTCCTGCCCTGGTTCGCCCGCGCCGGCTACGCAGCCTATGCGGTATCGCTCTCCGGTCACGGCGCCAGCCGGAGCGGCCGGCCGCTCGACGAATGGTGCATGGACGACTACGTGGCCGACGTGGCCGAGGTGGTGGCGGCCCTGCCCGCCCCGCCGGTGCTGATCGGCCACTCGATGGGCGGCATGGTGATCCAGAAGTATCTCGAGCGCGCCACCGTGCCGGGTGCCGTGCTGCTGTGCTCGGTCCCCCCCCAGGGGCTCATGGGCGCCGCCCTGGGTCTGATGTTCAACAAGCCGGGACTGCTCGCCGACCTCAACAGCCTGCTCGACGGCGGGCCGGTTTCGATGGGCAGCCTGCGCGAGGCGCTCTTCCACCAGCCGATCGCGGAGGCCACCCTGATGCGCTACTACCGGATGTGCCAGCCGGAATCGCGCCGCGCCATCTGGGATATGAGCTTCTTCAACCTGCCGCTGCCGCTCGCCATGCACCGGCCGCCGATGCTGGTGCTCGGCGCCGAGCACGACCATCTGGTGCCGCCCGCCCAGGTGCTGATGACGGCGGCGACCTACGGTGAGCGCGCCGAGATCATCCCCGGCATCGGGCACGGCGTGATGCTCGAGCGCGACTGGGAGATCGTCGCCGAGCGTATCGGGCTCTGGCTTGAAAGCTACCCTGCGTGACATATTCACTGGAAACGCGAATCCATACGTTCCAAGATGAAAACAAGGGGTGCAGGGGGCGCCCCTGCGGTCCTGGGAAGCTGTCGGGCTCGAGCGATCGTCGCACCAGATCGGCCTCGGACCCGGCTGGCTCCACCAGGCCGCCAATGTCCACGGAGGCCCGGCGTGCTCAAGAACCCTTCCCGAGCGCCGATAGTTCACTCGTGCAGGGCGTTTGATCCACCGGATTCACCGCGGAGGCCATCATGGTGATCATCATGGACATCGATACGGGCAAGGCTCTCGGGGAACCCGACGAGTACGACGAGGAAGTGCTCAACGCGGGTTGGTTGCCGCAGCCCGAGCCGTCCTTGCAGCTGGTCCAGGTCGAGCACACCGAGCCGGCACCGATCCCGCCGGAAGACGTCGAGGCGTTCCTGAAGGCGATGTACCGCTACCAGGAATAACCCGGCCGGAACGGGGCAAGACCCGGCGCCGCCTCGCGGCGGCGCGGGTGGCTGTTTTTTTCGTGAAATGTCACAGCGCGTGGAGCCGGTCTCCGCGCGAGAACCCGATCAGCGGCTCGGCCAGACCCCGCCCGAGCGCCAGCACCTTGAAGAGCTCCCCCATCTCCTGCGGCGTCGTGAGCCGCTGCACGGCGCGCGCCGCGCGCACGTAGTCCGCACTTTCCTCCGGCCCGCGGCGGGCGAGGCACTCCAGGATCCCGCAGTTGAAGAGGAAGGCCGCCTGACTGGTGTAGCCCTGCACGTCGAGCCCTGCGTCGAAGGCCGCCTCCGCCACCGAGGTGAAGTCCACGAAGGCGGTGATGTCGTTCAGGCCCGGCCACAGGAAGGGGTCGCCGTGGGCGTGGTGCCGGTAGTAGCAGAGCAGCGTGCCGCTGGAACGCGAAGGCAGGTAGTACTCGGCGCGCGGATAGCCGTAATCGACGAGGAGCAGTCCGCCCGCCTCGAGCCGCGCTGCCCATTCGCCCACCCAGGCGCGCGCCGCGAGGTTGAGCTCGGTGACGTACTCCCCCTGCTCGGGCACCGGCAACCCGAGCGCCCCGGCCGCGGCGCCCACCGCACCCTCCACCGGCGAATCCGCCCAGGCGAAACGTCCGGTCCCGTCGAGCGCCACACCACGCTCGTAGAGCCCGTCGGGACGCGATACCACGAGGTGCACCGGCATCACGTCCAGCACCTCGTTCGCGACGACCACCCCGGAAAAGCGTTCGGGCAGGGTGTCGAGCCAGCGCACCCGCGAGGCGAGATGCGGCGCCTTCTCGGCCAGCGTGTCGAACTGGCGCTCGCGCAGCTCGCCGGAGAGCTCCAGGATGGCATACTCCTCGGGCAGCGCCCCGCGCCGCTCCAGCTCCAGGAGGACGTCCGCCGCGAGCAGCCCCGTGCCCGCGCCCGCCTCCACCACACGAGGCGCGGAGAGCCGCATCACCTGCTCGACCTGGGCGGCGAGCGCCTGGCCGAAGAGCGGCGTGAGCTCCGGGGCGGTGATGAAGTCGCCGCCGGGACCGAACTTTCGCGCGCCGCCGCTGTAATACCCCAGTCCAGGCGCATACAGCGCGAGCTCCATGTAGCGCGAGAACGGCAGCCAGCCGCCCGCGGCGCGGATGGAGTCGGTGACGAGCGCGACGAGGCGGTCGCTGTTCGCGAGCGCCTCGGGCAAAGGTTGCGGCAGGGCCATGGCGGGCAGCGGGAGGGAAAACGCGTATTCTAACCGCCTCGTCGAACAGCCCGGCGGCGCACATAACAATACGGAAACGGCAGCATGACCCACGACCCCACGAGACCCGTCATCCTCGTCACCGGCGCGGCGCGCCGCGTCGGCGCCGAAATCGCCCGCACCCTGCACGCGGCGGGCGCCACCGTCGTCATCCATCACCGGCACTCGGCCGCCGAGGCGGAGGCGCTGGCCGCAGACCTCGACGCGCGGCGCCCCGGATCGGCCTCCACCGTGCAAGGCGACGTCGGCCAGGACGACGTGCCCGAAGCGGTCGTGGCGACGGTGCTAGAGCGCTACGGCCGGCTCGACGCCCTGGTGAACAACGCCTCGAGCTTCTTCCCCACGCCGGTGGGACGGATCGACCTCGCGGCGTGGAACGACCTCATCGGCTCCAACCTGAAGGGCCCGCTCTTCCTCTCCCAGGCGGCCGCGCCCGCCCTCGCGGCGCAGCGCGGCACCATCGTGAACATCGTCGACATCCACGCCGAGCGGCCGCTGCAGGGTTATCCGGTCTACAGCATCGCCAAGGCCGGGCTGCTCGGCCTCACCCGGGTGCTGGCGCTCGAGCTCGCGCCCGAGGTGCGGGTGAACGGCGTGGCGCCCGGCGCCATCGAGTGGCCCGAGGACGGCCAGTTTCCGGCAGACGAGCGCGCGCGCATCATCGAGCACGCCCCGCTCAACCGCATGGGCAGCCCGACGGACATCGCCCGCACGGTGCGCTTCCTGATCTTCGATGCGCCCTATGTGACGGGGCAGATCATCGCCGTGGACGGCGGGCGCAACATTCGGTTGTAGCGACCCCGAGCGTGTAGCCCGGATTCCGCCTTCGGCTCCATCCGGGCTACGGGTCGCGCCGCGGCGCCTCCGCCTCGGCCCCCACGATCCGCCACGCGTACATGAGCGCAGCCTCGGAGAAGCTCGCCCCGGTCTCCTCGTCGCGCCACCAGCCGAGTCCGCCCTCGACCCCGAGAAAGCGCCAGTGGCGCTGTTCGCCGCTGCAGAGCTCGACGAGGTAGGTCCGGCCGGCAGCGGGGGTCAGGGCATCCAGAACTTCGCCTCCTCGGTGACCGACACGGACGGATCGGCGAGGTCGGTGACGGTGACGCGGATCGGCTGCGCCCCCGGACCGGCGGCGCCCGCCTCGGCGCGGATCTGCAGCGTGGTGATCTCCGTTGCCGCAGCGGGGACGGCGACCGGCTCGGACGCCTCGATCCGCAGCCCCGCCAACCCGTCCGCCACGATCGCGTAGCGGCGCGGCGTCTCGCTCGCGTTGGTGAGTTGCACGCGGAACACGTTCTCGATCTCGCCGCCGGCCACCTCGCGTGCGAGCACCGTGCGGTCGCGCTCGAGATTCACCTTGAGCGGCACGCGGGTCGCGAGGGACCAGGCGGTGGCCGCGGCAAGCGCCAGGAACACCGCCGAGTAGATCAGCACCCGCGGCCGGAAGCTGCGTCTCGCGATGGCCGCCCACGCGCCGCCCTGCTTCATCGCGGTCTCCGTCGAGTAGCGGATCAGCCCGCGCGGATAGCTCATCTTGTCCATGACCTGGTCGCAGGCATCGATGCAGGCGGCGCAGCCGATGCATTCGGCCTGCAGGCCGTCGCGGATGTCGATACCGGTCGGGCATACCTGCACGCAGATGCCGCAGTCGACGCAGTCGCCCAGCCCCTTCGCGCGGGGATCGGCGTTGCGCGAGCGGCTGCCGCGCGGATCGCCGCGCTTCTCGTCGTAGGTGATGATCAGCGTGTCGGCATCGAACATCACGAACTGGAAGCGGGCGTAGGGGCAGATGTACTTGCACATCTGCTCGCGCAGGAAGCCGGCATTGCCGTAGGTGGCGCCCCCATAGAACAGGATCCAGAAGATCGACCAGCCGCCGAGCGCGAGCGCCGCGGTGTCGCGCGCCAGCTCGTCGATCGGGGTGAAGTAGCCCACGAAGGTGAAGCCGGTCCACAGCGCCAGGGCGCCCCACAGCCCGTGCTTGGCGGTCTTGAGCGCCAGCTTGTGCGGCGACCAGGGCGCGGCGTCGAGCTTCATGCGCTGTGGCCGATCGCCTTCCACCAGCTTCTCGAGCCACAGGAAGATCTCGGTGTAGACCGTCTGCGGACAGGTGTAGCCGCACCACAGGCGGCCCGCGACCGCGGTGAACAGGAAGAGCGCGAGCGCCGACAGCACCAGCAGGATCGCGAGATAGATGGTGTCCTGCGGATAGAGCACCAGGTCGAAGAGGTAGAAGCGGCGCGCCTCCAAGTCGAAGAGCACCGCCTGCCGCCCGTTCCAGGGCAGCCACGGCAGGCCGTAGAACACGATCTGCGTGAACCACACCAAACCCCAGCGCCAGCGCTGGAACAGGCCGCTCACCGAGCGCGGATAGACCTTGGGCTCGGCGGCGAAGAGCGGCTGAATGGGGATGACGCGTTGGGCGGGTGGGGATTTGGACATCGTGAAGCGGTGCTCGACGGCGGGGTAGAGGGGCCGTCTGGCAGCTTCTCGACGGGACGGCTTTAAGATGTATCAAATTTGCGGGTTTATCCTAGCAGCGACATCCGCCATAATCAACATACTGCGTACATCTTTAAGACCTCATGCGCCTCAGCACCTTCTCGGACTACTGCCTGCGGGTCCTGATGTACCTCGGGGCGCAACCGGATCGGCTCGCGACCATCGCGGAGGTCGCGGAAGCCCATGCCATCTCGGAAAACCACCTGATGAAGGTGGTGCACCTGCTCGGGCGGGCCGGCTTCGTCGAGACGGTGCGGGGCAAGGGCGGCGGCATGCGGCTCGCCCGCGCGCCCGGGGACATCGTCATCGGCGACGTCTTGCGCCAGACCGAGAGCGACTTCGCGCTCGCCGAATGCCTGGGCAGCGGCTCGAGCTGCCGTATCGCGAGCAGCTGCCAGTTGCGCCTGGTCCTCGACGAGGCGCTCGCGGCGATGTTCCTGGTGTTCGACGGCTACACGCTCGCCGACCTGCTCGGTCCGCCGCCGGGCGCGGCCAGGCCGATCCAGTGGATGACGTCCGCGAGATAACCGCGTAAGCCGCACCGGCTGCCGCCGGTCGCGCCGACCATCCCGTGACGCAACGCCGCATGCCCGCGAAGGTATAATCGCCCCCGCTCCTCCTGCCGGATTTCCTGCCGTGACCACCCTTTCCGCCGCCGCCGAGGCGACCGACAGCCGCTTCTCCAACACCTTCCTGCGCCTGAAGAAAAAGCTCGAGCGCGGCGTCGGGGAGGCGATCGCCGACTTCGGCATGATCGGCGACGGCGACGTGGTGATGGTATGCGTGTCGGGCGGCAAGGACTCCTTCACCCTGCTGTCCTGCCTGCTCGCGCTGCGCGAGCGCGCCCCGGTGGACTTCCGCGTGATCGCGATGAACCTCGACCAGAAGCAGCCGGGTTTTCCCGCCGACGTGCTGCCCGCCTACTTCGAGTCCCTGGGCGTCGAGTACCGCATCGTCACGGAGGACACCTACTCGATCGTCAAGGACAAGATTCCCGAGGGGAAGACCACCTGCTCGCTGTGCTCGCGCCTGCGCCGCGGCATCATCTACCGCACCGCCCGCGAGCTCGGTGCCACCCGCATCGCCCTCGGCCACCACCGCGACGACATCCTCGAGACGCTCTTCCTCAACATGTTCTTCGGCGGCCGCATCAAGGCCATGCCGCCGAAGCTGGTGAGCGACGACGGCGAGCACGTGGTGATCCGCCCCCTCGCCTACTGCGTCGAGAACGACATCGCCCGCTTCGCCCGGACGATGGATTTCCCCATCATTCCGTGCAACCTGTGCGGGTCGCAGGAGAACGCGCAGCGCAAGCAGATCAAGTCCATGCTGCAGAGCTGGGCGCGCGAGCATCCGGGCCGCATCGAGTCGATCTTCACCGCGCTGGGGAATGTCGTGCCCTCCCACCTCGCAGACCAGAAGCTGTTCGACTTCAAGGGGCTCACGCGCGATACCGTGGTGGACGAAGGGGACATCGCCTTCGACGCGCCGGACCTCCTCACCGGCCGTACCGGAACGATCCGCATCGCCCCGGATGCGATGACGGACGAATGAACGCGATGAGCTGCCCCTTGCGCGCCGACGGCCATTTGATCATCATGACCGGCACGTCTCGCCGCGGCACCCGCGGCAAGCCGCGTCGCCTCGAAACCGCCATCCAAGTCCGGACATGAGCCAGCGGAAGAACCTTTGCGTCCTCGTCGTCGAGATCGTCGGCCGGAGTCGCCTGACCGAAGCGCTGGGCTCGACCGAAGCGCGCCATGCCATGGACCGCTGCAGCCACCGGGTCGATCGCGCCATCGCGGCCAACAGCGGCGAGATCCTGCGCAACGAGGACGACCGGATATGCGCGACCTTCGAGCGCTGCGACAACGCCATCCTCGCCGCCTGCGAGATGCTCGACCGGGTGCTGTGCCTGCCGCCGCTGCGCGGACTGCGCATGACCATCCGCGTGGGCGTGCACTACGGCGCCGCGTATCCCGCGGACGAGCCGGCAGGCGACGGCGAACTGGTGGCCGCGCGCCTCGCCACTGCCGCGCGCCGCGGCCAGGCACTGGCGAGCGGTGCGGTGGCGATGCTGCTCTCGCCCGCCACCCGCCACTTCGTCGGCTCCGAGCCGGTGAGCGTGACGGAGCTCGAGGGACTGGAGTGGCCGGTGTATCCCCTCAGCCGCCACGCGGGCATGGTCACGTCGATTCCTCCCGCCATCCGCGTCTCCCAGCGCCTCAGGATCCGCCACCAGCAGGACGTGCTCTTCGTCGAGGACCAGCGGCCGGTGCTGCTGCTCGGGCGCGAGCTCGGCAACGACGTGGTGATCATCGACCCGCGCGCCTCGCGCCAGCACGTGCGCATCGAGCGCCGGCGCGACGGCTTCTTCCTGGTGGACCAGAGCACCAACGGCACCTACGTGGTCGAGGAGGACGGCAAGGAGCGCTGCATCAAGCGCGGCGAGGTCCCCCTCGTCGGACCGGGGCGCATCGGCTGCGGCTTTTCCGCCAACGAAGTGGAGCGCGATCTGGTGTTCTTCGAGATCGTGTGAGGCATAGCGGGCGCGCGGCGCCCGCCCTTCGATGACCGAATTCCTGTCGCTGATCGACCCGGGCCCGCAGGCGGGCCTCGCGGCGCTCTTCCTGTCGAGCTTCCTCTCCGCCACCCTGCTGCCCGGCAGCTCCGAGCTCGTGCTCGCCGGCGTGCTGTCGCTGCATCCCGAGCAGGTGGGTGCCGCCCTGGCCCTGGCCACCACCGGCAACACCCTCGGCGGCATGAGCACCTATCTCCTCGCCCGCCTGCTGCCCGAGCGGGCCGAGGCTTCCCGGCGCGACTGGGTCCGCCGGGGCGGCCCGCCCATCCTGCTCCTGTCCTGGGCGCCGGTGGTGGGCGACGCCCTGTGCGCCGCGGCCGGCTGGCTGCGCCTGCCCTGGCCGGCCTGCCTCGCGTGGATGGCGATCGGCAAGCTGCTACGCTACGCCATCGTCGCACTGACCTTTACGTGAACCCGAAAGAACCGACCATGAGCATCCAACGCCACGGCACCACCGCCCGCTACTCCGACATCGTCGTGCACAACGGCGTCGCCTACATCGTTGAAGTCCCGGCCACCGAAACCGCCGACGCCGCCACCCAGACCGGCGAGATCCTCGCCAGCCTCGACACCCTGCTCGCGCGCGCCGGCAGCGCCCGCGACCGGCTCCTGATGGCCACCATCTACCTCACCGACATGGCGGACCGCGACGCGGTCAACGCGGTGTGGGACGCCTGGCTGCCCGCCGGCAGCGCGCCCTCGCGGGCCTGCGTACAGGTCGCCGCCCTGGCGCTGCCGGGCTGGCGGATCGAGATCGCCGTAACCGCGGCCATCGCGACCTGAACCGCTGCGGCCGCCGTGTCCGCCTGACCTGCCGCGGGCGCCGCCCGCGGGCGGCCCCGTCCGCCGGCAACCGCCGCCGCGCCTCATGGAAATCAAGCCCCTAGGCCGCGTAAGGCCTTGACGGCTCGATGTATTGCGCCGCAGTAAGCTACAATTGACGGCTTTCCCCGCCTTCCCGGTACCGGAAACGCGTCATGACCCAACGCCTGCGAGAGATCCCCTACAACTACACCTCGTTCGCCGATCGCGAGATCGTGATCCGCCTGCTCGGCCCCGAGGCGTGGCAAACGCTCGATTCGCTGCGCAGCGAGCGGGTGACGGGGCGCTCGGCGCGCATGCTCTACGAGGTGCTGGGCGACATCTGGGTGGTCGAGCGCAACCCCTATCTGCAGGACGACCTTCTCGCCAACGAGGATCGCCGCGACGCGCTCATCGCCGCGCTGCGCCATCGGCTTCGCGAGGTCGAGAAGCGGCGCGAGGAGTCCGCCGCCGTCGACCCGGTGCGCAGCGCCAAGGTGGCGAGCCTGCTGCAGGCCGCGGAAGGCGCGGTGGACCGCTTCGCGCGGTTCTTCCACGACACGGCGGCCCTGCGCAAGCGGGTACTCAAGGCCCTCGCCCGCCACACCCGCCGCGACAACATCTGCTTCGACGGCCACGCCCGCGTCTCCCATGTGACGGACGCCACCGACTGGCGCGTCGAATACCCCTTCGTGGTGCTCTATCCCGACACCGAGGAGGAGATGGCGCCGCTGGTGCGCGAGTGCATCGCGCTCGGGCTCACCATCATCCCGCGCGGGGGCGGCACCGGCTACACCGGCGGTGCGGTTCCGCTCGACGCCCGCTCGGCGGTGATCAACACCGAGAAGCTCATCGACCTGGGCCCCGTCGAGGAGATCGCGCTCCCCGACCGCGACGGCGCGCCCGGTCCGAGTTACGCCACCATCCGCACCGGCGCAGGCGTGGTGACCGAGCGCGTCGCCGAGGCCGCCGCGGCGGCCGGGCGCGTGTTCGCGGTCGATCCGACCTCGGCGAGCGCCTCCTGTATCGGCGGCAACATCGCCATGAACGCCGGCGGCAAGAAGGCGGTGCTGTGGGGCACGGCGCTGGACAACCTGGCGTGGTGGAAGATGGTCACGCCCGACGGCGAGTGGCTGGAGGTGGATCGCCTCGACCACAACTTCGGCAAGATCCACGAGCAGGAGACCGTGCGCTTCCGGCTGCGCCGCTACGACGCCTCCGGCCGGCACCAGCTCGCGGAAGAGATCCTGGACCTGCCCGGCGCCTCCTGCCGCAAGACCGGGCTGGGCAAGGACGTCACCGACAAGTTCCTCGGCGGCGTGCCGGGGGTGCAGAAGGAAGGCACGGACGGCCTGATCGTCGCCGCCCGCTGGGTGCTGCACAAGATGCCCCCGGTCACCCGCACCGTGTGCCTGGAGTTCTTCGGCCAGGTGCGCGAGGCGGTGCCCGCCATCGTCGAAATCACCGACTGGTTCAAGCCGGGCGGCGAGGGCCACCGGCTGGGCGTGCAGCTCGCCGGCCTGGAGCATCTGGACGAGCGCTACGTGAAGGCGGTGGGCTACACCACCAAGGCCAAGCGCCACGGCCGGCCGAAGATGGTGCTCATCGGCGACATCGTCGGCCATGACGAGAACGCGGTGATGACCGCCGCCTCGGAAGTGGTGCGCATGTGCAACGCGCGCGCCGCCGAGGGCTTCATCGCGGTGAGCCCCGAGCAGAGGAAGCGCTTCTGGCTCGACCGCTCGCGCACCGCCGCGATCTCGCGCCACACCAACGCCTTCAAGGTGAACGAGGACGTGGTGATCCCGCTGCCGCGCATGGGCGACTATTGCGACGGCATCGAGCGCATCAACATCGAGCTCTCCACCTGCAACAAGCTCGCCCTGTGCGACGCGCTAGCCGAGTTCCTCGGAGGCGCCCTGCCGCTCGAGCAGGGCGACGCCAACCTCGCCCCGGACGAGCTCATCGGCGACCGCCGCCAGGCCGCGCTCGACTACGTGGCGAGCGTGCGCCGGCGCTGGCAGTGGCTGCTCGACAACCTGGACACGCCGCTCGCCCAAGCGGAGGCGCAGTTCGCGGAGTACGGCGTGCAGGCGGGCGAGCTTACCAACCGCGCCCGGAACCCGGTGCTCTTCCACCGACTCCAGGACTACTCGGTGCGGGTGTCGTGGAAGACCGAGCTCAAGCCCCGGCTGGACAAGATCTTCGACGGCGCGGTGTTCCGCCCGGTGGTCGCGCGCATCGCCGAGATCCACAAGCAGGTGCTGCGCGGGCGCGTCTTCGTGGCGCTGCACATGCACGCCGGCGACGGCAACGTGCACACGAACATCCCGGTGAACTCCGACAACTACGAGATGCTGCAGACCGCCAACCGCGCGGTCGACCGCATCATGGCGCTGGCGCGTTCGCTGGACGGCGTGATCTCCGGCGAGCACGGTATCGGCATCACCAAGCTCGACTACCTCACCGACACGGAGATGGCGAACTTCTGGGCCTACAAGCAGAAGGTGGACCCGGAAGGCCGCTTCAACCGCGGCAAGCTGATGCGCGGCGGCAACCTCGAGAACGCCTACACGCCGAGCTTCAACCTGATGGGCCACGAGTCGCTCATCATGGAGCAGACCGACGTGGGCGACATCGCCAACGACATCAAGGACTGCCTGCGCTGCGGCAAGTGCAAGCCCGTGTGCTCGACCCACGTGCCGCGCGCCAACCTGCTCTACAGCCCGCGCAACAAGATCCTCTCCACCTCGCTGCTGATCGAGGCCTTCCTCTACGAGGAGCAGACCCGCCGCGGCGTCTCCCTCGCCCACTGGGCCGAGTTCGAGGACGTGGCCGACCACTGCACGGTGTGCCACAAGTGCGAGAAGCCGTGCCCGGTGGACATCGACTTCGGCGACGTCTCGATCAAGATGCGCAACCTGCTGCGCCGCCAGGGCAAGAAGAGCTTCAACCCCGGCAAGGCCGCCGCCATGGCCTTCCTCACCATCAAGGACCCGGCCACCATCAAGGTGATCCGCAAGGGCATGATCGACTGGGGCTACAAGGCGCAGCGCCTCGCCCACCAGGTCGGCAAGTCCCTGGGGCTGGTGCAACCCCAGGTGAAGGCCCCGCCGGCGACGCTGGGCAAGGCGCCGGTCAAGGCCCAGGTGATCCACTTCATCAACAAGCCGATGCCGGGCAAGCTCCCCAAGCGCACCAGCCGGGCTCTGCTCGACATCGAGGACGACAAGGTCATCCCCGTGATCCGCGACCCGCAGAAGGTCAACGCGGAGTCCGAAGCGGTCTTCTACTTCCCCGGCTGCGGCTCCGAGCGGCTCTTCAGCCAGGTCGGGCTCGCCACCCAGGCCATGCTGTACGAGGTCGGCGCCCTCACCGTGCTGCCGCCCGGCTACCTGTGCTGCGGCTACCCGCAGACGGCCGCCGGCGAGGAGGACAAGGGCCAGAAGATCACCACCGACAACAGGGTGCTCTTCCACCGTGTGGCCAACACGCTGAACTACCTCGACATCAAGACGGTGATCGTCTCCTGCGGCACCTGCATGGATCAGCTGCAGAAGTACGAGTTCGAGCAGATCTTCCCCGGCTGCCGGCTCCTCGACATCCACGAGTACCTGATGGAGAAGGGGGTGAAGCTGGAGGGCGTCGATGGCGTGAAGTACATGTACCACGAACCCTGCCACACCCCGATGAAGGTGCACTCGGGCATCAAGGTGGCGAACGCGCTGATGGGCACGCGGGTGGATCTCAACGACCGCTGCTGCGGCGAGTCGGGCACGCTCGCGGTGGCGCGTCCGGACATCTCCACCCAGGTGCGCTTCCGCAAGCAGCAGGAGATCGAGAAGGGTGCCGCCGCGCTGCGCGACGGCGGCGACGTCCCGGTGAAGATCCTCACCTCCTGCCCGAGCTGCCTGCAGGGCCTGTCGCGCTACGCGGACGACGCCGGCGGCATCGATCCGGACTACCTGGTGGTCGAGCTCGCACGGCACCGCCTGGGCGAGAACTGGATGGCGGAGTACGTGGCCCGGGTCAATCACGGCGGCATAGAGCGCGTGCTGCTTTGACCGCCGTGAGGAAATACTCGGGCGATTGCCCATTACGGGTGAATGGCCGGGCAAATTCCGTTATATTCCCGAAGTCGTAGTGTCGACCCGGTAGCGCCACGCTACCGGTCGCACAGGATCTCGGGAGTGAAGTTGATGACCGCAAGGGAGCCTGCCGGCGCCACTGCGCAGGCCGCCGATCTGATCGTCGCCTATCTGGAGCAGCTCGGCATCGAATACGTCTTCGGCGTTCCGGGCGGCGCGATAGAACCGTTGTACGACGCGCTGGCGCGCAGCAGCCGGCGGGGCGGCCCACGTCCGGTGGTGGCGCGCCACGAATCGGGGGCGGCCTTCATGGCCGACGGCTACGCGCGCGAGACGGGCCGCATCGGCGTGTGCTGCGCGACCTCCGGGCCGGGGGCGACCAATCTGCTCACCGGCGTCGCCTGCGCCTACGACAACGGCGTACCGCTGCTCGCCATCACCGGCCAGCCCGCGCTGCCCTCGTTCGGCCGCAAGGCGCTGCAGGAATCCGCCTGCACCGGCGTCAACACCCTGGGCATGTTCCAGCACTGCACGCGCTACAACACCCTCGTGTCGCATCCGGACCAGCTCGAGAACAAGCTCGCCAACGCCCTGATGCGGGCGAGCAAGGCACCCCGAGGCCCCTCCCACCTGTCGATCCCGGTGGACATCCTGCGCACGCCGCTCGCGACCAGCCGGCCGGCATACGACCTCGACAGCCTGTTGCAGGGCAACGTGCTCATCGACGAGGAGCAGGTGCGGGCGCTGTGCACCGCGGTCGCGGAGGCGCGCCGCATGGTGATCCTCATCGGCAGCGGCCAAGGCTGCGGAGAGGCGATCGAGGCGATCATCAAGATCGCGGAGCTTACCGGCTCGCTGTTCGTGACCTCGCCCGACGCCAAGGGGCTGGTCAATCCCCGGCACCAGCTCTACCGCGGCGTCTTCGGATTCGCCGGCCACGCTTCGGCCGATCTGGCCCTGCGCAACGAGCCCGATCTCGTGCTCGCGATCGGCGCGAGCCTGGGCGAATGGACCAGCGGCGCCTGGTCGCGGGACCTGCTCAACGAGCGCCTGATTCATATCGACACCTCCGAAGAACATCTGCTGCGCTCGCCGATGGCCCGGCTGCACGTGCGCGGCAACATCCGTTCGGTATGCGAGCGGCTCCTCGACCAGCTCTCGCAACACCGGGCGCCGATGGCGCTGGACCGCGGTCTCGCCGACCCGGAGCACATGTTGCAGGACCGGGCGAAGTTCGTCTCGGACGCAACCCCAGTCAAACCACAGCGGCTCATGCGCGAGCTGTCCCTGCGGCTGCGCCCGGACACGCGCTTCTTCGCCGACGCCGGCAACAGCACCGCCTGGGCGATCCACTATCTCCAGCCCCACGACCGCCGCGTCGTCCAGCAGCCCGACTACGAGGCGCGCGCGGGGGTGCAGCGGCGCAAGGCCGACGCGGGCTGGCTGCGGGTGCTGATGGACTTCGCCCCCATGGGCTGGGCGATCGGCGCATCGGTCGGCTGCGCGCGCGCCAACCCCGGCTGCCCGGTGGTGTGCATCACCGGCGACGGCAGCTACCTGATGAACGGCCAGGAGCTCTCGGTCGCGGCGGTCGAGGGGCTGTCCGTCATCTTCGTCGTCCTCAACGACCGCGCGCTGGGCATGGTCAAGCACGGCCAGCGCCTGGCCGGTGCCGAGTCCATCGCATTCGAGCTGCCGGCAGTGGACTTCCGCCTCCAGGCCGAGTCCCTGGGCATTCCCGCGCACGTGGTGCGCTCGCCCGCGGACCTCGACGCCCTGGACCTGCGCGCCATGGCCGCGCACAAGGGGCCGACCCTGCTCGATGTGCACATCGACGGCGAGGAGGTGCCCCCCATGGGCCTGCGCATGAAGGTGCTGGGGTCGGTGCGATGAGCGCCGAAGGCGTGATCGAGACCCGCATCTGGCAGGAAGAGGCGGAAGCCGACGACCCGATGGCGGTGCGCCTCGCCCGTTGCCACGGCTACGACGTCTACGGCGAGATGCTCGGGCACGCGCGCTGGGCAGACATGATCTACCTGCTGTTTCGCGGGGAGGCGCCCAGCGTGCCGCAATGCGCGCTGCTCGACGGTCTGGCGGTAGCCCTGGCGAACCCCGGTCCGCGCGACCCCTCGGTGCACGCCGCAATGTGCGGCGGTGTCGGCGGCTCGCCCGCGGCGGCCAGCCTGATGGCGGCGCTGGCGATCGGAGCTGGGCCGCTGGCGGGCGGCCGCGAGGTCTTCGTGGCGATGCAGCGCTGGGAACGCTGCGGCACCGATCTGGATGCCTGGCGCGACGAACTCGCCCGACCGGCAGAGCCGTGCGCGTCGATCTGGCCGGCGGAGGCGCATCCGCCCGGCTTCGACCCGAACGGCGTGACAACCGCCACGACGGTCCGGCAGACGCTCGCCTGCCTCGCCGCGATCGAGGGCACCGAGCGCCTCCCCTGGCTCGCAGCCCAGCGCGCTGCGCTGGAAGCGGCGGCTGGAGTTCCGCTCGCCCTGTCCGGCGTGGCAGCCGCGGCGTTCGCCGACCTCGGCTTCGCGCCCGCCGAAGGCGAGGCACTGCACCTCATCTTGCGACTGCCGGGCGCGGCCGCCCATGCGCTCGAGCAGCAGGCGCGCGGCCACAAGAAGTTCCCCTTCTTCGCCATCGAGCTGGAAGAGGCACCGAGCGCGGAGGCGGCCCGATGAAGCGCGCCCCGACCGGCACCTTCCGTTCGCGCATGGGAGCCTTCTTCCCCGGCAGCCACGTCGTGTTCCGGGGCAAGGTGCTCCATCGCGACCTGAAGGACGCGGACTGGGTCGAGCTCTACGCCTTCGGCATCACCGGCCGGCGCTTCACCGCCGACGAGACGCGTCTGCTGCACGCGATCTGGGCCTACACCAGCTACCCGGACGTACGCATCTGGAACAATCGCGTGGCCGGTCTCGGCGGCAGTGCGCGCAGCAGCGGCAACCTGAGTGTTGCGGCCGCGCTCGCCGTCTCGGAGGCCTCGATTTACGGTCGCGGCATCGACGTGCGCGCAGCCGATTTCTTCGTCCGCACTCGCCTCAGGATCGAGGGTGGCGCCAGTCTGATCGACTGCATTCGAGACGAACTCGCGGCACGGCGCAGCATCGCCGGCTATGGGCGGCCTGTGGTCTCCGGCGATGAACGCATAGAACCCGCGCTCGCCCTTGCCCGCAGCCTGGGCCGCGCGGACGGCCCCTACTTGCGGCTGGCTCACGAAGTGGCCGAAACCCTCGAGGCCGGACGTTGGCGGCTGCGCATGAACTATGGCGCGATCGCGGCAGCACTGGCGCTCGACCTCGGTCTGTCGCCGACCGAGTACTACTACTTCATGATCCCCGCCTTCCTCGCGGGCATGCCGCCCTGCCACATCGAGTCGGCCGAGCGGCCGGCCGGGACACTGTTCGCCCTCGCCTGCGATGACATCCGCTACGCTGGGGTCCCTGCCCGACGCTGGCATCGGCCCTCGGCAACCAAGCAAGAGGGAACGCCATGAGCATCCACTGCCCGCCGCTGCTCAGGCTGCTGTGCGCCTGCCTGGCTGCCGCCGCCTGCGCTCCCGCCGCCGCCCAGAGCAGCGACGAGGAGGACTTCGCGCTCGCTTACGGCGACAAGTCCTTCGTGATGATCGCGACCGGATCGCGGGTTCCGATCGAGCGCGCCCCCGCCGTGACGACAGTGATCACGGCCGAGGACATCGCGGCGACGGGCGCGACCGATCTGGACGACGTGCTCGCGACGGTACCGGGCTTCCACGTATCGCGTTCCACGGTAACCAATGCCCCCGTCTATGTGGTGCGCGGCATCCGGCACAACTTCAACCCCCAGTTGCTGATGCTGGTCAATGGGGTCCCGATGACCACGGTGTTCAGCGGCGATCGCGGCAATGTGTGGGGCGGCCTGCCACTGGAGAACGTCGCGCGCATCGAGGTCATCCGCGGACCCGGCTCGGCGGTGTACGGCGCCGACGCCTACGCCGGGGTGGTCAACATCATCACCAAGACCGCCGCCGACATCGAAGGCACCCAGTTCGGCGTGCGCGCCGGGAGCTTCAAGACCGGGGACGTCTGGGCCCTGCACGGCGGCAAGCTCGGTCCCTTCGCGTTGAACGCCTACCTGCGGGCCGGCACCACCGACGGACACCGCGAGACGGTTGCGGCCGACGCGCAGACCGGGTGGGACGCGATCTTCGCGACCAGCGCATCCCACGCGCCGGGGCCGATCGAGACCGGGCGCAAGGCCCTCGACGGCGAGTTAGGACTGGCTCACGATCATTGGCGGCTGCGTCTGGGGCTCAAGCGGCGCCGGGACGTCGGCTCGGGGGTCGGCGTGGCGGAGGCGCTGGATCCCACCGGCCGGAACGACAGCGAACGGATCACCGCCGACCTGACCTACGACGACGCGGAGTTCGCCAAGGATTGGGCGGTGACCGTCCAGACCAGCTTCCTGCATTACGAGGAATCGTCGGAGTTGGTGCTGTTTCCTCCCGGCGCCTTCGGCGGCTCCTTCACCGACGGCATGCTAGGCAACCCCGAGAAGTGGGAGCGTCACGCCCGCCTGAACGCCTCCGCCATCTACTCGGGCTTCGCCGACCATCGCCTGCGTCTGGGCGTCGGAGCGGAGCGCAAGGAGCTCTACAGGATCCGGGAGTCGAGGAACTTCAATTCCGATTTCACGCCGATCGGCATCGGCTCGCGCGCGGACATCACCGACGTCTCGGACATCGCCCCCTTCCTGCGCCCGCACACCCGCCACGTGCGCTACATCTACGCCCAGGACGAGTGGGCACTCGCGCGCGACTGGACGCTGACGGCCGGCGTGCGCCACGACCGTTACTCGGACTTCGGCGGCACTACCAACCCGCGCCTGGCGCTCGCCTGGGACGCGGCCTACAACCTCACCACCCGCCTGATGTACGGGACGGCCTTCCGCGCCCCTTCTTTCACCGAGCTCTACAACATCAACAACCCGGTGGTAGTCGGCAACCCCGATCTCGACCCCGAGCGGATCCGCACCGTGGAACTCGCCGTATCCTGGCAACCCACCGGGCGCCTGCAACTCGACGCGAACGCGTTCCACTACCGGATGCAGGACGTCATCCACCTCGTCGGCACACGCTACGCCAATGCCGGCGAGCAGACCGGGACGGGACTGGAGCTGGAGGCACAGTGGAGCCCAAGCCAGACCGTGCGTCTGGCCGGTCATTACGCCTTCCAGCACTCGGTGGACGAGGCCACGGACAGGACCCCCGGCATGGCGCCGCGCCACTTGGCCTACCTTCGTGGAGACTGGCGCTTTACCCCGGGCTGGCTGGCGAGCGCCCAGGCGAAACGCGTGTCGGCAAGGCACCGTCAAACCGGCGACACGCGCCGCACGCTCTCCGGCTACCACACCGTCGACCTGACCGTGCGCACCGAACGCGACACCGCCAGGGCATGGGACTTCGCCGTCTCGGTGCGCAATCTCTTCGACGCCGACGGTCGCGAACCGACTCCGGCGGAGGCACCCTTCGTCACCATCCCGGACGACATCCCACTGCCAGGGCGAAGTTTCTTCATCCAGGCAAGCTATCGGCTGTAGCCGGATGTCCATGCGCGTATTCCGCCTCCTGCTGATGCTGCTCCTGGTCACCTCCGCCGCGCGCGCCGAGGCGGTGGCGGCGCGGGTGAACGTCTTGTACTCCCAGGAAGACACACGCTCGCCGCGTGTCGCGGTGATCTATGCGGAAGCGGATGCGGCGGTCGATGCCGGGCTGGGCGCGATGATCGCCGGCATGGAGCGCTCGCCGGGGATCGAGGTCGTCCGCATGCAGGTGGCCGCATCCCCCGATGCCGGGCTTCCGCCGCTGGCGCTCGCCCGGCGTATCGGTGGCCCGCCCTTGCTGGTGGCGGCGGCCGAGGAGCCGATCGCCGTGCTCTATCCGGACATCGGGGAACCCTACCGCAGCGTGATCGCCACCATCATCGAGGGGATCGAGAAGGAGGCGCCGAACCGGATCACCCGCTTCGCCATCGGAGGCAGCTTCGATGCGCAGGATCTTTCGAGCGAGCTCAAGCGCCAGAAGGTGCGCGTGGTGATCGCCCTCGGGCGCAACGGGCTGCGGGCTGCCAGCTCGATCGACAAGGACATCGCGGTGGTCGCCGGCGGAATCGTGTCGGCGAGCGGCGAGGAGACCGCGCGCGGCACGGTGCTCAGCCTCGCACCCGATCCGGCCCTGCTGTTCTCCCGCCTCAAGCTGCTCGCGCCGCGCAGCCGGCGCGTGTTCGTGGCGTACGAGCCGCGCCAGAATGCCTGGCTGATCGAGCTGGCCCGGGACGCGGCGAAAGCCCACGGCCTTCAGCTGATCGCGCTCCCCGCGAGCGACATCAAGGGCGCCGCCGAGCACTACCGCAAGTTCTTCGCCGACGCCGATCCCCAAAGGGATGCGCTGTGGCTGCCCCAGGACACCATCACCGCGAACGAGTCGACGATCCTGCCGCTGGTGCTGCAGGAGTCCTGGACGAAGGGGATCGCGGTGTTCTCGAGCAGCGCGCCGCACGTGCAGCGCGGCGTGCTCTTCGCCCTTTATCCGAACAATGCCGAGCTCGGCCGCAAGCTCGCCGCCTCGGCGCTCGACGCCGCAGCCGGATCGCCGCCCGCGCCCAGCGTGCTGCCTCTGCGCGACGTCCTGGCGGCGGTCAACACGCGTACCGCGCGCCGACTCGGCATCGATGCCAGCGAGCGCGAGTTCGATCTGGTCTTCCCGCAATAGCGCACGGCGTCACAGGCATGCATTTCCCAGAAAGATGGATCCAACGTTTCCGGAAGGCCTCGTTCCGCCGCCAGCTCGCCATCGTGTCGATCGTCGGAGTGCTGTGCCTGGCGATCCTGTCGGCCCTCTTCACCTCCTGGCTGGGTAGCCGTCAGCTCTACGCGGGCAAGGTGGAGGAAGGTGCGAGCATCGCGCGCAACCTTGCGATCCAGAGCCGCCTCGCGCTGCTTTCCGGCTCGCCCGAGAACGTCGCGGAAGCGGTCGCGGCGGTCTCCGCCTTCCCGGACGTGCAACGGGTCGAGATCCGCCAGGCCGACAACCGGCTCCTTCTCGAGCACGGCCCGGACCTGTTCGGTGCCGACAAGCCGGCGCGGCCGGCCGGTTCCGCCCGCGAGGCCTACCTGGAGCAGGAGTCCCCGGCCGGCTGGCGCTTCGTCGCGCCGGTATGGGCCATCGCCGACCCCGACTCGCCGTTCGAAACCACCCGACGGCACGACGAATTGCTCGGCTTCGTGCGCATCGACTACAGCAAGACCACGCTCAACCGCATCGTCGTCGAGGTGTTCGTCGCCAACGTCAGCGCCGGGCTCGTGTTCGCGGTGCTGTTCCTGCTCGCGCTGCACCTGCTCGCCCACCGCCTGACACGGCCCCTGTCCCAGCTGTCGGACACCATGGCCCGCGCCGAGGCGGGCGAGACCGGCCTGCGTGCGGACCTGTCCGGCCCGCACGACCTGGCCGAGATGGCGCACGCCTTCAACAGCATGATGGAAGCGCTCGAGCAGCGCGAGCGCGAGCTGCGCGACGCGCGCGACAGCGCCCTGCGCTTCGCCCGCCTGAAGGCGGACTTCGCCGCCACCGTCAGCCACGAGATCCGCACCCCGCTCAATGGCGTGATCGGCACGCTGGACCTGCTCAAGGCCGGCAAGCTGGGCCGCGAGCAGCGCGAGCTGATCGCCATCGCCTGGGATTCCTCGCAGTACCTGCTCGACCTCATCAACAACATCCTGGACTTCTCGCGCCTCGAGGCCGGGCGCTTCGATCTCGATCGAAGCGACTTCGCCCTCCAGCCGCTGGTCGAAGGGGTGCTCGAGATGCTGCGCGGCCAGGCGACCGCCAAGCACCTGGCGCTGACCGCCGAGGTCGGGCGAGACGTGCCGCCGGTCATCATCGGGGACGCAGCGCGGCTGCGACAGGTGCTGATCAACCTGATCGGCAATGCCGTCAAGTTCACCGACCGGGGCTCGGTCGCGCTCACGGTGGCACTCGCGGATGGTGGACAGCGGCTGCGCTTCGAGATCCGCGACACCGGCATCGGCATTGCCGCCGAGCACCTCGGCACCATCTTCGACTCCTTCACCCAGGCCGACACGTCCACCACGCGCCGCTACGGCGGCAGCGGCCTCGGGCTTTCCATCTGCCGGCAGATCGTGCGTCTCATGGAGGGCGAGATCGGCGTGGACAGCAGGCTGGGCGAAGGCAGCCGGTTCTGGTTCACGCTGCCTTGCGTCGCCGGAGTGGCGCCGCAGGCGCCGGAGCAGCCCGCGGGCGCCGGTTCCGCACGCCGGATCCTCGTGGCCGAAGACAACCGCACCAACCAGCGGGTCGCAACCCGGATGCTCAGCCTGCTCGGCCACACGAGCGAGGTCGCCGCCAACGGCAGGCGGGCCGTCGAGGCCTGGCGGCGAGGCGGCTGGGATCTGATCCTGATGGACTGCTCGATGCCCGAGATGGACGGCTTCGAGGCCACCGCGACCATCCGGGCACAGGAGGCCGGCAGCGGTCGCCACGTGCCCGTCGTGGCGATGACCGCCAACACGCAGCCGGCCGACATCGCGCACTGCCGCGCGGCCGGCATGGACGACCACCTGCCCAAGCCGCTCACGATCGAAGCCCTCGGGGCGGTGCTCGAGCGGTGGCTGGGCGTGCAGGCGCCGCAGATGCAAACCCCGGAGGAGGGGGCCGCGGAGATCCCGATGCCCGTGCTGGACAACGCCGCCTTCGATCGTCTGCGCGAAATCCTCGGCGCCGAGCTCGGCAGCGCGATCCGCCCCTTCCTGGAAGACATGCCGCGCTACCTCGCGGAGCTGGACGTCGCCGCGGCCGCCCGCGATCCGGTCGCGCTTCGCCAGCTCGCGCACGCGGTCAAGGGCGCGGCCGGCAACCTCGGCGCAGCCGGCATCGCCTCGGCCGCCCGCGAGCTCGAATCGCGCGCGACCGAGGGCTCGGCCGCGGCCTCGGAAGGGCTGGTCGAGCAGATCCGCAACCAGTTCGCGCTGATCGAACCGCTTCTCGTGGCCGAGCTGCGCGATCCGGAACCCGTCGCGCCGATCGAGGTGGACGAGAACGCGCCCCTCGTGCTGATCGTCGACGACGACCGCAGCACCCGCTCGGCGCTCGGGCATGCCTTGCGCCGCAGCAACTTCAAGGTAGCGGAAGCCTGCGACGGGCGCGAAGCGCTGGCCTGGCTCGAAACGGAGCGTGCCGACGCCATCCTGATGGATGCGCTCATGCCCCAGATGGACGGCTTCGAGGCGTGCGCCCTGCTCAAGCGCCAACCCCGCTGGCAGGACATCCCCGTGCTGATGGTCACCGCACTGGACGACCGGCGCTCGATCGAGCGGGCCTTCGAGGCGGGCGCGAGCGACTTCATTCCCAAGCCGATCCATCTCTCCGTGGTCAAGCAGCGGCTGCGCCGCGTGATCGACGGCACGCGGGCCGAACGCCATGTGCGCCACCTCGCCTATCACGACCCGCTCACCGGCCTGCCCAACCGGCTCATGTTCGTGGATCACCTGGCGCGCGCGATCGAGCGCGCCGCCGCCCACGGCAATGCGCTCGCAGTGCTCTTCCTCGACCTCGACCGCTTCAAGTTCGTAAACGACACGCTCGGACACGAGGCCGGCGACCGCCTGCTCAACACGATGGCCGAGCGCCTGCGTGGCTGCGTGCGCGCCGACGACTGTGTGGCGCGGCTGGGCGGCGACGAGTTCACGGTCCTGCTCGAGCATCTGCCCAGGCCCGGGGTCGCGGCGAGCATCGCACAGAACATCTGCCGCACCCTGTCGGCGCCGCTGACGATCGACGGGCAGGAGATCGTGGTGTCGGTCAGCATCGGCATCTCCGTACATCCGGCCGACGGCGACGACGTCAGCACCCTCCTGCGGCACGCCGATACCGCGATGTACCGCGCCAAGCAGGACGGCAGCGGCTTCTGCTACTACGAGGCGACAATGGAATCGGCGGTCTCCGACCGTCTGAAACTCGAGAACACGCTGCGCCGCGCGCTGGAGCGGGACGAGATCACCGTCTTCTACCAGCCGGTGCACGACGCCGCGAGCGGCAAGATGATGTCGGTCGAAGCGCTGATGCGCTGGATGCATCCCGAGCGCGGCATCGTCTCGCCGGTCGAGTTCATCCCCGTCGCGGAGGAGACCGGACTCATCCTGTCTCTGGGCGAGCACGTCCTGCGTACGGCCTGCCGTCAGGCACGCGCCTGGATCGACAGCGGCATGCCCGACCTTCACGTCGCGGTGAACCTCTCGGCCAAGCAGCTCGAACAGCGCGGACTCCTCGACATCGTGCGCAGCGCGCTCGACGAGAGCGGCCTGCCGCCGTCAGCGCTGACGCTGGAGATCACCGAAAGCGTCCTCATGCAGCGCGCCCACGAGCCGCGCGGCGTGCTCGAGCGGCTGCGCGGCCTGGGCGTGCGCATCGCCATCGACGATTTCGGTACCGGCTACTCCTCGCTGGCCTATCTCAAGCAGCTGCCTGCCGACGTGCTCAAGGTCGACCGCTCCTTCATCCAGGACATCACCGACGACGTGGATGCGGAGGCGATCGTGACCGGCATCGTCGCGCTCGCCCACAGCCTGCGCATGCAAGTGATCGCCGAAGGGGTCGAGACCACCGCCCAGCAGGCGATGCTCCGCCGTCTCGGCTGCGATCTCCTCCAGGGTTTCCTCTACTCCAGGCCGCTGCCGGCGGAAGTGATCGAGACGCGGCTGCTCGCGGGGATGGAAAAAGGCCGCATCGCCTTTCACCCATCCCCCACCCAGCCTCCCCCTTGATGGGGGGCGAAGCCGGGGTTTCGCGAAGCACCGCTTCGCGCCGGCTGAGCGGGCAGGCCGTGCAAAGCCTGCCCTGGCCGCTCAACCCTCCGCCGCCTCGGGGTGCAGGCGCTTCCAGATTTCGGGCATTGCCTCGGCCGCGCGGTGGCGCAGGCGGTGGGTCACCAGGCGGCTCACCTCGGTGTCGCCCGGGTTGATCTCGACCGTGGGGATGCCCATCTGCTGCGCCCACCATACCGGCCCCGCGATGTAGGGGAAGGCGCTGGTGGTGCCGATGGAGAACACCAGGTCCACCCCTTCCAGGAGCACCGCCTCGAGGCGCGCGAGCTCGCGCTCGGGCAGCATCTCGCCGAAGAGCACCACGTCGGGCCGCAGAACGCCGCCGCACACCGGGCAGGCGGGCGGCAGGCGCAGGCCGGAGAAATCGGGCACGTTGCGCGCATGGCTGCACTCGGTGCAGCGCAGGCGGTGCACCGTCCCGTGGATCTCGATGAGCCGGGTCGAGCCGGCGGCGCGGTGCAGGCCGTCCACGTTCTGGGTGAGCACCCACACGCCCGCCCGCTCGCGCTCGAGCGCGGCGATCAGGCGGTGGGCGATGTTGGGCTCGGCGCCACGGCAGTTGGCCTCGATCTCGGCGAGGTACTTCCAGGCCACCTCGGGATGGGTCTCCATCATGCGGCCGGAGAGCGCGTCCTCGATCGTCAGGCCGTGCTCGGTGAGCCGCTCGTGGTACAGCCCGCCGATCCCGCGGTAGGTGGGCAGCCCCGAATCGGCCGAGATCCCGGCACCGGTGATGAAGAGGATGCGCTGCGCGTCCCGGACGAGATGCGCGACGCTGTCGTAGGTCTGGCTGTCGTTCATCGCCTATGCCCTCTTTACCTCGACCAGGCAGTCGTAGAACACCGCGCCGCCCCCCATGTCGGTGAGCGCGCCGGAGGTGACCGCGTTGGCGTTCTGCCCGTCGCCCGAGAACTTGCGCCACCAGATCGAGGGCGCTGACACCACTCCCGGGCGTACCCGATCGGTCACCACCGCCCGCGCCCGGAAGGCTCCGCGGTCGTTGAAGATGGACAGCGGCGTCCCGTCCGCGATGCCGCGCGCCGCCGCGTCGCCCGGATGGATCTCGAGGGTGGGTGCGCCTTCCTGCTCGAGGAAGCGCGGCAGATTGGCGAAGCTCGAATTCAGGAAGTTGCGTGCCGGCGGCGAGATGAGCGCGAGCGGGTAGCGCGCGGCCAGCGCCGGATTGCTCACCGGCGACTCCCGGGGCGGATGCCAGGCGGGCAGCGGATCCATCCCGGCCGCGGCGAGCAGCGAGGAATGGAGCTCGCACTTGCCGGACGGAGTGGGAAAGCCCCCTTCGGCGAAGGGCGCGAAGGGGCGCGGCAGGTTGAGCCGCGCCCAGCCGCGCTCGGCGAGACGGGCGGCGTCGAGGCCGTAGGCCCGCGGGTCGCGCAGATCGAAGGCGGCCGCCGCGATCGCCTCGTCGGACTCGAACAGGGCCGGCTCGGAGAAACCCAGCCGCGCCGCGAGGAGCCGGAACACCTCGGTGTTGGGCTTGGCCTCGCCCAGGGGCGCGATCGCCGGCCGGTTGGCGAGCGCGTAGAGGTGCCCGTAGGACTTGTGCACGTCCGCGTGCTCGAGCTGGCTGGTGGCCGGCAGCAGGATGTCGGCGTAGTCGGCGGTATCGGTCCGGAAGAGCTCGTGCACCACGCAGAAGAGGTCTTCGCGCGCGAAGCCCTCGCGCACCCGGTTGCCGTCGGGCGCCACCGCCACCGGGTTCGAGTTGTAGACGTAGATCGCGCGGATCGGCGGATCGGCGGCGGTGAGCAGATCCTCGCCGATAGTGGACATGTTGATCGTGCGCGGCGGGAAGCGCTGCGTGTCGGGATAGAGGTCGGGGCGCTCGAGGACGGCGCCGGCGACCGGAAAGTTGCCCGAGGTGGACAGCAGCGCACCGCCCGCCGGATGCCGCCAGGCGCCGGTGAGCGCGGGCAGGCAGGCGATGTTGCGCACCGCCATGCCGCCGCCGGCGCAGCGGTTCAGGCCGTAGTTGAGCCGGATGAGCGAGGGCCGCGTCCCGCCGTAGTCGCGCGCGAGCGCGCGGATCGTCTCGGCCGGCAAACCGGTGAGCGGTGCAGCCCACTCCGGCGTGCAGCCGCGCACCCGCTCGGCGAGCGCCTCGAAACCCACGGCGTGGCGGGCCAGGTAATCGTGGTCGACGAGATCGTCCGCGATCAGTACCTGCATCATGGCGAGCGCCAGCGCGCCGTCGGTGCCCGGCCACGGCGCGAGATGCTCGTGGCACCTGGCCGCGGTCTCGCTCCTGCGCGGGTCGATGCACACCAGCCGAGCCCCGCGCCGCTTCGCCTCCTGCAGGTAGCGCCAGCCGTGCAGGTTGGACACCACCGGGTTGCCGCCCCAGATCAGGATCAGCTTCGCGTCCACCACCGCCTCGGGGTCCGTCCCCACGGAGGCGCCCACCGTCGCCTTCCACCCCATCGCTCCGGCCGAGGCGCAGATGGTGCGATCCAGCAAGGACGCCCCCAGGCGGTGGAAGAAGCGCCGGTCCAGGCTCTCGCCCTGCACCAGGCCCATGGTGCCGGCGTAGCTGTAGGGAAGGATGGCGCGAGGATCCTCGTCAGCGATGGTGCGAAAGCGCGCCGCGATGGTGTCGAGCGCCTCGTCCCAGCCGATACGCTCGAAGCGCCCCTCGCCCTTCCTGCCGACGCGCTTCATCGGATAAAGCAGGCGCTCGGGCGAGTACACCCGCTCGAGGTAGTGCGCGACCTTGGTGCACAGGGCGCCGTTGGTGAAGGGGAGATCGTCGGCGCCGCGAATCTTCACCGCGCGCCCATCCTCGACGGTGACCTCCATGGCGCAGGTGTCCGGACAGTCGTGGGGGCAGGCGGCGCGGACGGTGCGTTTCGTCATGTCGGGTCCTGGCGGTTCGTGCCCTGCGCCGGACCGAACCCATGGGAAACGCGGCACGGATGGCGCGCAGCGCGATCCGCGTGCGAGGGGCCGCCCCTAGCGGCGGTGCTGCCCCTCGGCGATGAGCTCGGCATAGCGGCGGCGATCCTTCGCGAAGCGCTCGCGGATGGCGTCGATCTCGCGCGCCTTGACCTCGAGGACGCTGCGGTACGAGGCGAGCTCGCCTTCGAGGATGCGCAGACGGTCGGCGATTTCGCGCGGCACCTCGCGGTCGCGGTAGGACGCCGCCTCCTCCTCGACTCGGCGGCGCTCGGCGAGCAACTCGGCCTCGCGCTCGCGGGTGTCCCGCATGCTGCGCTCGACCTCCGCCAGCGCGCGGTCCTGGCGCGCATCGATGTCCTCGAGACTCTCGTAGGTCTCGAGCAGCGCCTGGTCGAGCCGGCGCTGCTTGAGCAGCCGCTCTTCCTCCTCCTTGCGCCGCCGCTCCTCGGCCTCGCGCCGCGCGATCTCGTCGCGGGTGAGCGGCGCCGCCACGTGGCGGCGGACCGTGCCTTGCGGCGAGATCTCGCGATAGGCGCGACCGTAGCAGACGGCCGGAAGCACGTCGCCGCACTCGGTGCGGCTGTTGGCGTCGACACAGCAGTAGATGGTGCGCCCGCCCTGCGCCGCGGCCGGGAGCGGCACGGCGAGCAGCGCAAGGAGCGGAAGGAGCAGGAGATCAGTGCGTCGAAGCGATCCCATAGGTATCCCGATAAGCCTGAACCGCGTCCAGATTGGCGGCGAGCTCGGGACTGTCGGCGAGGAAGCCGATGAGGTCCTCGAGGGTGGCCACCGCGATGACCGGAATGCCGAAGGTGGCGCGCACCTCCTCCACCGCCGACTGCGTGCCCTTGCCACGCTCCATGCGGTCGAGGGCGATCACCACGCCTGCCGGCTCCGCGCCGGCCGCGCGGATGATTTCGACCGACTCGCGCACCGAGGTGCCGGCCGATATCACGTCGTCGAGGATCAGGACCCGTCCCGCGAGCGGCGCGCCGATGAGCGTGCCGCCCTCGCCGTGGTCCTTGGCCTCCTTGCGGTTGAACGCGAAGGGGAAGTTCAGCCCCTCTTCGGCGAGCCGGATCGCCACTCCCGCCACAAGCGGAATGCCCTTGTAGGCCGGCCCGAACAGCATGTCACAGGGCACGCCTGCGGCGCGGATGGCCTTGGCATAGAAGCCGCACAGGGCGCGAAAGGAGATGCCGTCGTCGAACAGGCCGGCGTTGAAGAAATACGGCGAGTTGCGTCCGGCCTTGGTGATGAAGGATCCGAAGCGCAGCACTCCCTTGTTGCAGGCGAGTGCGATGAAATCCCGGCTAAAATCCACGTCCTCTCGTCCACTGTGGGTCAATCGGCAGCATGTTACGCGTCATCACCCTCAACCTCAACGGCGTCCGGTCGGCCGTCACCAAGGGCTTTCTCGACTGGCTCGCCGCGCAGCAGGCCGACTTCGTCTGCGTGCAGGAGCTCAAGGCCCAGGCGGGCGACCTCACCGAGGCGATGCGGGCCCCGGATCATCTCCAGGGCCACTTCCACCATGCCGAGAAGAAGGGCTACAGCGGAGTAGGAATATACACCCGGCATCGACCTGATCGCGTTATCGAGGGGCTCGGCATCGCCGACATCGACGCCGAGGGGCGCTTCCTGCAGCTCGACTTCGGGAAGCTGTCGGTGATCTCCCTCTACCTGCCCTCGGGCTCCAGCTCCGAGGAACGCCAGCAGGCCAAGTTCAGCTTCATGGCGCGCTTCCTGCCGCATCTCGCCCGCCTGCGCGAGTGCGGGCGCGAAGTCGTCGTGTGCGGCGACTGGAACATCGCGCACAAGGAGATCGACCTCAAGAACTGGAAGTCGAACCAGAAGAACTCGGGCTTCCTGCCCGAGGAGCGGGCCTGGCTCACGCGGGTGCTGGAAGAGCAGGGCTGGGTCGACGTCTATCGCCGCCTGCATCCCGACACGACCGGCGAATGCTACACGTGGTGGTCGAACCGCGGCCAGGCCTGGGCGAAGAACGTGGGCTGGCGCCTGGACTACCAGCTCGCCACCCCTGGAGTCGCCGCGACCGCCGCCGCGGCTGCCGTCTACAAGGACCAGCGCTTCAGCGACCACGCGCCGCTCACGGTCGACTACGCATTCGAGCTCTGACCTCGCCTCCGGCGCCGGTGCAGCTCAGGCAAGCGCGCTTTGCCGCGCCCCGCTTCGGAACAGCGCCACCGCCTCGGAAGTGAAACGGAAGGTCGTCAACAGGTCGTCGATGCGATAGTCCGGTGCGATCTCGTGAAGCGCCGCCGCGACCGCGCGCCCCTCCTCGGGACGCCCGGCCAGACCCAGGCAGGCCGCCGCGATCGCTCGCAGATGGGGGAAGGCGTTCGGCCGGCCGATCGCCTTCGAGGCCCAGTCGGCGGCCTCGTCGAAGCGGCCCAGGCGCACCAGCGCGATCGCGCGCGAGGCGAGCATGACGCACAGCAGCGGGTCGAACGGGCTCAGGCGGCGCGAATGGTCGGCGCAATCGACACCGTAGCGTGGATCACCCGACTGGACGTGCACGAACGCGAGTGTGTAGTGCCCGTGGGCGAAGCTGGGGCTCAACTCCACCGCCTTTTCCGGTTCGGGCAGGCATTGCGCGTGCTGGCCCCGCAGCCACAGGGCGCGTCCCATGGCCCAGTGCGCCGACGGGTCGCGCTCGTCGGCGACCAGGCTCTGCTCGGCGGCCCGGACCGCCAGCTCGATCTCGTGCTCGCGGTCGGTCCACCGCTGAAATGCGTTCTGGAAGTGAGCGAAGGACAGCGCGGACAGGGCGCGCGCCCAGGTGGGATCCAGGCGCACCGCCATCTCGAAGAACTGCTCGGCCAGCCGGTTGTGCTGCGCCTCGTAGCGGTAAACGTGCCACAGGCCGCGGTGATAGGCCTCCCAGGCGGTCAATGAGCTCGGCGGCTTGAGGACCGCGCGATTGCGCTCGGCGAGCTCGATCTCGCCCGTGATTGCGGCGACGATGCGATCGCCGATCTCGTCGAGCACCTCGAAGGCGCCGTCCACCCCGCGGTCGAACTCGTCGGCCCAGACGATGCGGGCCGAGCGGGCCTCGCAGAGCTCGACCGTCACGGCGATGCGCCCACCGGTACGCCGCAGGGTTCCGCCCGCGATGTAGTCAACGTTCAGGAGCCGGCCGGCCTCCTCCGTCCCGACGCTGCGTGCGCCGAGCGCCGAAGTCGTGCCGTGGGCGATCACGAACAGGTGGCGCAGCTTGGCGAGCCGGGTGATGACGTCGTGCACCAGGCCGTCGGCGAGCCGGCTCGCCGGGTCGCCCGTGCAATCGGTGAAAGGCATCACGGCGATCGAGGCACGGCGCGGCGCTTCCATGCCCGCGTCCGCCGCTGCCGGGACGGACGGTGCGAGCAACGATAGGGTCGGAACACCCGGGTCCGCCGCACCGCGAGTGCGTGGGCGGCTCCGAGCAAGCCGCCAACTCTCCCGCAGCGGTGCCGTATCGAGCCCTTCGGCTTCGAACAGGCGCAACGCCCTCGCGACGTGCTCGTCGCCCTCGCCGATGCGGTCACGCAGCGCGAGGGCGTTCAGCAGCATCGCGTGGGCGCGACGGTCGAAGGGCGCGATCTGGAGCCATTCGTCCAGGCGCTCGAAAACCTCCTCCGACTCGGGCGGCAGGCTCGCCAGCAGGTGCTCTAGCACCGCCGCACGGCAGGCCCGCAGCCGGCATCGTTGCACCGTGACCCAGCCGCCGAACTCGGGGCTGCGGTCGATCTCCAGCCCTTCCAGGAAGTCCCCGGCAAACAGCGCCGCCAGCGCTCGCAGCCGCTCGGGGCCGAGCCGGTCGATCCCCGCCCGGGCCGCCCGCCCGATCTCCAGCACGTCGACGAAGCAGTCCGAAAGATCGAGCGCGACCGCATCGCCGCTTGTCCCGACCCGGCGCCGGTCACGATCGTCGAGTACGGCTCTCGCCTTGCTCAGGCACCAGCGCAGCTCGCCACGCGGATCGTCGGGCAGGTCCCACAACAGGTCGCACAAGCGGCCGCGCCCGACGGGACGGGGCGCGAGCGCGAGGTAGGCGATCAGCGCACGCAGCTTGCGCGACGCCGGCAGGGCGAGTGCCGTACCGTCCCGATGGATGGCGAGTGGTCCGAGCATCCGCACCTGCATGCGGCAGACCTCGGCGGCGGGCACCTCGTCCCTGGGGGGCAGTTCATCACCCATTCCCACGCCGGCTACCACGCCCCCTCCCACATCGGCGGTCCAGAGTGGGGCCAGGCTCGCAGCCCGGTCATGGACGATCGGGCGCGGGCCGCCGAAGCCAACCTCAACCTGCTGGAGAAGACCATGGATACCTCCCTCGCCGCCGCCGACCGTACCGCCCCTTCCCCTGTGCCCGACCTTGCCGCCCCCTGCGGGCGTGCGCTCTCCGGCCCTGTGGGGTACCCGCGAGCGAATCGAGGAGTTGTTCGGGCCGTCGGCGGCATCCATCCGCACGGAGGCGACCCGCTTCGTGTTCCGCTACCGCTCGCCGGAGCACTGGCTGCACGTGTTCCGGAGCTGGTACGGACCGGTGCTGAAGACTTATGCGGCCCTCGAGCCCGCCGCACAATCGGCGCTGACCGCCGATCTCATGGCACTGGTCGCCCGACTCAACCGCGCGGGCGACGGCTCGATGGTCGTACCGGCCGAGTACCTGCAGGTGGTCGTCGTGCGATGCTGAAACATCCCTCGTACCGGGCGCCGTTCGCCGCCGAATACCCTCACGACATTTGACGGTAGTCATTTGCCTTCCCGCAGCTTGTGGATTAGCCTTAATTGGGCGCCGCCCGGAGGGCGTCCGTCACGACCACAAGGGGAACAATAATGACCAATACGTCCGAAGTTTCGCGGGAAAAGCTGGTTGCCGATTTCAAGGTGGTGATCGCCGATGCCGAGGAGCTCATCAAGCTCACCGCGGGCGAGGCGGGCGGCAAGCTGAGCGAGGTGCGGGGCCGGTTGAACGAGCGCCTGGGTGAGGTCAAGGAGCGCCTGGCCGATGCCGAGGCGGCCGTGCGGCAGCAGACGGTGAAGATGGCTCACGCCACCGACGACTACGTCCACAAGAACCCCTGGCAGGCGGTCGGGATGGCGGCCGGGGTCGCCTTCCTCCTCGGGCTGCTGGCCGGCCGGCGCTGACCCCCGCCCGCCCCGGCCCCGATGATCGAAGATCGGAAACCGCGTCTGATCGAAAGCCTGCGCGGCTTTCTCGACTCCGCGCTGGAGATCGCCCGGACGCGGCTCGAGCTGCTGGCGGTCGAGGCCCAGGAAGAGAAGGTCCGCCTGACCGGCCTGATCCTGAATGGCGTGCTGTGCGCGCTCTTCCTCGGATTCGGCATGGTGTTCCTGGCGGTCTTTCTCACCGTCCTGTTCTGGGAGGGCTACCGGCTGCTGGCGCTGGGGCTCGCCACGGTCTTCTTCATCGGCGCCGGGCTCTATACCGCCAACAATGCCGCCCGCGAGCTCAGGCAGGGGCGGCTCTTCGGCGCGACGCTGGCCGAGCTGGCGCGCGACCGGGAGGCCTTGCGGCGCAAGGAATGAACCCGCAACTCGTCGAATTCGCCCTCAGGAAGCAGCGGCTGCAGATCCGCGCGGACATGCAGCGCCTGGACATGGCGCGGCGCATGGAGGGCATCACGCCGCTGTTCGACGCGGTCGACCGCGTGCGTGACGGCGCGCGCTGGACGCGCGACAATGCGCCCGTCATCGCCTCGGTGGCCCTGGGCGTGGCGCTGTTGAAGCCCAGGATCGCGTGGCGCCTCGGCCGCCGGGCCTGGCGCGGCCTGGCCTTCGTGCGCCGCGTGCATCGGGGCATCGCACCGCTGCTGGCCCTGGTCGCCAGCGCCGGCATCGCCGCCCGCCGCAGCTGAGCGGCCCCACGGCGGGCTGTCCGGCAAGAATGCGCCGGGAACGATTGCGCGCCCCGCCCTGTTCTAACCGGCAGGTCCGCGGCACGGCCCCGCCCGTTCCGTTTTCCACACCAGGAAGGACTCACATGAGCATCGACATGGAAGAGATTGTGCGCGCCCGCGAGGAGGCCGACTGCCTCGCCGATGCGAACGCCGTCGAGGCGGCGCTCGACCGGATGGCGGAGGAGATCACCGCTTGCATGGCACAGAGCAACCCGCTGGTCTACGTCGTCATGAACGGCGGCCTGATCCTGGCAGGCCGCATCCTGCCGAGGCTGCCGTTCCCGCTGGAGGTCTCCTACCTCCACGCCACCCGCTACGGGCATGCGCTGAAGGGGACACAGCTCGACTGGCGGGTTCGCCCGACCCACGATCTGCGCGGCCGCACGGTGCTCGTGCTCGACGACATCCTGGACGAGGGCCACACCCTGGCCGCCATCATGGACTACCTGAAGGCCGAGGGCGCCCGCGAGGTGCGCTCGGCCGTGCTCACGCACAAGCTCCACGAGCGCAAGGCCTATCCGGGCATGCGCGCCGATTTCACCGGACTCGACGTGGCCGACCGATTCCTGTTCGGCTGCGGAATGGACTACAAGGGGTACTGGCGCAACGCGCCCGGCATCTACGCCGTAAAGGGATTGTGAAGGAGACCACCATGCTGTTCACGTTCAGATCCGACGCCGCCTCCGACGTCATCATGTTCGGCGACACCGCCAAGAAGCTCATTTCCATCCTCGGCAAGGACCCGGACGACTCGAAGGGCATCGTCACCGTGGAACAGCTGCCCGACGCCATCCGGCGCCTGCGCACCGCGATCGAGGAGGACAAGGTGCGCAGCCAGCGCACCCCCGAGCAGGAGGAGGCCGACGCCGAAGCGGGCCGCACCGGTCTGGCCGCCCCGGTGAGCCTGGCCCAGCGGGCCTGGCCGCTCCTGGACATGATGGAGCACTCGCAGCGGGAGAGGGTGCCGGTGATCTGGGGGGCTTAGGCGTTCCGCGGCTTCCGCCGCTCCTACGACCCGTCGAGCGCGGAAGCCGCGAACGACGGCGTTTGCCTGAATCGCTGCCGCCGCCCTACTCCGCGTCGGGCTGATTGCCGGGCGCGGCGAGCCGGAACGCTTCGATCGTCTCGCACTCGGCCGCGATCCGCATCACCGTCGGGATGTGCTCGGTGCGGCAGGCGAAGCGCTGCGCGTTGAACACCTGCGGCACGAGGCAGCAGTCGGCGAGTCCCGGCGCGTCGCCGTGGCAGAAGCGACCGGTGCGGGGGTCGTTCGCGAGCATCGCCTCCACCGCGGCAAGCCCGGTCTCCACCCAATGCCGGTACCAGGCGTTCTTCTGCGCGTCGCTCGCGCCGAAGTCGCGCACCAGCGCCTGAAGCACCCGCAGGTTGTTGATCGGATGGATGTCGCAGGCGATGGTCTGGGCGATGGCGCGCACCCGCGCGCGGCAGAGTGGATCGGCGGGCAGCAGCGGAGGGGCCGGGTGCGTCTCCTCCAGGTACTCGATGATCGCGAGCGACTGCGTCAGCACCTGCCCGCCCACCTCCAGGGAAGGGAGCAGCCCGGCCGGATTCAGGGCGAGGTACTCGGGCCGCTTCTGCTCGCCGCCGCCCCGCACCAGGTGCACCGGCACTGCCTCGTAGTCGAGCCCCTTGAGGTTCAGCGCGATACGCACGCGATACGCGGCCGAGGAACGGAAGTAGGTGTAGAGCTTCATCGTCGATCGCTTCCCGGAAGTGCACGGGCGCGGCCCGCGGGGCAGGCCGCGGGCCGTCGGGGCGTACGGGCTTACTTGCCGTATTTGTCGATCAGGCTGCGGGCGCTGTCGAGCATGGCCTGCCCGTCGTAACCCTTGCCGTTCATTTCCTGTACCCAGTCGGCCGCGAGCTTTTCGCCGACCTTGCGCCAGCTCTCGAGCTCGGAGGCGGGGATGGTGTAGAACTGGTTGCCGCGCTCGACCGCCTGCTGGCGCGCCGCCGGGGCGGATTCGTCCCACACCCGGCCGATCATCGCGGAGAAGTCGGCGCCCGAGTTGTCGTCGATCACCTTCTTCAGGTCCGGCGGCAGGCTCTCGTACCTGGCCTTGTTCATGGCGATGGTGAACACCGCCGTATAGAGCGCAGGCTGCGCGGGGTCGGTCTCGGAGTGGAACTTGGTGAGCTCGTGCAGCTTCACCGTGGGGATCACCTCCCACGGCAGCACGTAGCCGTCGATCACGCCCTTGGACATGGCCTCGGTCACCGCAGGCAGCGGCATCGCCACCGGCGAGGCGCCGAAGGCGGCGAGCATCTTGTTGGTGAGCCGGGTCGGCGCGCGCATCTTCAGGCCGCGGAAATCGTCCATGGTCCGGATCTGGCGCTTGCTGCCGTGCACGTAGCCGTTGTCGTGCACGTGGAAGGCGAGCGGCTTCACCATCGCGAAGTCCTTCTGCCCGTACTTCCCGGCGTAGTCCCACAGGGCGCGGCTCGCGCTCTCGGCGTTCCTCGTCATGAAGGGCAGCTCGAAGACCTCCACCGAGGGGAAGCGTCCGGCGGTGTAGCCCGGCAGGGTCCACACGATGTCGGCCACGCCGTCGGCCGCCTGCTGGATGAGCTGGGGCGGCGTGCCGCCGAGCTGCATCGCCGGGTAGATCTGGCACTTCAGGCGGTTGCCCGACTCCTTGGCGATCTTGTCGCACCAGGGCAGCAGCACCTTCTGGTGCGACAGCGCGGTGGTGGGCCAGAAGTGGGCGACCTTCAGCACCACTTCCTGGGCCTGGGCGGCCGCGCTGCCGAGCGCCGCGGTGGCGGCGAAGAGCGCGAGGGCGATGCCTCTCTTCATGGTGTGTCTCCTCCTCGTTCGGTACGGGATGGTTATCTGTTTCAGCCGGCCGGCGGCGCCACGGTGTTCTCGATCGCGCCGAAGATGCTGCGGCCTTCCGCGTCGCGCATCTCGATGCGCACGGTATCACCCGGGCGCATGAAGGGGGTCGCGGGTTTACCCTGCTCGATCGTCTCGTACATGCGCACCTCGGCCAGACAGCAATAGCCCACGCCGCCGTGCTCGATCGAGGAGCCCCACAGGTTGCCCTGCTTGTTCGAGACGGTGCCCGAACCGACGATGGAGCCCGCCGCGACCTCGCGCGTCTTCGTGATGTGAGCGACGAGCTGACCGAAGTCGAAGGTCATGTCGACGCCGGCGTTGGGCCGGCCGAACGGCTTGCCGTTCAGCGTCACCTCGAGCGGCAGGTGGACCTTGGCGTCGCGCCAGGCCGCGCCCAGCTCGTCGGGGGTCACCGCCACCGGGCTGAAGGCCGAGGCCGGCTTGGACTGGAAGAAGCCGAAGCCCTTGGCGAGCTCGTTGGGGATGAGGTTGCGCAGCGACACGTCGTTCACCAGCATCACCAGGCGGATGGCGCGGGCGGCCTCCTCGGGCGTGGCGCCCATCGGCAGGTCGCCGGTGACGACTGCCACCTCGGCCTCGAAGTCGATGCCCCAGGCCTCGTCGGCGATCACCTTGTCCCGCGGGCCGATGAAGCTGTCCGAGCCGCCCTGGTACATCAGCGGGTCGGTGTAGAAGGACTCGGGCAGCTCCGCGCCGCGTGCCTTCCTCACCAGCTCCACGTGGTTGATGTAGGCCGAGCCGTCCGCCCACTGGTAGGCGCGCGGCAGCGGCGAATGGCAGTGGGCCGGGTCGAAGGGGATGGCGTGGCGGGCGTGGCCGTGGTTGAGCATGTCGTAGACGAGCTCGAGCTCCGGCGCCACGTTGTCCCAGTCGTCGAGCGCCGCCTGCAGCGTGCGCGCGATGCCGCCCACGGTCTGGCAGCGGGTGAGGTCGCGGCTGACGACCACGAGGGTGCCGTCGCGGCCGCCGTGTTTGAGGGTGGCGAGTTTCACGAATCACATCTCCTTGGTTGAGCCCGGCCGTAGCCTGGATGAAGCGCAGCGGAATCCGGGAGCGGCATGCGGGATCGCGACGCCGGCCCCGGATTCCGCCTTCGGCTCCATCCGGGCTAGCGACGGCGCCACTCAGCCGAACATTTCCTTATAGCTCCCATCATGCATCCATGCCGCATGCTTGGGTGCCTTCTTCGTCCGCGCCCACTCTTCCAGCATGTCCCACTTCACCTTGTCCAGGGCCTCCAGCATCTTGGGGCTGCCGGTGTTGGCGGCGAGCTCCAGGCGGTGGCCGTTCGGGTCGTAGAAGTAGATGGACTGGAAGAGTGCGTGGTCGGTCGGGCCGACCACGTCGATGCCTTCCTTCTCGAGGCGCGCCTTGGTGGCGAGCAGCGTCTCCATGGAGTCGACCTCCAGAGCCAGGTGCTGCGTCCACGCCGGCGTGTTCGGGTCGCGGCCCATGGGGTCGCGGGTGGGGAGCTCGAAGAAGGCGAGGATGTTGCCCGCACCCGCGTCGAGGAAGATGTGCATGTAGGGATCGGGCTCCTTCGTCGAGGGCACGGCGTCCTCGGCGATGGACAGCACCAGCTTCATGTCCAGGTGCTTCTCGTACCAGCGCGCGGTCTCGAGCGCGTCCTTGCAGCGGTAGGCGACGTGGTGGATTTTCTTGACCAGCATGGTGTACCTCCGGAATCCGGTCCGGCGGCGGCGTGTCCGCCGCCGGCATCAAAGGGTTAGACGCCTTCGCGCGCGATCTGCATCGCCTCGCGCAGCACCGAGATGTCGCCGATGTGGTTGGCGAGCAGCAGGATGAGCCGGGCATTGACCATCGCGCTCTGCTCGTCGGAGAGGTCGCGATGCATGTCGATCAGCATCTCGTAGAAGTCGTCGCCCGGGCTGAAGGTGTGAAAGTAGCGCTTGCCGGGCTCGGAGAAGTTCGGTTGCGTGTTCAGTGCCATGTCGGACTCCCTTACGCGTTGCAGGTGGCACGGGCGAGCGCGGCGCGCACGCGGGCGGCATCCAGCGCGCGCCAGCGGGCAGCGACGTGCTGGTCGGGGCGAGCGAGGTAGGTGGTGCCGGGACGGGCGTCGTAGCGCTCGGCGATGCGACCCCTGGTGTCGATCACCGTGCGCAGGCCGGCAGGCGCCGTGCCCTTCTTCGCCACCACCACCGGCTCGACCGCGATGCGCCCGTCGGCCAGCCCGTTGAGGGTGGCCACGGTCGCTGCGTCCAGCGCGGCCGCGTCGTCGGCGAAGTACAGCAGCTGGAAGCGGTTGCCGAGCACGCCCAGCAGCCAGCTCTCGCCACCCGCCGTGTCGACCGGCGCATCGTCCATCGGGGCACCGGGGACCATGTTGCCCCCGAACTCGTCCGCGTCGGCGGTGTTGAGGCTCGACTCGGTGAGATAGGCCGGCACCGACAGCCGCCCGGAGTTCACCAGGGCGCGGGCAAAGGCGTAGTCCTTGGCCAGCCCCAGCACCGCGTTGCGGAAGGTCTTGCTGGTGGCGCTCTTGGGGGTGATGAAGTCCGTCGAGCGGGTCGAGTTCATGATGTTCTCGTCCGCCGCGAAGGTGCGCTCCTCGGAGTAGGTGTCCAGCAGCCGCTCGGGCGCCTTGCCTTCCATCACGAGCTTGAGCTTCCACACCAGGTTGTCGGTGTCCTGGATGCCGGAGTTCGCACCGCGGGCGCCGAAGGGCGAGACCTGGTGCGCCGCGTCGCCGGTGAACAGCACCCGGCCGTGGCGGAACCGGTTCATGCGGCGGCACTGGAACGTGTAGACGCTCACCCACTCCAGCTCGAACTCGCGGTCGTCGCCCAGCATCGCCTTGATGCGCGGGATGACCTTCTCGGGCTTCTTCTCTTCCTCGGGGTCCACGTTCCAGCCGAGCTGGAAGTCGATGCGCCACACGTTGTCCGCCTGGCGGTGGAGCAGCACGGACTGGTTGGGGTGGAAGGGCGGGTCGAACCAGAACCAGCGCTCGGTGGGGTAGTCCGCCTTCATCACCACGTCGGCGATGAGGAAGCGGTCCATGAAGATCTTGCCGTCGACCTCGAGGCCCATCATGTGGCGGATGGGGCTCCTGGCGCCGTCGGCGACGACGAGCCAGTCGGTGTCGATCGTGTAGGCGCCGTCGGGCGTTTCCACGCGCACGCTCACCCTGTCGCCCTGGTCGGTCACCGCGATCACGTTGCTCTTCCAGCGCAGGTCGATGTTGCCCACCGCCTCGGCGCGTTTGACCATGTACTCCTCCAGGTAATACTGCTGGAGGTTGATCATGCCGGGGCGATGGTGGTCGGGCTGCGGGCACAGGTTGAAGTTGAACACCTCCTGCTCCCGGAAGAAGGTGCGGCCGACGTTCCACGACACGCCCTTCTCCACCATCTCCTCGCCGCAGCCGATGCGGTCGAGCACTTCCAGCGCGCGCTTGGCATAGCACACGCCGCGCGAGCCGATGCTCACCGTGTCGTCGTTGTCGAGCAGCACTACCGGGGTGCCCTGCATCGCCAGGTCGATGGCCGCTGCGAGGCCGACCGGACCGGCGCCCACCACCACCACGGGGTAGCGCCCGTCGCGCCCCTCGGCGAGTTCCGGCGGACGCCGGTACTCGAACTTCGGATACTTGTACGTGCTCAGCACGGTATCTCCTCCTCCACTCGGTTCGTGTCACTCCGGCGCCGCCTTCGGGCGTGTCGCCGGCGCTGCTCTCTCTTTCGGGGCTGGACGCTGCCGGTTGCCGGTCAGCCTTCCTGCAGCGCGTGCCACATCTCGCGGTCGCGCTCGGCGGTCCAGATGCGGGGGTCGCGGATGCCGCTCGCCTCGTCGTGGGCGCGCGTGACGTCGAAGGGCAGGCAGTGCTCGTAGATGAAGACCTGCCCGAACTCCGGGTCCATGTTCTTGCGGGTGTGGGCCATGGTCGCCTTCAGGTCCATGCCCTGGGCTACGGCCTCCTGAGCGCTGCGGTAGAGCGTGGAGACGAAGGCCTTGGTGTAGGCGAGCCCCTTGGCGACCTGCTCGGGCGTCGTCAACGCGGGGCCTCGGCCCGGCACCAGCTTCTCGGCGCCCAGCGCGGCGATGTTGTCGAGGGTGGCCGGCCAGTCGGCCAGATAGGCGTCGCCGGTGTAGCAGGCGGCGTCGTACTCCACCAGGTCGCCGGAGAAGCAGATCTTCTGCTGCGGCAGCCACACGATGGTGTCGCCCTTGGTGTGGCCGCGCCCCACCTGCTTGATCTTCACCTCGAGCTTGCCCAGCCACAGGGTCATCTCGCCGGTGAAGGTGAGCGTCGGCCAGGTGAGACCCGGCACGCTTTCGACCGCGTTGAAGAGGCGGGGGAAGCGGCCGATCTCGGAATCCATGTCCTGCTGGCCGCGCTCCACGATGAGGTCCCAGGTGTCCTGGCTGGCGATGACCTGCTCCAGCCCTTCGTCCTTGTAGCCCGAGGCGCCCAGCACCCGCACCGCGTGGTAGTGGGTGAGCACCACGTACTTGATGGGCTTGTCGGTGATCTCGCGCACCTTGCGGATCACGCTCTGGGCCATCACGGGGGTGGCAGTGGCGTCCACGATCATCACGGCGTCGTCGCCGATGATGATGCCGGTGTTGGGGTCGCCTTCCGCGGTGTAGGCCCAGGCGTTGTCGGAGAGCTTGTCGAAGCTCACCTGCTTTTCTTCGAGGTCGGCCTGGGAGGCGAAAGCCTTGGTGGTCATGTATCGACTCCTGCTCTGTATGGGATGGTTCGCATCCTAGACGACGATTTGTTAATGGTCAATCACTTTGCTATTGTTAAATCGCTCGGCAACGTCGGCGGGCTGCTAACATTCGCGCCAGCAACGGGGAGACGAAATTGGCAAGCGAAAGCAACGAGGAGCGCAACGGCGAGCGCGCCGACCGGCGCGGCATCCAGTCCATCGAGGTGGGCGGCGCGCTGCTGCAGGCGCTGGTGCGCCACGGCACGGCGATGATGCTGAAGGACCTGGCGCGCGAAGCCGGCATGCCGCCGGCCAAGGCCCACCCCTACCTGGTGAGCTTCGGCAAGCTCGGGCTCATCGAGCAGGATCCGCTCACCGGCCGCTACGGCCTTGGCGCCTTCGCGCTGCAGATGGGACTCTCGGCGCTGCACGCGCTGAACCCGCTGCGGGTGGCCACCCCCGAGGCGGCCAAGCTCTCGGACGAGATCCAGCAGAACGTGGCGATCGCGGTGTGGGGCAACCAGGGCCCCACCATCGTGAGCATCGAGGAGTGCAGCATCACGGTGCACGTGAACATGCGCGTGGGCACCGTGATGAGCCTGCTCACCTCCGCCACCGGCCGCGTGTTCGCCGCCTTCCTGCCCGAGCGCATGACGGCGCAGCTGGTGCAGGAAGAACTGGGCCGGCTCGCGAAGAGCGAGCAGACCGCGGTACGCCTGTCGAAGAAGTACGTGGACGAGGACCTGGACGACGTGCGCCGCCGCCGCATGGCCCGCGCCGTGGGCCACCCCATCCCCGGCATCAACGCCTTCTCCGCCCCGGTCTTCGACCACACCGGCCACATCGCGCTCGCCATCACCGCCATGGGCCCGGCCGGCACCTTCGACCCCGACTGGGACGGCAGCACCGCCAGGCGCGTGAAGGCCTGCGCGGAGGCGATCACGGCGAGGCTGGGGAATATCCACGCGGTGCGGTGAGGCCCCATCTAGATTCCGCCCTCATTTGGTGAGCCGCTCTCAACCGGCGCCCCATAGCGGGGCGCTGCCGGGACGAGCTCAGCCTGAACCCGGGCCGAACGCCCAGCATATCCTTCATTAATTCAATGCTTTAGCGCGTCTCGCACGCGCTGGTACGCATCCTGCTCCTGCTGGCCTGACTGGCCTGACCAGTTAGACCACGGAGTCACCCGATGCCCAGCATTGCCAGCATGGCCGCCCAGGCGCTACAGCGCCGCATCACCGACGGCGAGTTCGCCCCCGGCGCCTCGCTGCCCTCGCAGCGCGATCTCTCGGAGTCGCTTTCCATCAGCCGCGCCTCCCTGCGCGAGGCGATCTCCATGCTGGAGGCGCTGGGGCTGGTGCGCTCGCAGCCGGGCAAGGGCGTGTTCGTGACCGCCGGGCGGCGGCGCGAGCCCGAGGAGCTGCCGTTGGCCGAGGGGGCGATGGACGCGCAGGCGCTGCTGGAATTCCGCCTGGTACTGGAGCCCGCCTGGGCGGGGCTCGCGGCGCGCCGCGTCGACGCGGCCGGGCGCGCCCGGCTCGCCGCGATCCAGCAGGGCATGGAGGACGCGCTGCGGGTGGCCGACCTGGTGATGGCCTCCGACTGGGACCTGCAGTTCCACCTTCTGCTGGCCGAGCTCTCCGGCAACCCCGGGCTCGCCGCCGTGTCGCGCCAATTCAGCGACCACATCGCCCACAGCCTGCGCCTGCCCTTCTCCGATCCGAAGAGCATCTGGGCGCCCGCCGACGAGCATCGCCGCATCGTGGACTGCGTGGCGGCGGGCGACGCCGCCGGCGCGGCGGAGGCGATGCGCGCCCACCTCGCCTCCGCCGCCCACCGCGTGGGCATCGAATCTGCCGATCCATTCTGAGAGGCGCTTCGCCTCGCCAGCTTTCCACCCCCCTCTGCAAGGAGTCTCCCCATGTCCGCCACCCGCCGCAGCTTCCTCCGTGCCACCCTCGCCGCCACCCTGCTTGCCGGCAGCCTCGCCTGGACCACTGCCCACGCCGACGCGCTCGAAGGCGTGCGCAAGAACGGCGTGCTGCGCGTCGCCGTGCCGCAGGATTTCCCGCCCTTCGGCACCGTCGGCACCGACCTCAAACCCCGCGGCTACGACATCGACATGGCCAACCTGATCGGCAAGGAGCTCGGCGTGAAGGTGGAGCTGATCCCGGTCTCCAGCACCAACCGCATTCCCTACCTCACCACCGGCAAGGCCGACCTGGTGATCTCGAGCCTCGGGAAGAACGCCGAGCGCGAGAAGGTGATCGACTTCTCCGCCGCCTACGCGCCCTTCTTCAACGGGGTGTTCGGGCCCGAGGACGCGAAGCTCGCCAAGGCCGAGGAGCTGGCCGGCAAGACGGTGGGCGTGACCCGCGGTTCGGTGGAGGACCTGGAGCTCAGCAAGATCGCGCCGTCCGGGGTGACGATCAAGCGCTTCGAGGACAACAACGCCACCATCTCCGCCTACCTCACCGGCCAGGTCGCGTTCGTCGCGACCGGCAACGTGGTGGCCGCGGCGGTGAACGACATGACCAAGCTGCGCCGCCTCCAGGCCAAGTTCCTTATCAAGAACTCGCCCTGCTACGTGGGGCTCGCCAAGGGCGAGGCGGCGCTGCAGGCGAAAGTGAACGAGATCATCGCCAAGGCGCGCCAGGACGGCAGCTTGAACGCCATCGCAATGCGCTGGCTCAACGCCCCGCTGCCGGCCGAGCTCTGAGCGACCGCGCCCCATGGCCTACCAGTTCGACTTCGCCGCGATCGTCGAGTACACCGACCTCCTCGCGCGCGGCGCCGGCTTCACGCTGGCGCTGACCGCGGCGGGGGCGGGGCTGGGGATCGCGCTCGGCACGCTGGGCGCGGTGTGCCGGGCGTGGAAGCTCCGGCCCTTCGATGCGCTCTTCGGCGTCTACGTGGAGGCGATCCGCAACACGCCTTTCCTGGTGCAGCTCTTCTTCATCTTCTTCGGGCTGCCCTCCCTCGGCGTGAAGCTGGGCGAATGGCAGGCGGCGGTGCTGGCCATGGTGATCAACCTCGGCGCCTACTCGACCGAGATCATCCGCGCCGGGATCGAGGCCACGCCGCGCGGCCAGCACGAGGCGGCCGAATCGCTGGGCCTGTCGCGGCTGCAGACCTTCCGCCACGTGGTGCTGCGCCCGGCGCTCGCGCGGGTGTGGCCGGCGCTGGTGAGCCAGGTGATCATCGTCATGCTCGGCTCCTCGGTGTGCTCGCAGATCGCCGCCGAGGAGCTCACCTTCGCGGCGAACTTCATCCAGTCGCGCAACTTCCGCGCCTTCGAGACCTACTTCGTCACCACCGCGATCTACTTCGGCATGGCGCTGATGATCCGGCAGGTGCTGATGCAGGCCGGGCAGCGCTTCGTCGTGGGGAGGCCGCGCTGATGTTCATGCAGTTCACCACCTGGGACATCGTCCGCAACCTCCTCGACGCGGGCAAATGGACGCTGGCGCTGTCGCTCATCGCCTTCGTATGCGGCGGCACGGTGGGGCTGGCGGTGCTCTTCGCACGCATCTCCAAGCGCCGCGCGCTGCAGATGCTCACCAAGGGCTACATCGAGCTGCTCCAGGGCACGCCGCTCCTGATGCAGCTCTTCATCGTGTTCTTCGGCCTGCCGCTGATGGGGGTGGACGTCTCGCCCTGGTTCGCCGCGGCGCTCGGGCTCACGCTCTTCACCAGCGCCTACCTCGCCGAGATCTGGCGCGGCTGCGTGGAGGCGGTGCCGCGCGGGCAGTGGGAGGCGTCGGCGAGCCTCGCGCTCTCCTACTTCGAGCAGATGCGTTACGTGATCCTGCCCCAGGCGGTGAAGCTCGCCATCGCCCCCACCGTGGGCTTCTCGGTGCAGGTGGTGAAGGGCACCGCGGTGACCTCCATCATCGGTTTCGCCGAGCTCACCAAGACGGGCTCCATGCTCGCCAACGCCACCTTCCAGCCCTTCCTGGTGTTCGGGCTGGTGGCGGCCGGCTACTTCGCCCTGTGTTACCCGCTCTCGCTCTACGCGAAGAGCCTGGAGAGGAAATTCCATGTCGCTCGTTAGCATCGCCGGGCTGCACAAGCGCTTCGGCACCAACCACGTCCTGAAGGGGATCGACCTGGAGGTGGAGGAAGGCGAGGTGGTCGCCCTGATCGGCCGCAGCGGCTCCGGGAAGAGCACCCTGCTGCGCACGATCAACGGCCTGGAGACGATCGACCGGGGCGAGCTGGTGGTCGACGGCACGGCCCTCCATGACGGCCAGGGCGATTTGCGCGCGCTGCGCCAGAAGGTGGGCATGGTGTTCCAGCAGTTCAACCTGTTCCCGCACCTGACCGCCGGGCAGAACGTGATGCTGGCACCCACCGTGGTGAAGGGCGTGGCGAAACGCGAGGCCGAGGACCTCGCCCGGGAGATGCTGCTCAAGGTGGGCCTTTCGGACAAGTTCGCCGCCTACCCCGACCAGCTCTCGGGCGGGCAGCAGCAGCGGGTGGCGATCGCCCGGGCGCTGGCGATGCGGCCGCGGGTGCTGCTGTGCGACGAGATCACCTCGGCGCTCGACCCGGAGCTGGTCAGCGAGGTGCTGGCGGTGGTGCGCCAGCTCGCCGCCGAGGGGATGACGCTGGTCATGGTGACCCACGAGATGCGCTTCGCGCGGGACGTGGGGGACAAGCTGATCTTCATGCACCAGGGGCGCATCCACGAGAGCGGCGACCCGAAAGCGCTCTTCGCCGATCCGCAGACCGAGGAGCTGGCGAACTTCACCCGCTCGGTGATGTGACCCCGCCCGTCGGCGGCACGCCGATTGCTGCCCTCACTTCAGGCTGGAGAGATAGTCCACCACCGCGTCGATGTTGCGCTCGCCCAGTTGCGTGACGGCGCCCGTCATCGGCGGATAGTTCCGTTCGCCCGTCATGTTGAGGTAACGCCTCAGGGTCACCCGCAGGTACTCCTGCTGCTGGCCGGCGAGGCGCGGGTACGTCTCCGCACCCCGCGCGTCCTGCTGGTGGCAGCGTGCGCACAGACGCTTGAAGTGCTCGCCCCCTTCGGCCGCGCGCGGCCCGGGCGTCACCGTGGCGGGGATGGCCGGCGCCCCGGCGAACGAGAGCGCGATCGCGGCCTTGTCGCGTTCGGACAGAACCTTCATCAGGCCTTCCATGAACTCGTTCTTGCGCTTGCCGGTGACGAAGGCATCGATCTGGTTGAGGATGTAGGTGGGATGCTGGCTCGCCAAGTTCGGCACTTCGGGGAAGCGGCTGAACCCCGCCTCGCCGTGGCAGTTCGCGCAGAAGGCGCCGGCGCTGCGGCCTTCGCGGACGAGGGTGTCCCGCAGCGCCGGATCGCCCATGGCGCGCTTCACGAGCTCCTTGGCATCGTCGGCGCCGGCCAACGAGCTGAAGCCCAGGAGCGCGGAGAAAATGGCGAGGGTGGCCAGGCGGGCCTTCGAAATCATTTGAACGTCTCCCCGAGAGTGGCGCGGAGTGGTAAAAAAATATCTCACGATTCTAACACCGCCTATTCAATAACCATGATCCAGGCAAGGGAAAGGAAGTATTTCACCCCGGAAGGCCAGGGCGCGCCGCGTGGAAGCGTCCGGGGGGCGGTGCGGGCGGCGATTCCGGTCCTGCTCGCCGCCGTCGCGACGGCGGGTGCGCAGGCGTCCGATCACGACGCTGCCGCCGGGGTGGTGGCCGTCGACGTCGGGCACACGCTCGCGGCGCCGGGCGCCATCAGCGCACGCGGGCGTTCGGAGCTCGAGTTCAACCGCGAGCTCGCCGCAAAGGTGGTGGAGAGCCTCGAGCGCCTGGGGCTCGAAGCCGTGCCCGTCAACACCGATGGCACCGTCGAATCCCTCGCCGCGCGCCCCGCGCAGGTTCCCCATGCCGACCTCTTCGTTTCCATTCACCACGACTCGGTCAACGAGTGGGAGCTGCAATCGTGGGCGTGGAACGGCCGGGCCGAAACCTACAGCGACCGCTGGGCCGGCCATTCGCTGTTCGTGTCGCGCCGCAATCCGTTTCCCGAGCGAAGCGAGCTGTGCGCCCGGGCCATCGGCGCGCGATTGCAGCGGGCGGGTTTCGTGCCGACCGACAAGAACGCCCGCCGCCGCGAGTACGCCGATCCGGTTCACGCGGTGCACTGGTTCGACGACCTGGTGGTGCTCCACCGCGCCGTACAGCCGGCGCTGCTTTTCGAGGCGGGGGTAATCAAGCATCGCGACGAGGAGCTCCTGCTGCGCGACCCGGAACGCCAGCGCCGCATGGCCGGAGAGATCGCGACCGGCATCGCGGCCTGCGTGTCGGTTCCGCCGTGAGCACCGAGCCGCGCTCGTGCCGGGGCCGGTGGGGAGCGCTGCACCGCCGTGCATCCCGGCGCCGCCGTTCGGCGAATTCGGCTAGACGAAGACCGGCTCGGGTTCCAGCGCGACGCCGAACTTCGCCCGCACATCGGCCTGGATCGCTTCCGCGATGCGGCGCACGTCCGAGCCGGTGGCGCCGCCTCGGTTCACCAGCACCAGCGCCTGTTGCTCGTAAGCGCCCACCGGACCGAGGTCACGCCCCTTCCAGCCACAGCGGTCGATGAGCCAGCCGGCGGCGAGCTTCTCGCGGCCATCGGGCTGGGGATAGTGGGGCAGCCCCGGGTGTTCGGCGGCGAGCCGGGCGAGCGTGGCGGCGTCGACCACAGGATTCTTGAAGAAGCTGCCCGCGTTGCCGATCCGGGCCGGATCGGGGAGCTTGCGGCGGCGAATCGCCATGACCGCATCCGACACGTCGAGCGGCGTAGGCGCGGCGAGACCCCGCGCGGCGAGCTCGCGCGCGAGCTCCGCGTAGCCGGTCACCGGCGACCAGCGCTTGGGCAGACGGAAGGTGACCGCGGTGATGAGGAAACGGTCGGCCGCTTCCTGCTTGAAGGTGCTGTCGCGGTAGCCGAAGCGGCACGCCTCGCGGTCGAAGACCCGGCGCTCGCCGTCGTTCAGGGACACCGCCTCCAGCGCGTGGAAGCGCTCGGCCATCTCCAGCCCGTAGGCACCGATGTTCTGGATGGGCGCTGCGCCCACCGTGCCGGGGATCAGCGACAGGTTCTCCAGGCCCGGCCAGCCCTGGGCGAGGGTCCAGCGCACGAACTCATGCCAGGATTCGCCCGCGCCGGCCTCCACGTACCAGGCGTCGGCGTCCTCGCCCACGAGACGGCGGCCGACGATCTCCACTTTCACCACGATCCCGGCGAAATCGCCGCGGAGCACGATATTGCTGCCCCCGCCCAGCACCAGCCGCGGCCGCAGCGCAGCCAGCGGCGAGGCCGCGAACGCCGCAGCCTCCAGCGCATCGCGGACCACGACGAGCTGCGCCGCCCGGCCGGGCAGACCGAAAGTGTTGAAGGGCCGCAGCTCGACGTCGCGCGCGACCGATGGCGCCGCCGCCGGCGCCTCAATCCGCACGGGCGAGCTCCGTCGGGCGCACCTCGATGGGGAAGAGCCGGTCGTAGGCGAGATTGAAGACGAAGGCGTACACCACGTAGGCACCGGCGAGCGCGACGTCGGCCACCAACGCCTCCAGCCAGCCCATGCCGGTCCAGACCACGATGACCGGCAGGCTCATGAGCAGCAGACCGCCCTCGAAACCCAGCGCGTGCACCAGCCGCAGCAAGGGCGGCCGGCGGTCGGCGCAGCGGCCGGTCAGCCGGCCGTCGACCCAGTCGAAGACGGTGTTGTAAGCCGCGTTCCACACCGCCGCGATCAGCGCCAGCACAGCCAGCAGCCCGATCGACTCGTCGAGCGCCACCCCGCTCGCCCAGGCGAAGGGGGGCGTGATCAGCAGCAGTCCGCCCAGTTCGAAGCAGGCGACCTGGCGGATGCGGTCCGGCACGGAGCGAAGTTTCGGCTGCGGAGCTGACACGGCGGAAAAAGCGGCAAGACGAAGCGCCAACGATAGAGGCTTGCCGGCGCCCGCGCAAGCATCCGTGCTGCAATGCAATATCGGAACGCGTCCAAACGCGTTAAAATGTTCGCCCAAATATTATTTCGCGGGTTGCGCCGCCGGGTGCACCGCATCAGACCGGAGACGAATGAAGACGAAGCGGGAGGATCCGTACCGCTCATGATGCCGCACCTCGTTCCCATCGCTGCGCTGCTGGCCGGCATCGCCCTGCTGCTGCTGGGCACCGGCCTGCTCAACACGGTGCTCGCGCTGCGCGGCAGCCTGGCGGGCTTCAGCGACCAGTTGCTGGGGCTCATCGCGTCCGCCTACTTCTTCGGCTTTTTCGCCGGCACCTTCCTCGCGCCGCCGCTCATCCGGCAGATGGGCCACGTGCGCGCCTTCGCCTTCTTCGCGGCGGCAGTCGCCGGCTGCATCCTGCTGCACTCGCTATGGGTGGATTCCACCTTCTGGATGCTGCTGCGGGTCGTCACCGGCATCGCGCTGGTGGGCTTCTACACGGTCATCGAGAGTTGGTTGAACAGCGAGGCCCCGAGCGAGCGGCGCAGCCAGATCTTCGCGGTGTACATGACGGTGAACCTGCTCGCACTGGCCGCCGCCCAGCTCTTCCTGCAGCTCGACTCGCCGGCCGAATTCACCCTCTTCGCGGTCGCCGCGGTGTTCGCCGTGGTGGCGCTGATGCCGGTGGTGGCCACGCGGCTCACCCCGCCCGCGCTCGCCCAGGTGCCCCGCCCGGCCCTGCGCCGGATCTGGCAGGCCGCGCCCCTCGCCTACGTGGGCGCGCTCGCCTCGGGTCTCGGCATGGGTGCCTTCTGGGGCATGGGAGCGGTCTACGCCGGCCGGGTCGGCCTCGATCCGGAAGGGGTGGGCATGTTCATCACCGTGACCATTCTCGCCGGCGCCGCGCTGCAGTGGCCGATCGGGCACATGTCCGACCGCATGGACCGGCGCCGCGCACTCGCCCTGGTGGCCGGCGCGGCGGTCGCGGCGGCCCTGCTCATGGCCGTGCTCGGTGCCTTCGGCCCGCTGGTGCTGGTGGCCGCGGCGGCTTTCGGCGGGGTCGCCTTCGCCATCTATCCGCTGGTGGTGGCGCACCTGATCGATCACCTGCCCCACGACGAGATCCTCGCCGGCAATGCAGGGATACTGCTCCTGCACGGCGCCGGCGCCGCAGTCGGCCCGGCGCTCGCCGGGCTCTTCATGGGCTGGTTCGGGCCGTCCGCCATGCCGCTCTTCATCGCGCTGATGTTCGGCCCGACGGCCACCTACGCGTTGCTCGCTGCCCGCCGCAGCTCCGACGAGATCGTCGAGGAGCCGGCCCAGTGCGTGCCGATGCTGCGCACCACCCCCACCGTCCTGGAGATGGTGACCCCCGAGGCGGAGGCCGAACGGCCGCCTGCCCCGACCACCGGCGCGGGCGAAACCCGCCCCGCCGCCGATTCACCCTTCGCGGGAGAACACACCCGGGCGCAAGCCTGAGAACCCACACCGTCGGCATCCATGTCGGCATTTCTAGAACACACGACAGGAGGGCATGCACATGCTGCTTGCAACGGATCTCGATGGCACCTTTCTCGCGGGCGACCCGGAACATCGCCAGCGCCTCTACCAGCTCATCTCCAGCCACCCCGAAATCAAACTCGCGTTCGTGACCGGACGCGGCCTCGAACACGTCATCCCGGTGCTGTCGGATCCGACCATCCCGGTCCCCGACTACATCGTATGCGACGTGGGCGCCACCATCGTGGACGGCGTGACCCGCCAGCCGGTGCAGCCGCTGCAGAGCACCATCGACGCCTGCTGGCCGGGCGAGCGCGCAGTAGCCGATGCGATGGCGCGCTTCACGCGCCTGGAGCGCCAGGACGTGCCCCAGCAGCGGCGCTGCTCCTACTACTGCAGCGCCGACGCGGTCAACGGCGACATCGCCGCCGTCGCGGCGAGCCTCGGTTGCGAGGTGCTCTACTCCGCCGACCGCTATCTCGACATCCTGCCCAAGGGCGTGAACAAGGGCAGCACCCTGCGCGCGCTGGTCGAGCATCTCGGGATCAACTCCGACGAGGTGCTGGTGGCGGGCGACACCCTGAACGATCTCGCCATGTACGAGCAGGGTTTCATCGGCGTGTGCGTGGGCGAATCGGAGCCGGCGCTGCTCGAGGCGACCGCCGACCGGGCCCGCGTGCTGCACGCCCGCCACGCCGGCTGCGGGGGCATCCTGGAGGCGCTGGCGCACTTCAACTTGCTCGGCCCCCAGGGCGTCGAGGCGGAGCTGCGCGCGATAGAGGCGCCGGGCAAGGCCGACCTGGTGATGGTCTACCACCGCCTGCCGTACGAGGAGGCGATCGAGGACGGCAAGCCGGTGCGGCGCCGCCCCGCCTCGCCCAACGGCATCCTGCCGACCCTTCTCTCCTTCTTCGCCGAGGGGAAGAAGGGCTCGTGGGTGGCATGGTCGACCCACGACCCGCGCAAGCCGGGCTTCCAGGTGCACACCGAGGTGGACCGCCAGAAGTACCCCGAGCTGGTGGCCGCACGCGTCCCGCTCTCCAAGAGCGACGTGGACATCTTCTACAAGCGCTTCTCCAAGGAGGCCTTCTGGCCGACCCTGCACACCTTCTGGGAGCGCGCGCGCTTCCGCGAGGACGACTGGGTGGTGTTCATGAAGGTGAACCGCCTCTTCGCCGAGCGCACCGCGGCCGAGGCCGCCCCCGGCGCGGTGGTATGGATCCACGACTACAACCTGTGGATGGTGCCGGCCTACCTGCGCGAGCTGCGCCCGGACCTCAAGATCGCCTTCTTCCATCACACCTACTTCCCCTCGGCAGACGTGTTCAACGTGCTGCCGTGGCGACGCGACATCGTGGGAAGCCTCCTGCAGTGCGACTACGTGGGCTTCCACATCCCGCGCCAGGCGGAGAACTTCGTCGACGTGGCGCGCGGCGTGGCGCCGGTGAAGGTGCTCGAGACGAAGAGCTGCGCGCCGCGCTACCTCACCTACGGCTGCGCGGTGGGCCTGGAAGAGGTCACCACCGCGATCGAGGTGCATGGCCGGCGCATCGGCCTGGGGGCGCACCCGGTGGGTCTCGACGTGGGGCGTGTCGCCAAGGTGCTGGAAGCGCCCGAGACCACGCACCTGATGGCGGAGCTGCGCGGCCAGTTCGCCGGCGTGCGCACCATCCTGTCGGTGGAGCGGCTCGACTACACCAAGGGCACCCTGGAGAAGCTGCTCGCCTTCGAGCGGCTGCTGGAGGTGCACCCGGAGCTGCAGGGCAAGGTCACCCTGCTGAACGTGTGCGTGCCCGCGGCCAAGGAGATGACGGTCTACCAGAACCTGCAGACGCGCATCGAACAGGCGGTGGGGCGCATCAACGGTCGCTTCTCCCGGGTGGGCTGGACGCCGGTGCAGTTCTTCTTCCGTGCCATCCCCTTCGAGCAGCTGGTGGCCTACTACGCGATGGCCGACGTGATGTGGGTGACCCCCCTGCGCGACGGCCTCAACCTGGTGGCCAAGGAGTACGTGGCCGCGCAGGGGCTCACCGGCGGCCGCGGCGTGCTGGTGCTCTCGGAGTTCGCCGGCGCCGCCGCGGAGCTCCACGGGGCGGTGCTCACCAACCCGCACGACCCCTACGACCTGGTGGAGAAGTGCTACTACGGGCTGGCCATGAACAAGGCCGAGGCCGAATCGCGGCTGCGCGAGCTCTTCGGCGTAGTCCAGCACAACGACATCCACCGCTGGGGGCAGGACTTTCTCGACGCGGTCGAGGAGAGCGTGGCTGCGGCAGGCGCCAACGCCGCCGAGCCGGCCACCCCGGCCGAGGAGGAGGTGGCCTGAGCCGCCATACACGGCTCGCGTAGCCCGTTCGGGAGCGGCGGCGCAGGCATGCAGGCGGTGCTACGCCCCCCCGGGCCACGGATTCCGTTCCTCCGTCCGGGCTACGGCGCCCGCGGATGCCCGCGCGGCGTCTTCGTAGCCCGGATGGAGCCCCGGCGGAATCCGGGAACAGCGCCCCGCGCGCTCAGCGCCAGGGCGAGCTCTGCTTCCAGTCGCGCAGGCGCGCGGCGGGAAGCGGCGGGCTCACGTAGTAGCCTTGGGCGACGTCGCAGCCGAGGACCGCGAGCCGGTCCCAGATGCGGGCGTTCTCCACGCCCTCGGCGATCACCCGCAGGTCCAGGTTGTGCCCAAGCTCGATGGTCGAGCGCACGATGATGGCCGAGTCGTCGCTGGCGATCATGCTGGCGACGAAGGACTGGTCGATCTTGATCGCGTCGACCGGAAGGTGACGGAGGTAGCTGAGGCTGGAGTAGCCGGTGCCGAAGTCGTCGATGTACAGCTCCACGCCGAGCTGCTTCAGCCGCGCGAGCGTCTGCTGCGCGCCCCCCGGGTCTTCCATCAGCGCGCTCTCGGTCAGCTCGAACTGGATCGCGCGGGCAGGCAGGCCCCAGGTGGCGAAGAGCCCCTTGATGTGGTCGAAGAGCAAGGGGTCGCGCAGGTCGTGGGCGGAGAGGTTCACCGCCAGCGGCTGACGGCAGCCCGCGTCGTGCCAGGCGTAGGCCTGGCTGAAGGCGGCATCGAGCACCCAGTGGGTGAGCGGGCTGATGAGCCCGGCATGCTCGGCGAGCCGCACGAACTCGCCGGTGGCGATCATGCCCAGCCGCGGATGGGGCCAGCGCACCAGCGCCTCGGCGCCGCACAGCTTGCGGGTGGCGATGCACACCTTGGGCTGGCAGTAGAGCTGCAGCTCGTTGTCGGCGATGGCGCGGCGCAGGTCGCCCATGAGGGCGAGCCGGCGCGTATGGTCCTGGTCGAGGCTGCCGACATAGAAGGCATAACCCGCCGCGCTGCGCCGCGCCTCCATGGCCGCCACGCTCGCACGCCGCAGCAGCGAGTCCGGATCGCTGCCGTGGCCCGGACACAACGCGATGCCGATGCTCACCCGCGCATTCACCATGAGTCCGCACAGCTCGATCGATTCGTTCAGTCCGCCGATGAGCCGTTTCGCGGCCTCGATCGCCTCGTTGGCTCCGCCGCCCGCCAGCAGCAGCACGAACTCGTCTTCGGCCCCGCGCGCGAGCAGCTCGCCGTCGCGCACCAGCGGGGCGAGCCGGGCTGCGATCTCGATGAGCAGGTGTTCGCCTTCCCGGTAGCCGAGGCTGTCGGTGATCTCCTGGAAGTGCTCCACCTTGAGCACCAGCAGCGCGAGCGGCCGGTGCGTATCGCGCGAGCGGACGATGGCGGCCTCGAGCACCTCGCGCAGCCGCAGCCGGTTGGGCAGCCCGGTCACCGCGTCGTGGAAGGCCATGTGCTCGATGGTGCGCTCGGCCGCCTCGTGGCGGACCCGCGTGCGGTGCGAGGCGATGCCGAAGGCGAGATCCTCGGCGAGCTCCCTCAGGAGCCTCACCTCGGCCTCGTCGAAGGCGTCCGGCTCGTCGGCGTAGATGCTGAGGTTGCCGAGCACCTGCCCGTCGACCCGCAGCGGGAAGACCGCCGCCGAAGCGTAGTCGGGGAGCCCGCGCTCGACCAGCAGGTTGCGCGCATCGACCAGATCGGGGTCGCCGTGGAGGTTGCGCGCGATCACCGGCTCGCCGGTGCGCACCGCGGTGCCCGTCGGCCCGCGGCCGATGCCCTCGTCGGCCCAGGTGAGCCGCAGCGCGTCGACCAGCCCGACGCCGACGCCCGCATGGGCGACCGGGCGGATGCTCCGGCGCTCGTCGTTTTCCGCGTAGCCGACCCACGCGAGCGGATAGCCGCCCTCCTCCACGATCACCTTGCACATCCGGTCGAGCAGTTGCTGCTCGTCGGACGAGTGCAGCAGAACGTGGTTGCCCGCGCTCAGCGTCTTCAGGGCACGGTAGGCGTGCCCCGACGGTTGTTGCGCCGCCCCTCGCCCCGCCGCGGCATCGGCCGTACGGTCGGTTCGATTGTCGCAGTCCGGCGGCAGAAGCATCGGCTTGTCCTCGACCACGCGACGCCACTCCCATTTCGCGGCCCCCTTCGGCCGCAGCCCGTGCCGCGGCGTCCTTGCGGCACGGACGATCTCATGAAAACAGGAAATCGTGCCTTCTCACCGAGGTTAGGCACGCGTCGAGGCGTTTCGTTTCGAATAATTCCGGATCCGCCCCGCAACCGCCCCGCGGGGCGGCCTCACGCACGGATCCCGCCCGCGAGGCTGGCCAGCCAGCGCAGGAAGCGCTCCACTTCGCCCACGTCGCGGAGCCGGTAGCCCGCGTCGGTCGGGCGCGGCTCGGCGCTCACCAGCACGCCCACCCCGTCCCCCGAGAGCTCGCGGAAGGCATCCTCGTCGGTGACGTCGTCGCCGATGAAGATCGGCACCGCCCCGGGCAGCGCCGCCGCCTCGACGAGCCGGCGCACCGCCCGGCCCTTGTGCCAGTCGATGCTCGGCAGCACCTCCACCACGCACTTGCCGCCGCGCACCCGGAGCTCCGGCCGGCCCGCGGCGGCGGCATGCACCGCGCCGATCACCGTGTCGACCTCTCCGGCCGCCACCAGGCGGTAATGGATCGAGAGCGAGTAGCGCTTGTCTTCGAGGATGACGCCCCGGATGCCGGCGAGCGCCGTGCCGAGCTGCGCCGCTACCGCCGCGAGCGCGGCCAGATGCGCCTCGCCCGCCTCCCGGTGCACCGTCGGACTCGGCGGCATCGTCCATTCGAAGCCGTGATTGCCGGCGTACCACAGGTCGGAGAGCCCCACCCGCGCGCGCAGGTCCGCGAGCGATCGCCCGCTCACCACCCCCACCCGGTGACGTGCCGCCAGATGCGCGAGCGCCTCTCGCATGGACGGAGCGAGCTGGGCATCCTCGGGCCGCGAAACGATGGGACAGAGGGTCCCGTCGTAGTCGAGGAAGACCAGCAACGGCCGATTGCGGAAGCGGGCCTCCAGCCGAGGCTGCGCGGCGAGCGCATGCGGCGCGATGTGGTCCGCGGCGGACTGTTCAGGGCTTGGCACTGGGGAGATAGTCCTCCGGGTAGGGCACGGCAGCGGCCCCGCGCTCGCTGGTGACGCCGAGGAAGGCGTCGGCCCATCGGTAGACGTCCTCGCTGCGCACCGTGCGCCGCAACAGGCGCATGCGCTCGCTGCGTTCCTTCTCGGGCATGCAGAAGGCGCGGTGGATGGCCGAAGCGACACCGTCGATATCGTAGGGATTGACCAGCAGCGCACCGCGCTGCAGTTGCGCCGCCGCCCCGGCGAACTCCGACAGGATCAGCACACCGCCCTGGTCCACCTGCGCCGCGCAGTACTCCTTGGCCACCAGGTTCATGCCGTCCTTGAGCGAGGTCACCAGCGCGATGTCGGCCGCCAGATAGTAGGCGGAGAGGTCCACGCTGCCGAGGTTGTGGAACATGTAATGGATCGGCACCCAGCCCGACTCGGTGAACTCGCCGTTGATCTGGCCGATGAGGTGCTCGAGTTCCAGGCGCAGCTGCTGGTAGTCCGGTATCTCCTTGCGGCTCGGGACGACGTGCTGGACGAGGTTCACCTTGTGGTGCAGCTCCGGATAGCGGTGCAGCGCGGCACGGAAGGCCTGCAGCTTGTTGGGCAGGCCCTTGGTGTAGTCCAGGCGGTCGATCCCCAGGATCATCTGCCGCCCCCGGATGTCGTCCTTGAGCTCGCGGGCGCGGGCACGCACTTCGGGGGAGGCGGCCATGTCGGCGGCTGCGGCGAAATCGATCCCGATCGGGAACACGCCCGCACATACCTGGCGGGCGGAGGCCCCGTCGTGGCTCAGGGAGGGCGGCACCTGCACCCGCACCACGGAACCGGTGCCCTTCACCTGCACGTTGAAGAGCACCTTCACGCACTGCAGGAAATTGCGCCGGTCGCGCAGGGTCTGGAAGCCGATCGGATCGAACTCGAGCAGGTCGCGCAGGATCTCGAAGCGCCACGGCAGGCGAAGGAAGATCTCCAGCGGCGGAAACGGCGTGTGCAGGAAGAAGCCGGCATGCACCGGCCGGCCCATGCGGCGCAGCTCGGCGGCGAGGTCCATGAGGTGGTAGTCGTGCACCCACAGGAAGTCGCCGGGGCGCAGGACATCGGCCACCGCGGCGGCGAACTTGCGATTGACGTCCTGGTAGACCTGCCAGTACTCGGGCTGGAAGTTGCAGTTGGTGAAGAGGTCGTGGAAGAGCGGCCAGATCACCTCGTTGGAGAAGCCGAAGTAGAAGCCCTCCATCTCCTGCTGCGTGAGCATGACCGGCCGGAAGCTGCAGCCGTAGGCCTCGCCCACGGCGGCGAGCGCCGGTAGAACCTCCTCGAGGGTGGCGTCGGTGGTGCCCGGCCAGCCTATCCATACGCCGCCCCGGCGCCGCAATACGGGTACCAGCGCACTGATGAGCCCGCCGCTGCTCGCCCGTGCATCCCAGGTTCCATCCTCCTGCGCATTGAGGACCAAGGGCAGGCGGTTGGAGACGACGATCAGACGTCCCTTCTCGTCGGCCTCCATCAGACACCTCCGCCATGGACGGAGGTGCGGGTTTTCAGTCGCAGCATCCAGTGTCGTGTTCCGTCGGGGTCCCCTGCCATTCAAGCACATGCATCCGGGTCTTGCTGCCCCCGAGACACGGTATCGACCAGGGCGACGGCCCAGTTGTTCAATATCCGCTGCGCCCCGGGCCCGGGCCCGGTTCCTTGCCCGGCGAGGCACCCTGCGTCCCGGTGGTCCTGAAGTAGCTGCGCCATTCCGCCTGGGAGATCCGCCCGTTCGCGTCCTGGTCGATCTGGCGGAAGTCGGCGGTGACCTGGGCAGAGCGTGCCGACTCGTCCAGATCGATCGCGCCGTCCTTGTTGGTGTCGAGCTCCTCGAACATCGACATCTCGCCCCCCTCCTGCGCGATCGCCGCAAGAGGCAGGCCGGCCAGCGCCGCGATGGCTGCTGCAATGCACAGTCCGGTCGGTTTCATGTGCCGTCTCCTCATCCTGTCGTGGCCTCTACGACCACGGAACGACGACGTCTTGCAAGTGACGTGCCGTGCCGGCCACCTCCTTGCACGCCCCGGAACGCCTGCCGGTCAGGGCGAGGCGGTCGTTCGACTCCAGGGGCGGGCCGACGAGGAGAGGCGCCGCGACCGTCGCCGGCAGGCGACAGGGGCGCATGCCGGATCGGTATGGAGGAGTGTCCCGGAGGGCCGCCGATGTCGCCGCTCCGGGACACCGTCGGGACGGTGGCGGGTCTCGGCGGTCGCGCTCGCCGCCCGCGAAGCCCGGATCGCCATGCCGGCCGAGCCGCTCTCCGGGGCGCCGCGGGGCTCGTCGCGTCCGCGCGACCCCGGCCCGGGCAGAGGACGGAGAGCCTTCGCCCGCTCACGCCGGGCGGAGGATTCGGGAACGGGACCTCCTACCCCCTCGACACCCACCCACCTCGCGCGGCCGACGACCCTTCACACCGTTCTTCGCACTCTCCGGGAGATCCGCCTCAGTCCGGGGCCGTCGCGGGTGGCGGCGCAGCCCCGGCGGCCGGCACCACCGTCGGGGCATCCCGAGGCGTGGCGACGGCCGGCACCGCAACGCCGGCAGCGACCGGTTCGGCGGCGGCATCCGCCCCGACGGCGGACGACTGCCCGGCTACGGCGGCCGCCTCCGCCGCGCCGCTCGGTTGCTCGGCGCCGGCGGCAGCCGGCGCCTCGCCCGCCGGCCGGGTCACCACCCCGACATCGGTGCGCGCCGGTGCGGGTGCATCGGTCGCATCGACGAGCGGAGGGGGCGGCGGCGGAGCGCTCGGTAGCGCCAGCAGCTCCGCGTCGGGGGCGGCCTCCAGGAAGGGCACCAGCACCGGCCCCATCTCCTTGAGGATCTGCACCGGCACGGCCGAGGTGAAGCGGTGGCGGGCCGCGTTCGCCCCGGTCACGTAGGCGGTGAGCGTGCCGAAATGGCGGGGCCCGAGGTAGAACACGAAGGTCGCGGTGCGGTTCAGGGCGATGCTGCCGCGCACCTGGCCGCGCGCCCCCGAGATCACGATGCGGTTGTCGCCGGTGCCGGTCTTGCCCCCGAGCGCGACGGCGCTCCCGTCGGAGCGTGTAAAGGCCCCGGCGATGCGGCGCGCAGTGCCGCCCTCGACCACCTCGGAGAGCGCGCCGCGCAGAGCGGCGGCCACTTCCGGCGCCATCACGCGCTCGCCTTCGGCGGCCAGGCGCACGAACTCGGTCTCGTAGGGTGTCCCGCGGGCGAAGCGCAGGGCGTCGATGCGCAGCGACGGCAGGCGCACGCCGTCGTTCACGATGATGCCCATCAGCTCGGCGAGGGCGGCCGGGCGGTCACCGGAGCTGCCGAGCGCGGTGGCGAGCGAAGGCACGAGATGGTGGAACGGGTAGCCCAGCCGCGCCCAGCGGCGATGGATGTCGAGGAAGGCCTCGACTTCGAGCATGGTGTAGATGCGCGAGTCCTGGGCGCTCTTGGCGCGGGTGCGGAAGAGCCAGCGATAGACCGCCTGGCGCTCCCCGGCGCTCGCCGCCACCACCTCGGCGAAGCTCGCTCCCGGATGGGAGGCGAGGTAGCCCGCGAGCCATAGCTCGAGCGGGTGCACCCGCGCGATGTAGCCCTGGTCGGGCAGATCGAAGCTGCCCGGCGCATAGCGGCGGTAGAGCGTGTCGAGCCGCTTGTCGTCGAGCCCCGCATCGGGCAGCCGCTCCTCCATGAACACGCGAAAGGCCGCCTCGTCGGCCGCGGGCTGCAGATAGCGGTAGGCGGCGGCCAGGCGATCGGCGGTCGGGCGCAGGCCGTCCATCAGCGTCTCGCGGATCTCCTCCGGGCTGCGGCCCTGGTACTTGCGCCAGAAGCGGCGCAGGAACACCTGCCCCTCGCGGTCGGCGAAGCGTGCAAGATACTCCGTGCGCCGCTCGTCGGTCTCGTCCTCCAGGAGCCGCGCGGTGCTGCCCGGCACCTGGTACATGGTGTGGCGCACCACGTCACGCATGATGCGCACGAAGGGGAGGTTGATGGAGGCCTGCAGCGCCTCGCGCACCGTCGGCATGCCGGCGTCGTCCTCGCGGCGGAAGTTGCCGAACGTGTGCAGCCCCCCTCCGGTGAAGAAGGCCTCGCCGGGGCTCGCGGAATAGCGCCGCTCCAGCGCCGCCTCCAGCATCGCGGGCAGGTTGCGGTCCTCGTTGGCGAGAAGGTACTCGAGTGCCCAGTTGGTGAGCGGGTCCTTGCGGTCGGCCTCCACCTCGCGCAGCGCGTCGGCGGTTAGCCCCGAATAGCGGGCGTGCAGCTCGGCGACGATCTCGAGATAGGTGGCGAGGACGCGCAGCTTGGCGGTGGAGCCGAGCTCGAGCTTGCTGCCCTCGTTGATGTCGAGCGGCTGGTCGGTGGTGTCGGTCTGCACCCGCACCCGCGTGCCGCCGGGCGCGAGCTCGAACAGGGTGAAGCTGAAGTTCACCTCGGACAGGTTTTCCGGTCGCAGCATGCGCTCGCCGAAGAGCCCCGCCTTGCGCGCCACCTCCGGGTCCGAGAGGCTGCGCAGGTAATCGCTCACCGTCTGCTGCAGGCGCTGGTCCAGGGTGGACGAAACCTCGAGGTCGAGGCGGTCGAGCTCGTACAGCGAGACGCCCAGCATGCCTGTCAGCCGCGCCCGGATGGCGGTCGCGCCCTTGTCCGCGTCCGCCGGCAGCCACGCCGGATCGGCGACCTGATCGCGGAACACGGGTTTCGAGGCGAGGGCCGCGTCGCGCAGCCGCGGACCGATGAGCCCGGCCTCGCCCAGTACCCGGATATGGCTGTCGGTGAGCCGATGAAGCTCGTCGCGCCCGCGTCCCAGGTACCAGGACGGACGCCGGTGAGCCACCATCATCGACAGGACCTGGCGCAAGGCCTCGCCCTGGGCGGCAAGCACCTCGCCTTCGCCCTCCTCGGCGGTCAGCAGCGCATTGACGCGGTCGAAGTCCGCCCCGTACCAGACCCACAGCCCGTCGCCGAGGCCGTGCACCTCGCCGTAGACCGGCGCCGCGGAGAGCGGCACGGTGTTGAGGTAGTCGAGCACGAGCGCCTTTCGGGCGGCGAGGGTCTCGCGGCCCTGGCCGTAGGCGCGCACGCTCGCGGACACCATCTGACGCAGCTTCTCCCGCGGCGAATGGGTCACGCCGTCGGGCGAGTGGCGGTACTTCTCGATCTGGGTGGCGAGGGTGCTGCCGCCGTGGGTGTCGATGTCGTCGTCGATCATGCGCCCGAGCTGCGCAAGCACCGCCTGCCCGAAGCGGCCCCAGTCGACGGCCGGGTTCAACGTGGGCTGCTCCGGATCGAGCAGCCCGCGGTTCTCGATGAACATCAGGCTCTGCGCCACGAGCGGCGGCACGTCGGCGAAACTCCCGTAGCCCCGCTGCGGGTAGCGGAAGCCGTAGAGCGTCTCACCGCGGCGGTCGACCACTTCGAGCCCTGCGCGCGTCTTCTCGCGATAGGGCGGAAAATAGCCGCGCTCGGCGTAGTCCAGCATCTCCGGCGAGAACCGCGCCTGCCGCGTCACCACGAACCCGCGCTCGGCGAGGCGCTCGGTGAACTGCGGCAGCCCGGCATAGCCCATCCGCTCGTCGAACGGACCGTGGGGCGGAAAGCGGATGGCGTTGCTCGGCCCGGGCAGCATCTCGTAGGTGAGACCCGTGGCGTAGCGCGTCAGCTCCTGCGACTGCAGCCAGGAGGTCTGCGCCTCGAACCAGAGCGCGGCCGCGGCCAGCGCGATCCCGACCAGGAGCAGTCCGATGACGCTACGTTTGACGATGCGCAGCCAGCGCCGTGCGGGAGAAATCAGGGACGTGTTCACTGCGGCTCCGGTACGGCAGCGAGGTGGGAAAGCGTAGCCATTATCTGCAATTTCGGTGATGCGGCAACGTTGCATGCGCCGCAACATATTTTTCGCGTGTACTAGTATTTCCGATTACTGCAGCGCGCAACTTCGCAGAGTTGTGTGCGTCAAGTTGTGCAAAAGGGTTGATCAGGTATTCGGTTGATTC
>DYFV01000068.1 GCA_020725025.1 Azoarcus sp.
CTAAGATAAACTTACGCACCCAGGAGCCCCCATGCCCCTCGATTCCGAACCTTTCCGTCGCCGCCTCGCCGACGAGATCGCCCACATAGACGAGACCCTGGAGCAGACCCGGGCCGACGCGGACACCGTCGAGGCCGATCAGTCCAGTATCGGCCGGCTGTCGCGAATGGACGCCCTCCAGCGGCAGGCCATGGCGCAGGGCATGCGCGAGCGGCTCGCCACGCGCAAGCGCAAGCTGCAGGCCGCGCTCGACCGCATCGAGGCCGGCACCTTCGGCCGCTGCTGCCAGTGCGAAGCCGAGATCGACACCGAGCGCCTCGACACCGATCCGGCCGCCGTGTTCTGCCTGACGTGCATGCGCGAGCGCGACAGCGAGCACGGCGAGCATCCGCCTCGCCAACACTGACAGTATGTAAGTACGTGACCTGTGCCCGGTGCGGGGGCCGGTCGTTTTGGCTAGAATACGCCGCTTGCCAACGCCCCGGCCGTTGCGCGAGTGGCGGATACCGGCATCTCTCGCGGGCTCGCACGCGCCCTTCCCGGGTCGCGGCGCTCACGGAACCGAACCCCCGCCCGATTCCTGCCCACCATTTCTTGCGAGCAGCATGGATAGTCTTGCCATCATCCGCGAATTCCTGGGAGAACGTCTCGCCGTCCCCGCCGGCGACGTGCAGCCGTCGGCCGCCCTGGCCGATCTCGGGGTGGATTCGCTGATGCTGCTCGAGCTGATGTTCGAGTTCGAGGAGCGGCTGGGCACGCCGCTGCCGCGCGACATCAAGTCCCCCAGGACGGTCGGCGAGCTCATCGCCGTGATCGACGGCCTGAGCGCCCGCTGAGCGGACAGGGCATGAGCGGACGGCGCGTCGTCATCACCGGGATCGGCCTCGTCAGCCCCTACGGCGGCGACGCGGCCGATTTCTTCGAGCGCCTGCTCGCCGGCGAGTCCGCGGTCCGCCTCTACGAAACCGAGGACGTGCCCCGCCCCCTTTCGATTCCCGCCGTGCGCTGCGACGGCTTCGACGTGGACGCGGCGCTGGGCCGCGCCCTCGCCACCACCATGGACCGCTTCGCCCAGCTCGGCGCCGCCGCGGCGCTCGCCGCCTGGCGCGACGCCGGCTTCGACCCCGAGGACCGGAGCGAGAAGCCGCACTGCGGCGTGGCATGGGGCACCGCGCTCGGCGGCACCCTGGCCTACGAGCGCGGCTACCGCGAGCTGTGGCTGAACGGCCGCCCGCGGGTCTCCCCCCTGTCGGTGGTGCTGGGCATGAACAACGCCGCCGCCTCCCACGCGGCCATCCTGCTCGGGCTCGCCAACGCCTGTCTCTCCTACACCGTGGCCTGCGCCTCGTCCGCCATCGCCATCGGGGAGGCTTTCCGCCGCATCCGTGCCGGCGAGGCGCAGGTGATGCTCGCCGGCGGCTCGGACGCGCCCCACGCCTACGGTGTGGTGCGCGCCTGGGAGGCGCTGCGGGTGCTCGCGCCGGGCGACGCCGAAACGGCGCCCCGCGCCTGCCGCCCCTTCGACCGCGAGCGCGCCGGCCTGGTGCTGGCCGAGGGGGCCGGCGCCATCGTGCTGGAGGAGCGCGAGCACGCGCTCTCCCGCGGCGCCACCATCCTTGGCGAGCTCGCCGGCTACGGCAGCACCTGCGACCACGCCCACCTGGTGCGCCCCGAGACGGCGGGGCAGCGGCGCGCCATCGCGCTCGCCATGGACGACGCCGGGCTCGCCCCCGACGAGATCGACTACATCAACGCCCACGGCACCGCCACGCGCGAGGGGGACCCCACGGAGATCGCCGCGATCCGGGAATACTTCGGTCCGCGCGCGGCCGGCATCGCGGTGAGCGCCACGAAGTCGATGCACGGCCACATGCTCGGCGCCACCGGCGTGGTCGAAGCCATCGTCACCGTGCTTGCCCTGCGCCGTGGCGCCGTTCCGCCCACGGCCTGGCTGGGGGACATCGACCCCGACTGCGCCGGCGTGCGCCACGTCGCCGGCCGCGCCGAGCGGCTGCCCGTGCGCGCGGCCCTGTCCAATTCCTTCGCTTTCGGCGGGAGCAATGCCGTCCTGGCGTTCCGCGCCCATTAGAATTCAATTCTTTGCTAGATCCTGTCCGCCCATGAACGCCAACGTCCATCCCCTGCCCTCCCCCGAACAGCTCGCCGCGCTCCAGGCGGAGGTGGCCGGCCTCGTCGTGGAAGCGCTCAATCTCGAGATGGCGCCCCAGGACATCGACCCCGACCAGTCCCTCTTCGGCGAAGGCCTCGGGCTCGACTCCATCGACATCCTCGAGGTGGCGCTGGTCGTCTCCAAGCGCTACGGCTTCCAGCTGCGTGCCGACGACGAGAACAACGTGCGCATCTTCACCTCGCTGCGCACGCTCACCGAGCACATCGCCACGCACCGCACCCAATGAGCCTTCGGGGAACCGCGCGCACCGCGGCGATCGCCGCGGTGGTGGTGGCCTGGGCGGCTGCGGCCCATTACACCAGCGCGCTCGTGGAATCCTCCGACTGGGGCGCGCTGCTGGGCCTCTCCCCGCTGGTGGCCATCGCCGCCGCCTTCGCCTGGCGCTCGCCGCAGCGGCTGGCCATGCTGGCCTTGCTCGCGCTGGCGGTGACCGGGCTTGCCGCCGTATGGTCCGAGCTCGCCCGCAACGTCGGCTGGCTCTACTTCGTACAGCACCTCGGCACCAATGCGCTGCTGGGCGTGGCCTTCGGGCGCACCCTGGCGCACGGCCGCCGGCCGATGTGCACCGAGCTCGCGGCCCTCGTCCACCGCGAGCTGAGCCCTCGCCTCGCGCGCTACACCCGCCAGGTGACGGTGGCGTGGACCCTCTTCTTCGCGGTGGTGAGCACCACCTCGGTGCTGCTCTTCGCTCTCGCGCCGATCGCCGTGTGGTCCGCCTTCGCCAACCTGCTCACCCTGCCGCTGGTGGCGCTGATGTTCGCCGCGGAGTACCTGGTGCGCCTGCGCGTGCTGCCGCCCGAGGACCGCAGCGGCGTGCTCGACGCGGTGCGCGCCTACTGGCGCAGCGCCACGCCCCCGCCCGCCTCCCACACCGACCGATGACCGCCCCGCCCGCCGCCCTGCCGCTGCTCGCCCACACGTCGCTCGAGGCGCCGCTCGCCTGGCGCGCCGACGGCCCGATCAGCGTGGAGCGTTTTCTCGCCGATGCCCGGCGCCTGGCGGCGCTGATGCCGGCCGGCGGCCACGTGCTCAACGTGTGCGCCGACCGCTACCGCTTCACCGTGGGCCTGGTGGCGAGCCTTCTGGCGGGCAAGGTGAGCCTGCTGCCCTCGACGCATACGCCCGAGACGGTGCGCCAGCTGCTGCAGTTCGCGCCGGATGCGTTCTGCCTCACAGACTCCCTTCCCTGCGACATCGCGCTCCCGCAGATGGCCTGGCCGGAGCTGCCGCCCGAGGACTACGCGGGAGAGATCCCGGTGCTCCCGCCCGACCGGCTGGTCGCCTGGGTGTTCACCTCCGGCTCCACCGGCACCCCGGTGCCCCACGCCAAGCACTGGGGGGCGCTGGTGCGCAACGTCCGCGCCGAGGCCGAGCGGCTCGGCATGCTCGAACGCCCGCATGCCCTGGTGGGCACGGTGCCGCCGCAGCACATGTACGGCTTCGAGTCGACGGTGCTGATCTCGCTCCTGGGCGGCGGCTCGTTCTGGGGCGGCCGCCCCTTCTATCCGGCGGACATCGTCGCGGCACTGGAAGCGATTGCGCAGCCGCGGGTGCTGGTCACCACCCCCTTCCACCTGCGCACGCTCTTCGCCGCCGAGGTGCCGGTGCCGGCGCTCGACCTGCTGGTGTCGGCCACCGCGCCGCTGTCGGCCAACCTGGCGGTGGACGCCGAGGCGCGCCTCGGCTGCCCGCTCATCGAGATCTACGGCTGCACCGAGACTGGCCAGACGGCCACCCGGCGCACCGCGCTCACCGCCGAGTGGCAGCTCTTTCCCGGCGTGCGCCTCACCATGGACGGCGAGCGCGCGATCGCCCACGGCGGCCACGTGGAGACCCCCACGCCGCTCACCGACGTGGTAGAGCCCACCGCCGAGGACCGCTTCCTGCTGCACGGGCGCACCGCCGACCTGGTGAACATCGCCGGCAAGCGCACCTCGCTGGGCTACCTCAACCACCAGCTGAACGCGATTCCCGGCGTGGTGGACGGCAGCTTCTTCCTGCCGGACGAAGACGATACGGACGGCGTCGCGCGCCTCACCGCGGTGGTGGTGGCGCCGGAGCTGGACCGCGCACGACTGCTCGCGGCGCTGCGCGAGCGCATCGACCCGGTGTTCCTGCCGCGCCCGCTGCTCTTCGCGGACGCCCTGCCGCGCAACGCCACCGGCAAGCTCCCGCGGGAGGCGCTCGCCGCGCTGCGCGCGAAGCTCACGGGAGCGGCCTCTTGATCCACGAGACGAGCCGCGTCGTGCCGGCGGATCACCCGGCCTTCGCCGGCCACTTCCCGGGTCGCCCGATCCTGCCGGGCGTGGTGCTGCTCGCCTGGGCTGTCGAGGCGCTGGAAGCGATCACCGGGCGGCCGGCCGCGAACTGCGAGATCGCCTCCGCCAAGTTCCTGCGCCCGGTCGGTCCCGGCACCGCCCTCACCCTGCGCCACACCCTGCAGCCGAGCGGCGCGTGGCGATTCGACGTGCTCGCCGGCGCGGACGTGGTCGCCACCGGCAGCCTGCGCGCATGAGATCCATATGGCGCCGCAGCCCGGATGGCCTCCCGGCGGAATCCGGACATCGCGGGGAGAAGGTGCACGGAGGCGCAACGGTCACCGCCGGCCCCGGATTCCGTTTCGCTCCAGCCGGGCTACGAGCCGCGGAGGGAATGCAGTGAGCTCACCGCCCTCAGACTCCAAGGCCACCCGCGCCGACTGGACCCGGCGCCCGGAGCGCAGCAATGCGGCGACGCTGCGCCTCATGACCTGGATCTCGCTCACCCTGGGTCGCCGCGCCGGACGCGCGGTGCTGGCGCTCATCGCCGGCTATTTCCTGCTCTTCGCGCCTTCGGCGCGGCGCGCCTCGCGCGACTACCTCGCTCGCGTGCTCGGCCGCCCGCCGCGGCCGAGGGAGCTCTTCCGGCACTTCCACGCCTTCGCGTCCACGATCCACGACCGCGTCTATCTCCTCAACGAGCGCTTCGACCTCTTCGACCTGCGGGTGCACGGCGGAGAGCTCGTCTCCGATCTCGTGGCCCGCGGCGAAGGCGTGTTCCTGATGGGCGCGCACCTGGGCAGCTTCGAGGTGATCCGCGCGCTGGGCCGCCAGCAGCCGGGCATGCGGGTGGCGATGGTGATGTACGAGGAGAACGCACGAAAGATCAACGAGGCCCTCGCCGCGATCAATCCGGCTGCCACCCAGGACATCATCCCGCTGGGACAGGTGGACTCCATGCTGCAGGTGAAGGCGCAGCTCGAGGCCGGCGCCCTGGTCGGCATGCTTGGCGACCGGGGACTGGGCGGCGACGCGCGGGTGACGGCCGACTTCCTCGGCGCGCCGGCGGCCTTTCCCGCCGGGCCGTGGCGGATGGCGGCCATGCTGCGCCGGCCGGTGCTGCTCATGGTCGGCCTCTACCGGGGCGGCAACCGCTACGACATCCATTTCGAGCCCCTCGCGGACTTCACCGCGGTAACGCGGGAGACCCGCGAGGCGGCCCAGGTCGCGGCCATCGCCCGCTACGCCGAGCGCCTGGAGCACTATCTGCGCGAGGCGCCATCCAACTGGTTCAATTTCTTCGACTTCTGGCAGCCCGTGCCCGAGCGCGGTGCCGAACGTCCCCACGCTTCCGCATGATCCTCCCCGGCCGCCGGCTGCTCGCCCTCCTCGCCTGCCTCCTCACACCCGTCCTCGCCCTCGGCGCGGAATGGAACCTCGGCACGCTCATGGGCGAGCTCGCCGGGCAGCGGGGCGGCGAGGCCCGCTTCACCGAGACCAAGCATCTCGCCATCCTCGACGCGCCGGTGGTGTCCTCCGGCGTGCTGCGCTTCCGCGCCCCCGACCGGCTGGAGAAGATCACCGAGAAGCCGCGCCCCGAGTCGCTGGTGCTGGAGGGCGACACGCTCACCGTCACCCGCGAGGCGCGCCGCCACGTGCTCAAGCTCTCCGACTACCCCCAGGCGGCGGCCTTCATCGACAGCATCCGCGGCACCCTGGCCGGCGACCGCGCCGCGCTGGAGCGCACCTACGCGCTGCACCTGTCCGGCGGCCGCGAGCGCTGGACGCTGTCGCTGCTGCCGCGCGACCCGAAGATGGCCGAGCTGGTGCTGCGCGTCGCCATCCGCGGCAGCGATGCCACGCTCTCGGAGATCGAGATCCTGCAGGCGGACGGCGACCGCTCGGTGATGACGATCCGCGACGCGGTGCGCGCCCGATGATGAACCGGCGCGTCGCGGCGCTCGCCGCCTGGATCGCCCTGCTCGCCGCCTGCGTGGCGATCATCGCCCAGACCCGCTTCACCGCCGACCTGTCGGCCTTCCTGCCGCGCACGCCGACGCCGGAGCAGCAGCTGCTGGTGGACCAGCTCACCGACGGCATGGTGTCGCGCCTGCTCCTCGTCGCGATCGAGGGCGGCGAGGCCGGGACGCGGGCCGATGCCTCGCGCGCCCTGGCGCAGCGCCTGCGCGCGGACCCCGCCTTCGTGATGATCGCCAACGGCGAGCCGGTGCACGAGGAGCGCGACCGCAAGCTGCTCTACGACTACCGCTACCTGCTGAGCCCGGCGGTGACGCCCGAGCGCTTCACCGTGGCAGGCTTGCACGAGGCGATCGGCGAATCGGTGGCGCTGCTCGCCTCGCCGCTGGGCATGCTCACCAAATCGCTGCTCCCAGCCGATCCCACCGGCGAGCTGCTCGCGCTCGTCGAGCGCTTCGAGTCCGGCGCCCGCCCGGCGCTCGCCGAGGGCGTGTGGGCGTCGCGCGACGGCTCGCGCGCGCTCCTGCTCGCCCAGACCCGCGCCGCCGGCTCGGACATGGACGCCCAGGAGGCGGCGATCGCCGCGGTCCGCACCGCCTTCGCCGCGGTGCGCGCAGAAGCGGGCGAGGCCGCCGCGCCGCTGCGCCTGGCGATGACCGGCCCGGGCGTCTTCGCGGTCGAGTCGCGCGCCACCATCAAAGCGGAGGTGACCCAGCTCGCGCTGCTGTCCACCGGCATCATCGTGACGCTGCTCCTCTTCATCTACCGCTCGCCGACCGCCCTCGTGCTGGGCCTCGTGCCCGTGGTCACCGGCGCGGTGGCCGCGGTGGCTGCGGTGAGCCTCGGCTTCGGCATGGTCCACGGCATCACCCTGGGTTTCGGCACCACACTGATCGGCGAGGCCGTGGACTACGCCATCTATCTCTTCGTGCAGCGCGACCCGGCTGCGGACGACGAGCCCGAAGCCCGCCCCGCCTTCTGGCCCACCATCCGGCTGGGGGTGATGACCTCCGTGTGCGGCTTCGCGGCGCTCCTCTTCTCCGGCTTTCCGGGGCTCGCCCAGCTTGGGCTCTACTCGATCACCGGTCTCGTCGTCGCGGCGCTCACCACCCGCTTCGTGCTGCCGGCCCTGCTGCCCGCGAGCTTCCGCATCCGCGACCTGAGCCCCCTCGGGCGGCGCCTGCAAGGCCTCGCAGCCGGCGCGCCCCGGCTGCGCGGGCCCCTCGTGGCGATCGTGGCCGCTGCGGCGGCGGTGGTTTACGTCCATCGCGACCGGGTGTGGAACCACGAGCTCGCCGCGCTGAGCCCCGTCTCGGCCGCCGACCAGGCCCTCGACCAGGCCCTTCGCGCCGACCTGGGCGCGCCCGACGTGCGCTACGTGGTGGTCGTGAGCGGCGTCGACCGGGAGGCGGCGCTCTCCGGTGCGGAAGCGGTGGGCGAACGGCTCCAGCCGCTGGTGACCGACGGCGTCCTCGGCGGCTTCGAGAGCCCCGCCCACTACCTGCCGTCCCGGGCCACCCAGCTGGCGCGCCGAGGGAGCCTGCCCGAGGCGGACGTGCTCGCGGCGCGGCTCGCCGGGGCGACCGCCGGGCTGCCGCTGTCGGCCGGGCGGCTCGCTCCCTTCCTCGCCGAGGTGGAGGCCGCGCGCAGCCTCGCCCCGCTCACCCGCGAGGACCTGGAAGGCACGAGCTTCGCCCTCGCGACCGACTCGCTGGTGATACGCCAGCACGGACGCTGGAGCGCGCTCCTGCCGCTGCGGGCGCCGGACGGGGGCGCGCGCGACATCGACGCGGCCCGCGTGCGCGCGGCGCTCGCCGCGGACGACGGCATGCCGGCCGTGTTCGTCGACACCAAGGGCGAATCGGACCGCCTCTACGCCGGTTACCTGCAGGAGGCTCGCCTGCTTTCCCTGGCCGGCCTCGCCGCCATCGTGGCGCTCCTCGCCCTGGCCCTGCGGTCGGCAAGGCGCGTCGCAGGCGTGCTGCTGCCCCTCGCCGCCGCGGTGCTCACGGTGGTGGCGGGCCTGGTGCTCGCGGGCGTCGCGCTCACCATCCTGCACCTGGTGGGACTGCTCCTCATCGTGGCGGTGGGCTCGAACTACGCGCTGTTCTTCGACCGCGCCGCGGGCGAGGCCGGCCCCGCGCCGCGCACCCTCGCCTCCATGCTGTTCGCCACCCTCACCACGGTGGCCGGCTTCGGGCTCCTCGCCTTCTCCTCGGTGCCGGTGCTCCAGGCGATCGGCACCACGGTCGGACCGGGTGCGATCCTCGCCCTGCTCTTCTCGGCGATCATCGCCCGCCGCGCGCCGTCCCCCGCCCTGCGATCATCCTGAGCCATGTCCCGCCCCTGGCATCCCTCGCCCCTGATCAAGTTCTCCGCGGTGCTGCACGCCGCGGCGGCGGCGGGTCTCGTGTGGCGGCCCGAGGCCTGGCCCTGGGCGCTCGGCACCCTCGCGGCGAACCACGGAGTCCTCACCGCCGCCGGGCTGTGGCCGCGGAGCCGGCTCCTGGGGCCCAACTGGACGCGGCTGCCGCCGCAAGCGGCCACCCGCGGCGAGGTCGCGATCACCATCGACGACGGCCCCGACCCCGAGGTGACCCCGCGCGTGCTCGATCTTCTCGACCGCCACGGCGCGCGCGCCACCTTTTTCCTGATCGGCCGCAAGGCACGCCGCCACCCCGCCCTCGCCCGCGAGATCGTGGCCCGCGGCCACGCCGTGGAAAACCACAGCGAGGCCCACGACCATCGCTTCTCCCTCTGCGGCCCGCGCGCGCTCGCCCGCGAGATCGGCGCCGCCCAGGCGACGCTCACGGAGCTCTGCTGTGAGACGCCGCGCTTCTTCCGTGCCCCGGCCGGGCTGCGCAACCCCTTCCTGGAGCCGGTGCTCGCGCAGCTCGACCTCACGCTCGCCGCCTGGACCCGGCGCGGCTTCGATACCCGCAACGGCGATCCGGCGGCGGTGACGGCCCGGCTCACCCGCGGCCTCGGCGCCGGCGACATCCTGCTGCTTCACGACGGCAACGCCGCCCGCGGCGCCACCGGCACCCCGGTCATCCTCGAAGCCCTGCCGCGGGTGCTCGCCGCCTGCGGCGAGGCGGGCCTGCGCCCGGTCACGCTGCGCGCGGCGCTTCCCACCCCCGACTCGACGAACCAGCCATGAGCCAGCCCTTCCTCGCCACCCTGCTCGATGCCGCCACCGAGGCCTACCGCCCGGGCGGCAAGTTCGCCTACCACTTCGCCCGCGGCAAGCTCGGCACCGATCCGATCTTCCGCAACCTGTTGAGCCAGGGCCTCATCCCGTCGGACACGCGCATCCTCGATCTCGGCTGCGGCCAGGCGGTCTTCGCGTCCTGGCTGCTCGCCGCGCGGCGGCTCTACGAGCAGGGTGACTGGCCCGCCGGCTGGCCGGAGGCGCCGCGCATCGAAAGTCTGCGCGGCATCGAGCTCATGCCCCGGGACGTGGCGCGCGCCCACCAGGCGCTGGGTGCGGACCATCCGACGGTGCGCATCGAGCTCGGGGACATCTGCGCCTGCGACTTCGGCACCGTCGATGTGGTCACCATCTTCGACGTGCTGCACTACGTCGACTATCGCCGTCAGGACGACGTGCTGCGCCGGATACGCGAGGCGCTCGCGCCGGGCGGGCGGCTTATCCTGCGCATCGGCGACGCCGCGGGCGGCCTGCCCTTCCGCATCAGCAACTGGGTCGACCACGTGGTGACCTTCGTGCGCGGCCACCGCCTGCCGCAGCTATGGTGCCGCTCCCTCGCCGAATGGCGGGCGCAGCTCGAGGCGCTGGGCTTCACGGTGGAGACCCAGCCGATGAGCGAGGGCAAACCCTTCGCCAACGTGATGCTGGTGGCGCGCGTACCCGAAGCGCGGCAGTCGGATTCCGACGCTCGCCCGCTCGGGCTGGCGGGTGCGATTTGATAGACTTGCGGCCTTTCGGGTATTTGCAAACGACCGTGGAGCCGCTCCTCATTTCCCGCTACACCGCCACGTCCTGCCTCGGGCACGGGCTGGAGGCCACGCGCGCGGCGCTGCTCGCCGGCCGCTCGGGCCTCAAGCCCTGCGACTTCGAGACGGTACGGCTGCCCACCTGGATCGGCGAGGTCCCCGGCGTGGACGACGAAGTCCTGCGGGAGGACCTTGCAGCCTTCGACTGCCGCAACAACCGGCTGGCCCAGCTCGGCCTGCGGCAGGACGGCTTCGTCGAAGCGGTGGCCGAGGCGGCCGCGCGCTGGGGCCGCGACCGGGTGGCGGTATTCCTGGGCACCAGCACCGCGGGCATCCTCCAGACCGAGCTCGCCTATCGCCGGCGCGACCCCGCGACCGGCGCCCTGCCGCCGGACTTCCGCTACGCCGAGACCCACAACACCTACTCGGTGGGGGGCTTCGTGCGCGCCTGGCTGGGTCTCTCGGGACCGTCTGCGGTGGCCTCGTCGGCCTGCTCCTCGAGCGCCAAGGTGTTCGCCTCGGCCGCGCGCATGATCGCGGCCGGCATGATCGACGCGGCGGTGGTGGGCGGCGTCGATTCCCTGTGCCTCACCACGCTCTACGGCTTCAACTCCCTCGAGCTCACCTCGCCCGAAGCCTGCCGGCCCTTCGACGTGGCGCGCAACGGCATCTCCATCGGCGAGGCGGCGGCCTTCGCGCTCGTCGAGCGCTGCCCGGCCGAGCTGCCGGACGACGCGGTGCTGCTCCTGGGGGTGGGCGAGTCGAGCGACGCCTACCACATGTCCTCGCCGCATCCGGAAGGCCGCGGCGCCCGCCAGGCGATGAGCGCGGCGCTGGCGAGCGCCGGGCTCGCGCCGGGCGACATCGACTACATCAACCTGCACGGCACCGCCACGCCGAGCAACGACGCGGCCGAGGGCAAGGCGGTGGGCGAGCTCTTCGGCGAGTCCGTGCCCTGCAGCTCCACGAAGGGCGCCACGGGACACACGCTGGGGGCCGCGGGCGGCGTGGAGGCGGTCGTGTGCGCCGTCGCGCTGGTGGACGGCTTCATTCCGGGGGGCGTCAGCACCCGCGACCCGATGCCCGGCCTCGACTACGTGCTCGCCAGCCGCACCGCCGGGCTGCGCCATGCGCTCAGCAACTCCTTCGGCTTCGGCGGCACCAACTGCAGCCTCGTCCTGGGACGCCCGGCATGAGCCCGACCCTGCCCCCCGCCGCCCACATCGCCGCCGTCGGCGTGCTCGGCCCGGGCCTGCCCGACTGGCCCGCGGCGATCGAGATCCTCACCGGCCGCGCCGCCTGGCAGCCCGCGCCCACCGTGCTCGCCGCGCCGCAGATCCTGCCCCCGGCGGAGCGGCGCCGTACCGGGCGCATGGTGAAGCTCGCCCTCTCGGTGGGCCTGGAGGCCGTCGCCGCCGCCGGCGCCGATGCAGGCGCCCTCGCCACCGTCTTCAGCTCCTCGAGCGGCGACGGGCTCAACTGCCACCAGATCTGCGAGACGCTCGCCTCGGACGACCGCCAGATTTCGCCCACGCGCTTCCACAACTCGGTGCACAACGCCGCCGCCGGTTACTGGAGCATCGCCACCGGCGCCACTGCGCCGGCCGCGGCGCTGTGCGCCCACGACGCCAGCTTCGCCGCCGGCCTGCTGGAGGCGGTCGTGCAGGTGGCGGTCGAGCGCATCCCCTGTCTGCTGATCGCCTACGACACCGACTACCCGGAGCCCCTCAGGGCCACGCGCCCGATCCCCGACGCCTTCGGGGCGGCGCTGCTCCTCACGCCGGAGCCGGCGCCTGCGAGCCTGGGCCGCCTGTCGCTGCAGCTCACCCAGGCGAGCGCCGACCGGTTGCAGGATCCCGCGCTCGAAGCGCTGCGGGAGAGCATCCCGGCCGCCCGCAGCCTGCCGCTGCTCACCGCCCTGGCATGCGGCCAAGGCGGACGCGTGGTGCTCGACTACCTCGACGGCACGCGGCTCGCAGCCGATCTCGTGGCATGACCGCCGCCCCGGCCACGCTCGACCGCGCCGACATCGCCGCGCGCATCCCGCACCAGGGCACGATGTGCCTGCTCGACGCCGTCGAGGCCTGGGACGAACGGGCGATCCGTTGCCGCGCCACCAGCCACCGCGCCGCCGACAACCCGTTGCGTGAAGGCGGCGCCCTGCCCGCCAGCAGCGCGATCGAATACGCGGCCCAGGCGATGGCGGTGCACGGAGCGCTGCTCGCCCCGCCCGCGGCAGCCCCCCGCACGGGTTTCCTCGCCAGCGTGCGCGGCGTGACGCTCGACACGGCACGCCTCGACACGCTGGACGCCGATCTCGAGATCCGCGCCGAGCGCGTCTCGGGCGACGACAACAACATCCTCTACGCCTTCACCGTGAGCGCCGCAGGCGCATCCGTCGCCAGCGGCCGCGCCGCCGTGATCCTCGACGCCGGCCGGCTGGCCGGTGCGCCTTCCGGGAGTTCCGCTTGAAACACGCCCTCGTCACCGGCGGCAGCGGCGGCATCGGCGCCGCCATCTGCCGCCGCCTAGCGGCCGACGGCTGCCGCGTCTTCATCCACGCCAACCGCAACGCCGACAAGGCCCAGGCGCTCGCCGCCGAGATCGAGGCGGCGGGCGGACGCGCGGGCGCGGTGACGTTCGACGTGACCGACGGGGACGCGACCCGCAGCGCGCTCGACGCCATCCTCGCGGAAGGCCCGGTCCAGGTGCTGGTGAACAACGCCGGCATCCACGACGACGCGGTCTTCCCGGGCATGCGCGCCGAGCAGTGGCATCGGGTGATCGACGTGTCGCTCAACGGCTTCTTCAACGTCACCCAGCCGCTCACCATGCCGATGATCCGCACCCGCTGGGGGCGCATCGTGACCGTCTCGTCCATCGCCGCGATCACCGGCAACCGCGGCCAGGCGAACTACGCCGCGGCCAAGGGGGCGCTGCACTCGGCGAGCAAGTCCCTCGCCCAGGAGCTCGCGAGCCGCGGCATCACGGTGAACGTGGTGGCGCCGGGCATCATCGACACCGCCATGAGCGAGGACGCCTTCGACGCCGCGGCCATCGCCCGCATGGTGCCGATGAAGCGCCCCGGAAAACCGGAAGAAGTGGCCGACCTGGTGGGCTTCCTCGCCTCCGACCAGGCGGCCTACGTGACCGGCCAGGTGATCTCGATCAACGGCGGGATGATCTGACGGCCCGGTCGCAGGATCTTCAGCGCCGCCGCAGCAACAGCACCGGAAACCGCAGCACGAAGCCGAGGAACAGGCGCGTGTGCATCCAGGTGAGCAGCAGGTTGTCGCGGGTGTAGTTGAAGTGCGACACGCCGCCCTCCTCGGGCCGGAAGTACTTCACCGGCGCGGGCAGGTTCATCGGCGGCACACCGAGCCAGGCCATGCGCACCACCGCCTCGGGATCGAAGTCGAAGCGGCGCATCCAGCGCTGGCCGCGCATCACCCGCGCGAGGGGCGCGATCGGGTAGACGCGGAAGCCGTACAGCGAATCGCCGATGCCCGCCCACAGCGTCTCGAGGTTGGCCCACCAGTTGGAGATCCTTCGTCCGCGCACCCGCAGCCGGGGGGCGCTGGCGTCGAACACCGGTACGCCGAGGATCATCGCCTCCGGGCGGTCCTGGGAGGCGTCCATGAAGCGCGGGATAAGCTCCGCCGGATGCTGGCCGTCGGAGTCCATGGTGAGCACGTGGGTGTAGCCTTCCTGCGCGGCGAGCTCGATGCCGTGGAGGACGGCAGCGCCCTTGCCGCGGTTCTCGGGAAGCACGACGACCCGCAGGCCCGGGTCCGAGGCGGCGAGATCCTGCAGCCCCTCGGCGGTGCCGTCCGTGCTGCCGTCCACCACCACCCACACCGGATGCCATTGGCGGCGCGCGGCACGCACCGTGTCGTACACCTTCCCTCCGGGGTTGTAGCTCGGAATCAGGACGAGATGGGTCGGCGACGGCAGCGGCATGGATGGCGTGTGTTCAGGCGTTGGGCGCCGCAGCGGCGCGGGTTTCGGGGGGCAGCGCCGGCAGGGGCGCGTGGGCGAGCTCGGTGGCGAACTGCTGCGCCAGGGTGTGCATGAAGGCCGGCACGTCGCCGGGCGGGTCGAGGCGCGCCCCCAGGCGCACGCGGTAGGTCACGGGCATGTCCGGACGGCGGAAGAGCGGCCAGCCCTTGGTGAGATAAGGAGACTCGGTCTCGATGAGGATGACCTGCACCGGCACCCGCGCCCGGCGCGCGATGAGCGCCACGCTGCTCGTCAGGGGATTCACCGGCAGACGCGTGGTGCGCGTGCCTTCGGGAAACACCAGAAGCTGGCTGCCCGCGGCCAGGTCCTCGCTCGCGCCCATCACCATCGAGAGCGGCGCGTCGTTGCGGATGTAGCGGGCGAGCCGCGCGCCGGCACCCAGGAAGAGGTTGTCCATGAGCCCCGCCTTCATGATGCAGGCCACGTCGGGCAGGCGCGAGATCACCATCACCGCGTCGAGCAGGGACGGATGGTTGGGCGCGAGGATGAGCGGCCCCGCCCCGCGCAGCGCGTCCAGCGCCGAGAGGTCGAAGCGGCAGGCCCCGATGGCGGAGAGAAAACCGGTGTAGCTCCGAAAGCCGACCATGATCATGCGGCGTCCGAAGCGCCGCCCGAAGTCCCGGGGCAGCAGCGGATGCAGCAGCATCGCCACGGGCGTCCACGCGAGGCACATCAGGCCCAGGTAGCCCAGCCCGAGGTAGAGCAGGACGTACTCGACGAGTCTTCGCCCCGCTCCCCGCCCTTCACTCATCCGCCTGCACCCGCACCGACGACTCGCCGAAGATCCAGGTGACCGCCACGCCGGCGGCGAAGTAGTTGCGGCTCGTCACCAGCGGGCTGTCCTCGAACACGGCCCCGGCGAGGGTGTCGTAGCGCACGAATCCTCCCACCCAGTAGCCGGGGAAGCGCCGGGTGAGCGAGGCCAGAAACTGGGTGCCGGCATAGCCGCCGCGCGCGTCGAACACCGGGCGGGTGGGCGTGGCGAACTGGGGATCCACGTCGTAAAAGTAGCCGTGCTGGCGCCGGTCGCCGTAGATCGGGCCGGCCAGCAGCCCCAGCCGCCAGCCCGGCAGCCCCGGCGGATCGCTCCAGTCCAGATTGAGCATGGGCGTGAACTGCCAGCCGGTCGATTCGGGATCGCTCTCGACGGTGATGCCGTGGCGCAGCGGCAGGCGCAGGGTGAGCCGGCGGCTCTCGTCCGGGGTGCGCCAAAGATGAAGGTCGAGGGCGGGGCCGATCTCCACCGTCGGATCGAGATCGGGCATGCCGTCCCGCACCTCCACATCCTTGCTGCTCGCCGGCGGCGAGGCCGCGACCGAGAGGGAGAGCTCCACCCGCTCGGTGTCGAGGAACATGCCGCGGATGCCGCGCCGGTCGGCCTTGAGGAACTCGCCGCGATAGACCACGTAGGGCAGCGGCAGCACCCACCGGCGCGACTCCTCCGAGCCGCGATAGGCCGGAAAGTGGAGCACGCTCACCCCCGCGCCGAGCTCCCACAGGGGGAGCTCCTCGGCCCGCGCCCCCGCCGACAGGGCGAGCATCCCCAGGCCGGCGGCAAACAGGCGCCCCGCGCGCCGCGACGCAATCTCGCTCATCATGGGTTCTCCAGTTGGATGGCGCCGCCACAGGCCTCGATCTCGACCAGCAGGTCGGCACGACACACGTCGGCGCGCAGGAACACGGCCGGTGCGTCCGCGCCGATGTGCCGGCGCACGCAGGCCTCGACCGTCGCGAAATCCGCCGCGTCGCGCACGTAGACCTTGTAGGCCAGCGCCTGCAAGCCGTGCGCCCGGACCGGCGCCACCCGGCGCGCCTCGTCGAGCACCGCCTCGATGTTGCGGAAGGTCTCCTCGGTCTGCGCCAGCACGTCGTCCGCGTGCAGGGTGCGGTGCCCGACGATGCTCGCGGTACCCGACACGAACAGCAAGGGCGCGCCGCCGGCGCCGGCGACGCTCGCCCGGGCGAAGGTGGGGCTCCTCGGGCCGTATTGGGGCGGATAGCGGTAGGCCGACATCTGCCGGGGGTTCTCGACCGCGCGCGGCGGCTCGCGCAGGGCGAGGAAGGCGATCGAGAGCGGACCGCCCGCCGAGCCCAGGGCGCATGCGGCCGGCACGTTGCCCTCGGCCACGCGGCCGCTGGCGAGGAAGGCGTCCTGCCGGCCGGCATTGAACTGCCAGTAGCGCTCGCAGCCGTCGGCCTCGGCATTGATCCCCGGAAAGTAGTTCCACACCCGCAGCAGTCCGGGATAGCCCGTCTCTTCGAGCAGGCCGAAGAGCGCACGGTATGCTGTCCCGGTGGCGCGCTGCAGGGCGCTCACCTCGCCGGCGGCCGCGAAGTCCGACTCCCGGAGCTCGATGCAGCCGAAGAGCATCGCGTCGTTGCAGCGGTAGCGGATGCCGTGGGCGGTGCCCGCGGCGAGCGGCCCCGCCGCGCGCCAGACCTCGCACACCGCTCCGTCGGCGTCGAGACGCGGCGCGTCCACCGCCATCCGCGGGAGGTCTTCGGGCCAGGCCGGGTCCGCCGGCGCGCCGTAGCCGGCGACTCCCAGGACACCGTCCCACCAGCCCGCCGGCCGGCCGGAAAGGACGCGGGCGGGGACGAACTCGAGGGAGAGCGCTGCCCCGGCCGTCACGAGCTCACCGTGCCGTCTGCGCCCTCGACCGGACGGATGTTCGCGCGGCGCTGCCGCCACGCCCGCACGGAACGGCCCGCGTTGGCGAGGGAGGTCGCGTAATAGACCAGCTTGAACGCCAGCAGCGAGCCCCAGATCGGCGTGCGCCCGAAGATGTCGCCGGCGAGCAGCGACAGCAGCGCCTCCTTCATCCGGAGGTAGTTGCGCGGCCCCATGAAGAGGTCGCGCATGGTGGGATTCGTCATGCGGTAGATGAACCAGGAGAAGTGCCGCGGACCGTGCTTCATGACGCGGTCGAACCGGCGCAGCGCGGATGCTGCGCGCACCGGGTCGCGCAGGCAGGTGTCGACGGTGTCGGCGCCCACGAAGGCGCTGTTCATGGCCAGCATCACCCCGGAGGAGAACACCGGGTCGATGAAGGCGTAGGCGTCGCCCAGCAGCAGGTAACCCGGCCCGTGGGTGCGGTCGCTCACATAGGAGAAGTTGCCGGTCGCCTCGGCGGGCGAAACGATCCTCGCCTCGGCGAGCCGCTCGGCGAGCGGCGGACACAGCGCGATGGTGTCGAGCAGGAAGGCGTCGAGCGGGCGTCCCCCGCGCGTCTTCATGTAGTAGGGCCAGGTCACCGCGCCCACGCTGGTCGCGCCGTCGGCGAGGGGGATGAACCAGAACCAGCCGTGCTCGAACCAGTAGATCGAAATGTTGCCTTCCTCGCGCCCCCGGCCGCGCCGTGCGCCGGAGAAATGGGCGTACAGCGCCGAGCTGTTGTGCTTCGGGTTGCGGTGCTTGGCGCGGAAGCGGTTGGCGAGGAAGGTGTCGCGCCCCGAGGCGTCCACCACGAAGCGCGCATCCCAGGCCGCCGTCGCGCCGTCGTCGTGGACCACTTCGAGCCGGGCGCCACCTTCGGGCCGGAAATCCACCGCCTTCACCCGGCAGCCCTCGATCACGGTGGCGCCGCAGGATGCCGCGTTGCGGATCAGCACGTGGTCGAATTCGGAGCGGCGCACCTGGTAGGCGTAGGGCATGGACTTGTCCCAGGCGTCGGCGAAACGGAAGACCTGGGTCCCTTCGTGCTCGGGCGAGTGGAACTCGGCACCCCACTTCTCGATGCCGATCGCGCGCATCTCGTCCGCGACGCCCAGCCGCTCGAAAAGCGGCAGGTTGGCCGGCAGCAGCGACTCGCCGATGTGGAAGCGCGGATGGCGGGCCTTTTCGAAGAGCGTGACGCGATGGCCCCTGCGGGCGAGAAGCGCCGCCGCCGTGGCGCCGGCAGGACCACCGCCGATGACCGCCACGTCGCACACCGCCTTCTCCCCGAACTCCGGCGCGCAGGCGCGCTCAGGCATCGGCGCTCCCTCGCAGCCCCCAGCGAAAACCCGGACCCAGCGCCATACCCCTTCCGAAGTGAACTGAACGAATGCTCAAGCCGCCCAGATTATACCGGACCCGCTTCCCCGCGACCGGGGCGAGAACGTCTCGACGCCCCGTCTTCGGCCCCTCCCGTTTCCGGACACGGCACATGGATTGCTGAGGACGGACGTGGCGGTGCGCGGTGCACCACCCGATCGACAAGGAGAAGTCCCATGCCCAGCAAGTCTTCCGAAAGCCGCGCTCGGGCCAACGCGCGCAACGAGATCCTCACGATGCTCAAGGACGACCACAAACGCGTCAAGAAGGCCTTCCGCGACTTCGAGAAGCTCGACGCCGAACGCGACCAGGACAAGTGCCGCCAGCTGGTGGAGCACACCTGCGGCGAGCTGGAGGTGCATACGGCGCTCGAGGAAGAGCTCTTCTATCCGGCGGTGCGCGATTGCATCAAGCAGCAGGACCTGATCGACGAGGCCGAGGTGGAACACATGTCGGCGAAGACCCTGATCGCGCAGCTCAAGAACATGGAGCCCGACGATCCGAAATACGCCGCCACGTTCACTGTCCTCGGCGAGTACGTCAAGCACCACATCAAGGAAGAAGAGAACGAGATGTTCCCGCTGCTCACGCGCGCCCGGCTCGACTGGGACAAGCTCTGCGACCAGATCAACGACCGCCGCGACGTCCTGATGGAGGAGCACCTCCCGCAGGAAGGAGGCGGTGCCCAAGGCGAGCCGGACAAGGAAGCGCGGCCCTCGGCGTGAACTAGTATTCATCAAGCCGGCCGGCATCGTCGGGGAAGCCGAAACCCGCGGCCGGCCGATCGGCGTTGAAGCGATGGCACTCGATATCCCTTGGCTGGCTTGGCAACAAGAAGAGCTTCGCCCGTTCCGGCACTTGGCATGGTCATCCGCGCGATCGGGTCGTGGCATGACACGGCCCGAAACGGAGCGAGGTCTCATCGATGCAGGCAGGCGATCAGCGGGACGATACGGATAGCTCGGGATCACCGCCGGGCGGCGGGTCCGGCAGGGAAGACGACGGCACGGTGGGAACCGGCACCTCTCGGGGCAAGCGGACGGTGCAACGGCGCCGCGCCCAGCTGATGTCGGCGGTGGTCCGATCGGCGATGGACGCTTTCATCGGGGTGGACCACGAGCAGCGCATCGTCCTCTTCAACGCCGCGGCCGAGGCGATGTTCCAGTACCCCGAGCGTGCCGCCCTGGGCCTTTCCATCTCCCGTCTGATACCCGAGCGATTCCGCCCGGTGCACGACCGGCACCTGCGCGCCTTCCTCGAGCGTGGCACGACGGCGCGGGCGATGGGCCGCCTCGAGGTGCTGTGGGGTCTGCGCGCAAGCGGGGAGGAGTTCCCGATCGAGGCCTCGATCGCCAAGACCGAACTGGACGGCGATTGCTACGGCGTCGTGATCGTGCGCGACATCAGCGCACGCCAGCGCGAGCAGGCGGCGCGCACGAGGCAGCACGACTACATCACCGAGGCGGCGGGCATCGGCCTGTGGGACTGGGACCCGGTGACCGACCGGCGGGAATGGTCGCCACGCTGCCGGGCGATCTTCGGCGTCCCGGCGGACGAGACGGTGAGCTGGGACCGCTTCCTCGCGGCCCTGCACCCCGACGACCGGGACCGCACCAAGGCCGCGATCCGGCAGGCCTTGCAGGGCGGACGCGAGTACGACCACCAGCACCGCGCCGTGTGGCCGGACGGTTCGGTGCACTGGGTGCACGCCAAGGGGCGGGTCGAGTTCGGCGCGGACGGCCGGCCGCGGCGCATGGCCGGCATCGCGATGGACATCACCGACTACAAGACCACCGAGCAGGCGCTCCTCGACAGCCAGGAGCGCCTGCGGCTGGCCCGGCAGGTGGCGCAGGTGGGCGACTTCGAATGGAACATCGTCGCCAATTCGATGCGCTGGTCGCCCGAGCTCGCCGTGCTCTACGGCCTTCCGGCGGAGGCGTTCACATCCACCTTCGAGGCCTGGCTCGCGCGACTGCACCCCGACGACCTCGCCGGGACCGCGCAGCGCGCGCGCACCGCCCTGACGACCGGCCGCTTCGACGCGGAATGGCGCGTCGTGTGGCCGGACGGGAGCGTGCACTGGCTTGCGGGGCGTGCCGTGGTCTACAAAGACGAGGCCGGACGCCCGGAGCGGGTATTGGGTGTAAACATCGATGTCACCGAGCAGAAGGACACCCAGGAGACCATCCGCCGCGTCTCGCAGCACGACGGCCTCACCGGCCTGCCCAACCGCGCCCTGCTCCACGAGTTCGCGGCGCACCTGCTGGTGCAGGCGCAACGCAGCGGGAGCGGCGTCGCCTTCCTGTTCGTCGACCTCGACCGCTTCAAGCCGATCAACGATACCTACGGGCACAACGTGGGCGACGCGGTGCTCAAGGAGGTCGCCAAACGGCTATCGACCACGCTGCGCGGCGAGGATCTGGTCGGGCGGCTGGGCGGCGACGAGTTCCTCGTGGTGCTCAACCAGATCCGGGGCGAAGAGGACGCGACCAAGGTCGCCCTCAACGTCCTGCACGCGCTCGGCGAACCCTATCGCGTCATGGGTCTCGAGTTGCACAGCTCGCCCAGCATCGGCATCAGCCTGTTCCCCCAGGACGCTGCGGGCGTCGACGCGCTGATCCGCAACGCGGACACGGCGATGTACCAGGCGAAGGCGGGCGGACGCAACACTTTCCAGTTCTTCCGTCCCGAGCTCAACGCTCGCGCCGACGAGGCCCTCAGGGTCGAGAGCCGCCTTCCGCGCGCGCTCGCAGACCACGAATTCACCCTGCACTTCCAGCCCGTGGTCGACCTCAGGACGGGCGCGCTGGTGGCCGCCGAGGCGCTCATCCGCTGGCCGGCCATGAAGCTCGGGCCGGAGCAGTTCATCCCGGTGGCCGAGACGGCGGGTTACATCGACGCGCTGGGCAGGTGGACCCTGGAGGAAGCCTGCCGGTGCCTGCGCGACTGGCGCGAGCACGGCCTCCCCGAATTCCCGGTCGCGGTCAATATCTCCGCCCTGCAGTTCCGCCGGACCGACTTCGTCCGGCGCGTCACCCAGACCATCGACCTTGCGGGGATCAGCCCCCGCGACCTGCGCCTGGAGATCACCGAGAGCACCGCCATGAGCAACATCGACAGCGTTGCCGAGGTCCTGCGCGGCCTGCGCGGGCACGGCGTCAAGGTGGCCCTGGACGATTTCGGGACGGGCCACTCCAGCCTCAGCCAGCTCAGCCGGCTACCGCTCGACATCCTCAAGCTGGACCGCTCCTTCGTGAAGGAGATCGGGCGCCAACAGCGCGACCGGGGAAGCATCGCCATCCTGGAGGCCATCATCGCCATGGCCCGCTCCCTGGGCCTGGACCTCGTGGCAGAGGGCGTCGAATCGGAAAAGCACATCGCCTTCCTGCGCAAACGCGCCTGCCGCCACGCCCAGGGCTTCCACTTCGCCCATCCGCTGCCGGCGGAGGAGTTTGAGGACTGGTGCCTACGGCGGGCGGCCTGATGCCGGCGCGACCGGACAGCACGACTCCCAGGTCCCATCTCAGGCTGCGTGCCGATTGCGGGACAAGCCCTCGAAGACCTCGCGCACGATGCGCCGCAGTTCGTCGTCGTCCCAGGGCTTGGTCAGGAAGCGGTACACCGCCCCCTTGTTGATCGCGTCGATGACAGCCTGCATGTCGGCGTGGCCCGACAGGATCATCCGCACCGTCTGCGGGTGGATCACCTTGACCCGGCTGAGGAATTCGGTGCCGCTCATCGCCGGCATGCGCTGATCGCTGATCACGACTTGCACCTTGTTCTGCGCGAGCAGGTTGAACGCCTCGTTGGGTTCGGTCGTGGCGAGGACCCGGTAGCCATCCCGCATGAACACCCGATGCAGCGCGCTCAGGATGTGGGGCTCGTCGTCCACCAGAAGCAGCACGCGCTCGTCGGCCGGACCGGGTCGCAGCCCGAGGGTGCGACCGTCCGCCAGCAGGCGCGCCATCTCCTCTGCAGGAACCGGCCGGCTGAAGTAATAGCCCTGGATCTCGTCGCAGGCATGGGCCCGGAGATAGCAGAGCTGAGCCTCGGTCTCCACCCCCTCCGCCACGACCCGCAGCTGCATGCCGTGGGCCAGCGCGATCACGCTATTGGCGATGGTGGCATCGTCGGGATCGGTGGTGACGTCGCGTACGAAGGAACGGTCGATCTTGAGCTTGTCGATGGGCAGCCGCTTGAGATATGCGAGCGACGAATAGCCGGTGCCGAAGTCGTCGAGGGCAAGCGCGATCCCGAGGGCCTTGAGGTCCTGCAGCACCGAGATCGCCTGCGCTTCGTTGTCCACGAGCATGCTCTCGGTCACCTCGAACTCCAGCAGGTGCGGAGCGAGCTCGCAACGGCGAAGGACGTCCTCCACGCTGGCGAGCAGCCCGGCCTCGCGGAACTGCCGGACCGACAGGTTCACCGCGATCGGCCGCACCGGGATGCCCTGCCGTTGCCAGTCCGCGTTCTGTCGGCAGGCCGCCGCCAGGACCCACTGCCCGACGGGCACGATGAGCCCGGTCTCCTCGGCCAGCGGGATGAACTCGCTCGGCGGAACCAGCCCTTTCTCCGGATGCTCCCAGCGCACCAGAGCCTCCATGCCGGTGATCGCACCGCTGCGCAGATCGACCTTGGGCTGATAGTGCAGCAGCAGCTCCCCCCGGTCGAGCGCCCGGCGCAGGTCCGCTTCCAGGTCCAGATGCATCTGGGCACGGCTGTTCATTTCCCGGCTGAAGAAGGAGAACCGGTTGCCGCCTTCGGACTTCGTCCGGTGCATCGCCGCATCGGCGGCTTTCAGCAGCGTCTCGGCGCTATCCCCGTCGCGACCCGAGAGGCTCACGCCGAGGCTCGCGGTGATGAAGAGCTCCCTGCCCCCGAGAATCACCGGCTGTGCGAGGTGCTGCAGGATGCGTTGGGCCACGGTCGTCGCCTCGTCCGCCTGGGCGATCGCCTGCAGGACGAGCACGAAATTGTCCCCCCCGATGCGCGCCACCGTGTCGCCTTCACGCACGCATTCGCTCAGGCGCCTGGCCATGAGGCAGATCAGCTCGTCGCCGCAGCCGTGCCCCAGGGTTTCGTTGATCAGGGTGAAACGGTCCAGGTCGATCACGATCACCATCAGGAATCCGCCCGAGCGCGACACCTGCGCCAGACCCTGCTCCAGCCGGTCCCGCAGCAGCACCCGGTTGGCGAGCCCGGTGAGCGTGTCGTGCGTCATCTGATGCTCGAGCTGCGCCTCGTACTGCTTGCGCTCCGTCACGTCGGTCATGACGCTGATGAAGTGCGTGACCTGTCCGGACTCGTCACAGACGGGGGCGACGTTCAGCTCGTTCCAGAACAGCCGGCCGTCCTTGCGGCGGCAGCGCAGGACGGCGCTCCCCTCCCGCCTTTCCCGCAAGGCTGCGCGAATGCCTTCCAGGTCGAGCTGGTCGAAGTCGTCGCCGAGCAGAAAGCGCCCGTTTCGGCCCACGGCCTCGCCTGCCGGATAGCCGGTGATGCGCTCGAAAGCCAGATTGACGTACGTGATGGGATGCTCGGGAAGGACGGCGTCGGTGATCATGATGCCGTTGCTGCTCGATTCGATCGCCCGCTGTCTCAGCCGCAGCTCCGCCTCGGCCCGCCGGCGCTCCGAAACGTCGCGCACCACGGCCGTGATCAACAGTCCTTCGGCCGACTGGAAGGGGCTGATGCTGACGTCCGCGGGGAATTCCGAGTCGTCCTTGCGCCGGGCGCAGACGTTCACGACCGTCCCCATCACCCTCGGCCTCGGCGCCAGGCGGTAGCGCTCGCGGTGCGCGGCGTGCTGGCCACGGCTGGCTTCCGGAACCAGTTCATCGATCGACGTCCCGGTCAGCGTGCCGGGCTCGTAGCCGAACATGTGCTCGGCCATGGGGTTCGCGAGCACGACCACGCCCCCGGCATCGACCATGAGGACCCCGTCGGCCGCGCTTTCCAGCACGCCCCGAAACTTCGCCTCGCTCTCGCGCAAGCCTTGAATGGCCTGCTTCTCGGCACGAATGTCCACCAGGGTGACGAGGGTCTGCCGTTCGCCCTGGTTGGAGAATGGCACCAGGAAGCAATCGAGCCAGATCTCCCTGCCCGATGCGGCCCGCAGCTCGAGGTGCTGAGGCCTGCCCGTTTCCAGGACCTCCCGGATCCGGCTCCCGAGATCGGCCTCCTGCCATATGGGAATCTGCGCGAGACCGTCCCGTTCCAGCGCCTCCGCCTCGACGCCGAGGAGGGTCGCGGCCGCCTGGTTCGCCAGCACGCAGCTGCCGTCGGCGCGGCAGGCGAGGATGCCGAGCAGGGAAGTGGAGACGATCGACGCGTTGAGCGCGAGGGCGTCGCGCAGTTGCTCGTTGGTCTGCCGGAGCTCGGTGGTCCGAAGCTCCACCCGCCTCTCGAGCCCGTCATGCGCCCTTCGAAGGCGCTCCTCGCTCTCCCGTAGGGCCGAATTCATGCGTCCGGCCAGGGCCAGAGCCCGCTCCCGGGTGGTGGCCAGCGACCAGGTGATGGCGAAGAACAGCACGCTGACGAGCAGCCCGCCGGCGAGGACCATGCCCGGCTTGTCCTGGTCCAGCGAAGCCTCGAACGCCGGTTGGGAGGAGATGCGCACCAGCCAGGGACGACCGTGAACGACCATCCGGGTGTCGTCCACGTAGCGGGACGGCTCCCCGCCATCCTGCGCTCCCCCGGGGCCGAGGCTCGAGTAGAGACGATCTTCCGGAGCCGGGTCGGCTCCGTCGTAGATCTCCAGGTCCACGTCGGGCAGGCTGTTGCCGAGGATGCCCCGCATCAGGTCGTGCACCCGGAAGGGACTGTACACGTACCCCACGAGCGCCTCGCGCCGTTCGGCTACGGAGGACGGCACGCCGCCCTCGCGATACACGGGCAGGTAAATCAGAAACCCCGGCTGGATGTCCACGTCGGTTTCCTGCACCAGCTGCACCTTCCCCGACAGTGCCGGCTCGGCCGTATCGCGGGCCGTCACCATGGCAGCCCTGCGAACCGGCTCCGAGAACATGTCGAAGCCGAACGCCCTGAGGTTGCGCCCTGCAAAGGGCTCGAGATAGACGATGCTGGTATAGACCTCCCGCTCTCCCGGCGGCGTCACCGTGTAGTCGGGAAAGCCTTCGGCACGGACGCGCCGGACATGTTCGTCGAGCTCCTGCGGCTCCAGCCGCTTCGAAAAGCCGATGCCGAGGATCCCCGGGTAGTCGCGCTCGACGTCCAGGCCCGCGACGTAGCGCCGCCACATCGGCCGCGTCACGGTTTCCGATGCGTGAAAGAGCGCGACGCCGCCTCTGAGCACCTGGACGTGGACCCGCATCCGCTCCTGCAGGGCATGGTGAATCTCCCCTGCCCGGAAGTCGAAGCGCGCCCGAGCCTCCCCCTCCACCTCGGCGACCAGCGCCCGCCAGAACCCGAAGGTGGCCGCGAGCGAGATCGCCAGGACGGCCCATGCGAGCAGCTTCGGCCGCGAACGCGTGCGCTCGAGTGTGAGGCGGACACCAGGAACACCGGAGACGGGCATGGGGATCGGTCGAAGACCGGCAAGGCGGACGCCCCAATCTGGGTTACCCGGGAAGGCCTGTCAAGGGTCGGGTTACCCCGGAACCGGTAGGCCCGGCATCGCGATAGCCGTCATGTATCGCGACGGCCCCGGAACGAATCCGTCCGGGCGCCGCCGCTCTACTTCGCGGCAGACGGAAGATTCGCCGCCGGCAGGCGTTCGAATGCCGGCCGGGCGAAGAGGTAGCCCTGAAAGAGACAAATGCCCTCCCCCGCCAGCCAGCGATACTCGTCGAGCGTCTCCACCCCCTCGGCGACGAGTTCGATGCCGAGATCGAAACACGCCTGGGCCACGGCCCGGACGATGGCCTGGCGCGGGCCGCGGCCGGCGATGCCGCGCACCAGGTTCATGTCGAGCTTGACGGCGTCGGGCTGGAAATCCGCGAGCAGGTTCAGCCCCGCGTAACCAGCGCCGAAGTCGTCGATCGCCACGCGCACGCCGAGACAGCGGTACGCATCCATCGCCTGGGCGAAACGGGCCGCGTTGCCGATCACCTCGCCTTCCGTGACCTCCAGGACGATGCGCCCGGGGCCCACGCCGCACCGGTGCGCCGCCTCGACGGTGCTCGTGACCGCGGTCTCCGAGGCTTCGAGCCCGCGCGGAAGGAAGTTCAGATTGAGCTGGCCGTCGAAGCCGATGCCAGCTGCGAGCTCGAGGGCCACGACACGGCTCTCCTCGTCGAAGCGGTACAGCTCGCCGGCGGGAACGGAGCCGAGGACGCTCGCGGCCGACTCGCCCGCCCGACCGCGGATCAGCGCCTCGTGAGACGCGATGCGCCGGGCGGCGACGTCGACGATGGGCTGAAAGGCGAACGAGTACGCTCGCGAAACATGCTCGTGGAGCCGCTGCCTACCGTCCATGAGCTCCGTAGGCGCAGGTCTCGTCGAATTCGGCGAGGCGCGTCCGCCAGCGTCCGGCGCTGAATGCGGCGAGAAGCCTGCTGGCGCGTCCGGCATCGATGCTCGTCAGGCAGGAGCCGGCGGTAAAGAAATCGTTGAGCCCCGGAATGCTCGCCAGCTCGTCGCGCGTGGCCAGCACGCAGCCCATGCTCCAGTCGCCGAACGCGCGCCGGGCGATCGATTCGCGGATGATCAAGGTCAGGCCGGTGTGGCGGCCGTCGGCCTCGATGTCCGCGTACAGCCGGTCGATCGCCGACGTTCCACCCTCGATGACCTGGAAGAAGCTCCCCTCCACGTAGAGCAGCATGCCGGTCACGGCAAGCTCGGCGTTCCGTCGGCGCGACTGCTCCAGCAAGGCCTTGAGCGCCTCGACGCTCGAGGCCTTGCGCGCGGCGCTCGCGTAGATCAGGTGGCTCAAGGATTCCATCGGGGCTCCATACTCCGCTCCGGCAATGAAACAAGCGATGCCGGCACGCCCCGGACTTTCAGGCGCGCCAGAACGCAGCACGCCACACGGGCGGCGGCGCCCTACCGGGCCAATCTACCAGTGCAGTCGTGAAGGAAGCGTGACGGATTTCGCACCGCAACATCCTTGCCCCGACCGTACCGGGCAGCGCGGCTCGCCATGCGCGGAAAGAAACGCCGCGGGCGGCGCGAGCGTCAGGCGCGTCCGGCCGCCGGCTGCGGAAAGAGCGCGCCCGTGCCCGGCGTCGGCAGACGCGGCTCGTCGGTCCACCCTGCGGCGGCTGCCCGGTCCCCGCGCGGGACGGCGGCCCCGCTCGAGCCGTCGTTCAGCCGGAAGCGCTGGATCTCCTGTTTGAGCTCGTGAGCGAGCTGGTGCAGCCGCTCGGCAGCGTCCGACGTCTGCACCGCGGCGGCGCTGTTCTCCTCCGCCATCTCGGCGATCTGCTCGACGCTCTTGGCGATGGACGTCGTCGCCGACGACTGCTCCGACATGGCGGAAGAGATGTCGTTGAGCCCGGTGCGGGTCCGGATCGCCGCCGACTCGGCCTCCTGGAGGACCTGGCTCACCTGGTTCATCAGCTCCCGGGCGGTGGTCAGGCTGGCGTTGCCGGCCGCCATCGCGACCTCGACGGTGGTGCTCTTCTCGCTGACGGCCTTGGTCACCTGGTCGATCTCGGTGGCCGAATGCGCGGACTTCTCGGCGAGCTTGCGCACTTCGTCGGCGACCACCGCGAACCCGCGCCCCTGTTCGCCGGCGCGCGCAGCCTCGATGGCGGCATTGAGGGCGAGCAGGTTCGTCTGCTCCGAGATCTCACGCACCTGCTGCGTCAGGCTGGAGATCGCCCGGGCGTCGTTCAGGAACTCCTGCATGGTCGTCTCCATTCGACTCACCGCATCCTGCACGTGCGCGAGCTCCGACTCGAGCGCGCGGACGCTCTTCGCGCTCTCCTGCTGCTGCCGAAAGCCGAGCTCCCCGAACTCGCGCACCTGCTGCGTATTGTCCGAGACATGCGCGATGCTGACGGTAATCTCCTCGACCGCCGCCGACATCGACGACGCGGAGCCGCTCTGCTCCTCGCTTCCCCGGCGCACCTGGGTGGCCGCCGAGGCGAGCTGCTCGGAGGCCGCGGCCACCTCCTGGGCGCCCCGCGACATCAGGTTGAGGCTTTCGCGCAGGTATTCCATCAGGCGATCGAGCGAGCTGCCGGCCTGTCCGATCTCATCCCTGCTTGCAGCGTTGCTGCGCAGGGTCAGGTTGCGCTCGGTCTCGACGCGGTGCATCAGCGCCCGCAGCGCCTCGACCGGCCCCGAGATGTAGCGGCGCGAGACGACGAAGAGCAGGATGCCGGTCAGGACCATGCACGCCAGCATCCCGCCGCCCTCGACGAGCGCGCGGGCGCGGAACGCGGCCTCGATGTCGTCCGTGTACGCGCCGGTGCCGATCACCCAACCCCACGGGGCGAAGAGCTTCACGTTCGAGACCTTGGGCTGGGGCTCACGCTCGCCCGGCTTGGGCCACAGGTACTCGATCTCTCCGCCGCCCTCCTCCGCGCTCGCGACACGGGCGAACTCGGCGAACACCTGCTTGCCCGCGGGGTCCGCGAAATCGGACATATCCTTCCCGTTCAGCTCGGGCTTGATCGGGTGCATCACGAGGCGCGCCTTCGTGTCCTGAATCCAGAAATAGTCGCCATTGCCGTGGCGCATCCCGGCAATGATGTCCGCTGCCCGCTCCTTCGCCGCCTCCTCCGACATGACGCCGCTCTGGGCGTAGCCGTGATGGACGCGCGCCACGGTCATGGCCTGCTCGACCAGCGTGCGCACGTCCTTTATCCGATCGTCGTACATCGCGGAGCGCTCGTGGAGGAGGAGCAGTGCGAGCCCGGCGAGCATGCCGAACGCGCCGACGGCGAGGATGGCGCTCAGCTTGCCGATGATGGGAAGGTCCTTGTACTTCACGACGGCTTTCTCCAAAAAAGATCAGCTTGGACGCCGTAGAAGAGCAAGAACCAGTCCAGATGCATACCTGATCCAGGTAGCCGGAGGGCCGGCCCCGCAAACCCATGAATGTCCTGGACATATACCGAATCGCTGGATGCCGGGCAACCCACTTGCGCAGCAGGTTTATTTGGAACGATTCTCGACGGCAGGAATGTCGGAGCGCGAATTCTCCGTTTTCGGAATCGAGGGCCGGGTCCGGCGCGCGACATGGACCCGGCTCGAAATGGGGGCGGGACCGAAAAAAAAGAGCGGCCAAAGGCCGCTCTTTTTGGATGTTCTGGCGGAGAGGGCGGGACACTCCGCCATATAACGTTG
>DYFV01000069.1 GCA_020725025.1 Azoarcus sp.
GAAGGGGACTGCCCTGTTCAGCCCTCTATTCAAAGGTCCACGCAAGTGCAGGCGCGCCAAGTCCAAATATAGCCCCCCGGTAGAGGCGAGGATACACGTCGCGGACAAATATTGATGGAGAGCGCGGCGGCCGCAGGCTCGGTATGCCGCAATCCCGTCCAGGCGAGACGGGCTTGCCGGCAAGAACCGTTAACGCCGTCGCTGCCGAGGAGCAGCCGGTGCAAGCCCCTCGATATGGCGGAACAGCGTGATGCGACGGCGGGCATCGGACAGCATTTCGTGCACTGTGCCATTCGTTTCGAGCAAGCCTTCCCTTGCCATGAGTAGCTCTCCACCGAAGGCCGGAAAGAAAAAACCCGACCAAGGTCGGGTTTTTTCCGGGAGTTGAGAACGGGGCCGTCTGCCTGGCGTCATCCCAAGCAGATGGCCGGCACGGCGAAGACGCCGTGCGAGGTTCCTAACTCAGGCAGCGGCGCGAATGTTCGACGCCTGTTGCCCCTTGGCGCCCCGGGTGATGTCGAATTCGACCCGCTGACCTTCCGTAAGAGTCTTGAATCCCGATCCCTGGATTGCGGAGAAATGAGCGAAGAGATCCTCGCCGCCATTTTCCGGCGTAATGAAACCGAAACCTTTGGAATCGTTAAACCACTTCACAGTACCTGTTGCCATGTCTTGAACATCCTGAAAAAAACAAAAGAAAGGGGACGACCCCTGGGTGGGGCGAAGATCAAGACGGCGGGTGATGAAGGGAGGATTTCCGCGAGGGACGCGGAAACTGAACCGGACAACAAAAACACTGCTTGAAGATCGCTCCATGCACTATGCGCCACATCGCAGGAAATAGCAAACAAGATCGCCACTATCCACGCTGGTGCGAGCGCCTTGTGCCGTGGGACCAAGTCCGGACCGGCAACCAAGCGAAGACGCGAATCGCCGAGACACCACATCGGCCTTCCAATCGGCACCGATCGTGAGCCTGTCGCCGTTTCGGTGCCGATGAGGCGCGAATCAAGCGGCCGGCGCGAATCCGTAGCACGAACCGTAAGAAGACGGAGCCGGCGCATAGGCGGCAACCCTGATCGCGTCTGCCAGCGTGACCTGGTCAGTGAGACCGACGACGCCGCCTTCCTCACTGCTCCATCGCTCTTCGACCCCATGCTCGCTCAGGCCATGGAGATTCAGGTTCTTGTCGAAGCGCTCCGGGCAGTATTCGGAAGCCGTGTCATGGGCGATGAACAAGGTGCGAGGGCAAGCGGTGATGCGCAATAGCGGGCGTTTCGTAGGACAGGACGGCAATGCCCGATTCCGGCTGCCCGCCCGTTTTTCCTGGGGCGCCGCTCGGTACGTCGAAACATACCCGCTGGTCCTTAACGAGGGGCTCGAGACCGTGGGATCGAACCGCAGACAAGTGGGCGAAGAGATCTTCGTCGTCGTCGGGAGCGAGATCGCGAGGGTGAGGCGAGGTTGGGGGTGTCGCCGCAGAATTGCGGGAACTGAACCGACGAGGCTGCAACACTACCTGGAAATCACCGCGGTCCCCCATACGCGCCATTTGGCCGCAAAGCAAACCGGATCTTTGCGGGCGTGCAGCAACGCAGGCCCGCAACATCTCGCCATGGCCCCCAGTTCCGCCGAAAGCTGGCGTGCCGCTCCATGCTCGGAGCGCGCCGAATGGCGGCGGTGAGCTGCGCCCGGTCTCTCCCAGGGAGCCGAACGGCGGTTTCGGTCGGCGACGAGACGAGCGCAGGACGATGGCAAGGGTCAGCTGTGTGAACACAGGTGCCGTTCGACTGCCCAGCTCGGGTCGTAGACGATGGACCGCTCGTGGCCGATCCGAGTCGGTCATGGCTCATCGCCCGACAGGCAGCACCGGCCGAGCTACGAACAGTCGCCGACCCGCGTGATTCCCCATTTGGTGGCAAGGTTCCGCCCGCTCCCAGGAGCGGATTTCGGAGAACAGCCTCCCGAACGAAAACGCCCGGCTACATGCCGGGCGTTTCCGACCTTGTTGCCACGTTTTCGACTTTAATGGCAAGGAACAATCGCAACTCGCGCCCGCCCCGCGCTACTCCACCGTCACGCTCTTGGCGAGGTTCCTCGGCTTGTCCACGTCGGTGCCCTTCACCAGCGCGGCGTGGTAGGAGAGCAGCTGCAGCGACACCACGTGCAGCACCGGCGAGAGCATGCCGTAGTGCTCGGGCATGTGGAGGATGTGGACGCCCTCCGACTCCGGGATCTCGCAGCCGGCGTCGGCGAAGACGTAGAGCTCGCCGCCGCGGGCGCGCACTTCCTGGAGGTTGGACTTGAGCTTCTCCAGGAGTTCGTCGTTGGGCGCGATGGCGATGACCGGCATGTCGCGGTCGACCAGCGCCAGCGGGCCGTGCTTGAGCTCGCCGGCGGCGTAGGCCTCGGCGTGGATGTAGGAGATCTCCTTGAGCTTGAGCGCTCCTTCCATCGCGATCGGCCAGTGCCGCCCGCGACCGAGGAAGAGCGCGTGCTGCTTGCCGGCGAAGCGCTGCGCCCAGCGTTCGATGTCGGGCTCGAGCTCGAGCACCTTCTTCACTGCCACCGGAAGGTGGCGCAGCGCGGCGAGGTAGCGGTCCTCGTCGGCTTCCGAAAGCCGGCCGTTGAGCTTGGCGAGCGCGAGTGTGAGCAGCGCGAGCGCCGCGAGCTGGGTGGTGAAGGCCTTGGTGGAGGCGACGCCGATCTCGGGGCCGGCGCGGGTGATGAAGCGAAGCGCGGCCTCGCGCACGATGGCGGACTCGGGCACGTTGCAAACGGCGAGCGTGCGGGTCATGCCGAGGGACTTGGCGTGCTTGAGCGCCGCGAGCGTGTCGGCGGTCTCGCCGGACTGGGAGATCACGACCACCAGGGTCTCCCCGTCGGGCACCGACTCGCGGTAGCGGTATTCGCTGGCGATCTCGACAGTGCACGGCAGCTTCGCCACCGATTCCAGCCAGTAGCGCGCCACGAGGCCCGCGTGATAGCTGGTCCCGCAGGCGAGCACCAGCACCCGGCGCACGCCGCCGAGCACCTCGGCCGCCTGGCTGCCGAAGAGCTGCGGGCTCACCGAGCCGCCGCCCGCGATGAGCTCGAGCGTGTTGGCCAGCGCCTGCGGCTGCTCGAAGATCTCCTTCTGCATGTAATGGCGGAACTGGCCCAGCTCGACCGCGTCGGCGGACAGGCTCGACACGTGCACCGGACGCTCCACCGGCTCGCCGTCGGGCCGCACGATGCGGTAGGCGGTGCGGGTGAGCTCGGCCACATCGCCGTCTTCGAGATAGACCACGTTGCGGGTGACCTGGAGCAGCGCGGCGGTGTCGGAAGCGGCGAACATGCCGTCCTCGCCCACGCCCAGGAGCAGCGGGGACCCCCGCCGCGCGACGATGGCGCGGGTAGGTTCGGCCTCGGCGAGCACGCCGATGGCGTAGGCGCCGACCAGGTCGAGGCAGGCGAGCCGCACCGCCTCGAAGAGATCGGGCGTCGTCTGGAGCTTGCTGTGGACGAGGTGGGCGATGGCCTCGGTGTCGGTCTCCGACTCGAAGCGGTATCCGCGGCCCTCGAGGTCGCGCTTGATGGCCTCGAAGTTCTCGATGATGCCGTTGTGCACCACCGCGAGCCCTTCCGAAATATGCGGGTGTGCGTTGCGCTCGGAGGGCACGCCGTGGGTGGCCCAGCGGGTGTGGGCGATGCCGATGTCGGCGGAGAGGCCCTCGGCGCGCGCGGCGAGGTCGGCCACCCGGCCGGCGGCGCGCAGGCGGTGCAAGCCGCCGTTCAGGACTGCCAGACCGGCCGAGTCGTAGCCGCGGTATTCGAGCTTGCGCAGGCCTTCGAGAAGAACGGGAACGACGTTACGCGTCGCGATCGCAGTGACGATGCCGCACATCTTGGGGGATTCCTCGCTATTTCTTGGTTTTCACCGGCCGCTGCCAGCCGGCGAGACTCACCTGGCGGGCGCGCGACACGGTGAGCTGACCCGCCGGGGCGTCCTTGGTGAGGGTAGTGCCGGCGCCCAGCGTCGCGCCGCGGCCCACACGGACCGGCGCCACGAGCTGGGTGTCGGAGCCGATGAAGGCGTCGTCTTCGATCACCGTGCGATACTTGTTGGCGCCGTCGTAGTTGCAGGTGATGGTGCCGGCGCCGATGTTCACCCGCTCGCCCACGTCCGCGTCGCCCACGTAGGCGAGGTGGTTCGCCTTGGAGTGGTCGGCGATGGCGCTGTTTTTCACCTCTACGAAGTTGCCCAGATGCACGTCGTCGCCGAGCACGGTGCCGGGGCGGGTGCGGGCATAGGGGCCGATCACGCAGGCGCGCCCGGTGGCCGTGTCCTCCACGTGGGAGAAGGGCGCGAGCCGGGTGCCGGCGCCCAGGCGGGCATTCTTCACCACGCAGTGGGCGCCGATGCGCACGTCGTCGCCGAGCTCCACCTGCCCCTCGAAGACGCAGCCCACGTCGATCTCCACGTCGCGTCCTACGGTGAGCTCGCCGCGCACATCGATTCGGGAGGGGTCCAGGACGGTGACGCCCTCCTCCATCAGCCGCTGGGCGATGTTCCGCTGGTGGATGCGCTCGAGCTCGGCGAGCTGCGGCTTGCTGTTCACGCCCAGGGTCTCCCACACCGCGTCGGGCTGCACCGTGGCGACCTCGACGCCTTCCGCCACCGCCAGGGCGATGATGTCGGTGAGGTAGTACTCGCCCTGGGCGTTGTCGTTGCCGATGCGTCCGAGCCAGTCGCGCAGCCGCGCCACCGGCGCCACCAGGATGCCGGTGTTCACCTCGCGCACGCGCCGCTCGTCCTCGGTCGCGTCCTTGTGCTCGACGATGCGGACGACGCGCCCGGCCTCGTCGCGCAGGATGCGGCCATAGCCGGTAGGGTCGTCGAGCTCGACGGTAAGGAGCGCCAGACGGTCGGCGCCGGCTGCGGTCTGCAGGCGGCGCAGGGTGGCGGCGCCGATCAGCGGCACGTCGCCGTAGAGCACCAGGGCGGAATCTCCGTCGACGAGATGCGGCAGGGCCTGCTGCACGGCGTGGCCGGTGCCCAGCTGCGGCTCCTGCTTCGCCCAGGCGAGCTCGGGATCGGCGATGCGCTCGCGCACCACCTCGCCCCCATGGCCGTAGACCACGCAGACGATCCGCGGCGACAAGGCGCGCGCCGCGGCGACCACGTGCTGCAACATCGGCCGACCGGCGATCGGCTGCAAGACCTTGGGCAGGGCCGAGCGCATCCGCTTGCCCTGCCCGGCGGCCAGAATGATGACTTCCATCGGGGTCCCCGGTGCGGTTCGTTTCGGCGGCGATTCTAACATGCGCCCCCATGCGCCCCGGCCGGAGCACTCCGGCCTTTCGCGCATGTCCTTTGCTGCAGCGCAAACAACGTGTCGGAATTCTACGGAATAATTTGCTGCACCGCGGCTAGAATGCCGAAATCCCCTGTTTTCCACAGTGAGATCCACCATGGACCAGGCAGTCCCCCAGTTCATTCAGAACCGCACCTTCGACGAGATCCAGGTAGGCGACCACGCCCAACTGGTGCGCACCCTGCGCCCGGACGACATCCATCTGTTCGCGATCATGTCGGGGGACGTCAACCCGACCCACGTCGACACCGAGTACGCCCGCTCCAGCCAGTTTCGCGAGGTGGTCGGCCACAGCATGTGGGGGAGCACGCTGATCTCCTCCATCCTCGGCACCGAGTTTCCCGGGCCGGGCACCGTCTACGTCTCGCAAAGCCTCAATTTCTGGCGGCCGATCACCATCGGCGACACGCTCACCATCACGGTGACCTGCCGCGAGAAGTACGAGCACAATCACCACATCGTGTTCGACTGCCTGGCGGTGAACCAGGACGGGTTGCGCGTCATCGACGGCACGGCCGAGGTGCAGGCTCCCACCGAGAAGGTCAAGCGCCTGCGCGTGCATCTGCCCGAGGTCACCATCTCCGATCGCGAGCTGCGCTATCGGCACCTGCTCTCCATCACCGCCGGCATGAGCCCCATCCCCATCGCCGTGGCTCATCCGTGCGACGCCGAGTCCCTGCGCGGCCCGCTCCAGGCCGCCGCGGCGGGGCTGGTCGACCCGGTGCTGGTGGGGCCGGAGGCGAAGATCCGCGCGGTGGCCGAGCAGGAGGGGCTCTCCCTCAAGGGCTTCCGCATCGTGGACGTGCCCCACAGCCATGCGTCCGCCGAAACCGCCGTGGCGCTCGCGCGCGACGGAGTGGTGGAGGCGCTGATGAAGGGGTCGCTCCACACCGACGAGCTGATGGGGGCGGTGGTCGCCAAGGTCGGCGGCCTGCGCACCGCGCGCCGGATCAGCCACGTCTTCCTCGCCGACGTGCCGACCTACCCGCATCCGCTGCTGATCACCGATGCGGCGATCAACATCGAGCCCACCCTCGAGGAGAAGGCCGACATCATCCAGAACGCCATCGAGCTCGCCCAGATGCTGGGGGTGCCCCAGCCGCTGGTGGCGATCCTGTCGGCGGTCGAGACCGTCACGCCCAAGATCCGCTCGACGATCGACGCCGCCGCGCTGTGCAAGATGGCCGACCGCAGGCAGATCAAGGGCGGCCTCCTCGACGGCCCGCTCGCCTTCGACAACGCGGTGTCGCTGGTGGCCGCCAAGACCAAGGGCATCGTGTCGCCGGTCGCCGGCAAGGCCGACATCCTGGTGGTGCCGGATCTCGAGTCGGGCAACATGCTCGCCAAGCAGCTCGAGTACCTGGGCGACGCGCTGATGGCCGGCGTGGTGCTGGGCGCGCGGGTGCCCATCGTGCTGACCAGCCGCGCCGACACGGCCGAGACGCGCGCCGCGTCCTGCGCCATCGCACAGCTCATGGCGCACAAGAAGCGCGAGGCGCTGCTCGGATGAAAGCCGTTCTCGTACTGAATGCGGGCTCCAGCAGCCTCAAGTTCGCGCTCTTCGAGTGCGAGCCGGAGCTCGACGCGATCCCGGTGATCTCGGGCCAGATCGAAGGCATCGGGGCGACCCCGGTACTGTCCGCCAAGACCTTGAACGGGGCGCGCTTCCAGGAGGCGGTGAAGAGCGTCGCCGGCCAGAGCGAGCAACACCGCGCGGCCCTCGACCACCTCTTCGCCTGGCTGGATACCCAGGAGGTCGGGCTCGAGATCATCGCCGCCGGCCACCGTATCGTGCACGGCGGCGAGCGCTACAGCGCGCCGGTGCTGCTCGATGAAGCCGTGCTGCGGGACCTGGACGCCTTCGTGCCCCTCGCCCCGCTGCACCAGCCGCACAACCTGCGCGCGGTGCGGGCGGTCGCGGCGCTGATGCCCCACATCCCGCAGGTGGGATGCTTCGATACCGCCTTCCACCGCACCCAGCCGCCGGTGGCGCAGGCCTTCGCGCTGCCGCGGGCGATCACCGCGGAGGGGGTGAAGCGCTACGGCTTCCACGGGCTGTCGTACGACTACGTCTCACGGCAACTCCCCGAGGTGATCGGCGAGCGCGCCAGGGGGGCGGTGGTGATCGCCCACCTGGGCAACGGCGCCTCCATGTGCGCCCTGCGCGACGGGAAGAGCGTCGCCTCGACCATGGGCTTCACCGCGGTGGAGGGACTGATGATGGGTACCCGCACCGGCAGCATCGATCCGGGCGTGCTGCTCTACCTCATGACCGAGAAGGGTATGGACGCCAAGGCGCTGACCAACCTGCTGTACAAGGAGTCGGGCCTGCTGGGCGTGTCGGGCATCAGCCACGACATGCGCACGCTCCTCGCCTCGGACGCGCCGTCGGCCCACGAGGCGGTGGAGCTCTTCTGCTACCGCATCGCGCGCGAGCTGGGTTCCCTGGCCGCTGCTGCGGGCGGGCTGGATGCGCTGGTCTTCACAGGCGGCATCGGCGAGCACGCCGCGCCGGTGCGCGAGAAGGTCGCCGCACTGTCCCGCTGGCTGGGCATCGAGATCGATTCGGCCGCCAATACCGCCGGTGCACTGCGCATCGAATCGGCACAGAGCCGCGTGGCCGTGGCCGTGGTGCCGACCAACGAGGAAGGCATGATCGCGCGCTATGCGGTGGAGCTGTTGAACGGCAAGTGACGCGCTTCCGCGACCGTCGTAGCCCGGATCGAGCCCCGGCGGAATCCGGGGCGGCGGAGCGGGCTGCGACGTGATCCCCGGATTTCGTTGCACTCCATCCGGGCTACGGGGCGAGCGCGTCCCACAGGAGCTTCAGGCCCGATACGCCCAGCATCGCGGTGGCGAAGAGGTAGAAGGGGCGCTCGGGGATGCGCGCGAGCAGCCGCATTCCCATCCACACCCCCAGGGGCACCAAGGGCAACAGGATCGCCGAGGCGATGAGGGTGTCGCGGGTGAAGAGCCCGAGTCCCAGGTAGAAGGGCAGCTTGGCCGCATTGATGGCGGCGAAGAAGAAGACCGAGGTGGCGACGAAGACCCGCCGCGGCATTTCGCGCCCGAGCAGGTAGACCAGCAGCGGCGGACCACCCGCGTGGGACAGGGTGCTGGTGAAGCCCGAGGCCGCGCCCCAGATCCATGCTCCCGCCCCGGGCGGAGCGCCGTCGTGAGCGCGCCGCCCGCGCCGCAGCACCCGGTCGAGGGTGAAGGCCACGGCGATGAATCCCACCACCCCCTTCACCACCCGGTCCGATAGCAGCCCGAAGGCGAAGGTGCCGAGCGCGATGCCGATGAGCGCTCCGGGTATCAGCCGGCGCAGATCCGGCCAGGAAGCCTGCCCCCGCCACGCGCGGATCCCGAACAGGTCCATGGCGATGAGGATGGGCAGCACCACCGCCACCGCGTCGCGGGGCGAGATCCACAGCGACATGAAGGGCACCGCGAGGCCGCCCAGCGCACCGCCGAGGCCCGACTTCGAGATGCCGGTGAGCAGGATGGCGATGGCCGCGACGAGCCACCCGGCGGTGTCGAATCCCATCTCGGCGCGGATCTCCCTCTAACGGGCGCGGCTGACGCCCAAAAAACGAGGGCGCCCGTTCGGGGCGCCCTCGTCCACATCGCGTAAGGAGCGACTCAGCGCGGCAGCACGCTCTCGCCCATCAGGAACTGGTCCACCTCGCGGGCGGCCTGGCGGCCTTCACGGATGGCCCATACCACGAGCGACTGGCCGCGGCGCACATCACCCGCCGCGAAGACCTTGTCCACGTTGGTGGCGTAGCAGCCCGGGCCGTCGGTGGTGGCCTTGGCGTTGCCGCGCGGGTCCTTCTCGACGCCGAAGGCTTCCAGCAGGCTGCCGACGGGGTTGGTGAAGCCCATGGCGAAGAGCACCAGGTCGGCCTTGAGCTCGAACTCGGAGCCCGGCACTTCGCTCATCTTGCCGTCCTTCCACTCGAGGCGGACCGCCTTGAGACCGGTGACCTTGCCGTCCTTGCCGAGGAATTCCTTGGTGGCGACGGCAAAATCCCGCTCGCAACCTTCCTCGTGGGAGGACGAGGTGCGCAGCTTGATCGGCCAGTACGGCCAGGTGAGCGCCTTGTTCTCGTGCTCGGGCGGCATGGGCATCAGCTCGAACTGGGTCACGCTCGCCGCGCCGTGGCGGTTGGAGGTGCCCACGCAGTCGGAGCCGGTATCGCCACCGCCGATCACGACCACATGCTTGCCCTTGGCCGAAATCGGGTTGGGGCCGTCGCCCGCCACTTCCTTGTTCTGCGGGATCAGGAACTCGAGGGCGAAGTGCACGCCGTCGAGCTCGCGGCCCGGGACCGGCAGGTCGCGCGGGGTCTCGGAGCCGGCGGCGAGGATCACCGCGTCGAACTGCTTCTTCAGCTCCTCGGCGCCGATCACCTCCTCGGCATCGTTCACCACGCCCTTGGGCAGATCCTTGGTGCCCACCAGCACGCGGGTGCGGAAGGTGACGCCTTCGGCCGCCATCTGCTCCATGCGGCGGTCGATGAGCGTCTTCTCCATCTTGAAGTCGGGGATGCCGTAGCGCAGCAGCCCGCCGATGCGGCTCGACTTCTCGAACACGGTCACGTCGTGGCCGGCGCGGGCGAGCTGCTGAGCGGCCGCCAGACCCGCGGGGCCGGAGCCGACGACGGCGACCTTCTTGCCGGTCTTCACCGCGGGCGGCTGGGGCTTCACCCAGCCTTCCTCCCACGCCTTGTCGATGATGGCGTGCTCGATCGACTTGATGCCGACCGGGTCGGTGTTGATGTTCAGGGTGCACGCCGCCTCACAGGGCGCGGGGCAGATGCGGCCGGTGAACTCCGGGAAATTGTTGGTGGAGTGCAGCACCTCGATCGCCTGCTTCCACTGGCCGCGGTACACCAGGTCATTCCAGTCCGGAATGATGTTGTTCACCGGGCAGCCGTTGTTGCAGAACGGAATGCCGCAGTCCATGCAGCGCGCGCCCTGGATGGCGGCCTGCTCGTCGTCCAGGCGGAAGACGAACTCCTTGTACTTCTTGAGGCGCTCGGCGACCGGCTCGTAGGCCTCCGACAGGCGCTGATACTCCAGAAATCCGGTGGGCTTGCCCATTTGTTACGCGGCCTCCAATTCTTTCTGCTTCTGTGCGGCCATCTCGGCCAGCACGCGACGGTATTCGTGCGGCATCACCTTCACGAAGCGCGCACGCCAGACGCTCCAGTTCTCCAGGATCTGGCGGGCGTACGCGCTGCCGGTGTAGTGCGCGTGGCGCTCGATGAGACCCTTGAGGATGAGCTCGTCGCCCATCTCCAGGTGGTCGATGTCGACGCGGCCATGGGACTCGAGATCGTCGCCGGACTCGGAGCCCTTGCGCGCCTCGAGTTCCTCGGGCACCGGCTCGAGGGCGACCTGCGCCATGTTGCAGCGCTGCTCGAAGGTGCCGTCGGTATCCAGCACATAGGCGATGCCGCCCGACATGCCCGCCGCGAAGTTGCGGCCGGTGGGGCCGAGCACCACCACGGTGCCGCCGGTCATGTACTCGCAGCCGTGGTCGCCCACGCCTTCCACCACCGCGGTGGCGCCCGAGTTGCGCACCGCGAAGCGCTCGCCACCCACGCCCGAGAAGTAGGCCTCGCCCTCGATCGCACCGTAGAGCACGGTGTTGCCGATGATGATGTTCTCGGTCGAGTTGCCGCGGAATTCCGCTTGCGGACGCACGATCACGCGACCGCCGGACAGGCCCTTGCCCACGTAGTCGTTGCCTTCGCCCACGAGCTCCAGCGTCACCCCGCGCGCGAGGAAGGCGCCGAAGCTCTGGCCGGCGGTGCCGGTGAGCTTCACGTGGATGGTGTCGTCGGGCAGCCCGGCATGGCCGTACTTCTCGGCGACACGGCCGGAGAGCATGGCGCCGACGGTGCGGTTGATGTTGCGCACCGGCAGATCGATCCGCACCTTCTCGCCGCTCTCGAGGGCCGGCTTGGCGAGCTCGATGAGCTGATTGTCGAGCGCCTTCTCCAGACCATGGTCTTGACCCTCGGTGTGCAGACGCGGCACCGAGGCGGGCACCGCCGGGCGGTAGAAGATGCGGCTGTAGTCGAGGCCCTTGGCCTTCCAGTGCTCGATGCCCTTCTTCATGTCGAGAAGGTCGGCACGGCCGATCAGGTCGTCGAACTTGCGGATGCCCAGCTGCGCCATCAGCTCGCGCACTTCCTCGGCGACGAAGAAGAAGTAGTTCACCACGTGCTCGGGCTGGCCGCTGAAGCGCTTCCGGAGCTCCGGATCCTGGGTGGCCACGCCCACCGGGCAGGTGTTGAGGTGGCACTTGCGCATCATGATGCAGCCTTCGACCACCAGCGGCGCGGTGGCGAAGCCGAACTCGTCGGCGCCCAGCAGCGCGCCGATCACGACGTCGCGGCCGGTCTTCATCTGGCCGTCCACCTGGACGCGGATGCGGCTGCGCAGGCGGTTCAGCACCAGGGTCTGCTGGGTTTCGGCCAGGCCCAGCTCCCACGGGGAGCCGGCGTGCTTGATGGACGACCAGGGCGAGGCGCCGGTGCCGCCGTCGTGGCCGGCGATCACCACGTGGTCGGCCTTGGCCTTGGCCACGCCCGCCGCCACGGTACCCACGCCGATCTCGGACACGAGCTTCACCGAGATGGAGGCCGCCGGATTGGCGTTCTTCAGGTCGTGGATGAGCTGCGCCAAGTCCTCGATGGAGTAGATGTCATGGTGCGGCGGAGGCGAGATGAGGCCCACGCCCGGCACCGAGTGGCGCAGGAAGCCGATGTACTCCGAGACCTTGTGGCCGGGCAGCTGGCCGCCCTCGCCGGGCTTGGCGCCCTGGGCCATCTTGATCTGGATCTGGTCGGCGTTGACCAGGTACTCGGTGGTCACGCCGAAGCGGCCCGAGGCCACCTGCTTGATCGCCGAGCGCAGGGAATCGCCCGCCTTGAGCTCGATGTCGCGCTCGACGCGGTTGGCGCCGATGAGCTGCGACATGCGCATGGCCTGGGTGATGGGCTTGAAGCGCATCGGGTCTTCGCCGCCCTCGCCGGTGTTCGACTTGCCGCCGATGCGGTTCATGGCGATGGCCAGCGTGCTGTGGGCCTCGGTCGAGATGGAGCCGAGGGACATGGCGCCGGTGGCGAAGCGCTTGACGATCTCCTTGGCGGGCTCCACTTCGGAGAGCGGCACCGGGGCACCCGCGGGCTTGATCTCGAACAGACCGCGCAGCGTCATGTGCCGCTTGCTCTGGTCGTTGATGATCCGCGCGTACTCCTTGTAGGTGTCGGCCTTGCCAGAGCGGGTGGCGTGCTGGAGCTTGGCGATGGCGTCGGGGGTCCACATGTGCTCGTCGCCGCGCACGCGGAAGGCGTAGTCGCCGCCCGCGTCCAGCATCTCGGCGAGCACCGGGTCGGAGCCGAAGGCCTTCTTGTGCAGGCGGATCGCCTCTTCCATGACCTCGAAGACGCCGATGCCTTCCACCTGGCTGGTGGTGCCGGTGAAGTACTTGTCGCACAGCGCCTGCTGCAGGCCGACCGCCTCGAAGATCTGGGCGCCGGTATAGGACATGTAGGTCGAGATGCCCATCTTGGACATGACCTTCATGAGGCCCTTGCCGATGCCCTTCACGAAGTGCTTGATCGCCTTCTCGCCGGCCTCGCCGCCGCCGGCCATCTGCTGGAGGGTCTCCATGGCGACGTAGGGATGGACGGCTTCGGCACCGTAGCCGGCGAGCACCGCGAAGTGGTGCACCTCGCGCGCGGTACCGGTCTCGACCACCAGGCCGGCGCGGGTGCGCAGCCCCTTGGAGACGAGGTGCTGGTGCACCGCCGAGGTGGCGAGCAGCGCCGGAATGGCGACGTTTTCGGCGTCGACCTTGCGGTCGGAGACGATGAGGATGTTGTAGCCCTGCAGGACCGCGTCCTCGGCCTCGGCGCACAGGGTGGCGAGCCGCGCCTCGACGCCTTCCTTGCCCCAGGCGACCGGGTAGCAGACGTCCAGCTCGGCCGAGCGGAAGCGGCTGTCGGCGTAGGAGGCGATGTGGCGGATCTTCGCCATGTCGGCGAAGTCGAGCACCGGCTGGGTCACCTCCAGGCGGTACGGCGGGTTGATCTCGTTGATTTCGAGGAGATTCGGCCGCGGCCCGATGAAGGACACCAGCGACATCACCAGCTGCTCGCGGATCGGGTCGATCGGCGGGTTCGTGACCTGGGCGAAGAGCTGCCGGAAGTAGTTGTAGAGCGGCTTCTCCTTGGACGACAGCACGGCGAGCGGCGAGTCGTTGCCCATGGAGCCGGTCGCTTCCTCGCCGGTCTTGCCCATCGGCTCGAGGATGAACTTGAGGTCTTCCTGAGTGAAGCCGAAGGCCTGCTGGCGGTCGAGCAGCGATGCGGCGGCCTTGGGCACGCCGGAGTTGGCGGGCGCGGGAAGCTCGTCGAACTTGATGTTGATGCGGCGGATCCACTCCTGGTAGGGCTTGGCCGAGGCCAGCGACTCCTTGAGCTCGCGGTCGTCGATGATGCGGCCCTGCTCCAGGTCGATCATGAACATCTTGCCCGGCTGCAGACGCCACTTCTTGACGATCTTGCTGTCGGGGATGGGCAGCACGCCGGATTCGGACGCCATCACCACGTAGTCGTCGTCGGTCACCAGGTAGCGGGCCGGACGCAGGCCGTTACGGTCCAGCGTCGCGCCGATCTGGCGGCCGTCGGTGAAGGCCACCGCGGCGGGGCCATCCCACGGCTCCATCATGGCGGCATGGTACTCGTAGAAGGCGCGGCGCTTCTCGTCCATGTGGGTGTGCGACTCCCACGCCTCGGGGATCATCATCATCACCGCGTGGGCGAGCGAGTAGCCGCCCATCACGAGGAGCTCGAGGGCGTTGTCGAAGGCGGCCGAGTCGGACTGGTCCGGATAGATCAGCGGCCAGATCTTCTCGAGGTCGGCGCCCAGCAGCGGCGAGGAGGTGCCCTTCTCGCGCGCGCGCATCCAGTTGTAGTTGCCCCGAAGGGTGTTGATCTCGCCGTTGTGCGCGATGTAGCGGAACGGATGGGCGAGGTTCCACTTCGGGAAGGTGTTGGTCGAGAAGCGCTGGTGCACCAGGGCGAGCGCGGATACGGAGCGCGCGTCGGCGAGGTCGCAGTAGTACTCGCCCACCTGGGTCGCCAGCAGCAGCCCCTTGTAGACGATGGTGCGCGCCGACATCGACACCATGTAGAACTCTTTGCCGTGCTTGAGGTGGAGCGCGTTGATGGCGTTCGCGGCACGGCGGCGGATGACGTAGAGCTTGCGCTCGAGCGCGTCGGTAACGGTCACGTCCGGACCGCGCCCGATGAAGACCTGGCGCATGACCGGCTCCTTGGCCTTCACCGCCGGCGACATGGGCATCTCGCCGTTCACCGGCACGTCGCGCCAGCCGAGCACGACCTGGCCCTCGGCGCGCACCGCGCGGCCGATCTCTTCCTCGCAGGCGAGGCGCGATGCGCGCTCCTTGGGCAGGAACACCATGCCCACGCCGTACTCGCCGGCCGGCGGCAGGGTCACGCCCTGCTTGGCCATCTCCTCGCGATAGAGCGCATCCGGAATCTGGATGAGGATGCCCGCGCCGTCGCCCTGCAGGGGGTCGGCACCCACCGCGCCACGGTGATCGAGATTCTTGAGGATCTCGAGGCCCTGGCTGATGATGTCATGGCTTTTCTTGCCCTTGATGTGGGCGATGAAACCCACGCCACAGGCGTCGTGTTCATTGGCCGGGTCGTACAGACCCTGCTTCTGGGGGAGATCCATCTCGTTCTTCCTCGACACTACACAACTGCCGGCCTAGGCCGACACCGATCGGGCGACGGGCGTCGCGCGCAAGCGCCGTCATGCGGACGTCAAAAAGAGCCGGGCGCACGGGCACACCGGCTCTGCTCGGCCGGGACGCACGCACGCGGCCGCAACGTACATTTCAGGCGGACTGACGAATATACCTGCCACCTGGACTCGTTACAAGACCTTTTTGCGGCGCGGTAAGGCGATGATGCGTCAATGAATTTCGCCGACGGCGAAGAGGCGGCGGTGCTCCTTGATGGCGTAGCGGTCGGTCATCCCCGCGATATAGTCCGCTATGGCCCTCGGGGTATCGGACTTCGCGCGGATCTGGTACTGCGGCGGCAAAAGCCGCGGATCGCTCATGAAGGCATCGAAGAGGTCGCGCACGATGCGGCGCGCCTTGTCGGTCATCCGCAACACCTGATAGTGCTGATAGAGCTTGTCGCGGAGGAAGAGCTTCAGCTCGCGCAGGCATGGCAGGAGCGCATCGGAGTAGGCGACGAGCGGCGGCGCGCGGTGCACGTCGTCGAGCGTGGCGACGCCGTGCGCGGCGATGTTCGCCTGAGTCTGGCCGATGAGGTCGAGCGCCATGGTGTTGATCATGCGCCGCACGGTTTCGTGGATGAGCCGCCGACCGGCGAGCCCAGGCCAGAGTGCCTCCACCTCGCGCCGCTTGTCGGCGAAGATCGGCACTGCCTCGAGCTGGTCGAGAGTGATAAGTCCGGCACGCAGGCCGTCGTCCACGTCGTGGTTGTTGTAGGCGATCTCGTCGGCGAGGTTGGCGAGCTGCGCCTCGAGCGAGGGCTGGCTGCCGTCCAGGAAACGCTTGCCGAGCGCCCCGAGCCGCTGGGCGCGCTCGCGCGAGCAGTGCTTGAGGATGCCCTCTCGCGTCTCGTAGGTGAGATTGAGCCCGTCGAAGGCCGCGTAGTGCTCTTCGAGCTCGTCGACGGTGCGCAGGGACTGCAGGTTGTGCTCGAAGCCGCCGTGGGCCTTCATGCAGGCGTTGAGGGCATCCTGCCCGGCATGGCCGAAGGGGGTGTGGCCGAGGTCGTGGGCGAGAGCGATCGCCTCGGCGAGGTCCTCGTTCAGACGCAGCGTCCGCGCGATGCCGCGACAGATCTGCGCGACCTCGATGCTGTGGGTGAGGCGGGTGCGGAAGAGGTCGCCCTCGTGGTTCACGAAGACCTGGGTCTTGTACTCCAGGCGGCGGAAGGCGGTGGAGTGGACGATACGGTCGCGGTCGCGCTGGAACTCGCTGCGAATCCCCGGCGACGGCTCGGGATGGATGCGGCCGCGCGAGTTGGCCTCCGTGACGGCGTAGGAGGCCAGGTCCATCATGCGCAGCGTGCCTCGATGGCGGCGGCGATGAGCTCGGGCCCGGCGTCCGCGTGGATCACGGCGCGGCCCACGGCTCGCAACAAGATGAGCCGCAGGCGCCCCGCCTCGACCTTCTTGTCGCTCGCCATGAGGTCGAGATAGGTGGACACCGGCAGGCGCGGCCCACGCACCGGCAGGCCGGCCCGGACATGCAGCGCCTCGATGCGCGCCACGTCCTCGTCGCCGAGCCAGCCGAGGCGGCGCGAGAGCTCCGCCGCCATCATGGTTCCGGCCGCGACGGCCTCGCCGTGCAGCCACTCGCCGTAGCCGAGGCCCGTCTCGATGGCGTGACCGAAGGTGTGGCCGAGATTGAGGAGCGCCCGCTCGCCCTGCTCCGTCTCGTCCGCGGCCACCACTTCGGCCTTGTTGGCGCAGGAGCGCTCGACAGCCCACGCGAGCGCCTCGGGGTCGCGCGCGAGTAGCCGCTCGAGGTTCGCCTCGAGCCATTCGAACATGGGCAGGTCGCGGATCAGGCCGTACTTGATCACCTCGGCCAGCCCGGCCTTGAGCTCGCGCTCGGGGAGGGTGTCGAGGGTAGCAATGTCGGCAAGCACCAGCTTGGGCTGGTAGAAGGCGCCGATCATGTTCTTGCCGAGCGGGTGGTTGATGGCGGTCTTGCCGCCCACGGAGGAATCGACCTGGGCGAGCAGGGTCGTCGGCACCTGGATGAAGGGCATGCCGCGCTGGTAGGTGGCGGCGGCGAAGCCGCCCATGTCGCCGATCACGCCGCCACCCAGCGCGATCAACGTCGTCGAGCGCTCGCAACGCTCGCCGAGCAGACCGTCGAAGACGCGGTTCAGGGTCGGCCAGTCCTTGTGCGCCTCGCCGTCGGGCAGCACCACGGCGCTCGTGCGCACGCCCTGCGCGCGCAGCGCTTCGGTCAGCCGCTCGAGGTAGAGCGGCCCCACCACGTCGTTGGTGACGATGGCCGCGCGCGGGGTCTTGAGGTGCGGCAGGATGAGCGAGGCGTTGTCCAGCAGGCCCCGCCCGATATGGATGGGATAGGCCCGCTCACCCAGGGCCACATTCAGTGTGCGCATGCGTCTTCGTATACTCTTCGATGGCTTTCTCGATGTGCCGCACCATGGTACCGGGGTTGCCGCGGCCGCCATCCACGATGATGTGCGCGACCTCACGGTAGAGCGGGTCGCGCTCGCGATGCAGCCGCTCGATCCGTTCGCGCGGATTGGCGACCTGCAGGAGCGGCCGGTTGCGGTCGTGGCGGGTTCGTTCCCACAACACCTGCGGGGGAACGTTGAGATAGACGACGATGCCCCGCTCGGAGAGCATCGCCCGATTGACCGGGTCGAGCACCGCGCCACCGCCGGTGGCGAGCACGAGACCCGTCTCGCGGGTGAGCTCGTCGATCATCTTCGACTCGCGCCGGCGGAAACCGGCCTCACCCTCGATCTCGAAGATGGTGGCCACCTTGACGCCGGTGCGGGCCTCGATCTCGTGGTCGCAGTCGAGGAAGCGCATCCGATGCCGCCGGGCGAACTCCCGCCCGACGGTCGTCTTTCCGGCACCCATCATGCCGACGAGAATCACTAGCACTTCTTCACCGGCACCCGTTCCGTCGTTCCAGAACGGGAGCTTACGTCATGCGGCGGGTGCGGATCAACGCAGGGTGAGCGTATCGGCCACGACCCGCGGGGTGATGAAGACAAGCAGCTCGGTGCGTTCCGAAGTCCGGTTGTTGGTGCGGAACAGGGCCCCCACCACCGGAATCTCGCCCAGCACCGGCACGCGGTCGGTGGAGTTCGTCTCGGTTTCCTCGTAGATGCCGCCGATCACCACCGTGCCGCCGTTCTCCACCAACACTTCCGTCGTCACCGTCTTGGTGAGGATGGGCGGCACGCCCAGCACGGCACGGGTGAAGTCGGCGCGGTCCTTGTTGATGAGCACCTGCAGCTGAATCCGCCCGTCCGGAGTGATCTGGGGCTTCACCTTGAGCGAGAGCACCGCCTTCTTGAACGACACGCTCGTCGCGCCGGAGCTGGTCGCCTCCTGGTACGGGATCTCGTCGCCCTGCTCGATGGTCGCCTCGACCTGGTTGGCCGTCAGGACGCGCGGACTGGAGATGATGCGTCCGTTGCCGACCGTCTCGAGCGCGGCGAGCTCCAGATTGAGGAAGCGGGTGGCGGCGCGGTTGAACAGGCTGAGGTTCATCGTGGCGAAGGTCGCCAGCGGCAAAGTACCGGAACCGGTGTTGCCGATGAGTGCGGGCGTGAAGGCGTTGGAAACCGTTCCGAGGGTGGACCGCCCCAACCCGATCTGCGCCCCATCCCCAAGATTCTTCACCCGATTGTCGCCGTAGGTGAGACGCGCGCCCAGATCACGCGCGAAATTCTTGTTCGCCTCGACGATGCGCGCCTCGATCAGGACCTGGCGCGGCACGACGTCGATCTCGCCGATGAGCCGGCGCAGGTCGGCCAAGCGGTTCGCGACGTCGGTCACGAACAGCTTGTTGCTGCGCTCGTCGACCACGACACTGCCGCGCTTGGACAGCACCGTCTGGTCCTTGCTCTTCAGGAAATTGAAAATCTCCTTCGCCTGGTGATAGTTGATCTGGAAACTCTCGGTCTGCAGCGGCTCGAGATCGCCGATCTGCGCCATCGCTTCCAGCTGCATCTTCTCCCGCGCGGCGAGTTCGTCGCCGGGCGCGATCCAGATCACGTTGCCGGTCTTGCGCATGTCCAGGCCCTTGGCCTGGAGGATGATGTCCAGCGCCTGGTCCCAGGGCACGTCCTTCAGGCGCAGCGTGAGATTGCCCTGCACGGAGTCGCTGGTGATGATGTTGAAGTCGGTGAAATCCGCGATGACCTGCAGCACCGAGCGCACGTCCACGTTCTGGAAGTTGAGCGAGAGCTTCTCGCCCCCATACTGCCCGCGCGGCAACCCTTGCACCAGCTTGTTGGGATCCTCCACCATGCGGCGCACCTCCAGCACGAACTGGTTGTCGCTCTGGTAGGCGTTGTGCTCCCACAATCCGCTCGGCGTCACCACCAGGCGCACGTTGTCGCCCTGAGGCTGGGCCGTCATGCTCGTGATCGGCGTCGCGAAGTCGGTCACATCGGACCGCCGGCGCAGGTGCTCGGGGAGCGAGGTCTTGAGGAACTCGACGACCAGGTTGCCGCCCTGCTGGCGGATGTCGATGCCGGTATCGGGACTCGAAAGCTGCACCACGACCCGCCCTTCGCCGTCCTTGCCGCGACGGAAAACGATGTCGCGAATGCTGCCGGAACCGGCAGCGGCATCGGAGGCGGCGGGCGCGGCGAAGTTGGCGAGCGCCTGGGACACCTGGGTGGTGGCGGTGGCCTCCTGCGCGACCGGGGACAGGGCGATGACGACGTCGCGCCCCTCCACCCGCGTTTCGAACGGCGTGACGCGGGTGAGATTCAGCACCAGACGCGTGCGGTCGCCGACCTGCACGACGTTGGCGCTGCGCACGTCGCCCTGCCCGATATCCTGCTGAGTACGGCCGAGTCCGTTCGCGGTACCGGGAAAGTCGAAAGCGATCCGCGCAGGATTGGCCACGCTGAAGCTCGCCGGCGGATTGGCGAGCGGCTCGCGCAAGGTGAGCTTGACGAACACCGAGCCGCCCTGCTGGGTGATCTCCATGTTCTCGATGCGATTGACGGCCTCCTGGGACGCCGTCGCGCCCGCCTGGGCGATCGCCGCGGGAGTTGGCGCCATGAGCGCAATCATGGTGCACGCGAGCACCATCATGCCGGTACGTTTCATTGCTTCGCCTCCCGCTCCTGCAACTGCAGCTTGCTGGTCCGTTCCACCCAGTCGCCGTTCACGTCTTCCACGAGTTCCCTAAGAGTCAACTCCGCGTCACCGATCTCGGTGACCACGCCGTAGTCCTGTCCCAGATAGTTGCCCAGCCGAACCTGATAGAGGCTCTTGTCGGCCCGGACGATCGCATGCACGTTGCCCCCCTGCCGCAGCACGCCGACCAGTTGCAGCGACTCCAGGGGATACGATTCGAGCGGCTCGCGGCGCCGGTTCAGGTCGGGACCGCCGCGCGACGCCTTTGCTTCCGGCTCCAGCCTGGAGGCGGCGAAGGGGGGCACCTGATTCTCGGCGTCGTACGCCACCACCGGGAAAGGCTTGATCTCCGGCAGCGGCTTCACGTTGCCGCGCATGCCCTGCTCCTGCTGGGCCATCCACGCCCGGATGTCCTCCTCGTCGCTCGAGCAGGCGGCGAGGACGAGGCTGCAGGCGATGATCAGTAGGCGCTTGGTACCCATGTCACTTTTTTCCCTGGCCCTTGGCCTGCTGTTGCTGGGCGAGCTCCTCCTCGTCCAGGTAGCGATAGGTGGTGGCCGTCGCTTCCAGCTTGAGAGATCCCTGCGCCTGGCCGTCGATCGCGATGTTGTTGAGCGTGACGATCCGTGGCATCTGCGCCACGTCGCTCGCGAACGCTCCCAGATCGTGGTAGGCCCCGACGATGCGCACGCTGATCGGCATTTCGGCGTAGAAGTCCTTGACCACATCCGTCCCGGGCTTGAAGAGCTCGAACTGCAGCCCGCGGCCGAGGCCCGCCTGGTTGATGTCGGCCAGCAGGGAATCCATTTCGGCACGATTGGGCAGCTGCTTGAGGAGCGCGCCGAACTGCCGGTCGGTCTCCTCCAGCTGGCGCTTGTACTCGTCGAGGTTCACCGCCTGGCGCTTCTTGACGACCCACTGCTCGCGCAGCTGCAATTCCTCGGCTTCGCGCTGCTCGAGCAGCGCCACCTGATCGCGCCAGTCGAACCACCACGCGACGGCCACCGTGCCGACGAGCAGCGCCACGAAGACGGCGATGCGCGGCGCGAGCGGCCACACGCCCGGATCATTGGGGTCGAGACCCCGGAAATCGTCGGCTAGCCGCCTCAGATCGATGCTGCGCAGGCTCCCCGCGCCTCCACTCGCCTTCATCGTTGCGCCCCCGTTTCCTCTTCCGCCTTGGGCTGCTCGATGCTGATACCGAGCGTGAACTCGCTGACGCGGCGGTTGTTGAGCGTCGCGGCCTTGACTTCGACGAGCCCCGGATGCTGCAGGTACGGGGATTCGTCCAGGCTGCGCATCAGGTGGGACACGCGGGAGTTGGTCTGGGCGTAGCCGACGAGGGTGATGCGCGGCCCTTGCTGCTTCACCGAACGGAGGTAGATGCCTTCCGGCATGCGCTTCGCCAGTTCGTTCAGCACATGAACGGTCTGGGCGCGATTGCTCTGCAGCGCTTCGATGACCTGCTTGCGCGCCACCAGGGCGTCGATCTGCTCGCGCAGCCGCTTGATCTCCGCGATTTCCTTGTCGAGCTTGGCGATGTCCGCCTTGAAGATCTCGTTCTTGCGCTCCTGGCGCTCGATATAGCCGCCGATCACCGTGTGCACCAGCACACCGATCACCAGCCCGAGCACCACCATCAGACCGGAAACCGCGTAGAACTGCTGGCGCCGTTCACGGCGCTTGAGCTCGCGGTGGGGCAGGAGGTTGATTCGAATCATCAATCGAATCTCCGAAGCGCGAGCCCGCATGCAACCATCAGCGACGGCGCATCGGCCAGCAGGTTCTTGGGCCGCACGCGGGATGAGAGCGCCATCCCGGCGAAGGGGTTGGCCACCACGGTGGGAACCTGGGTGCGCCCGCCCACGACCGCGGCAAGGCCGGGCATGACCGCGCAGCCGCCTGCGAGCACGATGTGATCGACCTGGTTGTACTGGGTGGAGGTGAAGAAGAACTGCAGGGCGCGCGAGACTTCGAGCGCCAGACTGTCCATGAACGGGCGCATGAGATCGCGCTCGTAGTCCTCGGGCAGGCCGCCGGTACGCTTGGCCGCCTCGGCCTCCTCGGCGCTCATGCCGTACTGGCGCGCGATGTCCTGGGTAAGCTGGTTGCCGCCGAAGGCCTGCTCCCGTGCGTAGACCTGCTGGCCGTTGCGCAGGACGCTCACGTTCATCACCGTGGCCCCGATGTCGATCAGCGCCACGATCTTGTCGGCCGCACCACCCGGCAGCTGACGGCTCACCAGTTCGAAGGCGGATTCGGCGGCGAAGGATTCGACATCCATCACCACCGCCTTCAGACCGGCAGCCTCGACGGCGGCGACGCGATCCTCGACCTTCTCCTTGCGGGAGGCCGCGATCAGCACCTCGACCTCATCCGGGTTGGCGGGCGACGGCCCCACTACCTGGAAGTCGAGATTGACCTCATCGATGGCGAAGGGAATGTACTGATTGGCCTCGGACTCGACCTGCAGCTCCATTTCCTGCTCGCGCAGGCCGCCCGGGAGAATGATCTTCTTGGTGATGACCGCCGCGGCGGGCAAGGCGACCGCCACCTGCTTGACGCCACCGCCCATGCGGCGCAGAGCGCGCCGTATGGACTCGCTCACACCCTCGAGACTGGCGATGTTGCCGTCCACCACCGCATCGCGCGGCAGCGTCTCGATGGCGTATCGCTCGATCCGGTAGCCTTCCTTTTCGCCACCGGACAGCTCGACCATCTTCACCGATGAAGATGAAATATCGAGACCGGTCAGTTGACGCGCCTTCGGACGAAACAAGGAGAATTCGATCACGAAGAAATTCCTTAAATTTCTTTATGTTGGCGCCGCTACTGCATAATTCGCTCAAATCGTAACAACAAGCCGTTCGGCTGTAAAGCGAAAGCCCCGGCTGACGCGATGGGCGGCTTTCCGCGGTGGATCGGCGGGCGTCGGAGCCGGGTTGGACCCGCTTCGGCCCACCCTTATAATCGACCGTCCCTACTCCTCACTGGATTTCCGATGCGCTGGGCCCTCTATTCTTTCGCCGCACTGATCGTCGTGATCTTTCTCGGGATCGCGACTCTCGGTGCGATGTCGGCCCTCGCGTGGCCCAACCTGCCGTCCCTGGAAGCCCTTACCGATTACAGGCCAAAAGTACCGCTCCGAGTATACACGTCAGATGGGTATCTACTAGGGGAGTTCGGGGAGGAGCGACGGGCGGTCGTCTCCATCTCGGAGGTACCGGACACGCTCAAGCACGCCATCCTCGCTGCCGAGGACGAACGCTTCTACGAGCACCCGGGCATCGACGTGATCGGCATCGCCCGCGCCGCGATCGCCAACGTGATGACGGGGGGCCGCGGCCAGGGGGCCTCGACCATCACCATGCAGGTGGCCCGCAACTTCTTCCTGTCGCGAGAGAAGACCTACAACCGCAAGCTCTACGAGATCCTGCTCGCGCTCAAGATCGAGCGCAGCCTCTCCAAGGACCAGATCCTCGAGCTCTACATCAACCAGATCTACCTCGGTCAGCGCGCCTACGGCTTCGCGAGTGCCGCACGCACCTATTTCAACAAGGACCTCGACGCGCTCACCCTGGCCGAGGCGGCGATGCTGGCGGGTCTGCCGAAGGCGCCCTCGGCCTACAACCCGGTGGCCAATCCGCGCCGCGCCGCGCTGCGGCAGCAGTACGTGCTGCGCCGGATGCTGGAGGCGCGCTTCATCGATACGGCACAGTACGAGGCGGCGCGCAACGCCCCGGTACGGACCGCGGCGGGCAGCCGATCGACGAGCCAGCCGATGCGTGGGGATTACGTCGCCGAGATGGCGCGCCAGATCGCGGTCGAGCAGTTCGGCGAGGACGCCTACCATCTCGGCATCCGCATCATCACCACCGTTACCCGCGACGACCAGGCCGCAGCCTACCGCGCCGTACGCCAGGGCGTGCTCGACTACGACCGGCGCCACGGCTACCGCGGCCCCGAAGGCTTCGTCGACCTCACCGGCGTCGACATCAAGGACGAGGAGCGCCTCGACGAGCTCCTGGCCGACGTTCAGGATTACGACGATCTCGTGGGCGCGCTGGTGCTCGAGGCGTCGCCCAAGGCGGTGCGCGCCTATCGGCATGGAGAGGTGATCAAGATCACCGGCTCCGGCCTCGCCTTTGCCGCACCGATGCTCGACAAGCGGGCACCGCAGACCCGGCGCGTTCGTCCCGGCGCCATCGTCCGGATCCGCGACGCCGGCGAGAAGGGCTGGGAAATCGTGCAACTGCCCGAGGTGGAAGCCGCCCTGGTCGCGCTCGATGCCAGGACCGGCGCCGTGCGCGCCCTGATCGGCGGCTTCGACTTCAGCCGCAGCAAGTTCAATCACGTCACGCAGGCGCAGCGCCAGCCGGGATCGAGCTTCAAGCCCTTCATCTTCTCCGCGGCACTCGAACGGGGTTTCTCTCCAAGCAGCGTGGAGGAGGACGAGCCGCTCTTCTTCCCCGCCGGCATGACGGGCAGCAAGGACTGGGAACCGCGGAACTACGACGGCAAGTTCGACGGACCGATGACCCTGCGCGACGCCTTGGCGCGATCCAAGAACATGATCTCGATCCGCCTGCTGCAGGCGATCACGCCCGAGTATGCACAGGACTACATCACGCGCTTCGGCTTCGAGGCCGAGCGCCACCCGCCCTACCTCACCATGGCGCTCGGCGCCGGTTCCGCGACGCCCTGGGAGATGGCGACGGGCTACGCGGTGTTCGCCAACGGCGGCTACCGCATCGAGCCCTACGTGGTGAAGGAGATCATCGACGGCAACGGCCGCGTGGTGGCACGGGTGGATCCGCCGATCGCCGGCGAGAGCGCGGCACGCGTGATCGATCCGCGCAACGCCTGGCTGATGGACTCGATGTTGCAGGACGTGATCCGGCGCGGCACCGGCACCCGCGCTCTCGCGCTCAAGCGCAGCGACCTGGCGGGCAAGACCGGCACCACCAACGACTACGTGGACGCCTGGTTCGCGGGCTACAACCCCGACGTGGTGGCGGTGAGCTGGATCGGCTACGACCAGCCGCGCAACCTCGGCCGCGGCGAAACCGGCGGCTCGGCGGCACTGCCGATGTGGGTCAGCTACATGCGCACCGCGCTGAAGGACATGCCGGAGCGGGAGCTCGAGCGCCCCGACGGTCTCGTGGCACTGCCGGTCGGGTTCGGCGAACGCGTGGAGTACGTCTACCAGGAGAACGTGCCGCCCGCACCACCGGCGATTCCCATCCTCCCGCCCGATCTCGCCCCGCCATCGGAGTCGCCCGACGAGGCGCTGCCCTACATCCCGCCGGCGGCACGCCCGATGCCGATCGAGCCGGCACCGGTGGAGGAACGGAGTTTCTTCCGCTGACTCGGTGCGTCAGTCCGCCGCGACGGTGACCGTCATGCCCGACTGTTCGCTCACGACCCGCGAGAGCACCGCATAGAGCTCCGCGCCGTCGCGGCCGGACACCCACCGCCCGTCCTCGGGACGAAAATGGAAGCCGCCCGAGCGGGCGGCGACCCAGATCTCGCGCGCGGCGCTGTGACGGTTGATGATCACCTTCGAGCCGTCCTCGAACTCGACATCGAGCACGCCGCCCGGCTTGGGCTCGATGTCGAGCTCGGCGCCGCAGCCCTCCAGGGCCGCCTCGATGCGCTCGAGCTCCGCTTCGGCCAGGGCGTTGAACGCGGATTCTTCCATGATCTCTCCTTCTGTTAGGATTGCCGCTTTTCCGATCGACCACATCATGCGAGCGATTGTGTCTGCGGCGGTTCTCGCCGGCGCGCTGATCCTGCCCGGCTGCGGCATCAAGGGGCCGCTGTATCTGCCCGAAATCCCCCCGGCCCCGGCGAAGGCCGCGCCTGCGAACGGCGCCGATCATAACAAAGCCGCTCCCTCCCCGGCCGAAACCCGATGAAGCCCGACTTTCCCGTCTCTACCCTGCGCCCGGGCCGCGAAGGCCTCGAACTCGAAGGGGTTCCCCTCGCCACGATCGCCGAGCGCTTCGGCACGCCCACCTACGTCTACTCGCGCAAGGCGCTGGAGGACGGCTACGCCGCCTGGCAGTCGGCGCTCGCCCGGCGGCGGGCCCTGGTGTGCTACGCGGTCAAGGCCAACTCCAACCTCGGCGTACTGTCGGCTTTCGCGCGGCTGGGTGCCGGCTTCGACATCGTCTCCGGCGGCGAGTTGGCGCGCGTGCTGGCGGCCGGCGGCGACGCGGCGAAGGTAGTATTCTCGGGCGTGGGCAAGAGTACGGACGAGATGCGTCAGGCTCTCGAAGCCGGCATCCGCTGCTTCAACGTGGAATCCGAAGCCGAGATCGACCGCCTCGACGCGGTGGCGGGCGAGCTCGGCAAGCGCGCCCCGATGGCGCTGCGCGTCAACCCGGACGTGGATCCGAAGACCCACCCCTACATCTCCACGGGCCTGCGCAACAACAAGTTCGGCGTGGCCTTCGAGCGCGCCCGCACCCTCTACCGCCATGCCGCGAGCCGCCCGAACCTGCGCGTGTCGGGCATCGCCTGCCACATCGGCTCGCAGCTTCTCGATCCGGCTCCCATGGCGGAAGCCGCGGAGAAGGTGCTCGGCCTCGTGGAGCAGCTCGCCGCGGACGGCATCCGCCTGGACCACATCGATCTCGGTGGCGGCCTGGGTATCCGCTATCGCGACGAGAACCCGCCTGCCGTGGCCGACTACCTCGCCCCGCTGTTGCGCGTGTTCGAGGGCCGCAGCGAGGAGCTGTGCTTCGAGCCCGGCCGCTCGCTGGTCGGCAACGCCGGCCTGCTGCTCACCCGCATCGAGTACCTCAAGCCGGGCGAGGAGCGCAACTTCGCGGTGGTGGACGCCGCGATGAACGACCTCGCGCGGCCCGCCCTCTACGACGCCTACCACGAGGTCGTGGCCGTCGCACCCCAGGCGGGGTCGGAGCGCACCTACGAGATCGTCGGCCCCATCTGCGAGAGCGGCGACTTCCTCGCGCGCGACCGGCAGCTCGCCGTCGCCCCGGGGGATCTGCTGGCGCTGCTTTCTGCCGGGGCCTACGGCATGGCCATGAGCTCCAACTACAATACCCGTCCGCGCGCGGCCGAGGTGATGGTGGACGGCGACGCGGTGCACCTGGTACGGCAGCGGGAGACCGTGGCGTCGCTGTTTGCGCTGGAGTCGCCGCTGCCTTGAGATAGGGGCTGGAGGATAGGAACCAGGGGCCGCTGGCTCTGCGCCCCTCCGGCGTGAAGCGCCGCCGTCCCCTAGCCCCCGATCCCTAGCCCTGATCCCGCCCCGCCTCCTCGATCAACGCCCTGCCGAAGGCCTTCCAGGCCGGGCCGCCGTGGGTGTGCAGCCCGTAGGCGGCGCTGCCCTGCATGAGGCGCAGCATCAAGACACCCAGGGCAAAGAGCTCGCCTCTCGCGCGCAGCTGCGGGTTCGGATCGCGCAACAACGTACGGATGTGCTCCGGCCCGCCGTCGAGGGCCTCGCGGGCCAACTGCCGCATCGCCGCTTCGTCGCCCCAATCGAGCCCGAGCAAAACCCCACGCGTGAGGATCTCGCGCTCGAGCTCGACCGCGTCGCGCGAGAAATGCTCGAAGCCGCTCATGGAGCAGGCAGGTCTTCGAGGCAGCGCCGCAGCGCGTCGCGCCAGTGCGGCAGCGTGAGACCGAATCGCGCAGCGAGCCGGTCGGCCGCGAGGCGCGAGTTGGCCGGACGCGCCGCCGGCGTCGGATAGGCGGTGGCGGGAATCGGCTCCACCGCCGCAACCTTGAGGGAAGCGCCGCACGGCAGCCGCCGCGCCTCCTCGAAGATCGCCTCGGCGAACCCGTGCCAGCTCGACTCGCCTCGGGACGTGAGGTTGAAAATCCCCGACGCGAAACGTCCCTCGCGCCGCTCGCGCTGCGCGAGCGCCACGATATGGGCCGTCGCGTCGGCGATGTTGCGCGCCCAGGTGGGCGCTCCGTGCTGGTCGGCCACCACGCGCAGCGCCTCGCGCTCGGCGCCCAGCCGCAGCATGGTGCGCACGAAGTTGCCGCCGCGGGCGGCGTAAACCCACGTTGTCCGCAGGATCAGGTGGTCGCAGCCGGCCGCGGCGATCGCCTGCTCGCCGGCGAGCTTGGTCCGCCCGTAGGCATTGAGCGGCGCCACCGGATCGTCCTCGGTGTAGGCGCCATCCTTCGTGCCGTCGAAGACGTAGTCGGTGGAATAGTGAACCAGGAGCGCCCCGGCCGAGCGGGCGGCGCGGGCGAGCTCGCCCGGCGCCTCGCCGTTGATGGTGATCGCGAGCGGCTCCTCGGTCTCGGCACGATCCACCGCGGTATACGCGGCGGCGTTGACGATCACGTCCGGCGCGACCCGGGCCACGACCTCTCCCAGTTTCTCCGGGCGGGAGAGATCGCAGGCGCCGCGATCGAGCGCCACCACCTCGCCCAGGGGCATGAGGCTCCTCGCGAGCTCCCAGCCCACCTGGCCGTTGGCGCCGGTCACCAGCAGTCTCATTCGAACACCTCGCATTCGGCAAGCGGCAGGCCTGTGCGGTCCTTGGCCGAGAGCTGCGGCTCGCCGGCGAAAGGCCACACGACGCCCACGGCGGGATCGTTCCAGGCGAGGCAGCGCTCGTGCTCGGGGGCGTAGTAGTCGGTGGTCTTGTACAGGAAGTCCGCCGACTGGGAGAGCACCACGAAGCCGTGAGCGAAGCCCGGCGGCACCCACAGCTGGCGATGATTGTCCTCGGAGAGCTCGGCTCCCACCCAGCGGCCGAAGGTGGGCGAGCTGCGGCGCAGGTCGACCGCCACGTCGTACACCGTGCCGCGCACCACGCGCACGAGCTTGCCCTGCGGCTGGCGGATCTGGTAGTGCAACCCGCGCAACACGCCGCGCGCCGAGCGCGAGTGGTTGTCCTGCACGAACTCGACGTCGAGTCCCGTCGCCTCGCGGAAGGCGCGCGCGTTGTAGCTCTCGAGGAAGAAGCCGCGCGCGTCGCCGAAGACCTTCGGCTCGAGGATGACGACCTCGGGAATATCGGTATGGATCACGCGCATCAGAACACCCGCTCCTCGAGCAGCCGCGAGAGGT
>DYFV01000070.1 GCA_020725025.1 Azoarcus sp.
CACTCGGCGAACGGAAGGTTCACCCCGGATTGGGGAAAAGGTTACCCGCGGCGCGTGGAAAAAACCATGCCATTCGTCACGCCGCACCGCCGCGCGGCAGTCAGCGCGGCCAGTGGCAACGTACGACGTGTCCTTCGCCCCGCTCCGTCTCGGCGGGGTATTGCGTCCGGCATATGTCGGTCGCCTGGGGGCAGCGAGGATGGAAGTGGCAGCCGGGAGGCGGTGCGAGCGGAGACGGCAGGTCGCCGCCGGCCGCACCGCCCGGACCGGCGCCCGCCGCGTCCAGGGTGGGCACCGCGGCCAGCAGCGCGGCGGTGTAGGGATGGGCGGGCGCGGCGAGCACGCGCTCGACCGGACCGCGCTCCACGATGCGTCCCAGGTACATCACCGCCACCTCGTGGGCGAGGTAGCTCACCACACCCAGGTTGTGGGTGATGAAGAGGTAGGCGAGCCCGAGCTCGTCCTGCAGCTCGCGCATCAGGTTCAGGATCTGCGCCTGCACCGACACGTCGAGGGCACTGGTGGGCTCGTCGCAAACGATGAGCCGCGGCGACACCGCCAGTGCCCGCGCGATGGCGATGCGCTGGCGCTGGCCGCCGGAGAACTCGTGGGGGTAGCGCAGCTTCATGGCCGGCGTCAGCCCGACCCGCTCGAGGAGGCCGTCGATGCGCTCGGCGCGCTTGTTGGCGTCGGGCTCGATCCCGAGGGCGAGCATGCCCTCGGCGAGGATCTCGCCCACCCGCATGCGCGGATTGAGGGAGCCGAAGGGATCCTGGAACACCATCTGGAAGACGCGCCGGCGCTCGCGCAGGGCCGCAGGCGAAAGCCCGGTGAGCGGCTCGCCGTCGACGAACACCTCGCCGCCGGTGGGGCGCACCAGCTGCAGGATGGCCTTGCCGGCGGTGGTCTTGCCGCAGCCCGATTCGCCCACCAGGGCGAGCGTGCGGCCGGCGGCGAGGGTGAGGCTCACCCCGTCGACCGCACGCACCCGGGCCACCTCCCGGCGCAGCAGTCCCTTGCGCACCGGGAAATGCACCTTGAGCTCGCGCACCTCCAGGAGCGGCGCCTGCCCGGCACGCCAGCCGGAGGCGGTGGCGCGCGCCGCGGTGTCCTCGTCGGGCGCCGCGTGTCCCGGGGCGCCCTCGGCGTAGAGATGGCAGCGCACCGCCTGCCCGTCGACCCGGCTCCATCCCGGCGCTTCCCGCCGACAGGTATCGAAGGCGCTGGGGCAGCGCTCGGCGAAGCGGCAGCCGGTGAAGGCGCGGTCGAGGGGCGGGACGCTGCCGCCCAGGGCGGCGAGCGCGCGGCCGCGCTGCGCCGGCGTGGGCAGCGCGGCGAAGAGCTTGCGGGAGTACGGATGCAGCGGGCGGGCGAAGAACTCGGCCCGTTCGCCGGTCTCGACCAGCTCGCCCGCGTACATCACGCCCACCCGGTGGGCCATGCGCGCCACCACCCCCAGGTCGTGGGTAATGAGCAGCATGCCCATGCCGCGCTCGGCCTGCAGGCGTGCGAGCAGATCGAGGACCTGGGCCTGGATGGTGACATCCAGCGCGGTGGTCGGCTCGTCGGCGACCAGCAGCTCGGGCTCGCCGGCGAGCGCCATGGCGATCATGACCCGCTGCTTCATCCCGCCGGAGAACTGGAAGGGGTAGTCGTCGAGGCGCCGCGCCGCGTCCGGGATCCCGACCGACTCCAGCAGGCGCCGCGCCTCCTCGCGCGCCGCCCGCCCGGAGAACCCCCGGTGGCGCGAGAGCGCCTCGCCGATCTGGGTCATGACCGTCATGACCGGGTTGAGGCTGGTGGAGGGCTCCTGGAAGATCATGGCGAGCTCGCCGCCGCGCACCTCGCGCATGCGCGCCTCGGTCTGGGCGCGCAGGTCGCGCCCGGCGAAGCGGATGCTGCCCGAGACGATGCGCCCGCCGTCGGGCAGCAGGCGCATCAGCGCCAGCGCCGTCATCGACTTGCCGCAGCCCGACTCGCCGAGCAGCGCGAAGGTCTCGCCGCGGGCGATGGAGAAGCCCACGCCGTCGACCGGCTGCACCGCGCGCTCGCCCTGCCCGATGACGACCCGCAGCCCCTCGACTTCGAGCAGGGGCCCGGCGCCGGTGTCCGCGGCCCGCGGCTGCGGCGGAGCGATCGTCTCGACGGTGGCGCTCACAAGCGCGCTCCGGTGGTCCGTAGCAGCGCGGTCTCGGCGGTACTCATTCGGGTTCGATGGAGACGGAAAAAGGGCCGCTCCCGCGGCCCTCGTCGTGCTCAGTGGTGATGGTGGCCGCCGGGACCGTGCACATGACCGTGCGTGATCTCCTCGGCGCTGGCCGGACGCACTTCGGCCACGGTGAGGTCGAACACCAGCGCGACGCCGGCGAGCGGATGGTTGCCGTCGACCACCACCTTGCCGTCGGCGATGTCGGTGATGCGGTAGATGATCTCGTCCTCGCCGTCGTCGGTCACGCGCTCGAAGGACATGCCGACCTCGATGTTCTCGGGGAACTGGCCGACGTCCTCGACCAGCACGAGCTCCTCGTCGTAGTCGCCGAAGGCGTCTTCCGGCTGCAGCTTGAGCTGCAGGCGCTCGCCGACCTTCTTGCCGTGCAGCGCCTCCTCGATCGCAGGGAAGATCCCGTCGTAGCCGCCGTGCAGGTAGACCAGCGGCTGGTGCCCGTCGTCGATCATGTTGCCGTCCGGGTCGCGGACGGTGTAGTTAAGCGTTACGACGGAGTTCTTGGCGATTTCCATTTGCATTGTCCGATTCCAGTTTCCTGACCAGTTCAAGGACCCCGGCGGCATGGCCGCGGGGCGCTACGTCATGGAGCGCGTGGCGGATGGTGCCTTCCTTGTCGATGACGTAGGTGGTGCGCACCACGCCCATCCTCTCCACGCCGTCGACCTCCCGGCGTTGCCACACGTTGTAGAGGCGGCAAACCTCCGTGTCGACGTCCGACAGCAGCCGTACCGACAGCCCGTGCTGGTCGCGAAACTCGGCATGAGTCAGGCAGTCGTCCGGACTCACCCCGATCACGACGCAGTCGTGGCGGGTGAAGTCCTCCTCGTGATCGCTGAATTCGGCCGCCTGGCGCGTGCAGCCGGGCGTGTTGTCGCGCGGATAGAAATAAAGGACCACATGGCGCTTACCACGTTCCGCGGACAGGTCGAAAATCTCCATGTCCGCATCCGGCAACGAAAAGCCTGGTGCTCGATCACCGATCTTCAGCATGTGCTCTCCCTGACGTGCGGCCGATTCTAGCCGAGAGCCGGAGCGAACTCTACCGGCTTCGGTGAGGCGTTGGGGGTTCCGGCACCGTTTTACACCACTCGGCGCTCGGATGCTGCACTTGAAGCAATAGACCACGACGGAGTGAGGCTCAAGGCGCACGGCATCGTGTCGTGGCGGTGCGCAGACATGGTACCCGGGAATGATTTCGCTTGCAGGCCGACGAGAACTGTTCAAAAATACAGTCACTACGGAGACCTCGAGATGACCCGCGACAACGCCCTCACCCCCCGCCAGAGCGAGATCCTCGCCTTTATCCGGGATACCGTCGAGTCCGAGGGACGCCCGCCTACCCGGGCGGAAGTATGCGCCGCCTTCGGCTTCCGCTCGCCCAACGCCGCCGAGAGCCACCTGCGCGCCCTCGCCGCCAAGGGCGCGATCCTGCTCGAGGAAGGCCGCGCGCGCGGCATCCGGCTGGCCGAAGCTCTCGGCCTGCCGGTCATCGGCCGGGTCGCGGCGGGCAGCCCCATTCTCGCGGTCGAGCACGTCGAGGCGCGCCACCAGATCGACCCCGCCCTCTTCTCGCCCCGCGCCGACTACCTGCTGCGGGTACGCGGCATGAGCATGCGCGACGCCGGTATCCTCGAGGGCGACCTCCTCGCGGTACACCGCAGCCCGGAAGCACGCGAAGGCCAGGTGGTGGTCGCCCGCGTCCGCGACGACGTCACCGTCAAGACCTTCACCCGCAAGGGCTCCATCGTGAGCCTGCTGCCGGCCAACCCGGATTTCGAGCCCATCGTGGTCGACACCCGGCACGAGCCGGTGGAGATCGAAGGGCTCGCCGTGGGGCTGATCCGCCACGGCATCCTGGCCTGAGCACGGCCCCGAGGCTTACGCGTGCCCATCCCATGTCCGCCGCCCTCGCCGACCTCCCGCCTGGCCTCGTCTGGCGCGCCGACCAGCTCGCACGCCCCGTCGCGGACGGCATCCCGACCGGTTTCGCCGCCCTCGACGTGGAGCTGCCCGGAGGCGGCTGGCCACGCGGCGCGCTGATCGAGCTCATCGCGGACGCACCCGGCATCGGCGAGCTCGGGCTCATCCTGCCGGCGCTGCGCACGGTGCCCGCCGAGCGCTGGATCGCCTGGATCGCCCCGCCCCACCTGCCCTATGCGCCGGCCCTGGCGGCGGCCGGGGTGCCGCTCGAACAGCTGCTGCTGCTCACGCCGGAACGTCACGACGAGCTGCTGTGGGCGATCCGCCAGGCGCTCGCCTCGGGCGCCTGCGCCGTGGTGCTGGCCTGGCTCGCGCGCGTCGACGGCGCGGCCCTGCGGCGCCTGCAGCTCGCGGCCGAGGAGTCGGCCACCCCCCTCTTCCTGTTCCGCCCCGCATCCGCCGCCCGCCAGCCCTCGCCCGCCGGCCTGCGCCTGCGGCTGACTCCGGCCGGCGACGCGCTGGCGGTGGACATCCTCAAGCGGCGCGGCCCCGCCCTCGCCGCACCGCTTCACCTCGCCCTGCCGCAACGCCCTGCCCCCCATGCTCTGGTTCGCCCTGATCCTCTCCGACCTGCCGCTGCAAGTCTTCACGCGGGGGGTCGATGATGCCGGCCTGCTGGCGGTGGTCGAAGGTCATCCGCGTCCGCGCGTGGTGGCGGCGACGGCGGCCGCGCGCTCGCGCGGCGTCGTCGCCGGCGCTCCCCTGGCCGGTGCACTGGCCGTAGCCCCCGAGCTGCGGCTCGCCCCACGCGATCTCGCCCTGGAAGCCGCCACCCTGGCCGAGCTCGCCGCCTGGGCGGGACAGTTCACCCCCTGCGTGAGCCTGGATCCCCCCCACGCCCTGGTGCTCGAGGTCTCCACCAGCCTGCGTCTTTTCGGCGGACCCGAGGCGCTCCGGGCACGCATCGCGGCGGCGCTGCCGGCGCTGGGCCTCACCGCCACCCTCGCCGCCGCCCCGACGCCGCTCGCCGCGCGCTGGCTGGCACGCGCCGACCCGGGCGCCGTGGTACACGCCGCTCCCGGCTGGGCACGCCGGCTCGACGCCCTGCCGGTCGAGCTGCTCGCCGAAGGCGGCGGTGTCTCGGACGCCACCCTGGAGCTGCTGCGCGGCATCGGCGCACGCCGGCTCGGCGACGCGGCGCGCCTGCCGCGGGACGGCCTCGCGCGCCGCCAGGCCGGGGCGGTGAGCGACGCGCTCGCCCGCGCGCGCGGCGAGCTGCCCGATCCGCGCGCCTGGTTCGAGCCGCCGGAGCGCTACGCCGCGCGCCTGGTCCTGCCGGCCGCCGTGGAGAGCACCGAGCCGCTGCTCTTCGCCGCGCGCCGGCTCCTCACCGGGCTCACCGCCTGGCTCGCCGCCCGCCACGCCGGCCTCGACCGCTGCCGGCTCCACCTGGAACACGAGGCGCATCCCGAGACGGTGCTGGAGATCGTCACCGGCAAGCCGGGGCGGGACGAGGCGCGCCTCACCCTGCTCGTGCGCGAGCACCTGGCCGCGCTCGCCCTGCCCGCGCCGGTGGAGGCGCTGCGCCTCACCGCCGACGCTGCGGCTCCGCTCGCCCCGGCGAGCGGCGATCTCTTCGGCGATCCCGCCGCCGCCCGCGACGGCGCGAACCTCCTCCTGGAGCGCCTGCGCGCGCGGCTGGGCACCCGGGCGGTACAGACGGTGCATCCCTGGCCGGATCATCGCCCCGAGCGGGCCTGGCAGAGCGCCGTGCCCGGCGCGCGACCGCGGGCGGCCCCGTCCTGCCCGGGGCCGCGCCCCCTGTGGCTGCTGCACACGCCTCGCGCGCTCGACTCGATCGGCGGGCTCACCCTGCTCTGCGGCCCCGAGCGCATCGAGGCGGGCTGGTGGGACGGGGCCGACGTGCGCCGCGACTACTACGTCGCACGCGCGGCGCGGGCCGGCATCTGGTGGGTGTTCGAGCAGCTCGATCCGCCCGGCGGCTGGTATGTCCATGGTTTTTTCGGTTAGTCGTGGAGGATTCCCGCTGCCGCCGCAGGCAGCCCCCGCTCCCGGGCGGCGGACGCTGGTAGACTCTCCGGCAGTTCTCCCCTTCGAAACGTCAGGACAGCGACTTCATGCTCCTGGAACCCCAGTTGCCCGATTCCGGGCGTGCCGGCGACCTCGCCCGGCGCCGGGCCGGCAAGGCCCTGCTCGTCTTTCTCGTCGGGCTGCCCGTCTCGGTGTGGCTGTTCGTCCGCCTGCCCGAGATCTGGGCCTCGATCCTTCCGCTTGAGGGCGCGCCCTTCATGCTCGCCGCCACCGCCCTGGGCGGCGCGCTCGCCGTGGCCCCGCTGCTGACCGCCGCGGCCATGCTGGTGGCGGTGTGGTACGGCGTGGAGAGCGTCTATCTGCCGCGCACCCGCCCCTCGCCCGTCCTGGACCGCATCATCGTCGCCCTCGGACTGGCCGTCTGGTTCGGCCCCACCGCCGCGCTGGTGGCCGCCTCCGGACATGCCATCTCGGTCGGGAAGATCCACTTCTCGCGCCCGCCGCGCGACTACTATCTCGCCACCGACCCGATCGCCTTCTGGCAAGGGGTGGGCACATGGCTCGTCATCGCCGCCGCCATCGCCTACCCCGCCTGGCGCTACTGGCGCGGCAAGTTCGTCCGCACCTGACCTTTCCATCGTGAGCCCCCCGGAAGCGCCCGGGCCGATCGCCCGGCGGCTGGTGCACCACGCCTGGCCGGTGCTGGTGGCGCAACTGCTGTCGATGAGCATGATGGTGGCCGACACCCTCATCGTCGGCCGCTACGGCACCCTCGACCTCGCCGCCGTGGCGGTGGGCAGCGGCCTCTACATCTCGGTGGTGATGCTGCTGGTGGGGGTGCTGCAGGCGGTCGCGCCCACCGTCGCCCATCACGTCGGCGCAGGCCGCGACGAAGAGATCGCGCCGGCCCTGCAGCAGGGCTTCTGGCTCGCCCTCATGCTGGCCGTGCCGGGTGTGGTGCTGCTCGCCTTCCCCGCGCCGCTGCTGGCGCTGGCGAACGTGCCGCCCGAGGTGGCGGCGGTCACGCGCGGCTATCTGCAGGCCACGGCGGCGGGGCTTCCCGCCGTACTCCTCTACCGGACCTTCTACGCCTTCAGCAATGCAATGGGCCGCCCACGCGTGCTGATGGCAATCGGCTTTCTCGTGGCCGCGGCCCACGTGCCGCTCGCCTGGTCGCTGGTCCACGGCGCCGTCGGTCTCGCACCGCTCGGAGCGGTCGGCGCGGGCGTATCGACCGCCACGGTGGGCTGGCTCGCACTCGCCGGCGGGACGGTTTACCTGGTCCGCAGCTCGGCCTACCGGCCCTACCGCCTCTTCGCCCACTGGCACGGACCACGCCCCGGCGAGCTCCTGGGGCTGCTCCGGCTGGGAGTGCCGATGGGCCTGTCCACCTTCATCGAGGTGTCCTCCTTCACCCTGATCGCGCTCTTCGCCGCGCGCCTGGGCGCCGAGGCGCTCGCGGCCCACCGGGTGGTGGCGAACCTCGCCGCGCTGATCTACATGCTGCCGCTGGCGATGTCGATCGCGACCCTGGTGCTGGTGGGACAGGCCGCGGGCGCGCACGACCGGGCGCGGGCCCGGGCGACGGTGCGGACGTCGATGCTGCTCGCCTGCTCGCTCGCGGTGACGGTCGGCATCGTCCTGTGGTTCGCGCGCGAGCCCATCGTCGCGCTCGCCACCACGGATCCGGCAGTGCGCACGGTGGCGCTCGGGCTGATGATCTACATCTGCCTCTACCAGCTCTCCGATGCCGTGCAGACGGTCGCCGCCCATGCGCTGCGCGCCTACAAGGTTACCTTCCTGCCGATGTTGCTGCATGCCGCCTGCTTCTGGGGGGTGGGCCTCGCGGGCGGCTACTGGCTGACTTTCCACGCCCCGGGGCGCGAGCCCGACGTGGCCGGATTCTGGGAGGCGGCGGTGGTGGCGACGGTGCTCGCCTCGGTCGTCTTCGGGTGGCTCTTGCACGTCGTGCAGACGCGCAACGCGGATGCGCAGGCCGCCTAGCGCCAGCCGCCGCCGTTCCCGGCTTCCGTTGCACTCCATCCGGCCCGTAGCCGGGATGGAGCCCCGGCGGAATCCGGGAAGGGCCGCGCAGCGCCGGGCTTACGCCCGCCCCAGCCAGCCGGCGCGCAGCCGCCGGGCATCCGGCTCGACCTGCTCCGCCACGGCGAGCTTCACCGTGTCTTCCCGCGCGGGAGCGAGCTCGACCTCGAAGACCATCAGCTCGTCGCGGCGGAAGGCGTGAACCGTCACCCGCTCGCCCGGCCGACGGCGGGCGAGCTGGGCATCCAGGCCGGTCGCGGTGACGCGCAGCCCGTCCACCGCCACCAGCACGTCGCCCGCGGACAGGCCGGCCCGCTGCGCCGGCCCGCCGTCGTACACGTTGGCGAGCCTGGCGTCGCCGTTGCCGCCGGCGAGCTTCACCCCGAGCCACGGTGCCTTGCCCGCCGCTTCGGTGCGATACGCGACGCCGAAAGGCTCGAGCAGGCTCGCCAGCGGCAGGTCCTCGGTGCCCTGCACCACCGCCTCCAGCCAGCGCGCCAGCTCGGCGCCGCTGCCGCTCGCCGCCGCCTCGGCCACCTCCGCCACCAGGCCGTAGATGCCGTCCTCGGCCACGCCGACGCCGGTCTGGCCATGGCGCTGCCAGAGCAGGCGCATCACGTCGTCCAGGCTCGCCCGGCCGTCGCTCGCCGCGCGCAGGCGCAGGTCCAGGGCCAGGCCGACGAGCGCGCCCTTGGCGTAGTAGCTCACGATGGCGTTGGGGGCGTTCTCGTCCTGACGGTAGTACTTGATCCAGGCGTCGAAGGACGACTCGGCCACGCTCTGCTTGAACCGACCGGACCCGCGCAGCACGTTGGAGATCGTCTTGCCCAGCAGCTCCAGGTAGTCGGCGGGAACGATCACGCCCGAGCGCACCAGCGCGAGGTCGTCGTAGTAGGAGGTGAAGCCCTCGAAGGCCCACAGGAGCCGCGTGTAGTTCTCGCTCGCGAGGTCGTAGGGGACGAAGGCGGCCGGCTTGATGCGCTTGACGTTCCAGGTGTGGAAGTACTCGTGGCTGCACAGGCCGAGGAAGCTCTTGTAGCCGTCGGGCGTCCCCTCCATGCCGGGGTACGGCAGATCGGCGCGGTTCGCGAGCAGCGCGGTGCTCGACCGGTGCTCCAGCCCGCCGTAGCCGTCACCCACCGCCATGACGAGGAAGAGGTAGCGCTCGACCGGCGCGGGCGCGCCGAAGAGCCCGATCTGCCATTCGCAGATCCGGGCGAGGTCGGCGCGCAGGCGCTCCACGTCGCAGTCGTGGCGACCGGTTATCGCCAGCTCGTGGCGCACGCCGGCGGCCATGAAGCTCGCGTGGGCGAAGCGGCCCATCTCCACGGGATGGTCGATGAGCTCGTCGTAGTCGGCGGCGCGGTACAGGCCGAAGCCCATCTCCGCGGCCGCGCCCGGCTCTCCCGCCGCCACCGGGAGCGTGGTTGCCACCCGCCAGTCGCTGGCCACGGACGCCGGCGGCGGCTGGATCTCGACGAGGCAGGGTTGCGCCGTGCGCCCCTCGACCGCCAGGAACACGCTCGGCCCGTTGAAGAAGCCGTGGGTGGGGTCCAGATGGGCGGCGCGCACCGACAGATCCCAGGCATATACCTCGTAGCGCACCACCAGGGCAGCGTCCCCGGGCAGCGGCGCGACCCGCCAGGTGTGCTTGTCGAGCTTCTCCACCGCGACCGGACGACCGCCGGCCTCGGCCTCGAGCACGACGATGTTGCGGGCGAACTCGCGGATCATGTAGCTGCCCGGGATCCAGGCGGGCAGGCGCAGGCGCTGCCCTTCGCGGGCCGGCCCGGGGATGGTGCAGGTGACCTCGAAGAGATGGGCCTCGGGGCGGAACGGCGCGATCGTGTAGCGGACGGGGAGCTCGGCGGACATGGCGCGGACTGACGTGCGGCAAACCAGGAAGTCTATACCCGCTTCTCCGGAATCGCCCAATTCTTGGGCAGAGGGGGCAAGTCCTTTCCGCTCAAGCTCATGCACCCGGTCCCCACAACTTGTCCACAGGACTGCCCACGGGTGGTGGGGATAAGACGCTCCGTTGCAGGAGCTGCGAAGGCCTCGATACGCTCAGACGCTCGTGGGGTGACGGTAGCGCGCGAGGACCTCGTCGGGCGGGAGGGGGCGCGCGAAGTGGAAGCCCTGCCCGACGTCGCAGCCGATGCGCCGCAGCGCCTCGGCCTGGCCCGCGGTCTCGATCCCCTCGGCGATCACCATCATGCCGAGGGACTTGGCGAGGGACACGGTGGCGCGCACGATGGCCGCGTCGTTGGGGTCGTCGAGCATGTCCTTGACGAACTCGCGGTCGATCTTGAGCTTGTGCGCCTGCAGCTCGCGCAGCATCAGGAGCGACGAGTAGCCGGTGCCGAAGTCGTCGATGGCGAAGCGCACCGCGAGCGCGCGCAGCCGGCCGAGCCAGTCCAGCGTGTCGGCGCTCACCTCGACGAAGGCCGACTCGGTGAACTCGATCTCCAGGGTGCCCGCCGGCAGGCCGCAACGCTCGATGAGCGCGAGAATCGGCTCGAAGCCGCGCCCGCCCTTGATCTGCACCGCCGAGACGTTGACCGCGACGCTCGGCACCGCGAGTCCGGCATCGCGCCACACTGCCCACTGGCGGCACGCCTCGCCGAGCACCCACAAGCCGATCTCGCTCATCAGCCCGCGGCTCTCGGCCAGCGGGATGAAGCGCCCGGGGGCGATGACCCCCTGCTCGGGATGGCGCCAGCGCAGCAGCGCTTCCACGCCCACCAGCACACCGGTGGCGAGGTCGATCTGGGGCTGGTACTCGAGGAAGAGCTCGTTCCGCTCGAGCGCTCGGGCGAGCTCGTTGGTGAGCTCGGCGTCGCTCTGCACTCGGGCGGTCATCGCGTCGTCGAAGTACACGAAGCCGGCGCGTCCGGCCTCCTTGGCCTTGTAGAGCGCGATGTCCGCGCGGCTGATGAGCTCGTCCGCGCTGCGCAGCTCGGTCTCGGGCAGGGTGATGCCGATGCTGGTGTTGCTGTGCAGACTGGCGCCGCCGAGATCGAAGGGCTCGCGGAAGCACGCCATGACCTTCTCGGCGAGGATGGCGGCATCGCCGGCGCCCTGGATGCCGCGCTGCAGGATGGCGAACTCGTCGCCCCCGAAGCGGCTCAGCGTGTCGGTCTCGCGCAGCAGCGTCTTCACGCGCGAGGCGACCTGACACAGCAGGGCATCGCCCACCGTATGACCGAGGCTGTCGTTCACGTCCTTGAAGTGGTCGAGATCGAGCAGGTGCAGCGCAAAGCCGATGCCGTCACGGTGATACTGCGCCAGCGCCTGGTCGAGGCGGTCGCGGAACAGCCGCCGGTTCGGCAGATCGGTGAGCACGTCGTGGAAGGCCAGGTGCGCGATGCGGGCCTCGTTGCGCTTGCGTTCGGTGACGTCCTCCTTGACCGCCACGTAGTGCCGGATCCGGCCCTGGTCGTCGAAGATCGGCGAGATCGAGGTCTGCTCGAAGATCACCTGGCCGTCGCGGGTGAGGTTGGAGAGCTCGCCGCGCCAGACCTTGCCGGCCGTGATGGTCTGCCACAGCTCGCGATACACCTCGTCGGACACCTGACCGCTCTTCAGGAAACCGGGATTGCGGCCGCGCACCTCGTCCAGGGAATAGCCCGTGACCTCGGTGTAGCGCGGGTTCACGTACTCGATCCGCCCGTCGGGCGAGGTGATGATGACCGCCGCGGGGCTCTGCTCGACCGCGCGCGACAAGCGCCGCAGCTCCTCCTCCCGTTCGCGGATCTGGTCCGTCATGTGGTTGAAGGTGGCGGCCAGCTCGCCCAGCTCGTCACCCGCCTCGATGCCCGCGATCGCTTCGTAGCGCCCCTGCCGCACGTTGGCGACCGCCACCGCGAGCTTCTCCAGCGGACGCGTCACCTTGCGCCGCAGGTAGACCAGGCCGACCACGAAGATCAGCGAGGCGCTGAGGGCGAGGCCGGTCATACCGGCGGTGACGAGGGCGTTGCGCTGACCGGCCGAGGACTCCTGCTCCAGCACGAACATTGCGGTGCTGCGGCTGCCATCGTCCAGGATCCAGTCGCCCGCCCCCAGGATGTGGGCCGAGTCGCTCTGCCAGCGCATGCCGGCAAGCGCCATCCCGTCGCCGCCCGCTACGGAAAGGTCCGCGGACGCGACGGCGGGGGGAATGATGTCGGGCATGGCCGCGCTCGCCAGCTTCTGCTCGCCGAGGATGCCGAAGGCGGTGCCGGTCTGGCGGGCGATCTGCTCGACGAAGGCCTCGTCGAAACAGGCGCCGAGAACCACCCGTCCGGCCAATGCCTCGATGCGCCCGCCGACCTGGCGCAAGACCGGTGCGTGGGTGAGCACGGCGGGGCCCGGTCCGGTGGTGCACTTCACGAGCCGGGGCCGCGTCATCGCCTCCGGCACCGGATCCTGCAGCGTCTCCAGGAAGGGCGGCACCTCGGCGGCGACCTCGAAGGCCTCGCCGTGCGACGCGGCGAGCACGACGGTGCCCGTCCCGCGCCGGGACCAATAGGCCTCGTACTCGGCACCGTTGCGCCTCCAGTAGGCGCCGATGGGGCCGTAGGGCCCGACGATGGCGCCCCAGTCGGCGCCGGCCGCGCGCGCGAGCTCTCCCAGTTCGCGCGCGAGGTCTTCCGAGGGCCCGTCGAAGATCGCCCCATCGGCGCGCGCGGGATCGAAGTAGTTCGCGAACAGCCCGACCGTCGCGGTGACGCTGCGCCGCTCGCCGAGCGATCGGGCGGAATTGGCGAGCCGGGCGGATTTCTGCACCACATGGTTCTGCAGGATGCCGAAGGCCGCCTCGATGCGCCCGCGGCGCGCGATCTCCGCCTCGCGCGCCTCGAAGAGCAGGAAGGCGACGCCGGAGACCACGAGCGCCACCGTGGCCGAGATCAGCCACAACAGCATGAGGCGATGGGTCAGACGAAGCATGTGCGTCATGAAGGCCTTCAGAAGATCGGTTCGACGCGCTCGACGTTGTCCTGCGTGACCATCAGCGAAGGCACCACGATCTCGTGGGGTACCTTCTCCCCGCGCAGGATGCGCACCGCGACCTCGGCCCCCTCCTTCGCGAAAGTCGGATACACGAAGCTCGCGTCCTGCTCGCCGGCACGGATGGCCTCGCGCGCCTCGGCGATGTAGTCGATGCCGACAATGGGCAGCGAACGCGGGTCGATCCCGGCGCGGCGCAGCGCCGCACGTGCCCCCGAGGCCATGCTGTCGCTCTGGGCGTAGATCGCGTCGAACGCGATCCCCTCGGCGAGCGCCTCCTCCACGGCCAGGATCGCCTTGTCGCGTAGCGAGTCGGCGCGCTTGGTGGCTACCACCTTCAGGCCCGGATGGCGCGCGAGCTCCTCGAGGAACCCCTCGGTGCGCTCGATGGCGGGCGTGGTGGTGGGGATGTGCTGCAGGACCAGGATGCGCCCCTGCCCTTTCAGCCGCTCGGCGAGCCGACGCGCGGCCTGGCGCGCGATATCGCGGTTGTCGGCGCGGATGAAGCTGTCGTGGGCGTCGCTCGTGGTACGCCGGGACAGCAGCACCACGGGAATGCCGCGCGCCTTGACCCGCTCGATCACCGGCGCCATGAGCGCCGCGTCCCGCGGGCTGGTGATGAGCAGATCGATGCCGCGCGCCACCAGGTCCTCGATGTCCTGCACCTGCTGCGCGGTGTTGCCGCCGGCGTCGGTATGCATGAAGCGGATCTCCGGGTATTTCCGGAAGGCCGCCTCCAGGCCGAAGGTCTGCGCCCGGCGCCAGTCGTTGCCGAGGGTGTCCTGGGCGAAGGCGACGTTGAAGCGGGGCGCCGGCGGCGCGGACTGCGCCATGGCGACCGGTATCCACAGGGCCACCGCAGCAGCGGCCAGGGCGGTACGCCACCGAGAAGTCTTTATGAGGCGATATAACAAATGGATGGACATATCCATTCCGCGGGAAGGGAGATTCGATGCACCCTTGTTACAGCGGGGCCTCGCGCTTGTCAAGCAAGGATGCGAGCCGCATGGGTCGTACTACCTTGGTACGAAGTTGCGCTTCACCCCGCGGGCGGAGCTGCGGCGAACCGCTATACTGTATTTATGTACAGCTTACCTACCCTCTTTCCGCCCGATCCGCCGCCCGCTTACGCCGAGCTGCACTGCCTCACCAACTTCAGCTTCCTGCGCGGCGCCTCGCACCCGGAGGAGTTGGTGGTGCGGGCGGCCGAGCTGGGCTATGCCGCGCTGGCGATCACCGACGAATGCTCCCTGGCGGGCGTGGTGCGCGCACACCAGGAAGCACGCCGCCTGACGCTTCCCCTCGAGCTCGTCATCGGCACCGAGATCCGCCTCGCGGACGGCCCGCGCCTGGTGCTGCTCGCCACCGACCGGCCCGCCTACGGCCGGCTCGCGCGGCTCGTGAGCCGGGGCCGGCGCGCCGCCGGCAAGGGGAGTTATCGGCTCTGCCGCAGCGATCTGGAGGACGGACTGCCCGGCTGCCTGGCCCTGCTGGTGCCGCCCGACGAGGGACCGCTCGATCGCGCCGCGCTGGTGGCCGACGCGCGCTGGCTGGCCGAGCGCTTTCCGGGCGATGCCTGGCTCGCGGTGGAGCTCGCCTGCGGTCCGGACGACGCGGCGCGGCTCGCCGCGCTCCTCGCAGTAGCGGCCGAGGCGGACCTGCCGGCGGTGGCCGCCACCGGCGCGCTGATGCACGACGCCTCCCGCCGCCCCCTCGCCGACGTGCTCGCCGCCACCCGGCTCGCCACGACGGTGGCGGAGGCCGGCCGCGCGCTCGCGCCGAATGCCGAGCGCCGCCTGCACCCGCGCGCCGAGCTGGCGCGGCGCCATCCGCCCGGGCTGCTGGCCGAGACGCTGGTGGTGGCCGGGCGCTGCCGCTTCCGCCTGGACGAGCTGCGCTACGAGTATCCGGCCGAGCTGGTGCCCGAGGGCGAGACGCCCGCCTCCTGGCTGCGCCGCCTCGTGGAGGACGGGCTCGCCTGGCGTTACCTGGGCCGCAGCATGCCGGCGCGGGTACGCACCCAGGTGGAGCACGAGCTCGCCCTCGTCGCGGAGCTCGGCTTCGAGGCCTATTTCCTCACGGTGCACGACATCGTGCGCTTCGCCCGCAGCCGCGGCATCCTGTGCCAGGGACGCGGCTCGGCGGCGAACTCGGTGGTGTGCTGGGCGCTGGGCATCACCGAGGTCGATCCCGAGCTGGGCATCATGCTGGTCGAGCGCTTCATCTCGAAGGAGCGCAACGAGCCGCCCGACATCGACGTGGACTTCGAGCACGACCGGCGCGAGGAGGTCATCCAGTACCTGTACGAGAAGTACGGCCGCGAGCGGGCCGCCCTCGCCGCCACCGTGATCCGCTACCGCGCCCGCAGCGCGCTGCGCGATGTGGGGCGTGCGCTGGGATTTCCGCCGGCGCAGATCGAGCGGCTCACCCGCGACCACTTCTGGTTCGACGGCCGGCGCATCCTGCCCGAGCGCCTCGCCGAGGCCGGGCTCGATCCGGAAAGCCCCACCGTGGCGCGGCTCGCCCGCCTCACCGAGGAGCTGATCGGCTTTCCGCGCCACCTCTCGCAGCACGTGGGCGGCTTCGTCATCGCCCGCGGGCGGCTCGACGAGCTGGTGCCGATCGAGAACGCCGCCATGGCGGGGCGCACCGTCATCCAGTGGGACAAGGACGACCTGGACGCGCTGGGCCTGCTGAAGGTGGACGTGCTCGCGCTGGGCATGCTCTCCGCCCTGCGCCGCACCCTCGCGCTGGTATCGGACCGGCACGGCCGCGCGCTCACCCTGGCCGACATTCCCCGGGAGGAGCCGGCGGTCTACGAGATGCTCGCCCAGGCCGACTCGGTGGGCGTCTTCCAGGTCGAGTCGCGCGCCCAGATGACCATGCTGCCGCGGCTCGAGCCGCGCCGTTTCTACGACCTGGTGGTGCAGGTGGCGATCGTGCGCCCCGGCCCGATCCAGGGCGGCATGGTGCATCCCTACCTCGAGGCGCGGGCGAAGGTGGCGCGCGGCGAGAAGATCGACTACCCCCGCCCGCACTCGGCCGAGGCGGCCGCCGGCGCCGAGGACGGGGTGCGCGCGGTCCTCGAGCGCACCCTGGGCGTGCCCATCTTCCAGGAGCAGGTGATGCAGCTCGCGGTGGTGGCGGCCGGCTTCTCCCCCGGCGAAGCCGACCAGTTGCGCCGCGCCATGGGCGCCTGGCGGCGCCAGGGCGAGCTCGAGCGCTACCGGGCGCAGCTCCTCGCCGGCATGGCCGAGCGCGGTTACGCGGCCGAGTTCGCCGAGCGCCTGTGCAGCCAGATCGAGGGCTTCGGCAGCTACGGCTTTCCCGAGTCCCATGCGGCGAGCTTCGCCCTGCTGGTCTATTTCTCGGCCTGGCTGAAGCGTTTCGAGCCGGCGGCCTTCCTGTGCGGGCTCCTCAACAGCCAGCCGATGGGCTTCTACTCGCCCTCCCAGCTCATCCAGGACGCGCGCCGCCACGGGGTGACGGTGCACGGCCCGGACGTGACGGTGAGCAGGTGGGAGAGCACGCTGGAATCGCTCGGGTCCGGGACGGCAGCGCCACCCGCCGCACGCCTCGGCCTGCAGCTGGTGAAAGGCCTGTCCCGCGACGCGGCCGAGCGCATCGTGGCGGCACGGGCCGCCCGCCCCTTCGCCGACGTGGACGATCTCGCGCTGCGGGCGGAGCTGGGGGCGGGCGAATTGAGGGTGCTGGCGGGCGCCGGCGCACTCGCCACGCTCGCCGGCCACCGCCGCCAGGCGCTGTGGCAGGCCGCCGGCGCCTTACCCGCGGCGGGCGTGCTGCGCGGCGCGCCGGTGGCCGAGGCGGCCACGCCGCTCGCCGCCCCCTCCGAGGCGCAGGAGCTCGTCGCCGACTACGCGCGCCTCGGCTTCACCCTGGGCCGCCATCCGCTCGCCCTGCTGCGCGCCGAGCTCGCCGCGCGGCGCTTCCTCACCGCGGCCGAGCTCATGGCCTGCGCCGACCGCCAGCTCGCCCGCACCGCCGGCATCGTCACCTGCCGGCAGCGGCCGGGCACGGCCAAGGGCACGCTCTTCGTGACCCTGGAGGACGAAACGGGACTGGCCAACATCATCGTCCGCCCCGAGCTCGTCGACCGCCAGCGCCGGGAGCTGCTCGGCGCCCGCCTGCTGGGGGTATACGGACAGGTGAGCCGCGAAGGGAAGGTGGTGCATCTGCTCGCCAAGCGGGTGGTCGACCACTCCGCCCTGCTCGGGACGCTGGACGCACGCAGCCGCGACTTCCAGTAGGCGCGACGCTCCGTCGCCGTTCCCGGATTCCGGCCTGCGCCTTCCATCCGGGCTACCTGAGTCCTACGGGGAAGTTGCTCCCTCGCAGCAGTCGGCGACCGCGACCACCCGGTTGCGCCCCGAGCTCTTGGCGCGATAAAGGGCCGCGTCGGCCGATGCCAGCAGTTGCTCCAGGGTATCGGCCGATCCGAGCGCGGCGATGCCGATGCTCACGGTGAGCGTGAGCGTGCCCTCCTCGCCGTCGATCTCGAGCACCAGTTCCTCGACCTGCGCGCGCAGGCGCTCGGCCACCTCGCGCGCGCCCGCCAGCCCGGTACCCGGCAGCAGCAGCACGAACTCCTCGCCTCCGTAGCGGCCCACCACGTCGATCTCCCGCACCGCCGCCACGCAGGTCCGCGCCACCAGGCAGATGGCGCGATCGCCGGTGGCGTGTCCATGGATGTCGTTGATCCGTTTGAAGCGGTCGATGTCGAGCATGAGCACCGACAACTCCAGGCCGAAGCGCGTCGCCCGGCGCCATTCGCGCTCGGCCAGATCCATGAGACGACGCCGGTTGCTCACGCCGGTGAGCGAATCGATGCTCGCCAGGCGGCGCAGGCCGTCCTCGCGCCGTTTGCGCTCGGTGACGTCCTCGCGCACCGCCATGTAGTGCGAGATCTCTCCGAACTCGTCGCGCAAGGGCGAGATCGCCAGCTGCTCCCAGAACTCGCTGCCGCACTTGCGCCGATTGACGAGCTCGCCACGCCAGCTGCGGCCCGCGCGCAGCGTCTCCCACATGTCGCGGTACAGCGCCTTGCTGTTACGTCCGACCCCGAACATGCGCAGCGTCTGCCCCAGCACCTCCTCGCGCCGATATCCGGAATAGGCGAGAAAGGCTTCGTTGACGTACTCGATCCGTCCGTCCGCGTCGCTGATCATGATCGCCATCGGAGCATGGTCGAGCGCCACCTTGTAGCTGCGCAAAGAGGTTTCGCCCGCGGGACGACGCACGACACCGCTCTTGCGGCCGTCCCCCTGGCCGCTGCCCGGGGCCGACCACAGGCGCCGCGCAGCGGCAGCCAGCGCCGCATGCGAGCGATCCGCCCGCATCGCTCTCCCGCCATCCGCCACGCGGGCGCTCCCCCACAGCGGACGCAGCGCCCACAGCGCAATGAGCACCACCAGTACCAGCGAACCGCCGACGAGCCAGGTGAACGGATCGGTGCCCATCGCGTCGGGCATGCCGAAATCCCCTGCCGCCGTCGCCACTCCGAGCATCCAGCCGCCGAGCGCCGTCAGCCCCAGGACGGCTGCAAGAAAGCCGAGGAGCATCGGACGGCGAAAAATCAGCGCGCGCAGATTCACGGAGGACGGCCCTCCCGGGAAAGAATGCAATCATATTGCATTTACCTGGAGTGATGCCAAATTCATCGAACGAGGGATCGTAGGACGCGTCCCGCACTCCGTCATCGCGGCGACCGGCGGCCACGGGCGTGCTCCCGCCCGGCGCCTTTCCGCTACCATTCGGGCCCCGGCGTCCACGCCGCGCGACACCCGACCGCCCGATGTTTCCCGAATCCCTTCCCTTCGCGCTCTTCGACGACAACCTGGACGAGGGCGGCGACCTCCTGCTCACCGGACTGCGCGAATGCATCGTGTGCGCCGATGCGGCCGATCTCCCGGCCGCCTTCGCGGCCATCGAGCGCGCCCGCGCCCGGGGCCACTGGATCGCGCTGGCGGCGAGCTACGAGCTCGGTTACGGGCTCGAGCCGCGCCTGGCCCCGCACCTTGCCGCGGCTCGCGAACCGCTGCTCGCCGCCTGGGCGTTCGCCCATGCCGAGCGGCCCGACGCGGCGGCCACGCAGGCCGCCCTCGACGCGGCAGTGGCGCGCCTTCCCGGACACGCGCGGGCGGCCGGTGTGGCCGGCCTCGCCTTCGGCATAGAGCCTAGGGCCTATCGCCGCGCGATCGAGCGCATCCGCGCCCTCATCGCGGCCGGCGACTGCTATCAGGTGAACTTCACCTTCCCGGTCGCGGGCGAGGCCTACGGCGACCCCCTCGCGCTCTACCGGCGGTTGCGCGAAGCCCAGCCGGTGCGCCACGGCGCCTTCGTCCGGCACGACCGGGGCGCCATCCTGTCGCGCTCGCCGGAGCTCTTCGTGGAGCGCCGGGGCACGACGCTGCGCTGCCGTCCGATGAAGGGGACCGCGCCGCGGGACAGCGATCCCACGAGCCTGGCCACCTCCGAAAAGGACAGGGCCGAGAACGTGATGATCGTGGACCTCATCCGCAACGACCTGGGCCGCCTCGCGCCCAGCGGCGGGGTGCACGTCGAGCGGCTGTGCGAGATCGAGGCTTATCGCAGCGTGTGGCAGATGACGTCCACCGTGGCGGCCGAGCCGGTCACGGCATCCCTCCCGGACGTGTTCGCCGCCCTCTTCCCCTGCGGCTCGGTGACCGGCGCACCGAAGATCCGCGCCATGGAGATCATCCGCGAGCTGGAGGGCGAGGCACGCGGCCTCTACTGCGGCGCGCTGGGCTGGCTCGCGCCCGACGGCGATTTCCGCCTGAACGTGCCCATCCGCACCCTCGTCGTGGATGCCGCGCGACGCCTGCGCCTGGGGCTGGGGAGCGGCATCGTCGCCGATTCCGATCCGGATGCGGAGTGGGCGGAGTGCGGGGTCAAGGGCCGTTTCCTCACGGACCTCGCGGCACCCTTCGGCCTCATCGAGACGCTGCGCTGCGAGCCCGGCAGCGACGCCCCCTACCCGCTGATCGAGCTCCATCTCGCGCGGCTGACCGCCTCCGCCGCGCACTTCGGTTTCGCGCTGGATCTCGCCGCGGTAAGCGCCGCCCTCGACGCCCGGGCGCGAAGCCTGGCTGGGACCCATCGCGTGCGGCTGCTGCTGCAGCCCTCGGGCAGCTTCGAGCTCACCGCCGCCCCGCTCGAGCCGCCGGCCCCGCATCCCACCGTGGTGCTTTCGCCCGAGCCGGTCGCCCGCGACAACCCGCTCGCCCGCCACAAGACGACCGTGCGCGAGCACTACGACCGCGCGCTCGCGACCGCGACCGCGGCGGGTCATTTCGACGTGCTGTTCGGGAACGAGGCCGGCGAGCTGGTGGAAGGCGCGCGCACCAACGTCTTTCTCGATCTCGGCGACGGGACCCTCGTCACGCCGCCGCTCGAAAGCGGCGCGCTCGACGGCGTATTCCGGCGAAAACTGCTTGCCGACGGTCGCGCCCGCGAGGCATCCTTGACCCCGGCACATCTCAGTATTGCGAAAGTAATATACGTAGCGAATGCCCTGCGCGGACTCGTCCGTGTCGCGCTGGCGCCCGGCACGCGCCCCGGGAGCGATTCGGCGGGCGCGGCGGGCCTGCCGTTTTGATCTTGCACAAACGAAAACCGCCGAGCACTTGATAGCTTACGGAGTCCCTATGCACGGAACGCTCGCATGAAGGTCCGGAACTTCATCCTCGCCACATCGGCCGCGGTCGGCACCGTCTTCCTCAGCGGCAGCTGGTGGGCCATCAGCGAGGGATTCGAGGGCTCCTTCCGCGAGCACGCGCGCAGCCAGGCGGAGGACGTGGCGCGGCTGACCTTCTCGGCGATGTACGAGATCATGAGCCAGGGCTGGACACGCGAGCAGGCCGAGCGCTTCCTCGCCAACGTGCGCAGCGGTCCGGGCTGGAAGGGCTTCCGCGTCGAGATCTACCGCGGCCCGCTTGTCGAGGAGACCTACGGCGTCATCGATCAGCCCGATCCGTCGCCGGACGTGCGCCGCGCACTCGATCACGGCGAGCGCCGGGAGAGCATCGCCGACGACGCCCATCGGAGCGTCTTTCCGCTCAAGGCCGAGGCCCACTGCCTCGGCTGCCACACCAATGCCCGGGAAGGCATGGTGCTCGGCGCAATCGAGGTGCGTCAGCCTTACGGGGGCGTCCTGGAAAGCGCCCGCATGAACTACTACATGGCGGCGGTCCCGAGCCTGCTGCTGGGGCTGCTGCTCGCCAGCGGCGCGGTCTGGTGGGTTGGCCGGCGCATCTCGCGCAGCGTGAACGAGGTCGAGGAGCGCCTCGAGTCGATCAGCAACATCTCGGACCTGCGCCACCTCGTCGTCGCCCGGGACCGCCATCCCTTCTACGAGATCGAACGCATCAACACCGCGATCTCCTCCCTCGCCTCGCGCCTGCGCTCGATCGCGGTGGACAAGGACATCCTGCTCTTCGAGATCGGGCTCCTCGAGAAATTCGTCATCACCTCGGACGTCATCCGCGACTGGCGCATCTATGTCGGTCAGTTGCTGCGCGACATCAACACCATCATCGATGCCCACGTGCTCTTCTCGGTGTTCCAGATCGACGACGAGCTCTTCGACATCGAGATCTTCTGGCACTGCTCGCCGGACGACGCCTCGCGCCGCCACATCGAGGCGACCGTGCGCGAGGCGCTCAAGGACGACCCGCGCTTCAGCGCGCCGGCCACCCTGCACGTCCATCACCACTTCCCCGAGGACGCCCCGCCGGTATCCCTCGACGAAGCCCACCTCACCCTGCGCGTGAAATCCTTCTTCGTCGATCGGCCGAAGATCGGCAGCATCGTCGGCATCGGGGTGCACTCGGACGCGCTGGTCGACCACACGCATCATCTCGTGCTCGACAGCATCCTGTCGACGCTGCTCAACGTGGTGGGCTCGATCAAGGCCATCCACAAGTACACCCGGGACCTCGAGTACTACGCCACCCGCGATCCCCTCACCGATCTCTACAACCAGCGCGTGTTCTGGGAGATGCTCAGTTACGAAATCGGGCGCTGCCAGCGGCATTCCGCGAAGACGACGCTGCTGGTGATCGACCTCGACAACTTCAAGCTGATAAACGACCACTACGGGCACGCGGTCGGCGACCAGTTCCTGCAGGAGCTGGCACGCGCCATCCGCGGCGCACTGCGCGCCGGCGACATCCTCGCGCGCTACGGCGGCGACGAATTCACGGTGGTCCTGCCCGAGGCCGACATGGAACAAGGCTACACCGTGGGCAAGCGCATCCTGGAGGCGGTCGGCTCGACGACGCTGGACGCCGCCGACGGCAGCAAGATCCGCGCGTCGGTGTCGATCGGCCTGGCGGTCTATCCCGATCACGCGAGCGAGCCCAAGGACATGTTCCTCTTCGCCGACAACATGATGTACCGCGCCAAGTCCGAGGGTAAGGAGCGCATCGCGCTGCCCTCCGAGGAGGACGTGATGGCCGTCTTCCGCGACGTCTCCGAGATGGGCGTGGCGGTGCTCGCGGCGGTGAACGAGCGGCGAGTCATCCCCTTCTTCCAGCCCATCGCCGGCGTCGCCGACGGGAAGCTCGCCGCGGTGGAAGTCCTGTCGCGGCTCGAAGTGAACGGCGAGCTGCTGCGCGCCGACCAGTTCATCGAGATCGCGGAAAAGATCGGCATCATCCACCGCCTCGACGCGATCGTCATCGAAGCCGCCCTCGACCAGGTCAAGCGCAGCAATTTCGACGGTTACATCTTCTTCAACCTCTCACCGCGCGCGCTGGTGCTGTCCGAGTTCGCGCGCACCCTGCGCACCGTGGTGCAGGAATCGGGCATCCCGCCGGAACGAATCGTGTTCGAGATCACCGAGCGCGACACGGTGAAGAACCTCAGCCTGCTCGAGCGCTTCTTCGCCGACCTCAAGGCCGAAGGCTTCGGCCTGGCCATCGACGACTTCGGCTCGGGCTTCTCGTCCTTCCACTACCTGCGCCGCTTCCCCTTCGACTTCCTGAAGATCGAGGGCGACTTCATCGCCAACATGGTGCACAGCGAGCGCGACCGCATCTTCGTGCGGAGCATCACCGAGCTCGCCCGTGCCCTCAATATCCAGGTGATCGCCGAGTTCGTGGAGTCGGCCGAGGTGCTCGAGATGCTGGCGAGCCTGGGCATCGATTTCGCGCAGGGCTACCACATCGGCCGACCCGACCGTTCGATACGCCCGGTCACGGGAGCGGAAAGACCGAACGTCCTTCCCTGCTGAGCCCGTACACCGCCGGCCGCGCCCGAGGACGCCGCCGGCGGGACAGGCACCCCCTTTCAATGCCGCCGCGGAACGACCCGCCGGGAAACCGGCAGGTGCACACGACACGGCAGCAGCCCCTTGTTGCGATCGGCCTTGAGGCAGTAGTGCCCCTTGTGGCCGCAAACCTCCGCGTGCGGCGCCGCCTCGCCAGGCTCGAACGCCTCGACCCGCAGCAGCTTCAGAAAATGCAGTGCGGCTTCGATCCCCTTGAAGATCGTCAGGTCGCCGTTGCCCGCGCACAACCAGCGTCCGTCCATCGAAATGGCGAAGCAGCCGCCCCGCTTGTGGCCCACAGGATGCAGCTTTACCTTGGATTGCCCTTCGCCGAGCAACGGCGCCGCTGCGAGCTCCAGCCAGGTGGCCACTCGTTCCGTTCCTTCCATGTCCCCTCCTCCAGTGCCTGCGCGCCCGATGTGGTTTTAGGGTGGGCGTCACGGTTGCACAACGTAGCGATTATGCGTGAAGCATTCGTGAAATCAAGGTGAACTTTTTCACATGGTTACGCTTCACGACGCGCCCGCCACCGCGTCCATGAAGCGGGCCAACCCGATATCCAGCGCGGTCATCCCCCGGCATCACGGGGCTACAGCGTGACCACCACCTTGTTATAGACGTTGAACCGCTCGGGGTGATGATTCATTTTCACGGCCCTGTCACATTGCGGGTCCAGGCTAGCCGGGACATCCAGCGTCGCAGGTCACGCATGCAGGTGAAACAGGTCCGCACCATCTTCCTGTCCGACATCCACCTCGGAACGCGCGGCTGCCAGGCCGATCGGCTCCTCGACTTCCTCCGCCATCACGATTCCGAGCAGCTCTACCTGGTGGGCGACATCGTCGACTTCTGGGCCATGAACCGCAGCATCCACTGGACCTCTACCCAGAACACCGTTGTCCAGAAGGTGCTCCGGCGCGCACGCAAGGGTACCCAGGTGATCCTGGTGCCGGGCAACCACGACGAGGCGCTGCGCGAGTACGTCGGGATCACCTTCGGCGAGATCCGTATCGAGGCGGACTGGACCCACGAGACCGCCGACGGTCGCCGTTTCCTGGTGCTGCACGGCGACGAATACGATCAGGTGACGCGCCACCATCGCTGGGTTGCGATCCTCGGCGACGTGGCCTACAACGCGCTGGTGCGCATGAATGCCTGGCTGTCGTGGGCGCGCCGGCGCATGGGCGTGGCCGGTTACTGGTCGCTCGCCGGCTACGCCAAGCGCAAGGTCAAGACAGCGGTGAGCTTCATCTTCGACTTCGAGGACTCGGTGATCCACGGCGCGCGCGAGCGCGGCGCCGACGGCGTGATCTGCGGCCACATCCACTGGGCGACCATCAAGCAGGTGGACGGGCTCACCTACGTCAACTGCGGAGACTGGGTCGACAGCTGCACCGCGGTGATCGAGCATTTCGACGGCAGCCTCGAGCTCGTGGAGTGGGGCAAGCAGGACGCTTCGCCCGCCCCCGCACCGGCGCTCCCCGCACCGGCCGCTCCGCCGCAGCCGGCGGTCGCACGCACGGCGTCGAAGGATGATCAGGCGGGCTTCGCAGCGGGCCGCCTCGCCGCGCCCAGGAGCGGCACGAAACTCACCGCCTGAAGCACGATCAGGCCGGCCAGCGCCGCACCGAGGGCCGCAGGAGTCGTCCAGCCCGCCCCCTCCAGCACGTCCAGCACCACCCCCAGCCCCCACTGCACCGCGAAGGCGCCGGCGAAGGCCATGAGGTTGATCGCAGTGCTCACCCTCCCGAAGACCGCCTGGGGAAAGTGCGCGGCGGCCGCGAGATAGCCCTGCGAGTTCACGGCGGAGAGTATTCCCAGCAGGAACCATTTCGGCGCGAGCGGCCCCCAGCCGAGCAGGATCGACAGCTCGACCACCAGCATGCAGGCGAACCCCACCTGCATCAGGTTCACCGGCTTCACACCGCGCCGCGCGAGCCGCGTTCCGAGAAAGCCGATCGAGAGCTGGCCGGTGAGCATGCCGAGATTGAGCACCAGGAGACAGCCGGCCGCCTCGCTCCGCGTGAGGCCGTTTACGTTCATCAGCCACGGCAGCGCCCACAGGCTCTGCAGGGCCATGAACCCGCCGGTGAAGAAGGTGGCCGAGGCGGCGAAGCGCAGGAAGGCCGGCGAGCCGAAGATGCCGCCCACCGCGCGGAAAGCCTCCGCCACCGTATCGCGCGAGGCATGCGCCGCCTCGTCGGGCAGCGACAGGAAGATGAAGATGGCGATGCCCAGGGCCGCCGCGGCGATGATCCAGAACACGCCACGCCAGCCCAGCATCGGCAGCAATGCCTCCAGCGGCGTACTCGCGGTGAGCGCACCGAGCGCCCCGGCAGCCATGATGAAGCCCGTCATCGAGCTCTGCCGCTCCGGCGGATACCACATGGCGAAGCCCTTCAGCCCGCCCATGAGGCAGGCCGAGACGCCCAGGCCAATGAGGCCCCGGGCGAGCCCGAGCTCGGTGAGCGAATCGCCCATGGCGAACGCCGCGGCGCCGAGCGCCGTCAACAACAGCAGGCCACCCTCCACCCGGCGCGGCCCGTATCGGTCGAGCGCGATGCCGAGTGGCACCTGGGCGAGGCCGAAGGTGAGGAAGTAGGTGCTGGTGAGCAGCCCGAGATCGGCGGCCGAGAGCCCGAGCTCGCGGGTCAGGTCGGGCGAGATGACGGCGTTGACCGTGCGCAGCAGGTAGGACAGGTAGTAGCCGAGCGCAAAGGGAAGAAAGAGTCCGAGCCAGGCGTTGGGGCGCTCTGCGGCCATCATGTCGGGGGCGTGTCGAGGAAGGCGGATTGTGCCGCGTTTCGCGCGGACGCGGGGGCGTTCGCGCTATTGATACCGGTCAAGGACGGCCGGCGCGCAACTCGGAGAATGGCCTCATCACCAACGGAGTCTCGAGCATGATGCCCATCACCGATCTGATGAGTCGCGATCACCGCAGCTGCGATGAAGCCTTCGCCCGCGCCGAGGCGCGTGCGGCGCGCGGCGAGTGGTCCGAAGCCGCCGTCGCCCTGGCGAGCTTCGGCGAATCCCTGGAAGCGCACTTCGGCGCAGAGGAAGAGGTGCTCTTTCCGCGCTTCGAGGCGGCTACCGGCATGCTCGAAGGACCCACCCGGATGATGCGCATGGAACACGTGGAGATGCGCGAGGCGCTCGCGCGGATGCGGGAGGCGCTCCAGCGCGAGGACCGCGACGATTTCGCGGGCGAGGCCGAGACCCTGCTGATCCTGATGCAGCAGCACAACATGAAGGAAGAGAACATCCTTTACCCCATGTGCGACAGCCATCTCGCCGGCGAGCACGGCCAGCTCTCGCCGCAACTCGAGGAGCGCCTGCTCGCCGGGAGCACCGAATGAGCCGGACGGTCGACGGGCGCGGCCTCGAGCCCCCCGCCCCCTTCGAGCTCACCATGGAGGCGCTGGCCGACCTGCCGGCCGGAGAGCGCCTCACGGTACTCCTCGACCGCGTGCCCTGGCCGCTCTTCCGCTACCTCGACCGGGAAGGCTATCGGCACGACCACGTGATCCGCGACGACGGCGTGGTCGAGATCCGGATCGAGGCGCCATGAGGCCCGGCGGCGGAGCGCTCGGCTACGATTCGGCCCCCGCCTTCTCGACGCCACTGCGCTTCTTCCTGACCGCCCCCGTCTTCGGCGCCGCCGCCGGCCTCCTGCTCCTCGCGGCTCCCGACCTGCTCGCCTCGCGCTGGACGCCGGGCGCCCTCGCGCTGACCCACCTGATCGCCGCCGGCTTCATGCTGAGCGTGATCGTCGGCGCCCTGTTCCAGATCCTGCCCGTGGTGGCGGGCGCCTCCGTGCCCCGCTCCGCGCCGCTCGCGATCGTCACCCACGCCGGCCTCACGGCGGGGGCGGCATGCCTCGCCATCGGGCTCGGCGCAGGCGCGCCGGGATTCCTGACGGCGGCCGCGGGCCTCATCGGCACCACATTCGCCCTCTTCCTCTGCGCCGCCGCGTGGGGTCTGCGGCATGCGCCGATGGCCCAGGCCACGCCCCGCGACCTTCGCTTGGCGGTGGCGGGCCTCGGTATCGCCGTGATGCTGGGGTTGACCCTGGCGATGGTCCTCGCGAAAGGGCTCCCGCTGCCCCTGGTGACTCTGGTGGATCTGCACGTCGGCTGGGCCTGGCTCGGCGGCGTGGGCGTGCTGCTCGCGGCCACCAGCTGGGTGGTGGTTCCGATGTTCCAGATCACTCCGAACTACCCCGCGCCCCTCACCCGCTACTGGGCCGGCATCACCCTTGCCGGGCTGGCCGCGTGGAGCGTGGCGCTGTTGGCAGGCCTTTCCGGCGTCGCGGTCGCGCTCGCGGTCGGCCTGGGCCTGCTCGCCGCAGCCTTCCCGCTGGCGACGCTGCACCTGCAGCGCCGCTCCCGGCGGGCCAGACCGGACCCCACGACGCGCGCCTTCCAGCTGGGCATGGCGAACCTGCTCGCCGGGCTCGCGGCGGTAGTCGCCGCGCGCGCGTTCGACCACGACATCTGGCCGGTCCTCGCCGGCGTGCTGGTGCTGCACGGGGGCTTCGTCACCGTCATCCAGGGCATGCTGTACCGCATCGTGCCCTTCCTCGCCTGGCTGCACCTCACCCAGGACGGCGTGAAGGCACCGAACGTCAAGAAGCTGCTCCCGGATGCGCCCGTGCAACGCCAGTTGATCGCCCACGCGCTCGCCCTGGCCGTCCTGCTGGCCGCCGTCGCCACCGGCAGCAGCGCCCTCGCCCGACTCTCGGGCGTGCTGTTGGTGGTGGAATTCGGCTGGCTCTTCGCCAACCTCGTCACCGTGGTACGTGCCTATCGCCGCGCCATGGACGAGGACGCCGCGGCGAAAGCCGCGGTTGCCGCCCGCGCCGCCTGAACGTCCGAACTCATCGGTGCCGCGCGAGCCGCGCGGCAGGAGCGGCGGGAGCCGCGATCCGGCCGATGGACTACCTCGCCGCCGTTTGCGGCTTCCGCCGCTCCAACAGGGGAGCGAACCGAACGGTCCCGTCAGTCCAACAGTCACCGCGTCACCGATTCGCGGGCCGTCATACCCCGCCAGGCTAGTCCGAACGGACTAGTCCTCATTCCATCGGCCTAGTCCATCGTCCCATGCTTTCGGCGAATGTTCGCCGTCCGGGGCGATGCGTACCCTTGACTCCAATCCGTAGCGACGTCCGCTCGGTCCCGGTAGTGTTCTGAACAGTGTGCAAAAGCCCGGAGGGGCTTGCAGAGAGGGGT
>DYFV01000071.1 GCA_020725025.1 Azoarcus sp.
TCACCTGCGCCTGCTTGCTGTCGGCGCGGGGGCGGCGCGGCTCGGCGCTGCGATGCGCATCCTGCGCCCAGGCCGCTTCGGCGGCGTTCACCGCCGCCTCCAGGTCGGCCTCGTCGCGCGCCGTCTGCGCCTGCTCGGCCCGGGCGATCACCGCATCGAGCTTCGCAACGAAGGACTGGCGCGGGGCGGTGCGGGCACCCGGGCGCGGCACGCCCAAGGCCTCGTAGCCTGCGTCGGCAACGACCCAGACCTCGCCCTGGCGGGCGATCAGGGCGCGGTTGGCCAGGCCGTCGAGCACCTTGCGGCGGGCACCGCCTTGGATGTGCTCGGGGAACCAGTCGATTCGGCCGTCGCTGTGCTCGAGCGCATGGGCCAGGATCGCGTGCTGGGCGGGGGTCAGGGTGATGGTGCTCATGGTCTGCTCCTGGATAGGGATGGATCGGCGCGAGTCAGCCTTCCCACAGGTGCTCGCCATCGAGGCTGATCCACAGGCGCGCATCGCGCGCGGTGGCCATCTCGCGCACCGCCAAGCCGGTTTTGAGGTGGGTGCCGGTCTTGCCGGTGAAGTCGTAACGCTGGCCGTCGTGCATCACGGTCGCTGGGCCTTGCTCGTCGAACTCGATTCGGATCAGGCGGGTGCCGAGGGCGTTGCCGTTGGTGTCGGTGACCTGGGGTTGGCGGATGCGCAGGGTCATGGTCTGCTCCTTGGTGCGTGGTGATCGGGTGAGGTGATGAACGCGCTGTTCGCGTGAGAAGCCAAGCGTTCTTGCTTGGCTTCGCATTGCTCGTCAGACCTTGCGCAACACCGCGATGCCGGCCTGCGCCAGTTCGAGCGCGGCGGCGTGGAAGGCCATCTCGCCGACCCAGGGCGCAGCCCTTGCGTCGTCAAACAAGCGGTCGATGACCGGCCGGGCCTTGGCGCGCATCGCGGCGCAGGCGGCTTCGAGCTCGTCGCGGCTGGCGGCGGCCACCTCCTTGCGGCAAGTGCGCACCAGCACGGTCAGGGCGGCCTCGGCGAGCTTGGTGGCGAGAAGGTCGGGGATGTGGGGGTTCATCGGGCGTCCTTTCGGTCGGGTGGTTCGGGGTGACGTGATGAACGCGCTTCTCGCCCGTGAAGCCAAGCGTTTTCTGCGGGTGTTGGCCAAGAACTGACGATGACTTGATCGAAGAGGGCCATGGGCATCTCGATTCGCGCCTACGCCCGCCACCGTGGGGTATCGGACACCGCCGTGCACAAGGCCATCCGCACCGGACGCATCACGCCCGAGGCGGACGGCACCATCGACCCAGACCGGGCCGACCGCGACTGGACCCGGAACTCCGAGCCGCCGAAGGCGGGAACGGGCTCCCGGACCGTGAAGGTGCGGGTGGCGGAGGATCCGGCCCCCAACCTCGCCACCGGCCTGCCCGCAGGCGGCACCACGCTCGTGCAGGCGCGCACGGTCAACGAGGTGGTCAAGGCGCAGACCAACAAGGTGCGGCTGGCCCGCCTCAAGGGCGAACTGGTCGATCGCCACCAGGCCATCGCGCATGTGTTCAAGCTCGCCCGTACGGAGCGCGACGCTTGGCTCAACTGGCCGGCGCGGATCTCGGCGCAGATGGCGGCCCGGCTCGGCGTGGAGGCCCACACCCTGCACGTGGCCCTGGATGCCGCCGTGCGCGAGCACCTCGCCGAGCTCGGGGAACTCAAGGTTCGGGTCGATTGATGGACGAGTTCGCCTATGAGGGCTGGGACGTCATCGAGCGCGCTTGGCGCGAGGGCCTCACGCCGGACCCGCTGCTCACCGTCTCCGAATGGGCCGACCGTCACCGGGTGCTGTCGAGCAAGGCCTCGAGCGAGCCGGGGCGCTGGCGCACCAGCCGCTGCTCCACCGCCTCGCCGCCGCCCAGGATCTCCATCAGCCCCGCCCCCAGCGCCTCCGCCACATGGCGCAGCAGCACGATGGAGGCATTGCCCTCGCCCGACTCCAACTGCGCCAGGAAACGCTCCGACACCCCCGAGCTGGCCGACAGCGCCCGGCGCGACATGCCGCGCCGCTCGCGAATGTCGCGCACGCGCCGGCCGAGGGCGACCAGGAATTCGCGGTCCTGGGCAGTGACGTCGGCGGCCCGCTGAAGGCCGTTGTCCGGCTTGCTCTCTGCAGCCATGGGAAAGACAGGAATGGTGTGGCGAGCGATTTTACTACCCCGCCGGCGCGCCGGCGCCTTCAACAGCGCGATCAAGGGCACGGCGGCCAGGGGTCACCCGCATCATCAGGCGGAAATTCTGTAGATAGGCCAGCATCACCGACAGGGTGACGAAGCCGCGATGGGTGCGCGCGTCCCTCACAGGGACAGGCTCGGCAGGCGGCGGTGCCCGGTATCGATCTCCACCCGGGCGCCGGCAATGTTTTCATAGCGCCGACTCCGCGTGCTCGTGCGCAAGGCCAAGCAGCCGCGTGAGCGCGCGCATGTCGAGGTGCGTCTCGACGGCGTCCGCCAGCCGCTCGATACCGGCCGCGCGCAGCGCGGTGTATTCCGGCGTCTGCGGCGCGATCAGCCCCGCCCAGGCGAGCAGCGCATCGCAGGCGGCGCGCGACTCGAACAGTCCATGTATATAGGTGCCGAGGATCTGGCCGTCGTCGGACAACGCACCGTCTTCGCCGTGTTCCAGGTACACGGCAGGGCGGGCCAGCGCGGCGCCGGTCGTGACTCCGGCGTGGATTTCGTAGCCGCCGAGCGGTGCGTTCATGAGCGCGAGCATGCCGCGCACGTTGCGCAACTGCTTCTCGCGCTCAAGTGTCGTCTCAATATCCAGCAAACCGAGGCCGGCACTGCTGCCGGCCTCGCCCTCGAGGCCGAGCGGGTCGTGGATCGCCCGGCCCAGCATCTGAAAGCCCCCGCAGACACCAATGAGCTTGCCGCCGTAGCGCAGGTGCCGGCGGATCGCCGGCTCCCAGCCCTGGGCGCGCAGCCACGCCAGATCGGCGCGCACCGATTTCGAGCCGGGAAGAATGATGAGATCGGCGGGCGAAATCGGCTGCTGTGACCCGACGAAGCGCAGGTCCACCTGCGGATGCAGGCGCAGCGGATCGAAGTCGGTGTGGTTGCTGATGCGCGGCAGGACCGGGACGACGACGCGCAAAACCTCGCCGCGTTTCTCGGCTTGGTGTGTCGTGACGGCGTCCTCGGCCTCGATGTGCAGGCCGTGCAGGTAGGGTAGTACGCCGAGCACCGGCTTGCCGGTGTGCTGCGCGAGCCAATCGAGACCGGGTTGGAGAAGCGCGATGTCGCCGCGAAAGCGGTTGATCACGAAGCCGGCCACACGCGCACGCTCGGATTCGCTCAACAACGCGAGCGTGCCGACGAGGTGCGCGAATACCCCACCGCGGTCGATGTCGGCAATAAGGACCACCGGACAGTCCACCGCCTCGGCAAAGCCCATGTTGGCGATGTCGCGGTCACGCAGGTTGATCTCGGCCGGCGAACCCGCGCCTTCGACGACGATGACCTCGTATTCGGAGGCCAGCCGCTGGTAAGACTCCTGCACCGCGCGCCAGGCTATCTGCTTGTACTCGTGGTAATCGCGCGCGTCCATGTTGCCGACCGCGCGCCCGTGGACGATGACCTGAGCGCCCGCGTCGGTGTTGGGTTTGAGCAGCACCGGGTTCATGTCGGTGTGGGGAGCGAGGCCGCAGGCCTGCGCCTGCACTGCCTGGGCACGGCCGATCTCGCCGCCGTCCGCAGTGACGGCGCTGTTGAGCGCCATGTTCTGCGGCTTGAATGGTGCCACGCGCGCGCCGCGGCGGGCGAGCGCGCGGCACAGTCCGGTGACGAGCAGGCTCTTGCCGGCGTCCGAGGTCGTGCCCTGGATCATGAGGACGCGCGCCTTCATGCGCAGACCTTTGCCTCCGACAGTGCTTGCAGGGCGGCGTCCAGGCGCATCCACTCGGCTTCGCTGCCCGGCAGGCCGAAGCGCAGGCTCGGCGGATCGTCGAACCGGCGCGTGAGGATGCCGCGGCGCGCCAGCCGATCGTGAAGCTCCGCGGCATGGGGTGTGCACACCCACTGGAACAACGCACAGCCGCCGTGCGGCGCAAGGCCGTGACGCGCGAGCAGCGATGCCAGGCGCTCGCCGTCCCGGGCGAGGCGCTGCCGAGCCGTTTGCTGCCAGGAGAAATCGGCCAGCGCCTGGGTGGCCACCCAGCGCGAGGGCGCGGTCACGGTCCACGGACCGAGCCGAGCGTGCAATCGGTCGAGCAACGCCGGCTCGGCGAGCACGAAGCCCACGCGCGCACCGGCCAGGCCGAAGAACTTGCCAAGCGAGCGCAGCACGATCAGGCCGGGCCGCGGGCAGAAGCGCGCGAGGCTCTCCCCGGGTATGGCGTCCATGAACGCCTCGTCCACCACCAGCCAGCCGCCGCGCGCGGCGAGCCCGGCGTGCCAGTGGAGCAATGGGTCCAACGGGAAACGCGCACCGGTGGGATTGTTCGGATGGATGAGCACGAGCACATCCGACTGCGGGACGGCATCGTCCAGATCCTCTGCGGCGACCGGCGTCACCGCGTGCCCGGCGCGCCGCCAGGCATGGGCATGCTCAGCGTATCCGGGATGGATCACAGCAACGCGGCACGGCGCGCGCAACGACGGTAGTGCCTGGATGGCCGCCTGTGAACCGGCCACGGGCAGCAGAACGGGCGTACCATAATATGAGTACGCGGCCTCGGTAAGCCCGTCCTCGTCTTCAGGCAGGCGCGTCCACGTCGCAGCGGGAATGGCCGGTACCGGCCAGCCGTTGGGATTGATGCCGGTAGAGAGATCAAGCCAGTCTGCGAGCGGAATACCGTAGCGGGCCGCCGCGAGCCTCAGCCTGCCGCCGTGTTCAAGCAAGGGTCAGTCCTCCGATCACAAGTGCGCCGAGCCGCTGCGCCCGCTCGATATCGTGCGCAGCGGGCGCCTCCCCAGCTCCCAGGAGCGGTCGATCATGTCGAAGATGCCCGCCACCGTGCGCTGGTTGAACACGTGTGCGATACCCGCGCGGATGAGCTCGGCGGCGATGTCGGCCTGCGGGTCGGAGAAGCCGAACACCGGATCCGGTTCGAGGGCGAGGATCTTTTCGATCTTCGCGCTCGCGAACGCGGACACTTTGGGTTTCCGCCTGCGTGCCTGCGGCGGGTGCACGGTGAAGCCCGAAATGCCGACAATGCGTGCCTCTTCGCCGAGCAGGTACAGCGTCTCGGCGGTCTCCTCGGTCAGGCAGACGATGCGCTGCGGTCCTTTGTATGCGTCGAGGTTCATGCTGACGGCTCTGTGTTGCCCCAGGCGTTGTGGAACACAAACTCTTGCAACGGCCGCACTTGGGTCCAGCCCTCCAGCTCCAGCATCGGGGCGGGGTAAAACGCCTGCACGTGCCCGAGGCAAAGGATCGCCACCGGCTTGGCGCCTTCGGGCATGGCGAGCAGGCGGGCAAGGGCGGCGGGATCGAACATCGAGACCCAGCCGAGCCCCAGATTCTCGGCGCGCGCCGCGAGCCACAGGTTCTGGATGGCGCAAGCGACCGAGGCGAGGTCCATCTCCGGCAGCGTGCGGCGGCCGAACACGTGGCGTTCGCGCCCATCCATGAGCGCGACCACGAGCAGCTCGGCGCACTCGCGAATGCCCTCGACCTTGAGCCGCAGGAACTCGTCCTGGCGGCTGCCGAGCGCCTCGGCGGTGCGGCTGCGCTCCTCCTCGACCAGGGCGTGGATTTCCCGGCGCAGCGCGGGATCGGTGATCCGCAGGAAACGCCATGGCTGCATAAGTCCCACGCTCGGGGCGCGATGAGCCGCTTCCAGCAGGCGGGCGAGTACTTCCGGGTCCACCGGGTCGGGCCGGAAATGGCGCATGTCGCGACGCTCGGCGATGACGCGGTACACCGCGGCCCGCTCGGCCGCGGAAAAATCGGCTTCGGGCGGCGCACCCTCCGGCCCGTGATGATAAATCAAGTCTTCCACGGGCCGGCCGCCGATCAGGTGCTCGCGGATGATCCGGTCGAGGTTCGCTTCGGTCACGTTGTAATACCAGACGCCGTCCGGCTGCACGCAGACGATCGGCCCGGATTTGCAGGTGGCGAAGCAGTGCACGCGGGTGCGCTTGACGCGCTGCCCGCCCCGGTCGAGGCCGGCGGCCTTGAATTTTTCCCCGAGGCGGTCGAACAGCGCCTGGGACTCGCCGTTTTGCGTGCAGCGCGGGCCGACGCACACCAGAAGGTGCCGTTTGTAATCCTGCATTTCCGGTTTTGCGATCTCCGCCGGGATGACAACCGCCGTCTTGTCATGCGACATGCGCGCTCTCCTCGTTCCTGACCGCCTCGATTTCGTTCACTGGCAGATCGAAATCGCGGGCGATTTCCTCCGGTGTCTGCCCTTGGGCCAGGCGGTCGCGCACGTTCGCCTTCCAGCCGTCGAGCCCGAGACCGAGCGAGTGGCCGGCCCGCTCGCCGTCCTTCACCTCGCCGGTGAGCGGCTCGTATTTGTTGGCATAGCCGCGCGGCGTGATCATCAGGCCGTCCCGCAGGAAGGTCTGGCTGTTGCCGACGAGCACGGTGGCGAGCATGCCGATCTCGCAGTCGGCCATCTGCGCCAGGCGCGTCATCTGGATCGATTGCCTCTTGCGGTACGCGGACTTGACCACCGCCACCGGCGTGTCCGGCGCGCGGTGCCGCAGCAGGATGCGGCTTGCCTCGACGATCTGCTGCGTGCGCCGCCCGCTCTTGGGGTTATACAGCGCGATCACGAAATCCGCGCGCGCCGCCGCCTCGAGCCTTCGGGCGATCACCGGCCAGGGCGTGAGCAGGTCGGACAGCGAAATCGAGCAGAAGTCGTGGGTCAGCGGCGCGCCGACCAGGGCCGCGCAGGCGGAGAGCGCCGTGGTGCCCGGGACCACCTCGACCTCGATGCCCTCGCCGGGACGCCAGCCGGATTGAAACAATACTTCATAGGTCGGTCCGGCCATGCCGTAGATGCCGATGTCGCCGGAGGAGACGAGCGCCACGGTTTTTCCCCGGCGCGCATGTTCGTACGCTTCGATGCAGCGATCGAGCTCCTCGGTCATGCCCTTCTTGATGACCTCCTTGCCGTCCAGCAGGTCCTGCACCAGCTTGATATAGGTCGAGTAGCCGATCACCACGTCGGCCGCCTCGATCGCTTGGCGAGCACGGAAACTCATGTGCTCCCGGGCGCCGGGACCGAAGCCCACCAGAAAGATCCTTCCTTTACTCATCGTTCATCCTCGCAATGGAAACCGTGGCGTTGCGTCCGTCCGCGCCGCGGTGTTTGTGCTTCTCGACCAACAATCGTTCGATGCCGGCCTTGGCCGCGAGCAGCGCCGCCGCTTCGGCCACGGCCGGCGTGCCCATGTAGCGACGCACCGTCTCCGACGGATTCGGCACAGGCACCGCCGCGAGTTGCGCGGCGGTAAAGAACGCGAGCGGCCAGCCTTCCTGCTCGGCCAGTTGCCGGATGCAGGGTTCGTCGGATTTTTTGTCGATAGTCGCAAGACCGCACACCGACTCGTGGCCGATGCCGGCCGCAGCGAGCGCCCGCGCCACAGCGCTTCTGAGGGTTTCGAGCGGCGTGCCGCGATCGCAGCCCACGCCCAGGATCACGCGCATCCTTGCCTTCCCTTCCGGCGGCCGATACACCACCAGACGTTCCGCGAGTTTGTCCCGCAACGCGGCCGGCACCTCGCGCCGTGTCACCCACAGCACGGCCGGGTAGCGATCCGGGTCCACGTCCTCGATGCGCTCGAACAGTTGGATGTTGGCCGGCAGTGGCGTGGGGCGCGTCCACCAGTTCCGGGCGCCGGCCTCCTGCACGAAGGCGACCGGTTCGCCGTTGACCACGTGGGCCGAGACGCGCGTGATGTTGATCTTGGGCGCCTCCACCCGCCAGCCGAGCTCGCGCCCGAGGATGTCCACGGGAATGGTCTTCCCGACGTCGGAGGCCGTGGTCAGAACCGCGGTCGCGCCGAGCAGGGTCGCGAGATGCTCGGCGTAGGCATTGGCGCCGCCGACATGGCCGGAGAGCACCGGGATGACGAATTGCGCGGCGTCGTCCACCACCAGCACGCCGGGGTCTTCGTCCTTGGATTTCAGGTGCGGCGCGATCAGGCGCACCACCGCGCCGAGCGAGACGAAGAACACGATCTGGTCGTAGTTGGCGAACAAGTCGGCAATCTGTCCGCTGAAGGCGCCCGTGTACGGCTTTACCGTATTCGGTACGCCGGCGAGTTGTTCGGCGAATTTCTCCGCGACGATCACCTCGGCCTCGGGCAGTCGCGGCGCGAGACGCTGCGCCAGAGCGGCGCCGTGCCGGGTGATGGCGACCAGTGCCACATGCGGCGGCGTCATTCGGGTTCTCCTTCGACACGCGCTTTCTTGCGGCAGCCGCGTTGCAGGGTGCCACGTGTGCGGCCCGGGTTCTTGACGAGCAGCAGCGACAGGTAGTTCACCTTCTCGCCCTTGAGGCGCGCGAGATCGCGCACGATGCGCTCCTCGGGCGTGCCGACCTTTTCCAGGAAGCAGCCATGCGCGAGCAGGCCGCGGCGTTTCAGCAGGTCGATCAGGTCGTCGAGCAGCGGCTTGACCTTGAGCAGCACGAGGGTGTCGAACTCCGACAGCAGCCGCTCGACGGTGTCCACGCCGTAGCCGGCAGGCAGGATAGCGAACGTCTCATCTCCCTCGGCAAGCGGCTCTCCCAGGTGTGCGGCGCAGGCGTGGTACGAGGGCACGCCGGCGATCGTCTCCACCTCGATCGCCTCGTCGAGCGCGCGCACGCTGCGCGAGAGATAAGTAAAGGTGGAATAGGTGGACGTGTCGCCCTCGACCAGGAACACCACGTCGCGACCGCTCAGCAGGATTTCGTGCACGGTCTGCGCCGCCTGCAGCCAGTAGCGCGCCAGGACCGCCGCGTCATGCGTCATGGGGAAGGTGAGCGGCGTGTGCGCCGCGGGCAGGCCTAATCCTGCGCGCCGCACGATGTCGAGTGCGTAGCTGTCGCCGCCCTTGCGGCGGACCGGATAAGCCCAGTGTGCCGGACCCTGCAGCACTTCCCAGGCACGGCGTGTGATGAGCCCCGGATCGCCGGGTCCCAGCGACGCGCCGATCAAGCGGCCTTTACGCTGGCTGTTCATGTTCGGCTCCTCGTTGCGCCGCGACGATCCACACGGGATTTTCCGCCGCGAGACGATGCATGTGCAGAATCGGCTGGCTGCGCGCCGCCTGGAGCTGAGTTACGTCCCACGCCGCGCCACTCGCTTTCAAGGCATCGATGGCCGTGGCGAGATTTTCGAAGGTGACGAAGTTCATCACCAGCCAGCCGTTCGGCTTCAGCCGTCGCAGACAAATCCGGATCAGCTCGTCCAGCTCGCCGCCCGAGCCACCGATGAACACCGCGTCCGGGTCGGGCCAGGCGTCCAGGCCCTGCGGCGCCTTGCCGTGTGCCAGCGTGTAGTTGTAAGCGCGCAGCCGGCGGCGGTTGTCGCGGGCGATGGCCGCGTCCTCGGCGTTCTTCTCGATGGCGTAGACATGGCCCCCGGGGCAGAGCCGCGCCGCTTCCAGGCCGACCGCACCCGAGCCTGCGCCGATGTCCCAGACGATACTGTCCGTGCGCAGTTGCATGCGCGCGAGCGAGACGGCGCGCACTTCGCGCTTGGTGATGAGCCCCTTGAGGGGCTCACGCTGCTTGTAGGTCTCGTCGGCGAGACCGAACGACACCGCGCGCGGACGCGGCTCGTTGCGCCACAACAGCAGCACGTTGGGTTCGGCGAAGCGCCGGTCCGCCGCCTCGAGCACGGTGCAACCGGTGACGATGTTTTCGTCCGGTCGCAGCAGGCGTTCGGCCACCGCGAGCCGGAATTGATCGTCCAGCCCTTCGGCCACCAGCATGCGCGCGATGCGGTCGGGGGTGTTGTCGGGGCTGGTGAAGACGGCGAGGCGGTCGTGGCGGTGCGCGGCGCGCACTATTTCGTACAGGCCGTGCTCGGGACCGGCGCCTTCGTGCCACTCGCCCGCGTCGCGGCGGTGGATCGAGAGGATTTTCATGTCCTGCCACGGCAGGCCGAGCCGGGCGCAGGCGATCTGCACCGTGGACACGTTGGGCAGGACCTCGCACGCCTCGATGCACAATCGCGCCTGGAGAAAGCCCGCGATGCCGTGGCACAGCGGATCGCCGGTGGCGAGCACCACGGTGCGCCGGCCCGCGGCCCGCGCTGCGCGTATCCACTCGGGCACTTCGTTGAGTCTTCCGGTGAGGTCGCGCCGCTCGGCGTGGGGAGCAAGGCGAGCGGCGACGAGTTCCAGCGCGCGCGCGCCGCCGATGACGAGATCGGCGGCTTCGATGTGAGTGAGCGCATGCGGCGTGAGGCCGTCCACGCCGTTGTCCAGAACGCCGATGATGCGGCATGGATTACTCATGGCGCGTTCCCCGATGCTTCGGCGATCTTGTTGCCCTCGAAGTCGCACACCAGCACGTGCAGCGCGAACTTGCCCGGGTAGCGGGCGGCGAGCGTCTCGATCACGCGCCGGGCCAGCACCTCGTGGAACGCCGCGTGCAGCCCGAGTTCCTGCATGCGCTCGGCGCAATAGCGCGCAGTCTCGGCGTTACGGATGGCCTCGCACACCTCGGCCGGCGCGCCCACCTCGCACGCGAGCTCCGCGAGCAGATCGGTGTCGACCTCGGCGCGCCCGGCGTGGGTGATGGTCTCGCCCTGGGCCATCTTGGTGAGCTTGCCCACCATGCCGCCGATCACGACCCGGCGGATGCCTTCCTTCGCGGCGGTGTCGAGCGCATAGCGCAGGAAGTCGCCCATCTGCACGAAGCACGCTGGCGGCAGATGCGGCAGTGCCTGCATGACGAACTTCTCCGTGCGCCCGCCGGTGGTGAGCACCACCGTGTCCTGTCCCTGCGCGGCCGCCACCTCGATGCCCTGCACGACGCTCGCGCGCCAGGCCGCCGTGGAGTAAGGACGCACGATGCCGGTGGTGCCGAGGATGGAGATGCCGCCGACGATCCCCAGCCGCGCATTCAGGGTCTTCTTTGCCATCTTCTCGCCCTCCGGGATCGAGAGGACGACCTCGAGCCCCGCCCGCTGCAACAGCTCGCCGCCGGCGGCGCGCACGTTCTCCTCGATATTGCGCCGCGGCACCGGGTTGATCGCCGGGCCGCCGACCGGAAGCCCCAGGCCCGGCATCGTGACCGTGCCCACACCGGCGCCGCCCTTGAGGGTCACGGTCCCGGGCGCCTCCGGTTTCAGGTACACGTCGGCGGTCATGTGCGCGCCGTGGGTGCAGTCCGGGTCGTCGCCGGCGTCCTTGACGACGACGGCATGCGCCCAGCGGCCGTCGCAGCGGCCGTCGGCGACGGCAAAGCGGACGAGTTGCCGGTTCGGCAGCAGGCATTCGACGAACGCCGGCACCTGGCCCGCAATCAGGCCGAGTGTTGCCGCCCGCGCCGCGGCCGCCGAACAGGCGCCGGTGGTGAAGCCGGTGCGCGTGCCCTTCTTTTTCGTTTTCTCCATCATGGCAAGGGTCACGCCGTGAACTAGGCCCGTTGCCGCGTTTCGGCCAGTGCCAGCAACGCGTGCAGCACGGCCACCGCGAGCGTCGAGCCGCCCTTGCGGCCATCGGTGACGATCCAGGGGATGGCGTCGGTCCCGGCGAGCGCCGCCTTCGATTCCGCCGCCGACACGAAGCCGACCGGCATGCCGATGACGAGCGCCGGGTGCGCGCCTTCCTCGCGGATGAGGCGGACGATCTCCAGCAGCGCGGTCGGCGCGTTGCCGATGGCGACGATGCCGCCGTCGAGCAGGCCGAGTTTCGCGCTCTTCCGCATCGCCTGCACCGCGCGCGTGCCGTTCTCGGCGCGCGCTTGCGCGATCACGTCGTCGTCGGAGATGAACTGGTGCGCGGCCACGCCGAAGTGCGCGAGCCGCGGCCGCGACAGGCCGACGCAAATCATCTCGACGTCGGCGACGATCGGCCGGCCGGCCAGGATGGCCTCGACACCGGCGGCGACGGCATCGGGGTGAAAGCGCGTGAGGCCGTTGAACTGGAAGTCGGCCGTGGCGTGGATCATGCGCCGCACGATCGTCCACTGCTCGGGCGTGTAAGGGTGCGGCCCGGCCTCGCGGTCGATGATGGCGAACGATTCGTGCTCGATCCGCTGGCCGGCCTGGGTCAATTGTTCGGTAACCGTTGTGCTCATACTGCTTGTGTCTCCTGCTCGTGGGAGTGCGCGGGACGACGATCCTTCTCGCCGTGACGATGGCCGTGATCGTGCTCCGCAGCGAGCGCGCGGTACTTGCAGCCGTCGCAGGGCATGAGTGTGGCGTTGCGGCCCGCGCGCGCCTCGCGCACACGTTGTTCCACCAGTTGGAAAATCTCCTCCTCGAAACCGAAGTAATCGCCGCGCGCGAAACGGACGTGCGGGTACTGGGCTTTCAGATGCTCGACCTGGCGCTCGATACGCCGGATCAGCGTGCCGGTGAAGAGGTAATAGGGCAGCACGACGATCTGGGTCATGCCGCACCGGGCTTGCCGCTGCACGACGCGTTCCAGGCGCGGATGGGTGATGCCGGTGAAGGCGATGTCCACCAGCTCGTGCTCGCCTTCTTCCCACAGCCAGCGCGCCATCTTGGCCACCTCGCCGTTGGCCGCGCGGTCGGACGAACCGCGCCCGAGCAGTATCACGCCGGTGTTTTTGGGGTCAGGCATATCCAGCGTACGCATCGCCTGGTGCAGGCGGCGTTTCAGTATCGCGAGGATCGGATCGCAGGTGCCGAGGTGCGGCGCGTAAACGAATTCCGTGCGGGAATGCCGCGCGCGCGCCGCTTCGATATGTTCCGGGATTTCCATTTTCACGTGGCCGGCGGCGTTCAGGATCAGCGGCACCACGATGACGCGGCCGCCATGCTCGGCGGCGCGCGCCAGGCCTTCGTCCACCAGCGGCTCGGCGAACTCGATGAAACACGCCTGGACGTTCCAGTCCGGTTGCCGCGCGCGCCAGCGGCGGGCGAATTCCTCGATTTCCGTATTTCCCGCCGGCTCGCGCGAGCCGTGGCCGACCAGCAGAATCGTTTCGTTCATCCGTCACCTCGTCCGTCAGCAGAGCGCATGCTCGAAGACCGTTTCCGTGCCCTCGTCCCAGCCGTCCCACAGGTAGTCGTCGGCGATGCCGTCGGCGATGAGGCGGAAGGCATAGCGCACCTGCTCGCGGTAGAAATCGCAGAAGGCGCCGGTGCGATCCATGCCGCCGTTCATCTCGTGCGCCTCCGCCGGACAGGGCGAGCCGCAGAAATGGCGGATGGCGCAGTCGCGGCAGGGTGCGAAGCGGTCCACGTCACGCTCCGCGACGAGGCGGAAACCCTCGGAATCGAGCGCCGCCGCCACACCCGATTCGAACAAATTGCCGCCGCGAAAGCGCGGCAGGCCGATGAACTCGCTGCACGGGTAGAGGCCGCCGTCGGCGGAGAGCGCAAAGAAGGCGCGGCCGCCGCCGCAGGGGGAGATATCGCACATCAGCCGCCGCGCCGTCGGCGCGAGGATGGCGATGAGGATGTTGGCGAAGTTGGCCACCACCAGCTTGCGCCCGGTCTGCCGGTACAGCTCGTGGCTGCGGTCGAGGGCGGCGAGGAAGGCGCGCGCCATGTCGGGGTCGGCGGGCTTCACCGGGCGGGCCCCGGGCAGGGTGCAGCGCACGGTGTTGAGCATGCAGGTCGGCACCTCGCAGGCATGGAACAACTCGACCATCCGCGGCAGATGGGCAAGGTTCTCGGTCGTGCAGGTGGTGATCACACTCCAGGCGTCGTAGCCGCGCAACGCCTCCATCGCCGCGAGCACCCGCGCGTGCACGCTGCGCCCGGACCAGGTATGGCGGGTCGCATCGGTGACCGCGGCCTCGGGGCCGTCGAGCGAGAGGCCGATGCTGACCCGGCGGGCGGTGAGGAAATCGATCGCCGCCCGGTCGAGCAGCGTGCCATTGGTCTGGAGGCCGAAGGTGAAATCGTCGCCGAAGGTGTCGATGGCGGCAAACACCGCCGGCCGGTTCATCAGCGGCTCGGAGCCGTGGAAGATGATCCGCGGCCGGCGCCCCTCGGGCATCGCCGTCGCGAAGTAGCAGCGTAGCGCGTCCAGCGCCGCCAGCAACTTGGCCTCCGGCATGTGCCCGCCGTCGCGGCGCATCGTGCGGGGCAGGTAGCAATAGGCGCAGTCGAGGTTGCAGCGCTCGGTGGGGTTTACGTAGACGGCCGACGGCTTCAACCCGAAGCGCAGCGCGTGCAGCTCGCGGGCGAAGTCGCCGGCCTTCGCGCGGTAGGCGTCGAGCAGCGGCCCGCCGGCCAGGGTGTCGGCGACGCGCGTCTTGTCCACCAGCGCCCAGAAGGCGGTGCCGGGGTCGGTCAGCGCCACGTAGCGGGCGTGGCCGATGTCCACCGGGACCAGGGCCGTGGCCGTCATTTCGCCTTCTTCCGGTCCATCAGCACGTAGTGCGAGAGGCCGACCCCGTCGGGGTTGCAGCTCTTGCGCCGTGCGATGATCGGCGCCGGCACCTTGGGCGTGGTGGTGGTTTGCCGGTGTTGTCCGGGGTCGGTTTTCTGCATGGTCATCTCTTGGTGAAGAGGTTTATCGTGTTGCCGCCTCCGCGCCCTTGCGAAAGCGATGGGTAAAGGCGGCGTCATAGAGCTTGGATTTTTGCAGCGTCGGCCACTGGCGCGCGCCCAGGGTGGGGCTGGCGATGATCATGGCCTGGTTGTTGATCTTCGCGGCGCGACATTTCTCGCGGATGTCGGCGAGCGTACCGCGAACGATCGCTTCTTCGCCCGGCCAACTGGCTTTGTGCACCACCAGTACCGGCGCGTCCTCGCGCCAGCCCGCCGCCCGCAATTCGCTTTGCACGGTCTTGAGCAAAGTGATGGAGAGAAACAGGCAGAGGGTGCAGTGATGCCGCGCCAGCTCCGCCAGCGATTCGCCCTCCGGCATCGGCGTGCGCCCGGCGACGCGGGTGAGGATCACGGTTTGCGTCACCTCCGGTAGCGTCAGGCTCTCCACGGCGGTCGCCGCCGCAGCCATGGCCGACGACACGCCGGGCACCACGCCGACCTCGATGCCGGCGGCATCGAGCGGCTGCACCAGCTCGATCAGTGCGCCGTAAAGCGTCGGATCGCCGGTCTGCAGGCGCACCACCGTTTCATGCGCCGCCGCCTTCTCGATGAGCCACGCGCTGATTCTCTCCAGGGTCATCTCCTTCGAATCCGCGATCTCGCAGCCCGGAGGCGCCCAGCGCGTGGCCGCCTCCGACACGAGCGAGCCGGCGTAGAGGATCGCGCCGGCACGCGCGACGAGATCCCGGCCCTTGAGCGTCAGCAGCTCCGGATCGCCCGGCCCGGCGCCGACGAACCACACCTTACTCATGTTCAGTCTGCCAGCGTCAGCGGCTTCACGGCGAAGCAGGTGTCGACCAGACGCGTGTGCTGGTAACGCTTGAGCAAGCGCACCGCGCCGTAGGTGATGAGCGGCTCGACGGCGACGATGGCCAGATACGAGGTGGCGAAGGCCGCCCAGGCGGCGAACGGCGTGGCCACGTCGGCGATGAGCAGCCAGAAGCCGACCATGGCGGTGACGCCGCTGTAGTACATGGCATCGAGCTTGAGGATGGCCGCCCAACCGATGCGCCGGCCGCCGGCCGCGTCACGCAGCGTGCGGCCCAGCGTGTAGTGCACCGCGATCAACGGCAGCATCAAGGACAGCGAATTGACGGCCAGGTGCGGCAGATCCATGGGGTCGAACAGCAGGCCCTGCAGCAACAGCCCAATGGCGAAGCCGAGCAGCGTGGGCAGAAAACCCAGGGTGAGATACATGGCCATGGCGCCCACGAAGTGCAACTCCGACGGGCCCACGCTCACGTGGAAACTCTGCATAAACAGCGAGAAAAACAGCGCGGCGAACAGCGTGCGGATCACGTCCGCCGGCTGTCTGAGCAGATCCTTGACGTAGTAGCCCAACAGGCCGACGGCCGAGACGTTGGCGAGCATGACCTTGGCCTGGGCGATGAAGCCGGGTTCGATGTGCATGGCGTTCTCCTTTCTTACATTGATAACGATGAAAGCGACGGTGCGAACAACCGCGCCGCGGCAAGCGGGTTTGACGGAAAATACAGGTGCAAATACGAGGCGTGCAGGCGGCCGACGCGATAGATCGGCTCGCCGCGGCGTCCCGCGTGTGCCCCGTTGCTCCGGGCAATGGGCACAAGCGGACTCTCCATCCGCGAGTAATGGAACGTATGCCCGCGCAGCGTGCCTTCGGGCAGCCCGACTTCGTGCAGGCCGAGGTTGGCGAGCTTGTCCTGCATAGTGGCGTGGCCTCGCAACAGCCCGGCCATGGCGGCGCTGCGGCCCTGCCTGTCGGTCAGGGATTCGAGCAGGTACAGCATGCCGCCGCATTCGGCGACGATGGGCCGGCCGGCGGCGTGATGGGCGCGGATGGCAGCCAGCATCTTTTCGTTGGCGGCGAGCCGATCGAGATGCAGCTCCGGATAGCCGCCGGGCAGATAGAGTGCGTCAGATTGCGGCAGTGTGTCGTCATCGAGCGGCGAGAAGAAGCGAAGCTCGGCGCCGAGCGCCTGTAGCAGTTCGAGGTTGGCGCGGTACAGAAAGGCAAATGCTTCATCCTGCGCCACGGCGACGCGCACGTCGGCCAATAGCGGCGTGACCGGAGGCTGCACAGGGGCGGTGAAAATCGCCATCGGCGGCAACGCGGGGTTCATGTCGTTCAACGCGTGAGCGGCCCGCGCAATCCGGGCGTCGAGATCGCCAACCTCGGTGGCCTGCACCAGGCCGAGGTGACGCTCGGGCAAGGTGATATCGGCGTCCCGCCCCAGCCAGCCGTACACGGTCACGCCCGGCGGCAGACTCTCGGCGAGCATCCGAAAATGACGCTCGCCCGCGACGCGGTTGGCGAACACGCCGGCAAAGGGCAATCCCGGCCGATAGCTTGCCAGCCCATGGGCCACGGCGCCGAAGGTCTGGGCCATGGCGCTGCCGTCGATCACCGCGAGCACCGGGATGTCGAACAGCATCGCGAGATCGGCGCTGGAGCGCTCGCCGTCGAACAGCCCCATCACGCCTTCGATGAGGATCAGATCGGCGTCACCCGCCGCTTCGTACAAGAGTTGGCGGCAGTGGTCTTCGCCGCCCATCCACAAGTCGAGTTGATAGACCGGTGCGCCCGAGGCCCGCTCCAGGATCATCGGGTCGAGAAAGTCCGGGCCGGTCTTGAACACGCGCACGCGCCGGCCGCGCTCGCGGTGAAAACGGGCCAGGGCCGCGGTGACCGTGGTCTTGCCCTGGCCCGAGGCCGGCGCGGCAACGAACAGCGCGGGGCAGTTGCGTACGGTCACAGATCCACCCCCTTCTGCGCACGCACGCCGTCACGGAAAGCATGCTTGATGTCGCGCAGCCCGGTTACCGTGTCGGCCGCCTCGATGAGCGCGTCGGGCGCGGCGCGGCCGGTAATCACCACGTGCTGCATGGGCGGGCGGGCCGCGAGATCTCGCAGCACGGCTTGTACTTCCAGCCAGCCGTATTTGAGCGGATAGGTGAGCTCGTCGAGCACCACCAGTCCAAGGGTCTCGTCGCGCAGCATCTCCCGCGCCACGGCCCAAGCGCGTCGGGCGGTCTCGGTATCGCGCGCCAGGTTTTGTGTCTCCCAGGTGAAGCCCTCGCCGAGCACGTGCCAGCGTACGCCGGGTTGACGGCGAAAGAAGGCTTCTTCGCCGCTATCGGACCGACCCTTGATGAACTGCGCCACGCCCACGTTCATGCCGTGTCCCAGGGCGCGCGCCACCATGCCGAAGGCCGAGCTGGACTTGCCCTTGCCGTTGCCGGTGAGCACCAGCAACAGACCCTGGTCGCGATCGGCGCGCTCGATGGCGGCATCGACCACCGCCTTTTTACGCTGCATGCGCGCCCGGTGGCGCTGTTCCCGGTCGGTCGCGTTCATCGTCATCGCGCTGCGGTCACTTTGTGCGTGGTGTTTGCACCGCTGGCCCGCCGCGGCAGCACGTTGCCGTCGTTGACGCCGGACGAGCGATTTTCAGGATCGAGCAGGGTGGGACTGGTGTTGATGCCCCGGGCACCAAGCTTGGTACCGATTACCGCTTCGAGGCCGCGAATGCGCGCCTGGTCGATGTTGTTGCGCGCAGAGAGTGTCGCGTCGAAGGCAATCAGGTCATCGACGCGGGTCTCGTAGGCGTTGAGCATCCGGTGCCCCCAGGCGGACTTGCCTGCCAATGCTCCGTTGGCGAGAAGCGCAGCGTTCCGCCGAAGACCTGCTGCACCGACTCGCCTTCGGCGCGCAGCAGGTGGGCGTCCAGTTCGATACCATTCCCGAACCGGTAGCCAGCGCGCAGGGAGCCGGACCGACTGCGCCTGCCGGCGCTCGAGCTCGGTGGCAAATCCCACATGGGCCCCCAACAGCGGCAGCGCCGCTGCAGGAAGGCAGCGTTTCTTCATTCTTTACTTTTCCCCCGGCGCGCTCACCCGCGCGCGAATCGGTGACACAATTAGGCACACACGGAGGAAAAGGAACCGGACGGAAAACAGGAGAGAAGCACAGCCTGTCAGCCGCCGCATCGCCCTCCGCGATGCCGACCCGAAGCCCGCCCGTCCAGGGGACGGCAGGCTCCTGGATTCAGGCCGGTCTCCGGGCTCGCGAGGGGTCTTGAAAGACCTGGGCGGATCGCCTTCCCACGTTCAAACGCAGTGGCTCAATGATCCGCTTACTACTCGCTTACCGTTGCGGGGGCAGCGCCGGAATTGTTCGTTGACTGACGATGTCAGGAACGCACCGGCTTCCCGTTTCATCCCTTGGGTGGATACCCTCGGAACACCTGAATCCACCTTTATATTAACTGATGACCGGCATGTTGTCCAAAAGCAGACTTTGCCAGACAAAACAGAAGGATCTCGGCATCGAATCCCGTCGAGCCGATCAGCCAGAGTCCCATGACGCGGTTGTAGCGCGAGGTGGTCCACGCCGCCCACCCGGCGGGGCTTCCCGTGTTGCAGCGGCCTTCCTTCTGCACGTGCCGTCGCCATTACCCCGGCGGAATCGGTGGGTGCCCGTTTCGCTCTCTTCCCCACCCATGGCAGCCTTCCCCGTATTTCGGCCGGGTCGGCTCCGTATCACCCTTTTCGAGGCCTGCTCAGCGTTCACACGCGTTACCGCCCGTGCATTCGCCGAGTCGCTTTCACGACCCTCTACACCAGAGGCTTCAGACGCTTCGTCACCTCCACGCCTGCTCCGATTGCTACCGGCCGGAGCGACAGTTGCCGGGGGGGACTTCCACCCACTGAAAGACCGTGCCTTCGCACGGCGCACTGAAATATCCGGGCTAAAGGATGCCTGGAGCTTGCCGATAAGTATGAAGTACTATAACCCCAGATTGTCCATTAGCCCGTCGCAACCAGTCCGGGGATGACGGGAGGGAGCGGAAGCATTGGCCCAGAGGCCGGCGAGCCAGTCGCGTTTGCGACGGGGCACGGAAAGCACCAGGCGGTGCTGCGAGGCATCCCGGTGCCAGGAAGCGCCGACGGCCAGCACCAGGCCATGCAGGGTGGAGAGTGTATGCTGAATCCGGGAACGCAACACCGCCTGCCTGAACAGGCTCATCAGGTTATAGGCCAGCATGACAAAGGCCAGGGCGGCTTCTGTTGCCCAGCCGGCTGCTTGGTGGCACAGTTCCGTGAGTTTGTGGCCGGCAGCCCGCGCCCAGCCGAAGAGCCGTACCAGCGTGCTGTCCATGCGTACTGTCTCGGCATGCACGAAGCAGCAGGCGCCGCTACCCGCTCGACACGAGGAACTGCTCGATCAGTTGCAGGGGCTCGTAGCCCCGATTGGAACCCGGCGCAGGCAATCCCCACGCCGCCACCGCCTGGCGAAAGCCCATGCTGTCGAACAATCAAGAAGAACGTAGGACAGCATGGAAGAAATCTTGCGCAAGCAAGCAAGCAAGCAAGCAAGCCCGACGTCCGCCGTGTCGGTCGCGGCTTCATGGACGGGCCCGGGAGCCGGGCCATGAAGCTGGGGATGAGGCCGTTGCGCCCGCCGTCCATGCGAGGGATATCGACGACACAAAGGCAAAGGCCGCACGAAGCAAGGCGTTTCCGGAGTCCAAAGGGGCCTATGCGGGGCTGACGTCCAAATGGCGCCTCGGTACCTACGATAAGCCGCGCTCTGGGTGGTTACCCAAGCGCACGTGCCGCGTGCGGTGGCGCCATCCCCCGGCGCTTCTCGATACCTCGCCGGTTCTTCCGAAAGCCCTGTTACAGGGCGGGTACGCCGGCCCCTTGTTTTACTTCCGCCCGTCGCATCTTCCGACTCCTTACCGCCAGCATCGCACTTGCCTTTCACGGCGGCATCCGCACCCAGCGTGAGCGAGACCCGCCATATGCCAAGGAAAATCCCCTTGCTCGTGAAAGTGGGTATAGCCCCCCTGGTGGCTGGGCTCATTGTACTGATCATCTTTGCACGGCAAGTCTATATTACCAGCGGAATCGAACGGGACGCGGCGGCGATCAATTTGGCTGGTAGCCAGCGGATGCGATTGTTCAAACTTGTGTTATTGACGGAGCAATACCTGGAGCACAGAGAACCGAAAATACGGGCCTTGATTGATCAGGAGATGACGACCTTTGAGGCTATCCTGCATGGATTTAAACACGGTGACCCGCGATATACCCTCAAGAGCATGGACAATCCGGAGCTCATCGTCTTCCTTGATAAAAGCGGGGATGAGTGGAACAAGACCATCAAGCCCCTGTTTCAGAATGTTCTCGCCGCATCAGCTTCCAGGGAAACCCTCCGGACCTTGAAGGATCACGTGGAAGAGTATGTGAAGCGTATAGATACATTGGTCGCCCTTCTTCAAGCCGATTCCGAGAAAAAGGTGGATGCACTGCACCATCTGTTACGGATATTCCTGTTGGCGAACATTGCCATCGGGCTGGGGAGCCTGATTTATATCCACCTGATTATTCTCAAACCACTAAAGATGTTCGCGGAGACGTCGAGGGCCATGGCCGCGGGAGACCTCTCGAGGGTGGTGCCGGTCTTGTCGAAAGACGAGATCGGAGAGCTGGCAAGCGACTTCAATGAGATGTCTGCCCGTCTCGAGAACCATATCGAAACCCTGCATCAGAAAACAGTCGAGCTGGAAGCTCAGAAAGCCCTGATCGAGACCGACCGGCGCGCCATCCTCGGACTCAAGAAATATGCCTATGACATCATCGCGAGCCTTCCTGCGGGGCTGATCGTGGTGGACGACGTCCTGGAAGTGCTCAGCGTCAACCGCTCCTTCCGCGAGCTGTTCGGCCTGAGAAGCGGCGAAGCCGTCGGCGGGCAAGACATCGCGGAACTGCTGCCGCTGCCCGGCCTGCGCGAACAGGCGCAGGGCGTGCTCGCCAGCGGCACTGCCGTGCACGGCATCGAGGCCAGCCTGGGCGGGAAATGGCTCCGCCTCGCCATCACTGGCATCCGTCTTGCGGAAGAAGAAGAAGAAGAAGAAGAACGTCTGCTCGTGATGGTCGAAGACATCACCGAACGCAAGGCGGCCGAGGCGCGCATCGAGCAGCTCGCTTTCTACGACCCGCTGACGGGGCTGCCCAACCGGGCGCTGTGCCTGGACCGGCTGCAGCAGGGGATCGCCGCCGCCTCCCGGCATGGCCGCGCGTTGGCGGTGATGTTCGTCGACCTGGATGGGTTCAAGCACATCAACGACAGTCTGGGCCATGATGCGGGCGACCGGCTGCTTCAGGAGGCGGCGCGAAGGCTGACGTCCTGCGTGCGGGAAGCCGATACCGTGGCGCGCCTGGGCGGCGACGAGTTCGTGGTGATCCTGGACGAGATGACGGAAGAGGCCGCGGGCATGCTGGCGCGCAAGCTCCTCGGGGCCTTGCGCGCGCCCCTGGCGATCGACGGACACACGTTGCACGTCACCTGCAGCATCGGCATCGCCCTCTATCCCCGCGACGCCACCGACGCCCGGACCCTGCTGCGCAACGCCGACGCGGCCATGTACCGCGCCAAGCAGGAAGAGCGTAATGCCGCACGCTTCTACACCGAGGAGATGAACCGCAAGGCGCTGGAGCGTCTCGCCCTCGAAGAAGACCTGCACCGGGCCCTCGAGCGGGGGGAATTTCTCCTCCATTACCAGCCGCGGGTGGACCTCGTGAGCGGGGAGATCACCGGCTTCGAAGCCCTGGTGCGCTGGCGGCACCCGCACAAGGGGCTGATCCCGCCCGACCGCTTCATCCCGGTGGCGGAGGAGACGGGGCTCATCCTGCCCCTGGGCGCGTGGGTGCTGCGCGAAGCCTGCACCCAGGCCGTGGCCTGGGCGCGCCAGGGGCTCGATCCGGGGAGCATGGCGGTCAATCTCTCGGCGCGCCAGTTCCGCAGCCCCGATCTGGTCGACAAGATGGCCGGCATTCTCCGGGAAACCGGCCTCGCCCCCGGCGGCCTGGAGCTGGAAATCACCGAAAGCATGGTGGCGAGCCACGTGGAGCAGGCGATCGCCACCCTGGATCGGCTCAAGGCCCTGGGGGTGCGGCTGGCCATCGACGACTTCGGCACCGGGTATTCGAGCCTGAGCCAGCTCAAACGTTTCCCGGTGCAGGTACTCAAGATCGACAAATCCTTCATCGCCGGCATCCCGTCCGACCCGGACGATGCCACCATCGTCACCGCCATCCTCTCCATGGCCCATGCCATGCACCTCGATGTGGTGGCCGAGGGGGTGGAGACCGAGGCGCAGCTCGCTTTCCTGCGGCGGCACGGCTGCGACGAAATGCAGGGCTATTTCTTCAGCAAGCCGCTGCCGGCCGAGGCCGCGCAAGCGCTGCTCGCCGAGGGGCAGCGTCTCGCCCCGGACGGAGCCGACGGGGTCGCCGGGAGCCGCACTCTGCTCCTGGTGGACGACGAGGAGCACATGCTGTCCGCCCTCAGCCGCGTGCTGCGCCGCGACGGCTACCGCATCCTCAAGGCCACCTCGGCCAAGGCGGCCTTCGACCTGCTGGCGCAGCACCCGGTCGGAGTAATCGTCTGCGGCCTGCGCATGCCCGAGCTGAGCGGCACCGAATTTCTGCGCCGGGTCAGGCAGATCCACCCGCAGACCGTGCGCATCGTGCTCTCGGGCTATACGGAACTGACGAGCGTGACCGATGCGATCAACGAGGGCGCGGTGTACAAGTTTCTCACCAAGCCCTGGGAGGATGATTTGCTGCGCGCCAACATCAAGGAGGCATTCCAGCACTTTGAACTGGCCCGGGACCGGCAGCGCTTGGCCGAAGAACTCGCCCGCGCCAGGGAGCAGATGGAGGCGCGGGGGGAATGAGTCCCCATCGCAGTCTCGATGGTGCAGTCGCGACCTATTGAGAATTACATAATATCGTGACGCCGTTCGAAATCCCTCCTGTCCTCCCTTTGCAAAGGGAGGAACCCGCTAAAGGCCGTTCGCAGCAGGTTCCCCTCTTTGGCAAAGAGGGGACAGGGGAGATTTTCGATCTGGCTCGCTTTCGTCACATGGTTACGTAAGGATCAATAAATCCAACGTCTTCTCCAAACTCCTGGGTAACAGTGCGGGTCGGGGACGAAGATTTCGCTCGGAACGGGCGCCTTCTGGAAATTCGATAGCTTGTCCGGCAGCGAAAGCGCGAAGCCCAGCCGGCTTCCGGCTCAATAGCGGCTAACCGTTAATTCGTCCAGCCAGGATTCGATAGCGCGGATATGAAGATCGACAAGCGCGTCGATATCCTCCGGCATGGCCAGGCCGTGACGTTCGCAAAAGCGGGCGGTTACCGTATCGATGTCCATCCAATCGCTCGACGGTGCTGTCGGTGCTGTACACGCCTTCCGTTTCGGGATGCGGGTCAAGCTGAAAAAAGCGTTCCCGTGAGTCTCTTGTTCATGTCGATCTCTTTACGGTCCTTTGAGTTTGCCGCCTTGTCCGACCGCCCCTTGGGCCTTTTGCGGGGCGTACTGCCGGGCGGCGAGCACGAGCTTGTTGTAGGCATCCAGGAACGCCGCCGCGACGATCTTGCCCTGCGGCGTGTTGGCATAGGCGTTGACGCCGGCGATCAGGCCGCCCAACACGCCCACGCCCGCGCCCAGGTTGTAGTTCTTGGCGCTGCCCTGCGCGGCCACGATCTGCGCGCCACTGGCGTTGTCCAGCAACAGCAGGGTCGTGGATGCCCCCAAGGCCTGGACCTGAGCGGACGTATCCACCTTGTTCGAGTTGCGGCCGAACAACCCTCCCAGCCCGGTGCTCAGGGCAAATCCCGAAGGTTCGGCGAAGGTGACCGAGGGCACGAGGGTGTAGTCGGCGGCAAGCAACGTGCCTCCCGTCCGCTCCTGCGCCTGCGCGTTGCGGGTGAGGCCCGCCTGTTTGAGCTGCCGCTCGAAGTCCACGTTGTTGTAGGCGCGCCCGCGCTCGACGACGATGAAGCAGTTGGACTGCTGCACGATCATGCGCACGATGGGAACAAAAGGGTCGCCGGTGTCGGTCAAGCCCACCGTGCCCAGCGGCTCGTTGCAGCGTTGCAGTTGTTCGGCCGCCTCCACCGCCCGCTCGCCTCCGGCGGCACCCGCCGTCACGGGGTCGTCGCCACCCAGGGTGGGTGTGGTCGAACACCCGGCCACGAGCGCCGCGACAGCCAGCCCCACGGCCGCCTGCCACGTGGTGGCTGCGGCACCTTGATGCGGGCGGCAGCGCCAAGTCAGTAAATCCTTCATGGCTTCATCCCTCGGTAAGGTTCAGCAAAACCCCGGGCGCCGCCTGGGCGCCCGGGGTGAGACCCTTCAGTCCTGAGGTACCGGCTTGCGCTCACAATGGCCTTGCCCATGGTGAGGACCATCCTGCACCCAAACCATTCCGGGTCCGCACTGCCGCACGGCCCCCAGCGACGCGGCGCTCGGTTTGCCCATCGGGTTTGTCGGATTTGCGCCACGCTCCTCGATTTGCGAGGGATTTTGGGGCGCCACCGGCGGGCTCGATTTGGTCTTGATCACAAGCCGTTCGGCCGACGGCGCTGCCGGCACGGTGTGGGTCGGTGTGGAAGTCGGCGTTCCAGAAGGCTGACCCGGATTGGTGGGCACAGGTTTCTGCTCGGCGTGGGCGACGCCCAGCGCCAGGGCAAACGCGACGGCACCGGCCAGGATGGAAGGCTGAATACGCATGATGGTTCTCCTTTCGTGTTGAGGTGGATGGGTGCGACCTCGGCTTAGCTACGCGTTCGGTCGCTCTTTTGTCGTTGGCATCGAGACAATTTTTCAATCCTCATGCACCCGGCCTCGGCAAGGTGTCAGCGCCGCTCCGTCGTGGGCCACTGCAGCAAGCCGCAGCCGGTGGCGTCGTCGCGTCCGGCCGGGGGCAAGTCGATCGCCTCCCCGCACAGGGCCGAGACTTGCGTGGATTGCCGGCCGGCCAGGCGGGCCGCCAGCGCGGCCGTCACGAAAGGCGCAGCAAAGGACGTGCCGGTGAAATAGCGCCCGCCGCCCACCGGCAGCCACAGGTCCACGCCGGGCGCGGCGATGGCGATGTGGGGGCCGCGCGTGCCGCCGCGCCAGGGCTTGGCGTCGGCATCCACCGCCGCCACGGCGATCACGCCGGGGTGGGTGGCCGGAAACGGCGCCGGTCCCTCGGATCCGCCGTTGCCGCCCGCGGCGACGAAGCCCCGCACCTTGGGCAACACGCGCTCCACCACGCGGACGAGCACGGCATCCGCCGCGCCGCCCAGGCTCATGTGCACCAGCTCCACCCGCCGGCCCACCAGGGCGTCGAGCGCGCGCGCGACGGTGTAGGTGTCGCTGCGTGCCCGGCCCGAGCGGTCGGCCGCCAGCACCGCGACAAACACCAGGCCCGCGCCACGCGCCAGGCCCGGCGCGCCGGTGGCGGGCGCGCAGGCGAGCAGGCAGGCCACCGCAGTGGCGTGCTCCGCCCCCGCGGGCGCCTCGACCAGGGGCAGCAGGGCGATGTTTTCCGCCTCCAGGCCGACGGCGGGATCGGGCTCGCCGTCCACGATGCCGATGCGCACCGGCGCGGGAAGCCTCGGCGGCACCTCGGGCGCGCCGATGAGCCGCGCGGCGTAGCGCAGGGGCTGGCGGCTGGTCTCATGGGGGCCTTCAGCCGCCGTGTAGATGACGTGACGGTCGAACACCGCCGCGGGGTAGCGGCTGCGAAGCCGTTGCAGGACCTCGTCGGTTCGATCCTCCGGCACCTCTAGGACGACCAGCACCAACGCCAACGCCTCCAGGCGTTGCGAGGCCACCAGCCTGGCGTCGACAGATGCCGCGATGGCGGCTGGGTCTTGTGACTCGTTCGCATCGAAGGCGCCGACGATCTGGCCGGGGACGTAGGCGTCTTCCTGCCCGGCCGGTTGCTGCGCGGTGAGTGCGCGCCACAACGCGCCGATGTCCACCTGGATGCCGATGCCGCCGTGGCCGCTGCCGCGTGGCGACGGCGATTCGGGCGCCCCCTGCTGCGCCCAGGCCGCGCCCGCCACCGCCACGGCCAGGGCGGTCACAGTCGTTCGGCACAAAAGACGCGCTCGTTTCATGGTGCAGGATTCACTTCCAGCACGATGGGATTGGCCGCCAACAGGCGCAGGCTGTGTTTCTCCGCTGCGGCGGGCACCCGGATGAGCCAGATGCCCAGTGCCCCCGGCCCGCCGATCACTTGAGCATCAGCCGCCCGCAGGGCGGCGCGCAAGGCGGAGAGCGTCGCGTCGTCACGGAAGCGCACCTGCAACACCACCTCCGCCGCGGGGACTTCGGATTGCGCCTGGCCGAGCGGCTCGATCGGTGCCGCCGGGTGCAGCCACTGCGGGGCCAAGGCCACCATCAGGACGGCGGCGCAGGCGGCGCCGAGTCCAAACGAGACGGCTGGCACCCATGCTTGCCGGAACGCCCAGAGCCAACGCGGCCAGCGGTCTTGCCAGCCTCTCGGGCGCGCGCTGGCCACCCGACCCTGGATACGCCGGTAATGCGCCTTGGGATCGAAGCCTGGCGGATCGCCGGCGAGCGCCGCGCGCAACGACGCATCGAGCGCCGCATCGGCGTCGGTGCCGCCCCGGGCGGACCGCTCCTGCGGGGGGATGGAAGTCGGATGTTCGCTCATACCCTTGAGTCGTCGGCCGGTGGCGCGGATTTCATTCGCCTTGCGCACACTCGCGCAGCTTGCGCCGCGCGTGATGGATACGCGTGGCCACCGTGCCCAGCGGCACGTCCTGGATGCGCGCGATCTCGGCCACCGTCAGGCCTTCGACCACCGCCAGGTACAGGGCCTCGCGCTGGGCCGGATTGAGCTTTTCGAAGCAGCGCTGCACACGCTCGGCCTCTTGGCTTCGGATCACCTCATCCTGCGGGTCGGGTGCGGCCCCGACGTCCTGCAGGTGTTCACCCTCCTCGTCCAGGGAGGCCATCGGGCCGCCACGTCGGCGTCGCAGCAGATCCAGCGCCTTGTGGCGCACGATGCCCAAAAGCCAGGTGCGCACGCGCGCGGCGCCGTTGAAGCGGTGGGCCTTTCGCCAGATGTCGCAGAAGGCATCGGCGACGGCCTCCTCGGCATCGGCGACATCGCCCAGCACGCGCCAGGCAAAGCGCACCGCCGCCCCGGCATGCCGGCGGTGCAGCTCGCGCAACGCGGCCTCCTCGCCACAGGCCACCGCGGCCAGCAGTCGTTCGTCGGTGGCGTCGCGCAAGTTGCGGTCGAACATGGGCGATGCGAGCGATTTCGAGCAGGCGTTGTCGTTATGCCACGCCCATGTCAAGCGGCGACCCGTCCGGCCACGGCAACGGGGCGGCCGCCACCGCCAATCCTCCGCCGGCCGCATCGCGACCGTCCGCCATCCGCTGGAGGTCTTTTCCGAAGACTTCCTTCGATTGGACCTGGCTGGCCGCGTCGGTCATCTCTCCTCCCGCCGACGAGTTGTTCAAACATGCATACTAAAACATGCATAAACATAGCCTCATGCCGTATAATTCGAGGCATGAAATGCAAGAAGATTTTCGACGGGCGGCAGCTGCCGCGCAAGGCGAAAGAGCAACTGCGCATGGTGGCGGCCAAGCGGGTGGAGGCGGGCGAGAGCCCGGAGGCCGTGGCGGCCGGGCTGGGCATCAACCGGCGCACGATCTACCGCTGGATCGCGGCGTATCACTATGGAGGCGAGGCGGCGTTGAAGGCCAAGCCGATTCCGGGTGCGCCCGCGAAGCTCGACGCCGGGCAAATGGCGAAGCTCGCCCGCATCGTGCGGGAGAAGAACCCGCTGCAGCTCAAGTTCGAGTACGCCCTGTGGACGCTGGCGATGATTCGCGAGCTCATCCGCCGGGAATTTGCTGTCAGCCTGAGCGAGGTGTCGGTGGGGCGGCTGATGCGCCGGCTGGGCTTCAGCCCGCAGCGCCCGCTCTACCGTGCCTGGCAGCAGGATGCCGCCCTGGTCGAGCGCTGGCGCGCCGAGGAGTACCCGAAGATTGCCGCGCGGGCCAAGCGCGAGGGGGCGCTCATCTTCTTCGCCGACGAGTCGGGCATTCGCTCGGACTACCATGCGGGCACGCGCGGGGCGCCGGTGATCGACGCCGCCTACCGCTTCGTCTTTGCCG
>DYFV01000072.1 GCA_020725025.1 Azoarcus sp.
CCGAATAGGGGTCAGGTGAGTCTCTCGCCTGACTTTTTTTTGCCCGGTTCGGGTATGACGCAGTACAGGAACGAACCCCATGAACACGACCGTTCGCCGCCTCCCCCTTCTGCTGTGCGCCGCCGCGCTCACGCTCGCCACCCAGGCCGGAACCGCCGCCGAGAGCGGCAAGCCGGCGCCGGCGGCGGCCAGTGCCGGGGCGCCTGCCAGCCACCATAGTTCGCCGCCTTTCATGGCCGTGGTGAATGGCAAGGTCATCAGCTCCGCCGAGTTCGAGGCGGCGGCGAGCGAAACGGCGCGCCAGAAGTTCTATCACGGCACGCCGCCCGAGGGCGCCGTCGAGCAGCTGATGCGCGACGTGTCCGACCAGCTCATCCACCGCGTGCTCCTGCTCGAGGAGGTGGCCCGCCGGGGGGTGAAGCCGGATACCAAGGCGGTCGAGGCGCGCCTCAAGCAGTACGAGGAGCGTTACGCCACGAGCCCGCGATGGCAGCAGGAGCGCGAGGCCATCCTCCCCAGCCTGCGCGAGCGGCTCGAGCAGGACAGCGCGCTCGCCATCCTGGAGGCCGAGGTGCGCCGCGTTTCCCCGCCCTCGGAAGACAAGGTGAGGGGTTACTACAAGGCCAACCCGGACAAGTTCACCGAGCCCGAGAAGATGCGCGTGTCGATGATTCTCCTCGAGGTCGATCCCTCGTCGCCGACCGCCGTCTGGGATGCCGCCGAGGAAGAGGCGGCCAAGCTGGTCAAGCGCCTGTCCGAAGGGGCCGATTTCGCCGAGCTGGCGAAGGCCCATTCGGCGGACGAATCGGCCGACAAGGGCGGTGATCTCGGCTATCTGCACCGCGGCATGCTGCCGGACGGCATCCAGGAGAAGATCGATGCCATGAAGCCCGGCGAGCTCTCGCCGCCCACCCGCGTCCTGCAGGGCTACGCCGTGTTCCGCTACGAGGCGCGGCAGGCCCCCAAGCATCATGACTTCGCCACCGTCCGCAACCGCGCCTCGGATCTGCTCGCGCGCGACATGGCGGACCAGGCGTGGACGGACTTTCTCGCCCGTCTGCGCAAGAAGGCCAAGGTCGAGGTGAACGTCCAGCGCTACCCGGCGCTCGCTGCCACTGCCGCCGGAGGCCGGTAGGCCTCCTGGACGGGATGCCGGTCCACCTCACTTTTCCAGCGCGACCGCTGGCCGCTGTCGAGCGCCCGGCGGTTTCGTCGCGCCCGCGCATCCGTCTGAGTCCGTTGCTGAGCGCGATGCTGCTCGGCGGGGCCTTGCCCGTGCTCGCCGCGGGCGAGGTGACGCCCGTCGCCGATCCCGAGCCGCCGGTGCCGGTGGGGGGGGCTGCGCCGACGACGGGTTCCGGTTCGCGGGAAAGCTCGGGGCGCATCACCACGGCCGCGGAGCCGGTCGAGCCGTCCGAGGCCGCTGCCGCTGCGGGCGGCGGCGCGCGAGAAAGCTCCGGCCCCATCACCTCGGCTCAGGCATCGTCCGAGCCCGTGCCGGCAGCCGGGACGGAAGCCGGCGCAGAGGCGGGCGCAGAGGCGGGCGCAGAGGCGGGCGCGAATGCGGTTGTCGTCGGCGACGAGGAGTTCCTGTCCGCGGACGAACTGATGGAAGCGCTGCCCTCGGGCTCGCCTCCGCCGCCTCCTGCCCGCGAGGAGCGGCGGACCAGCCGCTGGGGCATGGCGCCGGTGCGCTGGGGCGGCACGCTCTCGGCAGGCCTGCGCCAGCGCACCTCCGACGCCGGGGGCGATTCGCGCGACCAGATCTACGAGGCGCGCCTGCTCGCCAGCACCTACATCATGCAGCCCTACATCGCCCTGGTGTCGGGCGACGTGGCGCTCGGCATGTTCCGCAGCCAGACGTCGGGCGACGCAAGTCCGGCCTCGAACAACCTCAGCGGCAACACGATCACCGGAACGGGCTCCCTCAGTGTCTTTCCGCGGAGCCGCTTTCCCTTCCAGGCGACCTTGTCGCTGTCCGACAGCCGCACCGACGGCTCGCTCGCGGTGTCCGACCAGAGGAGAAAGCGCCTGTCGCTGCGCCAGGACTACCGCCCGGAGGTGGGTACCTGGCGCACTGCCGCCCAGTACGAACGCAGCGAGCTGACGGGAACGAGCTTCGGGCGCGATACGGTCGATCGCTTCTCCGCCGACTTCACCGGCAACTCGGGACCGCACAGCTACGGTGCGAACGGTTCGCTGTCGAGCAACCGCACCAGCGGCGGCTATATCCGGGACCGCGTGGGTACAGGGCGGTACGCCTACCGGCATAGCGAGGCCCTGTCGTTCGAGACGACCGCGACGTACGCGGGACAGGAGGCGGCATTCGACAGCGACAGCTTCCGCATCAACGGCACGACGCAGTCCGCCCAGATCTTCAGCTTCGGCTCGTGGACCCCGGAGGATTCGCCCTGGCGCGGCACGGCCAACGTGCGCTACTTCCAGAGCGAGAGCGACTTCGGCGACGGCAGCTTCGAGAGCCGCAACTTCGGGGGCGGCGGCAGCCTGAGCTACCAGGCGACGCGGAATCTCAGCGTGTTCGGGACGGTCAATGCCAACGTCCGCTCCGACTCCGCGGGGCGCGAGCTGGTCACGACCCAGACGCTGGGCACGAACTACAGCAGCGACCCCTACCTGTTGGGCGAGTACGCCTACACCTGGTACGGTTCGGCCGCCTTCAGCAACGCGAGCGCCACCGATGGCGGCAGCCAGCGCGGCGCGAACGGCTCCCTCGGGCACTCGCTGCAGCGTACCTGGCTGCCCACCGACTACACCGTGCTCAGCGGCAGCGTGAGCCAGTCGGTGAGCAGCACGCGCAGCACCGGCCTGGAATCGATCAGCGCGACCACCCTCAACCACAGCGCGAGCCTGACCCTCCAGGCCAACCCCAGCGAGCGCCTGTCCGGATTTCTCAGCGCGAGCGTGTCCGACAGCCGGGTGAGCGGCGACGACACGAGCGCCTTCCAGCTCTTCAATGCCCAGCTGTCCGGACGCTGGCGCATCGATGCGCACTCGGAACTCAACTCCAATCTCACGTGGCAGCATGCGCGCCAGAGCAGCAAGCGGAGCCTGGAGACCACCGGCTTCCCGTTCGACGACGGCACGCAGCGCTCCCGGTACAGCTCGCTCTCGGGCAACCTCGGCTACAGCCATGTGCGCCTGTTCGGCGTGCGCAACCTGCGCTACAGCCTGGACTTCCGGGCCGACACCAACCAGACCAACGCGCGTCAGTTCGGCAACGTGGATGCGCCGCGCGAGCGGGTCACCCTCGACCTCGATCAGCGCCTGCGTTACCGTATCGGCCGCCTCGATGCCGAACTGCAGGTGCGCATGGCGGAGATCGAAGGCCAGCGGGAAGGCTTGATCTTCTTCAAGGTGAGCCGCGACTTCGGCGCCTACTGAGGCCACCCTCTGATCGACCCGTTACGGAAAGGCCCGGCCAGCTCCATGAAAGATCCGCGACCGACACTCGACCGAGCACGCTTCCTGCTGCGAACCGCCGTGTGGGCGCTGTGCGCGCTGCTCGTGGCGCCGGTGCTGGCGCAGCAGCAATGGCAGCCGATCGCGCAGGACGGACTGCGGGACCCCGAGAGCCCCGCCGTGAAGCTCCTGCAGCAGCCCGCGGAGGCGCTCTCCAAGCTCGCTCCCGATACCGCCGGCAACCAGGTGCGCTGGGTGAAGGCGCTCGACGAGGGGCAGATCGCTCCGCGCACCAACCTTCGGGAGACCACCAAGGTCCAGACCTACGAGCGGGACGTGTTCCTCAATCTCTACGGGGGGATGCCGGTGATCCGCTTCCCGCACCGCATCCACACCCTGTGGCTCGATTGCAGCAACTGCCACGACCATCTCTTCAAGAAGGAGGCGAATTCGAACCGGCTCAGCATGTTCGCCATCCTGCAGGGGGAACAGTGCGGCGTGTGCCACGGCGCGGTGGCCTTTCCGCTGACCGAGTGCGGACGCTGCCACAACACCAAGCGCGAGGACGCCCTGGCCGAGATCGAGCGCGGCACGGTGGCGGCCGGCGGCACCCTGCCCAAGAAGGCGGCCCTGCCCCGGAAGAAGGCGGCCGCAAAGGGGGAGAGCCAGTGAGGGCCGACGTGTTGCGCGCCGTCGTGGCGATCCTGGCCGTCCTGTTCCTCGGCATAGCCCTCGCGCCGCGCCAGGCGCAGGCCGAGTACGCGGACGTCGTCCTCAACCGCTACTCCGAGAAGGAGGGAATGCGGCCGGTGGTCTTCCCGCACTGGTTCCACCGCATCCGCTTCCGCTGCAAGGTGTGCCATTTCGAGCTCGGCTTCAAGATGCGGGCCGGGGCCAACGAGGTGAAGATGAATGACATCATCGAAGGCCGCTTCTGCGGCATGTGCCACAACGGGGAGATCGCCTGGGCTCCCGAGAACTGCGACCTGTGCCACTCCGGCAAGCGTGGGCTGCCCCCCGGCATCTTCGGCGGTCATGAGACCCTCGGCCCGGGACGCTGGTAGCCGCCCCATGCGCGGCCTGCGCACGGCGCTGGTGGCGCTCGCGGCCGGGTTGCTGGCCGCCGCCTGCGCCCTCCCGCCGGCCGGCGGGGCACCGGGCGCCGCGCACGCCGCAGGGCCGCTCCTGCCCCAGGGGGTGATCCCGGGCGGTTTCGCCGTGCCCGTCGGTACGCCGCCGGGCGTGTCGCCGGGCGCGCTGCCCACGCGGCCGCCCCAGCCGCCCACCGGCCAGTACATCAAGCTCATCCACCCGTCCTCGGTGGCCGCCACCGGGCCGCATCTATACGTGGTGGACAGCGGCGCCGGGGCGCTCCTGCGCTTCGACACGGTCGGGCAGAGTGTGGCGCGCGTGGCCCAGGTCCCGGCGATTCCCGGCACCCGGGTCAAGGCCGGCCCGGACGGCAGCGTCTACGTGCTGCGGCCCGACCGCGGCGAGGTGCTGCGTTTCACGGTGGACGGGCGGCGGCTGCCGAGCTTCTCCGCGCCGCTCGACATCCTGCGGCCCTCCGACCTGGTGATCGAGCCCACCCTCAACCGGGTCTGGATCGCCGACTCCGCGGGCGGCGTGTTCGCCTTCCATCCCTCCGGCCGCATGGGCAACCCCGTGGTCGGCCGCGGCGACGGATTCTCGCGGCCGGGCGAGGGGGCGACGCTGCTCGCCGCCGGCGCGCGCGCCGTGGTGGGCATCGAGCCGAGCTGCCGCTGCGTGCTCGTCTTCGACCCGGAAGGGCGCGTGCGTGCGCGCTTCGGCGAGGGCGAGCTGGTGAACCCGGTCGGAATCGCCCTGGACCATCACGGCCGCACCTGGGTCATCGACCGTGGCGACGGACAGCTCAAGATCTTCGAGACGGGCGCGCTCGCCCAGCGCATCCCGGCGGCGCGCCTGGGCCTCACCGAGCTCACCGCCATCGCGATCGATCATCAACGCGTCTATGTCGCCGATGGGCCGGGCGGCAAGATCGGCGTCTTCGCCCTGCTGCCGCCCGGGAAGACGCCATGACCCGCCGCGCCTCCCTCGCGCTCGCCTGTCTGGGCCTCGCCGCCGCCCTCCTGCTGGGCGGCTGCGCTTCGTCGGGCCCGCCGGCGCGGCTCCACTATGGGCTTTCGGATGCACCCGAGGGCAAGCGCATCATGTGGCCGCCGGAGCCGGAGGTGCCGCGCTACCAGTTCGCGGGCCAGCTCACCGGCGAAGACAACTTCGTGCGCGACGACAACGGCCAGGGGCTGCGCGGCTTCCTCGCCTGGGTGGTGGGCCTCATGGACGAGGACAAGCCCAACGTGCTGCAGCGACCGCAGTCGGTGGTGGGCGACGAGGCCGGGCGCGTCTATGTGACCGACGTAAACCGGGCCGCGGTCTTCGTGTTCGACGAGCCCGCGGGCGAGCTCAAGGTGTGGGAGTACGCCCGGGGCCTGCGGCCCTTCATCGCGCCGATCGGGATCGCGCTGGCGGCCGACGGCGGGGTGTGGGTCGCGGACGCCGAGCTCGGCGTGGTGGCGCACCTGGACCGGGACGGCAACACCCTCGAGCCGATCGGCGCCGGCGTCCTCGAGCGGCCCACCGGACTCGCCCGCGATCCGGCAAGCGGCGAGCTCTACGTGGCCGACACCTACGCCCACGACATCAAGGTGCTCACGCCCGACGGCAAGCTGGTACGCACCATCGGCCGGCGAGGCGAGGCGCCGGGCGAATTCAACTTCCCGACCCACCTCGCCCTGGCGGGCGGGAAGCTCTACGTCACCGACACCCTCAACAACCGGGTGCAGGTCCTTCCGCTCGCCGGCGGCGAGCCGCAGATCATCGGACAGCGCGGGCTGTACTACGGTAATCTGGTACGCCCGAAGGGGGTGGCGGTCGACAGCGAGAACAACGTCTACATCGTCGAGTCCTATTACGACAACCTGCTCGTCTTCAATGAGGACGGACAGTTCCTCATGCCCATAGGCGGGGTCGGGCAGGGGACCGGCAAGTTCTATCTGCCGTCCGGGGTGTGGGTGGACTCCTTCGATCGGGTCTTCGTCGCCGACACCTTCAACGGGCGGATCACCATCTTCCAGTACCTGGGCGGCGGGAAGGCCGACGGGCACTGAGGAGTGCGGCCGTGCACCGGCGTGCGGCCGGCGCAAGACGGATCGGACATACATCGAACATGCGCGAGGAGGCTTTGGGGGGAGAGCAGGCGGCGGCCGCACCGGCCGCCGGGTCCGGTCACGGCGGCGCAGCGCTGCGCTGGCTGCGCCGGCTCGCCTCGCTGCGGCTGACGCTCGCGCTCCTCGGGCTGCTCGCCGCAGGGGTCGCGGCGGCCTTCCTGGTGGAGGGCGCGCGCACCTGGCCGGTGGTGGTGCCGCTGGCGCTGCTCGCCGCGAATCTCCTCGCCGCCGTGGCGACCAACGGCGTGTTCCGGCGCCAGACCTGGCTGCTGGTGTTCCATCTGGGGCTGGTGGCCCTCATCCTGCTCGTCGCCCTGGGGCGCCTCACCTACCTCAAGGGGATGGTGGGCGTGACCGAAGGGGCTGCCTTCGACGGCGTGCTCGCGATCGACGAGCGCGGCCCGTGGCACGCCGGCGAGCTCGAATCGGTGCGTTTCGTCAACGCCGGCTTCGAGATCGACTATGCACCCGGGTGGCAGCGCGGCGCCACCCGCAACCAGGTGCTGTGGCAGACGCCGGAGGGGCGCTGGGAGAAGGCGGTGATCGGCGACCAGCGTCCGCTGGTGATCGCCGGCTACCGCTTCTACACCACCTTCAACAAGGGCTTCGCGCCGACCTTCCACTGGGAGAACGCGGCCGGCGAGATCCTTCACGGCTCGGTGCAGTTGCCCTCCTATCCGCTGCACGAATACGGTCAGGCGGTCGAATGGGTGCCGCCGGGCGGTCGCACGCCGGTATGGGTGATGCTCGACATCGACGAGGTGGTGATCGATCCGGACGATCATGCCGCCTTCCGCCTGCCCGAGCGCTACACCCTGGTGGTGCGCGTGGGTCAGGCGCGCCACGAGATGCGCCCCGGCGACTCGATCGTGCTGCCCGAGGGGACCCTCACCTTCGACGGCTTGCGCAGCTGGATGGGCTACAAGGTGTTCTACGACTGGACCCTGCCGTGGCTGCTCGCCGCCTGCGCGGTGTCGGTGGCGAGCCTCGCGGCCCACTTCTGGCGAAAGTTCGCCGCCAAACCCTGGGATGCCTGAGGCAATGGAGCGAGAACTGCAGATCCTGTGGGCGGCGATCGTCGCCTACGTCCTCGCCGGCGTGCTGGCGGTGATCGGGGTGGCGCTGGGCAAGCGGCCGCAGCGCACGGTGCTGGGCTTCATGCTGGCCGGGCTCGCGCTGCACACGGTCTCGATCGGCCTGCGCTGGGAGCGGCTGGGGCACGGCCCCTTCATCACCATGTTCGAGATCCTCTCCTCGAACGTGTGGAGCCTGATGCTCGCCTACACCTTCGCCTACTGGCGCATCCCGCGCATCCGCCCCTCGGCGGCCGTGGCGCTGCCGGTGATGTTCATCATGATGGGCTGGCTGATGGTGGCCCACCCGGGCGAAGGGCACTATCCGCCCACTTACCATACGCCCTGGCTCTACATCCACATCGGGCTGGGCAAGGTCTTCCTGGGCGCGGTGCTGGTGGCGGTGGGGCTCGCGGGGGTCATCCTGCTGCGCCGCGCCGGCGTGGGGGTGAAGCGCTTCGCGCAGCTGCCCGAGGACCGCCAGCTCGACGAGCTCGCCTTCCGCTGCATGGCCATCGGCCTGGTCTTCCACACCCTCATGCTGATCGCCGGCGCGATCTGGGCCCAGGACGCCTGGGGCCGCTACTGGGCCTGGGATCCGCTCGAGACCTGGGCCTTCCTCACCTGGCTGGCCGTGGCCGCCACCCTCCACGCGCGGGTGGCCTTCCGCGTCTCGCCGGCGGTGCACGCGACCATGATCCTGGCGGTGTTCGTCATCGCCTTCCTCACCTTCTTCGGCGTGCCCTTCGTGTCCGAGGCGCCGCACCAGGGGGCCGTATGAGACCGACGGCTCCGGACGAGGCGGCAGCGTGAGCCACCCTCGGCCCGTCGCCCCCGGCGCGCTCTCCCAGCGCTGGCTGCTGCTCGCGGTGATCGCCCTCGGCCTGGGCGCGCTCGCCGCCGTGGCGCTGGTGGTGGCGCGCACGCCGGGCGTCACCGCGCTGCTCGCGCCGGACGCCTTTCCGCGGGCGCTGGTGGTGCACGTGAACCTCGCCACCCTGGTGTGGTATCTCGCCATGGCCTGCGCCCTGTGGACCGAGCGCCTGCCCGCGCGCCGCGGCACGGCGGCCGCGCTCGCCTTCGCCCTCGCGGCCGCCGGCGCGGCCGGCGCGGTGGCGGCCGGACTCGCCGGACTGGGCACGCCGGTGCTCGCCAACTACGTGCCCTATCTGGATCATCCCCTGTTCCTCGCGGCGCTCGGCTGCTTCGCGGCCGGCGGACTCGCCGCCGCACTGGTCTCGCTCGCGCCGCCGCGGGACGCGGCCGAATGGGGCTTCGCCATCGCGCGCTGGCCCTTCCTCATGGGCGCCGTGTATCTCGTGCTGAGCCTCGCGCGCGGCCAGTCCCTCGTCGACGCGGTTTGGGGCGCGGGGCACGTGCTCCAGTTCGGCCACGTGACGCTCCTCATGGCGATCTGGCTGCGGCTCGCCGAGCGGGCGGGCGCCACGCCGCTGCCCGTTGGGCCGGCTGCGCTGCTCTTCGCGCTGGCGGCACTGCCCGCCACCGCGGCGCCGCTGCTCCTGGCCGCGGGCCTCGCCGGGGACGAGATGCTGCACCGCTTCCACACCGAGCTGATGCGCTGGGCGAACTGGCCGGCGCCGCTCGCCTTCGGCCTCCTGCTGGTGGTTCGTACGAAGGGCGCGGTGCGGCGCGCGGACGGACTCCCCGCCTCGCTGGGCCTGTTCCTCGCCGGCTGCCTCGCCGGGCTCGCCATCGACGCCCAGACGACCCTGGTGCCGGCCCACTACCACGGCACCATCGGCGCCTTCACCCTGGCCCTGATGGCCGCCGCGCTGGCCCGCCTGTCGCCCGCCGTGCCCGGCGGGAGGCCGTCGCGCCTGCCGCTCACCCTCTACTCGCTGGGAATCTTCGCCCTCATCGCCGGGCTCGCCTGGAGCGGCGCCCTCGGCGCGCCGCGCAAGTCGCCCTTCTCCGCGGAGGGGGCCGATCTTGGCGCGACACTTGCTGCATCCCTCATCGGCCTCGGCGGTGCGATCACCATCGCCGGGGTGTGCCTGTTCGTGATCGTCGCCGTTCCCCGGATCCTGCCCCTGTGCCTGAATCGACGCCCGCCCGTACCGACCGCTCCCTGCGCCGCCGCCCCGACGTTCGCGGCCGCGCGCTGACCATCACCGCCCTCGCCACCGTCGCCCTGGGCGCGGCCATCGCCTGGTGGCCGCAGCAGATCGTCGTGCCGCGCCTGCCCGACGTCCGTTTCGGCGAGCTGCTGCAGCTGCGCCCGCCGAGCGAGGGCGCGCGCGAGGCAGAGCTGAAGATGCGCTTCGAGCAGGGCGTGGCGATGCTGCACATGCGCCAGCACGAATACGCCGCGATGGCCTTCCACCGGGTGCTGGCGATCGCGCCCAACATGCCCGAGGCCCACGTCAACATGGGCTTCGCCCTCATCGGGCTGGAGCAGTGGGGCACGGCGAAGAGCTTCTTCGAGACGGCCATCGGCCTGCGCCGCGAGCAGATCAACGCGTACTACGGGCTGGCGATGACGTTGGAAGCCTTGGGCGACATGCCCGGCGCCATGGGCGCGATGCAGGTCTACCTCCACCGCTCGCCCCCGGACGACCCCTTCCGGCCACGCGCCGAAGCCGCCATGTGGGAGTGGCGTTCGGCGGCCCAGGGCGGCGAGTCAAAGGGCGCTGCCGAGGCTCGGTGAAAACCCGTGTTGCGGACATGGTTTCTCATGCCTGGGAACGCTTTCCTATGGGTGAAAGTCTCCGCGCGTTTCGCGCTATGACAATGTCTCCGCGGATTTGACGCCGATCACCAATTCACGCCCCATTTCGGGTTTCGGACAGCCGGCGGGCGTGAATCGTGCTTGATAGCACCGTCCCGTTACCGGCAAGGGCGTCGCACTCCGGCGCTTCCCGGTAGCCCCTTGCCGTCCGATCCTGCGTGCGCGAACCGCCCGAGGCCCGGTGCGGGCCCCGGCCCGAGCCGCGAAGGTGTCGCTGCGCCGATCGTCCCCGGCAAGCTCCGTTTTGTCTTGATGAGGGTTTGCACATGAAGCAGTTCGAGTGGGCGGCAACCGTCCGCCGTGGGCTCGCCGCCCTGCTCGTCGTGGCGGCGGCGGTCGGCCTGTGGGCTCCGGGCGACTCCCATGCCGAGTACGGCGACGTGGTCATCAACAACTACTCCGACGCCGCGGGCATGCGGCCGGTGATCTTTCCGCACTGGTTCCACCGCATCCGCTTCCGTTGCAAGGTGTGCCATGCCGACCTGGGCTTCCAGTTCAAGGCCGGCGGCAACGACATCAGCATGGTGAAGATCATCGACGGCCAGTTCTGCGGTGCCTGCCACAACGGCGAGGTGGCCTGGTCGGTGGAAAACTGCAACCTGTGCCATTCGGCCAAGCCGGGCACTCCCACCCAGGTGCACGAGAGCACCATCCAGAAACTCGCCCAGCCTGTCGGCGGACAAGGAGGGCGCAAGTGATGAAAACGCGCATGCACACCCTGCTTCTGCCGCTCGTCGCGGTGGCGCTCCTCAACGCCGCGCCCGCATACGCCCAGGCCGCCAAGGGCAAGGCCCTGTACGAGAAGAGCTGCGCCGCCTGCCACGGCACCGGGATCGCCGGCGCGCCCAAGCTCGGCAACGCCGACGACTGGGCGCCGCGTATCGCCCGGGGCATCAACAGCCTCTACGAGTCCGCACTGAAGGGCAAACCGCCCGCGATGCCGCCCAAGGGCGGCGCGATGGATGCGTCCGACGCCGACATAAAGGCCGTCGTCGACTACATGGTGGCCGCCGCCAAGGGCGGGTCGTCGAAGGCCGAAGCCAAACCCGCGCCCAAGGCCGAGGCCAAGCCGGAGCCCAAAGCCGAGGCCAAGCCCGCGCCCAAAGCCGAGGCCAAGCCTGAACCGAAGGCCGAGGCGGCGCCCGCGCCTGCTGCGGCTGCGGCCCCGGCGCCCGGACCCTCCGTCGCCGAGGTCAATGCCTTCAACCGCCTGCTCAAGCCCATCGGCAAGCGCAATCTGCCGCCGACCGAGGACGGCATCCACGATCCGGCCAACGACGGCACCCATGCGCTGCAGCCGCCGCGCGCCGCCTTCGCCGCGCTCCCGCCGGCGCCCAGCGGCAACAACGTGAACTGGGTGAAGGCGATCGAGACCCAGCGCATCAACCCGCGCTGGGACAAGATCGACGGCAGTGCCGCGCCGGTGGTGATGGATCTCAACATCGTGCGCGAGGTGAAGGGTTCCATGCCCGACGTGGTCTACCCGCACAAGCAGCACACCGAGTGGCTCGACTGCTCCAACTGCCACCCGGCCATCTTCATCCCGCAGAAGGGCGCCAACCAGATCAGCATGGCGGCGATCCTGCTGGGGCAGAAGTGCGGCGTGTGCCACGGCAAGGTGGCCTTCCCGGTGTCGGAATGCCGGCTGTGCCACTCCAAGAAAAAGGACCTCCTGCCGGCGAGCACCGCGCAGAAGTCCAACTGATCGTCGAGCGCCGCCGCGGCGCCCGCCGGGCGTCGCGGGGGCCGAGCCGGAGGGGGACAGTGAGCCGATCTACCCGAACGCTGATGGGCGTCGTGCTGGCGACCTTGCCCCTGCTCGGCGAGGCCCAGTCGCCGCTGCCGACCACCGATGGCGGCGTCGAGCAGCTCGCGCGCAACAAGCAGACCATGGTGGAGCGGCTGCTCGGCGATTCGCCGCTGGCGCGGCGGGTGCTGGAATCGCAGGATCCGGCGGCGCTCGCGCTCTACGAGGACGCCCGTGCCCGCTTCGAGGAGGCACGCGCATCCCTCGCGGCGGGCGACGCCACTGCGGCGAATGCCGCTTTCGACGCCGCCATGCAGGCCATGCACCAGGCGCGCAAGCTCCTGCCCAGCACGCTGGGCAGCGACGAGACGCAGGTCCGATTCGCCGCCTTGCTGGGCAGCGTGGAGTCGCTTCGGCGCAGCTACCTGGATCGCGCCCGAGCCGATGTCCCGGCCGGCAAGCCTCTGGCGCCGCACTCCGAAGAACGTCTCGCGGCGGTGGATGCCCTGCTGGAAAAGGCCCGCAAGGAGGCCGCGGGTGCCCGGGCGGCTGCGGGCGTCGCCACGCTCCAGCAGGCCGAGCGGCTGCTCATGGATGCGCTTCAGGCGGCCATCGGCAGCGAAACCGTGGAATACCGGCGCCAGGGTCGGAGCCCCGAGCAGGTGTTCCGCGACGAGCTCGCGCGCAACCAGAGTTTCGTGGAGCTGGTGCCGATCGCCCTGGCACGGCTCGACCCGTCGCCCGAGCAGGTGGCGGCCATGAATCGCCAGGTCGAGGCGAACCGCGCATTGCGCGGGCGCGCCGAGGCGGCGGCCGCCGCGCAGGACCTGGACGGGGCCATCGGTATCCTGCATCAGGCTACCGAGGCGATTGAGAACCTCCTGCGCGAGGCGGGACTGTCCATTCCGCGCGAGCCGAGGGAATAGCGAAAAGGGATCGCGCTTGCGGCGCGGTCGAATCGATGTAAGGAATCGTGCGCGGCACGCGCACGGGAGGACAATTCCTCCTTTGAAACCGGGAGTCACCCATGTACGGAAGGTCCATCAGTCGTTTGTTGATCGCTGTCCTGTGCGGATGGCTGCCGCTGGCCGCCACGGGGGCGGATGCGCCGCCCAAGGACAATGCCGCGACGCGCGTGCAGGCCCAGGAGCTCGATCGCGAGCAGCTGGAGCGGCGCTTCGCCTCGGTCGGCACGCTGATCGAGAAGTCCTCGGCGGCGCGGCAGATCGAGACGAGCGGCGAGGCGCCCGCGCGCGAGCGCCACGACAACGCCAAGCGGCTTTACCGCGAGGCGAGCGAGGCATTCAAGGCGGGCGATCTGCCCAACGCCTCGCGCCTGCTGTCGGACGCGAGCATCGCCATGTTCGAGGCGGTGCGCATGGCCGCGCCCGAGAAGATCCGCGAGCAGAAGTCGCAGACCGACTTCAACAACAAGCTCGAGAGCGTCAAGGCGCTGGTGGCCGCGCAGAAGCGCATCGCCACCGAGAAGGCCAACCGCGACATGCAGGACAGCGTCCGCCAGATCGAGGGGCTGCTCGCCGAGGCACAGCAGTACGTCGCGACCGATCGCCTGGAGCAGGGTCGAGCCCTGCTCGAGCGTGCCTACCTCATGGCCAAGGCCGGAGTGAGCTCCATGCGCATGGGCGACACCCTGGTGCGCTCGCTCAACTTCGCCACCAAGGCGGAGGAGTACCACTACGAGGTCGACCGCAACGACACCCACCAGATGCTGGTCAAGGTGCTGCTCGAGGACAAGAAGGACCGTCCGGGCGTCGACGGGATGGTGCGCACCTTCCTCGAGCGTGCCGGCAAGCTGCGCGGAGAGGCCGAGGCGGCCGCGGCCCGCGGCGATCACGAGGCCGCGATCAAGCTCCTCGAAGACTCCACCGCCGAGCTCGTCAAGGCCATCCGCAACGCGGGCGTCTACATCCCGGGCTGATCCTGCGCAGCGCCTCGGGCGCGGCCGCCTTTGCGCACGGCGGCGCGCCCGTCCGTTTCCGGGCTTCGGCTTCCCGGATTCGGGAACGGCGCTCTCTTTATCCGTAATCGATCTACCCGTTTTCCGGCCCGGAGGCCGGCGGATGCTGCGCCGCCGCGAGGGGCTCCAAATCCGCACGATCGGCATGGGCCTTGCTAGTCAGGGGTATTACCCAACGACGAGTACGGCGACATGCTCCCGGCCCCGACTACCAGCTACCCGCCAGGCGATTCATCCGGCGTACACCGGGTGATCGCGGCCGTGGAGCAGAAGCTGTACCCCGTGGCGGGGCGCGTCGCCGCCTGGTTTGCAGCCGCCTCTGCCCTGCTGTGCGGCTTGGGCCTCTTCCTCGGCTTCTTCGTGCTCGCCGGCGACAGTGGCCAGGGTGGCTACGACCGGATCCTTCTGATCCACGTGCCGGCCGGCTGGATGGCCCTCGCGATCTACGTGGTGATGACCGCGGCGGCGGGGGGCGGTGCAATGCTCGATCACCGCCTGTTCTCCATGGTCGCCTCCGCGCTGGCGCCGACGGGCGCCATGTTCGCCTTCCTCGCGCTGTGGACCGGCGCGCTCTGGGGCAAGCCGCACTGGGGCGAGTGGTGGGTGTGGGACCCGCGCCTCGTCGCAATTCTCCTGCTGCTCGTGCTGTTCATGGGTTTCGTCGCACTGCAGGCCGCGATGGAGGACTCGCGCCGGGCCGATACCGCTGGTGCCGTGCTGTCGCTCATCGGCATGGCGGGCCTGCCGATCGTCTATCTCGCGGCCGAGTACTGGGGCGAGGGGCAGTACGGCGCCTCGCTCGCCCTGTCGCTCACCGCGGGACCGCTCCAGAGCCAGCTCGCCGGCATGGTGGTGATGGCGGCGGGCCTCGCGGCCTACACCGTGGCGGCCGCGCTCACCCGGCTGCGTACCCTGATCCTCGAGCGGGAGCGGCGCAGCGAGTGGGTTGCGCGGCTGGCGGGCGACTGACGTGAGCTGGGCCGAGTGGAGCGCCTTCTGGTCGATGGGTGGGTACGGCCTGTACGTCTGGGCGGCGTACCTGGTGGCGCTCGCCATCGTGGTGTCGGAGATTCTGGTGCTGATCATTTCGCGTCGCTCGATTCTCGATCATCTCGGTCTGCGGGCACGCAAGCGCGATCGCGGGGAGGCCTCCGACGATGACCGCGGCCGCTGAGCGGCGGCGCGGGCTCGGGCCCGTGGCCGCGCACCTGCTCTTCGCCGTGTTCCTCGCCTGCATGGCCGTGGCGACGTCGGCCGGCCCGGCCCCGGTGGACGCCGTGCTGGAGGGGCGCGTCCGCGACGTCGCCGTGCGCCTGCGCTGCACCGTGTGCCAGGACCGGACGATCGCCGACGCCGACTCGGGGCTCGCCATGGACCTCAAGGCGGAGATCCGCGAGCGCCTGAGCGCGGGCGAGACGGTCGCCCAGGTCACCGAGTTCATGGTGGCACGCTACGGCGACTTCGTGCACTACAAGCCGCCGCTGAAGAGCATCACCTGGCTGTGGGCGGCGCCGTTCGTCCTGCTCGTCGGTGGCCTCGGTGCGCTCCTGGTCATGCTCCAACGGCGTCGCGGCGGCGAGACCCGGCCGCCGGCGTCCGTCCCTTAAGGCAGAGCGGTCCAGCCGCCCCTTCGCCGCGGCGACGGATTCTGGATCCGGTCCAGGCTGAGGTTATACTGCGGCGCAACGAATCATGCGCGGTGCATCGGGCCTCCCTCGGGGACGCCGCGCAGCAAGGAACGGTCATGAATCTGGGCTCCTTCCGCTGCCTCGCGCTGTTCGCCGCGCTCGCCGCAGGATCCGCCATGGCGACGAACGACGAGCGGGAGCAACTGCTCGACGAGGCGCGCGAGGCGGCGCAGGACCTCATCCAGCAGATCGGCGGCGAACTGCGGCGCGAGTACGAGCTCTCCGGCGCGCTGCGCTCGGTGGTGGTGTGCAAGTACCTCGCGCCCGAAGTCTCCTCCGCGATCTCGCGTCGCCACGGCGCGCAGGTCAGGCGGGTGAGCCTGCACGTGCGCAACCCGATGCTGGGCATGCCCGACGCCTGGGAGCAGGCCGTGCTCCTGGACTTCGAGCGCCGCCAGGCGCGTGGCGAGAAGGCCGAGCGGATGGAGTTCTCGGAAGTGGTCAAGGAGCCCCAGGGCAGCTTCTTTCGCTACATGAAGGCCATCCCCACGGCCGAGGTGTGCCTCGCCTGCCACGGCCCTGCCGAGGCGCTGTCGCCGGCCACCCAGGCGCAGCTCGCCAACGACTATCCTCACGACAAGGGCCGCGGCCACGTGGTGGGCAGCGTCCGCGGCGCCGTGTCGTTCAAGAAGCCGATGTAGGAACGCCGATGTCGAGCCGCCCGTTCGTACTCGCCTGGCTGCTCGCGGTGACGCTGCAGATTGCGCCCGCGGCCGCGGCGGATCGCCTCCCGGCGATCGCCATGCAGCGCCTGGACGGCACCGCCACGACCACTGCGGAATGGCGCGGGCGGCCGATGGTGCTGAACGTGTGGGCGACCTGGTGCGCCCCGTGCCGCAGCGAGATGCCCGCCCTGCAGCGTCTGGCCGACCGCCTGGAGGGCGCGGGCATCGGCGTGGCCGGCCTGTCGGTGGATCAGGACGCGAACCTGGTGCGCGAGTTCGTTCTCAAGTACCGGATCCGCTTCCCGATCGGGATCGCGGCGGCGCCGGGCGAGGCGATGTCCGCGCTCGGGGCGGTGGGCTTGCCCCTCACCCTTTACGTGGATGCCGAAGGGCGCGTCGTCGAGCGCGTGCTCGGCGCCCGGGAATGGGACGAGGAGGCGCTGGTCCGGGAGATCAGGAAGAAGCTCGCGCCGTCCCTGCAGCGTGCGGGTGCCGCGCGCTAGCTGGCCCGGAGCGCTTCACGGGCCGTTCCCGCAGTGAAAGTGCGCGTCCGCGGTGTCAGCGCTCGCTGCGCCCCGACAGGAAGGAGCGCGCGCCGGCGTGGCCGTGCTCGGCGGCGCGGCGGATCCACTTGAGTGCCTCCTCCTGGTTCTGCACCACGCCCTTGCCGGCGAGGAAGAGCAGGCCGAGCCCGTATTCGGCGTCCGCGTGGCCGCGGCTCGCCGCCTCGAACAGCCATTTCGCCGCCTCCAGATCGGGGTCGGAGACGGTCTTGGGGATCTCGTCGCCGAACACGTACATCGTGCCGATGAAGAACATCGCGTCGATGTTGCCCTTGTCGGCGGACCGTCGCGCCCATTGCATGGCATGCGCCTCGTTTTCGGGAACGCCCCGTCCGTAGAAGTACATGACGCTCAGCTTCTGCTGAGCCGACGCGTCGCCGGCCTCGGCCAGCGGTTGCAGCAGCTTGGCCGCCTCCTCGTACTGGCCGCTCTCGTAGCGACGGATCGCCTCGTCGAGCTGACCGGCCTGGGCCGCCCCGCTCAGCAACAGCATGCACAACATCATCCGGCGAAACATGGGACCTCGCTCCTCGTTGCCTATCTTCGACCGATCCTGGGTCTTGTCCGGCACCCTTCTTGCTCCGGAAAGCGGGTGCGGCACGCAATATTCGTACCGGCCGATCGAAGAATTCCGAAACTTGCCGCGCGGGCAGGCGTCGCGGCTCGATACGACTAAAGTGGTAAGGGTAACAAGAATCGCGCGTGCCGCCGGTGACAAAATACCAGGGAACGGGCATGAACGTTCCGCGGACCCAAGTATGATCGAGATCGCCGCCGGAACGAAGCCGGTGGTTTCCCCAGAGGGATCGCAATGAACACGACCGCCTTACCGGGCTCGGAGGCCCTCGCCTCCCAGGCGAGCGGCGAGGGGCAGCCGGCGGAGGCCGAGCCCCGCAAGCGGCGCAGGGCCGCGCCGCCGCGCATGATGTCCCTGCGCGTCAAGGGGGTCATCGCCTTCATCGTGCTCGTCTGCTACGCGATGCTGATCGGCGTCTTCACCGACATGGAGCGCAGGAAGCTCCTGTCCATGGTGGACGGGCTCGAGCAGGCGCACCGCGCCGAAGAGCAGCTCGTGCAGGTGAACGTTTCGATGGCGCGCACGCTGCTCGCGGTGAACGAGGCCTTCTCTGCGGGCGAGAAGGCCTTGCCCGCCCTCTCCACCGCGATGGAGATCGAGGCCACCCTCGCGCTGCTGGCGCCGGTCGAGCGCGACCATCCGCACCTGCTGATGCGCTCGCACAAGCTGCAGGCGCTGGTGAACGACCTCGTGCGCAGCCCCAGCCGCGGCGTCCTCGCGCTCGCCCGCACCACCTTGAACGAGCTCTTCGTCGAGCTCGACGTGATCACCACCGCCACGCGCGAGCGCAAGCGGCAGCTGCTCACCCGCTACTACGAGGTCTACGACCGCATCACGCTGCAGGGCCTGGCGATGGGGGTGGTGGGTTTCATCGTGCTGGGGGCGGCCACCGTGATCTTCTTCAGCCGGCTGACCTGGGACATCCGCAAGCTCGAGACGCACGCCCTCGGCATCGTCAGCGGCAACCGCGACGAGCCGCTGCCGGTGACCCGCAGCGACGAGCTGGGCAGCCTCATGAACGCGGTGAACCAGATGCAGCGCGACCTGCGGCTTCGGGAACGGCAGATCGAGCGCGCCCGCCACGAGCAGTTCCACCGGGAGAAGATGGCCGCGGTGGGCTCGCTCGCGGCCCAGCTCGCCCACGAGATCAACAACCCGATCGCGGCCATCAGCGGCATCGCGAGTACCATGAACGACGTGCGCCACACGAGCAACTGCCCCAACCACGGCGCGGTCTGCCAGCCGGACCTGATCCTGGAGCAGGCCAAGCGGATCTCGATCATCACGCGCCAGATCTCGGAATTCACCCGTCCCCAGGCGCAGCGCGCCGAGCTCCTGGACCTCAACCAGCTGGTGCGCAACACCTGCACCTTCGTGAGCTACGACCGGCGCTTCCGCGGCGTGGAGATGGAGACCGAGCTCGACAGCGAGCTCCCGGCGGTGCGCGCGGTGGCCGACCACATCACCCAGGTGCTGATGAACGTGCTCATCAATGCCGCGGACGCCTTCGAGACGGTGCCCGCCGATCTGCAGCGCCGCATCCGGCTGGTCACCCGCGAGGAGGAAGACGAGGTCGTCGTGGAGGTGATCGACAACGGCAAGGGGATGGACGCCGAAACGCTGGCGCGGGTCTTCGACGAGTACTTCAGCACCAAGCCCGCCAGCCGTGGCAGCGGGCTCGGGCTCGCGCTGTGCCGCGAGCTCATCCGCGACGGCGGCGGCACCATCACCCTGGATTCGAAGCCGGGCGAGGGGACGAAGGTGCGCATCGCGCTGCCGAAGAACGCAAACGCACGCGGGCAAGCCTGAAACCGCCGAGAGGCGGCAACACAAGAGACAGAGACTGGAAGAGGAGAGACATGCACATCCTGGTGATCGATGACGAGCGCGCAGTGCGCGAGATCCTGTCCGAGGCCTGCCGGCGCGCCGGCTACTCGGTCGACGAGGCGCGCGACTGCACGGAGGCGGCGTCCAAGCTGGTGCGCGGCGACGTCGATCTCGCGCTGTGCGACATCAAGATGCCCGACGGCAACGGGGTCGACCTGGTGCGCTCGATGAAGGAGTCGCGCATCGAGACGAGCTTCATCATGGTGACCGCCTTCGCTTCCATGGAGAACGCGGTGGAGGCGCTGCGTGCGGGCGCTTCCGACTATGTGATCAAGCCCTTCGACGTGGAGGAGCTCCTGCACCGGGTGCAGCAGATCGCCTCGCTGCGCGGCCTGCGCGAGGAAAACCGGATGCTGAAGAAGATCGCGCGCCGCGAGTCGGGCCGCTTCCGCTTCACCTCCCCCTCCATGCAGGCGGTCGAGCGCCTGGCGGGCAAGGTCGCGCCCACCGACAGCACGGTGCTCGTCACCGGCGAGTCGGGGACCGGCAAGGGCGTGCTCGCGCGACTCATCCACGAGCAGAGCCGGCGCTCGGACAACCTGTTCCTGCCGGTGAACTGCAGCGCGATCCCCGAGAATCTCCTGGAGTCGGAGTTCTTCGGCCACACCAAGGGCGCATTCACCGGGGCGGACAAGGCGAGGAAGGGCCTCTTCCTGCAGGCCGACCTGGGCACGCTCTTCCTCGACGAGGTGGGCGAGCTCCCGATGCACATGCAGACCAAGCTCCTGCACGCCATCGAGGAGAAGGAGATCCGCGCGGTGGGCAGCGAGCAGGCGCGCCGGGTGGATGTGCGGATCATCGCCGCCACCAACCGCGACCTGCACCAGATGGTGCGGGACGGCAGCTTCCGCGAGGACCTCTTCTTCCGCCTGTCCATGTTCCACATCCACATTCCGCCGCTGCGCGAGCGGAAGAGCGACATCCGGGCGCTGATCGAGTTCGTCCTCGAGCGCGCCCGCGAGCAGCACGGCACGCCCAACGAGATCGGGCTCACGGCCGAGGCCGAGGCGCTGCTGCTCGGCTACGGCTGGCCGGGCAACGTGCGCCAGCTCGAGAATGTGATCAACCGCGCCTGCATCCTGGCCGAGGACGACACCATCGCGGTGGGCGACCTGCCGCCCGAGATCACCCGCTCGATGGGGACGGTGCCGTCTCATGGCACAGCCATTGCTACGCCGGGCTATCTGCGCGACCAGCTGCGCGAGTACGAGGCGAGCCTCATCTACCGCATGCTCGCCGAGACCGGCGGCGATCGGCGCCTCGCGGCCCAGAACCTGGGCATCGGGCTGTCCAGCCTGTATCGCAAGCTCGAGGAGTTCGAGGCCCTGGGAATCGGACCGCAGAGCGCGCAGCGCACCGAATCCGGCAAACCCGCCGGGCAACTGAGCACGGGATAGATCGATGCGAATTCCTGGAAGTGAGAAAGCCGTTCCTGCTTTCAGTCATATCCTGCTGGCGACGGCGCTCCTACTCGCGCCGGGCTTCGCCGGCGCGCAGGAGGATGTCGAGAAGGACTACGAGGCCGGCGTGGCCGCCCACCGGGTGAACGACATGGTGGGAGCGATGACGCCCCTCAAGCGCGCCGCGGACGCCGGACATGCCGCCGCCCAGGCGCTGTACGGCGAGATCCTCGACCGCGCCGAGCTCAACGACGAGGCCGTGGAGTACCTCCGCAAGGCGGCGGACCAGGGCAATGCCGACGGGCAGTTCGGTCTGGCGGTCATGTACCTGACCGGCGAGGGCGTCGAGCAGGACGACAAGGAGGCTGCGCGCTGGATGCGTGCGGCGGCGACTCAGGGCCACGTCCAGGCCAACATCGCGCTCGCCAAGGCCTACGTGACCGGGGACGAGCGGCTCGGCGGCCAGTCGCGCAGCGACGCGACCGCGGCACCCTTCCTGCTCAAGGCGGCCGAGGCGGGCGAGCTCATCGCGATGGACGCGTTGGCCAAGGCCTACCTCACGGGCGAGTTCGGCCTGCAGGTGGACGCCGCGCGGGCCGAGGAGTGGACGGCGCGTGCCGCCAAGGCACGCACCGAGCGCTTCGGACCCGCGGCGGGGAACAAGCGATGAGGCTTCGGTTCGCTGCGATGCTCTTCGCACTGACGGCGCTGCCGGGGGGCGTGCTCGCCGCCGACGTCGCCGCCGGCCAGGCGATCTACAACATGCACTGCGTGGCCTGCCACGGCGTGGGCGGACGGAGCGTGATGCCCGATGCGCCCAGCTTCGCCCGCGGCGACCGGCTCATGCAGCCGGACGTCGCGCTGATGATGACCATCAAGGCCGGCAAGAACGCGATGCCTTCCTTCAATGGAATCCTGCGCGACCAGCAGATCCTCGACGTGGTGGCTTACCTGAGGACCCTCAGACGATGATTTTTTCCCTGTTTCGCCCGCGTGCCGCGTTGGCCGCGGTAGCCCTCGCCGCGGCGTGCGCCGCCGTTCCGGCCCAGGCCCAGACGGCGACGAAGTCGGACTACAAGGTCGTGGAGACCTTCAACGTCGGCGACTCGGTGTACGTGCGCGCCCTCACCCTGGAGGCCGAGGCCAACACCATGTGGGTGGGCACGTCGGCCGGCGTGCACGAGATCGACCTTGCCACGCGCCAGCCCAGGAACACCTTCACCCGGGCCGACGGCCTGGCCAACGAGTACGTGTTCGCGGTCGGGATCGACTCCGAGGGCTACAAGTGGTTCGGCACCAACGCCGGCGGAGCTTCGCGCTACAAGGACGGCAAGTGGAAGACCTACTTCCCGATGCACGGACTGGCCGACTACTGGATCTATGCCTTCGCCAACGACAAGAAAGGCGACCTGTGGATCGGCACCTGGGCGGGCGCGAACCACTGGAACGTGAAGACCGGCGAGTTCAAGACCTACGTGAAGGAACTGGTGAACGAGTGGGTCTACGGCCTGGACGTGGATGCCCAGGGTCGCGTCTGGTTCGCGACCGAGGGCGGCGTGTCCATGTTCGACGGCAAGACCTGGAAGGCCTGGACGCACAAGGACGGCCTGGGCGGCCCCAACGTGAACCAACTGCCGGCGAGCAGCAACACCGGCCTCGGGACCCGCTCGCGCCACGATCTCTCCACCATGGAGCGCGGCGATCCGACCTACAACCCCAACTACACCTTCGCCATGCACGTCGGGCCCGACGGCCACGTCTGGGCCGGCACCTGGGGCGGCGGCGTGTCGCGCTTCGACGGCAAGAAGTGGACGAACTACACGAGCCGCGAGGGGCTGGTGGGGAACATCGTGTACGCGATCGTGCGCGACGCGAACAACGTCTTCTGGTTCGGCACCGACCAGGGCGTGTCGCGATTCGACGGCAAGACCTGGACCTCGTTCACCACCCGGGAAGGGCTGCTCGACTCGCACGTGTATGCGCTCGCAGTGACCCCCGCCGGCGAAGTGTGGGCCGGCACCCGCCGCGGCGTGGCCGTCATCGGCAAGAAGTGACCCGTCCGGGGCGCGGGCCCCGGGCAACTGGACCAAACGGAGTTTCACCGCATGAACTACAAACTAGCAGCCGTGGGCGTGATCGCCGGTGCCGCCGCCATCGTCGGCGCCTACACCGTTGGCAAGCAGCAGGCCGAAAGTCCCGCCCAGGCGCAGACCGCCCCCGCAACCGCGCCGGTGGCGGCCCATCCTCCCGCCGGCGAGCCGCCGCGCGAGGGCAAGGTGGGCGTGGATCCGACCGAGAAGTTCACCCACTTCCGCGTAGGCAACAAGAACGTCAAGAAGATCTACATCGACGACGGCGTGGTGTGGGTCGCCACCTCGGGCGGCGTGATCCGCTACAACACCAGGACCGACGAGTTCAAGCTCTTCGACAACAAGGACGGCCTGCTCTCCAACGGCATGTTCTACGTGGGCCGCATCCAGGGCAAGATCACCGTCGGCACCTACGGCGGCGGCATGTCGATGCTCGACGAGAAGACCGGCACGTGGAAGACCTACAACATCCCCGAGGGCTTGGGTGACGCCTTCGTCTACGACGCGCTCGAGCTCGCCAACGGCGACCTCTGGATCGCCACCTGGTCGGGCGTGAACCGCGTGCTCGGCGGCAAGCTGGACGACCCCGAGGCGTGGGAGCTCTACACCGTCGAGAACACCAACGGCGGGCTGCCCAACGACTGGGTGTACGGGCTCGCCGCGGGCAAGAACGGCGACGTGTGGCTCGCCACGGAAGGCGGCATGGCCCACTTCGACAACGGCAAGTGGGAGAGCTGGAATCACTCCAGGGGCATCGGCGCCCCCTACGAGAAGGTCAAGGGCGACATCGCCTTCAAGAGCGATCCGGCCAAGGAGTCGCTGCACCACGCCGCGCAGAAGCGCGAGATGGGGCTGCAGGACGTGGACCAGGCCTACAACCCCAACTACATCATCTCGCTCGCGGTCGACGCCGACGGTACGGTGTGGGCCGGCACCTGGGGCGGCGGCCTGGCGCACTACGACGGCAAGACGTGGAGCAACCTCACCACCGCCGAGGGGCTTCCCGGCAACCACGTCTTCATGCTCCACCGCGATCACCGCGACCGCATCTGGATCGGCACCAACGACGGCCTGGCGGTGAAGGAGGGCAACGGCTTCCGCGTGATGCGCGTGGAAGAGGGGCTCTTCAACAACACGGTGTTCTCCATGGCCTCGACGCCGGACGGCCATCTGTGGGTCGGCAGCTACGGCGGCGTGGCCCATATCCGGCCGGTGGCCGGCAAGTAAAGGGGAGGGGGCGCTCATGAACGCGACGACCGCAGGACTCGAGATGGACCGCCCGATCTTCGCGCGCGACTGGGTTGTGCCCGCGACCGCCCCCCGCCGGCGCTCGGGGCCCGTCGATCCGCTGACGGTCCTCGCGGGCATGCCGCTGCTCGCCCACTTGCCCGAACGGAGTCTCAGGGCGCTCTCCTACGGTGCCAGCCAGGTCGTGTACGACCGTGGCGCCACCATCTACCACCAGGGCACGGTGCCTACCGGGGTCTACTTCGTGGTGAGCGGCTCCGTGAAGCTGGTCGCCCAGGGGCCGGACGGGCGGGACAAGATCATCGAGCTCGTCGGCCCCGGCGAGATGTTCGGCGAGGTGGGCGTGTTCATGCACTCCACCTACCGCTCCTGCGCCCAGGCGATCGGACGCTGCACCCTCATCCACGTGACCCGCGAGCAGGTGCTCGGTTCGGTCGGTCGCGACCAGGAGCTCTCCGCCTGGATGCTCGCCGAGGTGTCGACGCGGGTGCAGAAGATGATCGACGTGATCTGCAGCCAGTCCGCGAGCCTCGCCGCAGGGCGCGTGGCCGCCTACCTGGTGGAGCTCGTCGAGCGCGGCCCGCACAAGCACCGGGTGGAGTTCCCCGCCCCCAAGGGGACCGTCGCCTCCCTGCTCTCCCTCACCCAGGAGACCTTCTCGCGCATCATGCGCCGGCTCTCCGACGACGGCCTGATCGCGCTCGCCGGCCGCACGGTGCACATCCTCGACCTGGACGGACTGCGGCGGGTCCCCCTCTACCGCGAAGGCTAGCGCGGCTGCCACCGCCGACCCCGGAGTCCGTTCCCCCACCAGGGCTGCGGCTCCTCGGGCCGGCTCCTACCAGGAAATCCCGCCCGGCTGCGGCACGCTATGGCAGCGGTCGCAGTTGCGGTGGGTGACGAAGGCGACGCGGTCGTGGCATTGGCCGCAGAAGCGCCCGCGGAAGATGTCTTCCATCTTGATGGGCGTGCTCCCCGCCCTGGGCTCGAAGGGCACCGGGTGGCAGTTGCTGCAGTCGAGCCACTCGCTGTGGGCGCGATGGGGAAAGCGCACCCAGGGCATCTCGCGGGTATTGCGCATGATGATGTCCAGGTCGATCGCCAGGTGCGGCCCGTCGGCCTCGAGCTTGCCGCGAGGCACGATCTCCTTCGAGCGCAGCGCCTTCATCCAGTCGATCTTGTCGTCGCGGTCGCGGGGCAGCCCCTGCAGCGCCTCGCGCGGCACCTGCAGGCGCTCGAGATCCGGATTGGTCGGGTCGTAGAGGGGGCTGCGCCCGCCGGCGCTGTTGCCCGCCCCGGGCGGCGCGGACGACGCCGGCGTGTCCGCCGGGACGGACCCTTGGGGCTCGGCTGCGGCCATCTCGCTCACCGGTGCCGCGCGCAGGAAGGCCTGCGCCGCGAGCGGAGCTCCGACCAGCGCGCAGCACAGCGCCAGTGCCGCGGCATGCCGGTGCGCACCGCGTCGTCCCATCCTCCCCTGCATCCACCCGTCTCCATCGGAAGCAAACCGGTTCTCCATGCAAGTTCAGCGCCAGGAATGACCGGTTCTTCTGGCCCGCTTCTTGCGGTGCTCTTCCGCGGGGAGGTGGCGGCGTGCCGAGGACGATAAAGGGATTGCTGGTGACTTCGGCGGCCGTGTTCACCGGCTGCCTCTTCGTGCTCGTGTGGGTCTCCCTCGCCCTGGTCTACGACCGCTCCACGCGCGAAGATGCGATCCGCGATGCCGGCACCCTCGCGCGGGTGACCTTCGGCAGCATGTTCCAGCTCATGGTCACCGGCTGGAACCGGCAACAGCTCGAGGATTTCGTCGCCTCCCTCGATCTCGCCCTGGCCGGCAGCCCTTCGCGCATCCTGATCCACCGCGGCGAGCCGGTCACGGCGCTGTTCGGGAGCATCGAGCAGCCCGCGGCCGACATGCCGATCCGGCAGGCCATGGAGAGCGGGCGCACGGTCGAGATCCACGACGGCGACGAGGTGCGCTTCGTCTTCCCGCTGAAGGCGGAGGCGGTTTGCGTGGCCTGCCACACCAACGTGACGCCGGGTACCGCGCTGGGAGCGATCGACGTCCGCCAGTCGGTGGCGCGCGTGATCGAAGGCAATCGCCAGCGCCTCGCGCTCATCGCCCTGCCGGCGATTCCCGTCACCTTCTTCGCCACCCTGCTCCTGGTGATGTACATCGACCGCCGCCTGGGTCGGGCGATCCACGGTCTGGGCAGCGATCTCGCAGCCATCAACCGCGTATCCGACCTGAGCAAGCTTGCCGACCGCGCCCCGCACCTGGGATTCGCCGAGCTCGACCGCATCGGACACGAGATCGGCCGCCTGACCGGGCGGCTGCGCTCGGCGGCGGTGGACCGGGACATGCTCCAGCTCGAGATCCGCCTGCTCGAGAAGTTCGTCATCAGCGCCCAGGCGGTCGGCGACTGGCGCGACTACGTGACCCGGCTGCTGGTGGAGATCAACGCGGTGCTGCCGGCCTACGCGCTGTTCGCCCTGTTCCGCGACGAAGCGGACAGGCTGGAGCTCGAGGTCTTCTGGCTGCACGCCCCGAGCGAGGCGCTCAGGGCGCGCTTCGAGGCGGCGCTGCCCCTGCGGCCGGCCCATGCGCGCCACCACATCGCGCACGCGGCGGTGCCGCTGCGCGAGATCGACGAGGCCGACCTGCGCCGGCACATGCGGGCGCTCACGGTGGACGGGCCGCGCATCGGCGGCATCCAGGGCGTGGGGATGCAGGCGCAGCTCGACGGCGACGCCACCCGCCTGCTGGTGATCGAGAGCGCGCTCGCGACCCTGATGAACGTGGTCGGGTCCGTGAGGGCGATCCATCACTACACGGAGCAGCTCGAGTTCCATGCCACCCGCGATCCGCTCACCGGGCTCTACACCCAGCGCGTGTTCTGGGACCTGCTCGAGAACGAGATCGTGCGCGCGCGCCGCTACGACGAGAGCGTGGCCCTGCTGGTGATCGACCTCGACGAATTCAAGACGATCAACGACAGCCACGGACACGCCTTCGGCGACGTCTGCCTGCAGACCATCGCCGGCGCACTGCGGGGCGCGCTGCGCGCAGGCGATCTGGTGGTGCGCTACGGCGGTGACGAGTTCGTCGCCATCCTGCCGGCCACGGCGCTCGACGAGGCGCGGGGCGTAGCGGACCGTATCCTCGCCGGAGTCGCCGGTCTGGGCATGCTCGATCCGCAGGACAGGCCGTTCGCCTGCTCGGTGTCCATCGGCCTCGCCGTGTGCCCCGACCACGCCACCGACAAGCGGGAGCTCTTCCTCATCGCCGACAACATGATGTACCGCGCCAAGGCGGCCGGCCGCAACCGCGCCGTACTGCCCGGCCCGGACGACGCCCTCAGCCGTTGAACTCGGGCACGCGCCCGCACTCCCGGCAGGTCATCATGCAGCCGTTGCGGCCCACGCCCAGGCCGAAGTGCCGTCCGTCGCAGCGCACCGGCTCGGGCGGCGCCTCGCCCGGCTCGAAGGCCTCGATGCGCGCCGCCTTCAGGAAGCGCACCGCGGTTTCCAGGCCGTGGAAGACCGTGAGCTCCCCGTCGGACGTGTGCAGCCAGCGCCCGTCCACCGACACCGCGAAGCAGCCGTTGCGGCGCCCGCCCACCGCATGCAGGCGCAGGCGGCGGGGGTTGGGCCACCAGTGCGGCATCGCCGCCAGATCGAGCCAGGTGGCGACCCGTTCTCCATTGTTCATTCCGCTCTCCTCTGGGCGTCTGTTTGTTTCGACTGTGCATCGGCACCGGTCGCCGAGCGCCCCTCCCACCCCGAAAAGCAGATGTCATGCCAGCGGAAAGGAAGTAGAAGACTCCCCTGATATACGACATTCATCAATGGCATCCCGGGTACCGGGAGCAAGGTATTTCCAGCCTTGAGACGGCGATTCCCGACGCTGGGAAATCCAGTCCGGGGAAGTTGTGTGCGTCAAGTTGTGCAAAAGGGTTGATCAGGTATTCGGTTGATTC
>DYFV01000073.1 GCA_020725025.1 Azoarcus sp.
GGGCTCGATGCGGGTGATGACCGCCTTGTAGATGTTGCTCTTGCGTTGTTCCTTTGCGGCCGATTCGATATCGAGGTCGATCAGTTTCTGACCGTCCACAATCGCGACGCGGAGTTCCTCGGCCTGCGTCGCATTGAAAAGCATGCGCTTCATTCTTGTCGTTCTCCCGCGCAAAACACACGGGCAGGACGAACGGCGCGCACCATCGCGCTTGATACGGAGTCAGGAGCGGGTAGTTGAGGCTACTTTTTGTCCGGTCGGTAGTGGGCTGATGGGACGGCTGGTCGAAATTCGCGTGTTCCCGCCTGCGGCCGGAACACTTGATCCTGCGTGTGCGTTACGCGTCTGGACTCAATCAAATGGATCGAAGTTTGTCGATGCGTTACCATCCTTGCCTTTTTGGGCAACGACGGCACATTCGGTCGCCCGGGAGCTCGCTTTTGGGCTCTTCGCCATGCGCTCGCCACCGCTTCGTTGGGCGGGGGGCGCCGGCCGCAACCGGGCTAACCAGAGGCAAGTATATTTCAGGATGATGGCGCAAGGCAAAGCGATGGCCGTAAGGCGCGAGCGGGTGGACGAGTCGGCCGCCGGTCAGCGCATCGACAACTGGCTGCTCAAAGTGTGCAAGGGCGTGCCGAAGAGCCACGTCTACCGCATCCTGCGCAGCGGCGAGGTGCGCGTGAACGGCGGGCGCGTGGGGCCGACCTACCGTCTGGCGGAAGGCGACGAGATCCGCATTCCGCCGGTGCGCACGGCCGAGCCGGAACGCAGCGCTCCCGCGCCGGCGGGCAAGCCGCTGCCGGTGGTGTACGAGGACGACGCCCTGCTCGTGGTGGACAAGCCTGCGGGCAAGGCGGTGCACGGCGGCAGCGGGGTCAGCTACGGCGTGATCGAGCAGCTGCGCAGCCAGCGCCCGGAGCTGCGCATGCTCGAGCTCGCCCATCGCATCGACCGCGAAACCTCGGGGCTGCTCATCGTGGCCAAGAAGCGCTCGGCGCTCACCGCGCTGCACGACATGATGCGCGAGGGGCGCATCGAGAAGCGCTACCTCACCCTGGTGGCCGGCCGCTGGGCCAATCCGCTGCAGCACATCAAGGTGCCGCTCTTCAAGTACCTCACACCCGAGGGCGAGCGCCGGGTGCGCGTGTCGAGCGAGGGCAAGGCGGCGCACAGCGTGGTGCGCCTCGTGCGACGCTACGCGCGCTACAGCCTGCTGGAAGTGGAACTGAAGACAGGACGGACGCATCAGATCCGGGTGCACCTCGCCCACCTCGGTTTTCCGCTGTGCGGCGACGACAAGTACGGCGACTTCGCGCTCAACAAGACGCTCGAAGGCGAAGGCCTCAAGCGCATGTTCCTGCACGCGGCGCGCCTGTCCTTCACCCACCCGCTCACCGGGGTGCCGATTTCCCTGGAGGCCTCTTTGCCCGAAGAACTGCAGACCTTCCTCGACCGGCTCGACGCCGAAGAACACGCAAGACATGGCTGAACGCTACGACCTCATCGTTTTCGACTGGGACGGCACGCTGATGGACTCCGCGGCCGCTATCGTTGCCGCCATGGTGGCGGCCTGCCGCGACCTCGGGCTGCCCGAGCCCACCGAGGAGCGTGCCCGCCACGTGATCGGCCTGGGGCTGGCCGATGCGCTGCGCCACGCGGTGCCCGACCTCGAGGTGGATCACTATCCCCGCATGGTGGAGCGCTATCGCTTCCACTACCTGTCGCGCGACCACGAACTGACGCTCTTTCCCGGCACTCTGGAGATGATCGGCGAGCTTGCAGGGAGCGGCCGGTTCCTCGGTGTGGCCACCGGCAAGAGCCGCCTGGGCCTGAAGCGCGCCCTGGAGCACAGCGGCCTCGCGGCCTACTTCCATGCGACGCGCTGCGCCGACGAGTGCCATTCGAAGCCGCATCCGGCCATGCTGGAGGAACTCATGGACGAGCTCGGAGTTTCGCCCGGGCGCACCCTGATGGTGGGCGACACCACTCACGACCTGCAGATGGCCCGCAATGCCGGCGTGGACGGCTTGGGGGTCGCGTTCGGCGCCCATCCGCGCGCGGTGCTCGAAGCCGAGTCCTCGGTGGGACTGGTGACCACGCCTGCGGAGCTCGCCCTGTGGCTGCGCGAGAACGCCTGATCTGCGCCTCGGCCGCCCTCGTGGAGGGCGGCGACGGGGTGCGCTTCGAGGTGGCGGTCTACGATGGCCAGGCGGCCGCCTTCGCGGTGCGCCACGGCGGGCGGGTGCGCGCCTTTCTCAACCGGTGCGCGCACGTGCCCGTGGAGCTCGACTGGCAGCCGGGGCGGTTCTTCGATCTGACCGGCGCCTATCTCATTTGTGCCATGCATGGGGCACACTATGACCCCGGCTCGGGGCGGTGCGTGATGGGGCCGTGCAAGGGGCGCAGCCTCGCGGCGCTCGCCGTGACCGAGCGCGATGGACAGGTTTTCGTGGTGGAAGGCGACGATGGACAGCAGCGACAAGCGTGAAACGAACTGGGAGCGCGGCGTGCTCGAGCGGCTGGCGCTGGAGACGGTGGCCGAGCAGCGGCGGCGGCGACGCTGGGGCATTTTCTTCAAGCTGCTGGGCTTCGCCTACCTGAGCTTCATCATCTACATGCTCGGCGACTGGAGCGAGCCGGCCGAGCGGTTGGCCGACGGCAAGGGCTACACGGCGCTGGTGTCGATCAACGGCGTGATCGACGCCGGCGGCGAGGCGAGCGCCGAGCAGATCATCCCCGCGCTGCAGGGCGCCTTCGCCGACCAGGCGGTGCGCGGCGTGGTGCTGCGGGTGAACAGCCCCGGCGGCAGCCCGGTCCAGGCGGGCATGATCAACGACGAGATCGCGCGCCTGCGCGCGAAGCGGCCCGATCTGCCGGTCGCGGCGGTCGTCGAGGACATGTGCGCCTCGGGCGGGTACTACGTGGCGGTGGCGGCCGACCGGATCTATGTGGACAAGGCGAGCCTGGTCGGCTCGATCGGGGTGCTGATGGACAGCTTCGGCTTCGTCGGCACCATGGAGAAGCTCGGGATCGAGCGGCGCCTGCTGGCCGCCGGCACGAGCAAGGGCTTCCTCGATCCCTTCTCGCCCCAGCGCGAGGGCGACGTCGCCCACGCGAGGACCTTGCTGGCCGACATCCATCAGCAGTTCATCGAGGTGGTGCGCAAGGGGCGCGGTGATCGCCTCAGGGAAGTGCCGGAGCTCTTCTCCGGGCTGGTGTGGACCGGTGCGCGCAGCATCGAGCTCGGGCTCGCCGACGACTTCGGGACGGTCGAATCGGTCGCACGGGACGTGTTCAAGGCCGAGGAGGTGCGCGACTTCACGCAGAAGCGCAACTTCGCCGAGCGGTTCGCCCAGCGCTTCGGCGCCGACATGGCCGAGAGCGCGATCGACGCACTCACGCGCATCGGCCTGCGCTGACGCTTCGCCGCTCCTGCAGCCGAAGGCCTCAGCCCGCGAGAATCAGAAACAGCGCCGGACGGCGCGCGAGCTCGGGCTTGGGCTCGCCGCGCCAGGCGCGCACCGTGCGGCTCGCGATCCACTCCTCGTCGGTGGTGAGGTCGCGGGCCACGCACAGCCGCGTGTCGGGCCGGCAGGTGGCGAGCAGGGCGTCGAACAGACGCTCGTTGCGGTAGGGCGTCTCGATGAAGATCTGGGTGCGCGCAAGCCGCCGCGACTCGTCCTCGAGCTGGCGGATGCGCGTCGTGCGCTCCGCGTCCGGAACCGGCAGGTAGCCGTTGAAGGCGAAGCTCTGCCCGTTGAGGCCCGAGGCCATGAGGGCAAGCAGGATGGAAGAGGGGCCCACCAGCGGCCGGACGGGTATTCCCAGCGCGTGCGCCCGCGCCACCAGCCGCGCGCCGGGGTCGGCGACGGCGGGGCAGCCCGCCTCCGACATGAGGCCCACGTCGTGGCCGGCGCGCGCAGGTGCGAGCAGGGCGTCGAGGCTCGCGGCATCGTCGCGCTCGGGCAGCACCTGGATGTCCATCTCGCGCAGCGGCAGCGGGTGCCCGATGCGCTTGAGCTCGGCGCGCGCGGTCTTGGCGTTCTCGACCACGAAGTGGGCGATGGCGCAGGCGCGCTGCTGGGCTTCTCCCGGAAGAAAGCGCTGCCAGCTCGTGTCGCCGAGCGCCACCGGCAGCAGGACGAGCGCGCCGTGCGGGCCGCTCACGGCAGCTCGACGCCTTCCGCGCGCAGCATGCGGGCGAGTGCGATGAGAGGCAGGCCGACGAGCGCGGTGGGATCGTCGCCGGACAGGGACTCGAGCAACGTGATCCCGAGGCCTTCCGATTTGGCGCTGCCGGCGCAATCGAGCGGGCGCTCCTTCTCCACGTAGCGTACGATCTCGGCTTCGCCCAGCTCGCGGAAGCGCACCCGCGTGGGCACGGATTCGAGCTGCAGCCGGCCGGTGGCGGTGTCGAGCACGGCGAGCGAAGTGTGGAAGACCACGGTCTGTCCGCTCATGCGCTTGAGCTGGGCCACGGCGCGCTCGACGCTGCCCGGCTTGCCGAACACCTCGTCCCCCAGGTGGGCCACCTGGTCGCTGCCGATCACCAGCGCGTCCGGGAACTGCGCGGCGACCGCGCGCGCCTTCTCGGCGGCCAGACGGTCGGCGGTGGCCGGCGGGGCCTCGCCGGAAAGCGGCGTCTCGTCGACGTCGGGGCGGGCCGTCTCGAAGGGTAGCCCGAAGCGCTCGAGCAGCATGCGGCGGTAGGCGGAGGTGGAGGCGAGGACGAGCTTCATGGGGATCTGCGAGCGGACCCGGAGCGATGCGTCGGCCCGTATGTCCGCCGCAGGTTCCGGTGCTTTGACTTGGTAAGCCAAAAATAATATCATGCCGCCCTTATGTCGCAACGAGCCGTGATTTCCGATCCGTTCAAGTTCGCCGCGGAGGGTCGCAGTCTGGCGGGGAGTATTCCCCTCGCTGAGCTGCAGCGACTGGCCGACGTGCTGCTCGATACGGGCGGGGAGGTCGTCTATTCGGTTACGGGTGAGCTCGGTCCGGATCGGCGGCTGCGTCTGCACGTTTCGGCCTCCGGTTTGCTGCGGTTGCGTTGCCAGCGCTGCCTGGGGGGCATGGAGTTGCCGCTCGCCATCGAGGCCGTGCTGCAGCTGGTGCGGCCGGGCGAGCCGATCCCGGAGGAAGAGCTCGAGATCGAGGAGTTCGACGCGATCGAAGCAGGCGCCGACATGGACGTGAGGACGCTCGTCGAGGACGAGATCGTGCTTGCCGTACCGTTCGCGCCGCGGCACGAGAGTTGTGAATCGCCACGCCCGACGGGCGGGGCGGAAAAGGAATCGCCTTTCGCTGCGCTGGCGAAGCTTCGCAAGGACGAAGGCGCAGAATAGGCGCGACATTGTATTAGGAGCGTTTCATGGCCGTTCAGCAGAACAAGAAGTCCCCCTCCAAGCGTGGCATGCATCGTGCCCACGATTTCCTGACTGCCCCTCCGCTGGCGGTCGAGCCCACCACGGGCGAGGTGCACCTGCGCCACCACGTGAGCCCGAGCGGCTACTACCGCGGCAAGAAGGTCGTCCAGACCAAGGGCGAGTAACGCCCAACCGCGCAAGACGGCGCGGCGCCGTGGGCGTCTGCGCCGTTTTTTCGTCCTCATTCCCTGACCGAATTCCTCGAGAAGCCGATGGATGTCACCATTGCGATCGACTGCATGGGTGGCGATCATGGCCCGGCGGTGACCGTGCCCGCCGCGGTGGCCTTCCTGCGGCACCACCCGGGTACCCGCGTGGTGCTGGTGGGCCGGCCCGAATCGATCGAGCCGGCCCTGGCCGGTATCGGCAAGGGCTTCGGTGAACGGCTCGCGATCCGTCCGGCGTCCGAGGTGGTGACCTCCGACGATCCGCCGGCCATCGCCATGCGCAACAAGAAGGATTCCTCCATGCGCGTGGCGGCCGACCTGGTGAAGGCCGGCACGGCCCAGGCGGCGGTATCGGCGGGCAACACCGGCGCGCTGATGGCGATCTCGCGCTTCGTGCTGAAGACGCTCCCGGGTATCGACCGGCCCGCCATCGCCACCGTGCTGCCCACCCGCAAGGGCAAGACCTACGTGCTCGATCTGGGTGCCAACGTGGACTGCTCGCCCGAACACCTGCTTCAGTTCGGCATCATGGGCGCGATGCTGGTGTCGGCCGTGGAGCATATCGACCGGCCCACCGTGGGGCTGCTCAACATCGGCGAGGAGGCGATCAAGGGCAACGACGTGGTCAAGCGCGCCGGCGAGCTCCTTCGCGAGAGCGGACTCAACTTCTACGGGAACGTGGAAGGCGACGACATCTACAAGGGCACCACCGACGTGGTGGTGTGCGACGGCTTCGTCGGCAACGTCGCGCTGAAGACCTCCGAAGGCCTTGCGCAGATGCTGGCCACCTTCCTGCGCGAGGAGTTCTCGCGCAACCTGCTCACCAAGGCCATGGCGGTGATAGCCTTGCCGGCCTTGAAGAATTTCAAGAACCGCGTCGATCATCGTCGCTACAACGGCGCGGCGCTGCTCGGCCTGCGCGGCGTGGTCGTGAAGAGTCACGGCTCGGCCGATGCCTTCGCCTTCGAGCAGGCCATCCACCGCGCCGCCGACGCGGCGTCCAATCGGTTGATCGAACGGATCTCGGACCGCATGGCGGCCATGAACGGGGTGACTGCATGATCTTTGCTCGAATCGCCGGCACCGGCAGCTGCCTGCCCGGTGATCCCGTCAGCAACGACGACCTGGTGGCGCGGGGGATCGACACGTCCGATCAGTGGATCGTGGAGCGGACCGGGATCCGCACCCGTCACCTGGCGCCGGCCGACGTCGGTTCGAGCGACCTGGCCTGCACCGCCAGCCGGCGCGCCCTGGAGGCCGCAGGTGTGGGGCCCGACGACATCGATCTGATCGTCGTCGCGACGTCCACGCCCGACTGCATCTTCCCGAGCACCGCGGCCCTCCTCCAGTCCAAGCTGGGCATGAAGAGCGGCGCGGCGGCCTTCGACGTGCAGGCGGTGTGCAGCGGCTTCATCTACGGGCTGACCGTCGCCGAGAAGTTCATCCGCTCGGGCAGCCACCGCCGGGCGCTGGTGGTGGGGGCGGAAGTGTTCTCGCGCATCCTCGACTGGTCCGACCGCGGCACCTGCGTGCTCTTCGGCGACGGCGCCGGTGCGGTGGTGCTGGAAGCGGCCGAGGCCCCGGGCATCCTGTCGACCGCGCTCCACGCGGACGGCAGTCACCATCCCATTCTGTGCGTGCCGGGCAATGTTGCCGGCGGACAGGTGATCGGCGACCCCTTCCTGCGCATGGACGGGCAGGCCGTGTTCAAGTTCGCGGTGAAGGTGCTGGGCGAAGTTGCCCTCGAAGTGGTCGAGCAGGCGGGCATCCGCGTCGCCGACATCGACTGGCTGATTCCGCACCAGGCCAACATCCGCATCCTGCAGGCGACCGCCAAGCGCCTTGGCATCGACATGGACCGGGTGGTCACGACGGTGGACCGTCACGGCAACACCTCGGCCGCCTCGATTCCGCTTGCGCTCGATCTCGCGATCCGCGACGGGCGCATCCGCCCCGGCCAGCGCATCATCCTCGAGGGGGTGGGCGGCGGCTTCACCTGGGGCGCGGCTCTCCTCCAATATTGATACGGGACGAAGGGACGATGGCATTCGCTCTGGTTTTTCCGGGACAGGGGTCCCAATCGGTCGGCATGATGACGCCCTACGGCGAGAGCGCCGTGATCCGCGACACCTTTGGCGAGGCTTCCGAGGCGCTGGGCGAGGATCTGTGGCAGATGGTGTGCGAAGGCCCGGCCGAGCGCCTGGCCCTCACGGTGAACACCCAGCCGCTGATGCTCACCGCCGGGGTCGCCGCCTACCGTGCCTGGCGTGCCGCGGGCGGTCCGGCGCCGGATCTGGTGGCCGGCCACAGCCTGGGTGAGTACTCGGCGCTGGTCGCTGCCGGTGCGCTGGCCTTCGCCGACGCGGTGCCGCTGGTGCGCTTCCGCGCCCAGGCCATGCAGGAGGCCGTGCCGGCGGGCGAGGGCGCCATGGCGGCGCTGCTCGGGCTCGAGGCCGACGTGGTGCGCGAGGCGTGCGCCGAAGCCGCCCAGGGTGAGGTCGTCGAGGCGGCCAACCTCAACGCCCCTGGCCAGATCGTGATCGCCGGGGCGAAGGCCGCCGTGGAGCGGGCCATCGAGGCCGCAAAGGCGCGCGGCGCCAAGCGCGCCATGCTGCTGCCGGTGAGTGCGCCCTTCCATTGCGCGCTCATGAAGCCCGCGGCCGAGCGGCTGGCCGAGCGCCTGGCGTCGGTTGCCATCGCCGCTCCGTCCATCCCCGTGCTCAACAACGTCGACGTCGCGACCTACGCGGAGCCGGCGCAGATTCGCGACGCCCTGGTGCGCCAGGCCTACTCGCCGGTGCGCTGGATCGAGTCGGTGCAGGAGATGGCCAGGCGCGGCATGAGCCAGGTGCTCGAGTGCGGTCCCGGCAAGGTGCTCGCCGGCATGACCAAGCGCATCGCGGGCGAAGTGCAGGGCGGCTCGATCCACGACGCCGCCAGTCTCGAACAAGGCATTGCCGCAGTGAAGGGGGCACAATGAGTTTTTCGCTTGAAGGACAGGTCGCGCTGGTCACCGGCGCGTCGCGCGGCATCGGCCGTGCGGTGGCGCTCGAACTCGGGCGCCTCGGCGCCACGGTGGTGGGGACCGCCACCTCGGAAGGCGGCGCATCGGACATCGGCGCTGCGCTCGAGGCTGCCGGCATCAAGGGCGCCGGCATGGCGCTCGACGTCACCGACGCCGCCGCCTGCGAGGCGCTGATCGGCGAAGTGGAGAAGCGCTTCGGCGCCGTGGGCATCCTGGTGAACAACGCCGGCATCACCCGCGACAACCTCGCCATGCGCATGAAGGACGAGGAGTGGGACGCGGTGCTCGACACCAACCTCAAGTCGGTCTTCCGCATGTCGCGCTTGGTGATGCGCGGCATGATGAAGGCGCGCGCCGGCCGCATCATCAACATCACCTCGGTGGTGGGCAGCGCCGGCAATCCGGGGCAGGCGAACTATGCTGCAGCCAAGGCCGGGGTCGCGGGCATGAGCCGTGCGCTCGCGCGCGAGCTGGGCAGCCGCAACATCACGGTGAACTGCGTCGCTCCCGGTTTCATCGACACGGACATGACGCGCGCCCTGCCGGAGGCGGCGCGCGAAGCCCTGGTGGGGAACATCGCGCTGGGCCGCCTCGGGCGGCCCGAAGAGATCGCGGGAGCGGTCGCGTTCCTGGCGTCCCCTGCCGCGGCGTACGTAACGGGCACTACCATGCACGTGAACGGCGGGATGTACATGGCCTGACGAGGGGTGGGCGGCGGGCCGCGGGCCCCGGGGGCAGTTTTTTTCTCCCGGAGTGCTGCGGCTCCCATACCCTCAGGCCGCGATAGCGGCCAGCATGCTTTTTGATAGAATACGCCGGCTTTTTTTTCTTACTGAATCTTTCTCGGAAGGAGTGTGTTCATGGAGAACATCGAACAGCGCGTCAAGAAGATCGTCGCTGAGCAACTTGGCGTGAACGAATCGGAGATCAAGAACGAGTCTTCGTTCGTGGACGATCTTGGCGCGGATTCGCTGGACACCGTGGAACTGGTCATGGCCCTCGAAGAAGAGTTCGAGTGCGAAATCCCGGACGAAGAAGCCGAGAAGATCACCACCGTTCAGCAGGCGATCGACTACGTCAACGCCCACCTGAAGAAGTAATTCGCGGCCTGCGGCCGTGTGTCCGGACGCCGCCGTTGCGGGGTCCGGACCGATCCCCGATCTCCGCCCTGTTTCCATACGGAGCTGCCTGTGTCCCGTCGTAGAGTCGTCGTTACCGGCCTGGGAGCCATCTCGCCGGTCGGCAATACCGTTCCCGAAGCCTGGGAAAACCTGCTTGCCGGCAAGAGCGGCATTGGTTCGATCACCCGTTTCGACGCGAGCGCCTTTTCGGCACGCATCGCCGGGGAAGTGAAGGGCTTCGACGTATCGCAGTACCTGTCGCCCAAGGAAGCGCGCCGGATGGACGTCTTCATCCACTACGGCATGGCGGCCGGTATCCAGGCCATCCGGGATTCGGGCATCGAGGTCACCGAGGCCAACGCCGACCGCATCGGCGTGAACATCGGCTCGGGCATCGGCGGTCTGCCGATGATCGAAGAGACGCACAACGACTATCTTGCGGGCGGTCCGCGCAAGATCTCGCCCTTCTTCATTCCCGGCACCATCATCAACATGATCTCGGGCAACCTCTCGATCATGTTCGGTATGAAGGGGCCCAACCTTGCCGTGGTCACCGCGTGCACCACCGGCCTGCACGCCATCGGCATGAGCGCGCGCATGATCGAGTACGGCGACGCGGACGTGATGGTGTGCGGAGGCGCGGAGTCGACCGTCACCAGCCTCGCCATCGGCGGCTTCGCCTCGGCGAAGGCGCTGTCGACCCGCAACGACGATCCGGCCACCGCCAGCCGTCCCTGGGACAAGGACCGCGACGGTTTCGTGCTCGGCGAGGGCGCCGGCGTGCTGGTGCTCGAGGAGTACGAGCACGCAGTGAAGCGCGGCGCGAAGATCTACGCCGAGCTCGCCGGCTTCGGCATGAGCGGCGACGCCTTCCACATGACCGCGCCGGACACCGACGGTCCGCGCCGCAGCATGGTCAATGCGATGAAGAACGCCGGCGTGAATCCCGACGAGGTGCATTACCTCAACGCCCACGGCACCTCGACGCCGCTGGGCGACAAGAACGAGACCGACGCGGTGAAGCTCGCCTTCGGTCTCGATGCCGCGAAGAAGCTGGTGGTCAACTCCACCAAATCGATGACCGGGCATCTGCTCGGCGGCGCCGGCGGACTGGAGTCCGTGTTCACCGTGCTCGCCGTGCATCACCAGGTCTCGCCGCCGACCATCAACATCTTCGAGCAGGATCCGGAGTGCGATCTGGACTACTGCGCGAACGAGGCCCGTCAGATGAAGATCGACGTGGCGCTGAAGAACAATTTCGGCTTCGGTGGGACCAACGGCACGCTGGCCTTCCGCCGGGTGTGAGGTCCCGGGCGGGTAGGGCGCCGTGCGCTACCCGCTGATCCTCGCGCTGCGGCCCTCGGGCCGGGCGCGCCTCCTGATCGCCGCGATCCACCTGGTCGCGGCTTTCGCATTTCTGGGCGCATCCCTCTCGCCCGCACTCGTCCTCCCGATTCTTCTCTTGCTCGCCCTGTCCGGGTGGCAAGCGCTCTCGGCCGAGCAGGACAAGGCGGGGCGCGTGCTGGTGCTGGACGAGTCGGGTCTGGTCGGTTTCGGTGCGCCGGGCGGCCGGGCGCTGGGCAATCCGCTGCCCGGTTGCGCCGACTTCGGCTGGGCGGTGTGGCTGCAATGGCGCGCGGACGCGGACGGCCGGCGCACCGCGCTCATGCTGCTGCCCGACAACGTTCCGCCCGAGACCTGGCGCGGCGTGCGTGCCTGGCTGCGGCACAAGGCCGCGGCGGGCCGGGCGGAAGAGGCCGCGTAGGCCGGATGATGGGCCCGTCCGGGGGCGACCGTGGTCGCCTGGCCGCCGTTCCCGGGCTACGGACACGCCGCGCAGGTCTGGGGGCGCCCCTGTAGCCCGGATGGAGTGTAACGGAGTCCGGGGCCGCGTCGCGGCAGAGGAAGCGTTCCCCTACGCGGCCTTCGCCTGGCGGGCGGGGGCGCGGGCCGGCTGCGGGCGCGAGGGGCGAAGCACCGTATCGCGCGCGGTGGGCAGGGCCTCGGGGAAATCCCGGGAGTAGTGCAGGCCGCGGCTTTCCTTGCGGCGCAGGGCGCAGCGCACGATGAGGTCGGCGGTCACCACCAGGTTGCGCAGCTCGATGAGGTCGTTGCTCACGCGGAAGTGGGAGTAGAACTCGTGGATCTCGCGGGCCAGGAGCCGGATCCGGTGCTGGGCGCGCTGCAGCCGCTTGGTCGTGCGCACGATGCCCACGTAGTCCCACATGAAGCGCCGCAGCTCGGCCCAGTTGTGGGAGATGACGACTTCCTCGTCGGCGTCGGTCACGCGGCTCTCGTCCCATTCGGGAAGCCGCGGCAGTTCCCGGCGCGGCCGGGCGAGGATGTCGCGGGCCGCCGCCTCGCCGAACACCAGGCACTCGAGCAGCGAGTTGCTGGCGAGCCGGTTCGCGCCGTGCAGCCCGGTACACGCCGACTCGCCGACGGAGTAGAGCCCCGGCACGTCGGTGCGCGCGGCGAGGTCGGTGACGATTCCGCCGCAGGTGTAGTGGGCGGCCGGCACCACCGGGATGCCTTCGCGGGTGATGTCGATCCCGAGCTCCAGGCAGCGCGCGTAGATGTTCGGGAAATGCCCGCGCAGCCAGTCGGCCGGCTTGTGGCTGATGTCGAGGAAGACGCAGTCGATGCCGCGCTTCTTCATCTCGAAGTCGATGGCGCGCGCCACCACGTCCCGCGGTGCGAGTTCGGCGCGCGGGTCGTGCTCGGGCATGAAACGGGTGCCGTCGGGAAGCCGCAGGAGACCGCCTTCGCCACGAACCGCCTCCGAGATCAGGAAGGACTTCGCCTGTGGGTGGTACAGGCAGGTTGGGTGGAACTGGATGAACTCCATGTTCGCCACCCGGCAGCCCGCGCGCCAGGCCATGGCGATGCCGTCGCCGGTCGCGACGTCGGGGTTGGTGGTGTACAGGTAGGCCTTGCCTGCGCCGCCGGTGGCAAGCACCGTGCTGCGCGCGCCGATGGTCACGACGCGGTCGCGCTCGATGTCGAGCACGTAGGCGCCGAGGCAGCCTTCGCCCGGAAGGCCGACTTTTTCACCCAGGACAAGGTCTACTGCGATGTGATGTTCGAAGATGTCGATGTTCGGGTGCGCGGCGACCTGCTCGGTGAGCGTCGCCTGGACGGCGGCCCCGGTGGCGTCGGCGGCGTGGATGATGCGCCGGTGCGAATGGCCGCCCTCGCGCGTCAGGTGGTAGCCGAGCTCGGACTCGTCCTCGCGGGTGAAGGGCACGCCGCGGCCGATCAGCCACTCGATGGCGGCCTTGCCGTGCTCCACCACGAAACGGGTGGCGGTCGGGTCGCACAGTCCGGCGCCGGCAGTGTAGGTGTCCTCGATGTGCGCCTCGATGCTGTCGGAGGTGTCCAGCACCGCGGCGATGCCGCCCTGGGCCCATGCGCTCGCGCTGTCGGCGAGCGAGCGCTTGGTGACGAGTGCCACGCGTAGCCGGTCGGCCAGCCTCAATGCGAGGGACTGCCCGGCGGTGCCGCTGCCGAGAATGAGAACGTCGTATTGTTTTGACAAGATCGGAGCCCCGGGGGGGTGAATCGCGCGCAGGACTATAGCACGCGACGGCGCTGGGATTGCACCCCGTGACGGATTCGTGACGGAATGCACGCGATGACCACAACGACGTATGAACTATTCGAGTAGGGCCATGTCTCTTGGGGTAGCTTCGGCTTTGCCGTACTCATGGGGGAGTCGTTATACTGGCGCGGATTTTGCCCATCCGAGAGAACGCCCCGCCCATGAGCGATCGCGAGATAGACCAGCAGCTTGTCGAACGCGTGCAGCGCGGCGACAAGCAGGCCTTCGGCTTGCTTGTCGCAAAGTACCAGCGCAAGCTGCACCGGCTGCTGTCCCGTCTGATCCGCGACTCTGCCGAAGTCGAGGATGTCGCACAGGAAACCTTCATCAAGGCGTACCGTGCGCTGGGTTCCTTCCGCGGGGACAGTGCGTTCTACACATGGCTATATCGCATCGGCATCAACACCGCGAAGAATTATCTGGTTTCGCAGGGGCGGCGTGCCCCCACGTCGACCGGCTTCGACTCGGAAGAGGCGGAGACCTTCGAGGAAGGCGACCAGCTGCGCGACATCAATACCCCCGAACGGCTGATGATGACCCGCCAGATCGGCGAGACGGTCGACGAGGCGATGGCGGCGCTTCCGGAGGAGCTGCGCACGGCGATCATGCTCCGGGAACTGGAAGGGCTCAGTTATGAAGAGATCGCCAACATCATGGATTGTCCCATCGGGACGGTCCGCTCACGGATCTTCCGGGCACGCGAAGCAATCGCGGAAAGACTGCGGCCGTTGCTGGATACGGCTCCTGACAAACGTTGGTAGGTGGCATTCATGAAGGACAAACTGTCGGCACTGCTGGATGGCGAACTGGATGACGCCACGGTTCGCCCGGTTCTCGACTCGGTTCAGCGCGATCGCGCATTGCGCACCGATTGGGACCTCTATTGCATGATCGGCGACGTCCTGAGGGGTGACCGGGTCGGCTCGCCGGATCTCGTCTCCCGAGTCATGAGCGAGATCGGTGCCGAACCGACGCTTCTCGCCCCCTCGCCGAGTGCGCCACGACAAGCCGCAAACGGACCGTGGCGCGCGCTGATGCCTCTGGCCGCCTCGGTCATGGGTGTCGCTGCGGTCGGCTGGGTGGCGCATACCCTGTACTCCGAGCCGGAAGCAGGCGTGCAGGTGGCCGGCGGGATCCAGCCGGTGAACATCGTCGAGCCCGCGCCCGCCGCTCCGGCGGGGCCGGTGCGGCCGGTGGGGGCTTCGGTTGCGAGCGAAGACCCGCACCGCGAATACGTGTTCGCGCACCAGGCCATGACGGCCGGCGGCCCCATCCCGGGCGCAGTTCAATACGTTCGCACCGTGTCGGTTGCCGGTCAGGACAGCGACCGATGAAGCGTCTTGCCGCTGCGTTCGGCCTGTGCGCGTTCCTCGTCCAGTCACAGGCCGCGCTGGCCGAAGCCCCGGGCGACCCGCTCTCCTGGCTCGGGCGGATCGCGACGGCGGGTCAGCGCCTCAATTACACCGGCACGTTCATTTACCAGTCGGGCCGTCATTTCGAGACGTCGCGCATCACCCACGTCGCCGATGCCAGCGGCGAATACGAGCGTCTCGAGGTGCTCGACGGCAGTCCCCGCGAGGTCATTCGCAGCAATTCCGAAGTCCGCTGCGTGCTGCCCGAGCAGAAGACGATCATCATCGACCGTCCAGGCGGGCGGCGCGCCTTTCCGGCGCGGCTTCCTGCCTCCTTCGCCTCGCTGGCCGAGAACTATCGGGTGCGCAAGGGCGAGGTGAGCCGCGTCGCCGGGCTGGATACTCAGCTCATTCTGCTCGAACCCAAGGACGACCTGCGGTACGGGCACCAGTTGTGGGCGGAGCTCGAATCCGGCCTGCTGCTCAAGGCGCGCATGGTGGACGAGCGCGGGGAGATCATCGAGCAGTTCACCTTCAGCGACGTGAAGATCGGCGGACCCATCGATCCCGAGGCCCTCAAGCCACGCTTCGCCAGGGAGGGCGATTGGCGGGTGATCAATGCGCACGGCAGCGAGGTGTCGCGCGAAGACAGCGGCTGGGCAATGAACGCCGCGCTGCCCGGTTTCACGTTGAGCTCCATCGTGCGCCGTCCGCTCGGGCGGGATCGCGGCGAGGCCCTGCACCTGGTGTACAGCGACGGCATGGCGTCGATCTCCGTGTTCGTCGAGCCCATGGGCACGGACGGCGGCCGCGCAGGCCTCGGGCCGCTGGCCACGGGAGCCATCAATATCTACAAGCGCCGGGTCGACGGCCATCTGGTGACGGCGCTGGGAGAGGTGCCGCTGCGGGCGGTCAAGCGCCTGGGCGATGGTATCTCGCCGACCGCGCAATGATCGAGGCGCGTGCGACGGTCCTGCGCGTGGCAGGCGAGCGGGCATGGATACGGGTGAGTGACCGTCCCGGCGGCTGCGGGCGGTGCGACGAGCCGGGCGGCTGCCGTTCGACGAAGATCGCATACGCCCTCAAGGCGCCCAACAAGGTTTTCAGCGTTCCCAATCACATCGCCGCCGGAGTCGGCGACGAGGTGCTCGTGCGCATCGAGGACGGCGCCCCCCTGCGCGGCGCGCTCGCAAGCTACGGGCTGGGCGCGTGCTTGCTGCTGGTCGGCGCGATCCTCGGGCACGCCGTGGCGCCTGCCGGCGCGGCCGATCCCTACGCGCTCGCCGGGGGGGCTGCGGGGCTGCTCGCGGCGGTGCTGGCCAATCGGCTCCTGCTGCGCAGCCGCGCCTGGAGGGCCGGGCTGCAGGTCGAGCTCGTGCGCCCCGGAACGATGTGCGGCCACCACGGCGAGGCTCCCCGATGAGTCCCTGGCGTGGCCTGCGGGCCGTGCTGCCGGTCTTCTTTTCCGCGCTGCTCCCGCTTTCCGCATCGTCGGCGGCAACGCTGCCCGATTTCACCGAGCTGGTCGCGCGCCACGGGCCGGCCGTGGTCAACATCAGCACCACGCAAAGCGCCAGCGCTCGCTCGATTCCCTTCCCGGGGATCGACGAGAACGACCCGATGTTCGAGTTCTTCCGGCGCTTCATTCCGCGCGTGCCTGAGATCCCGCGCTTCGCTCCGGACAACCGCTCCCTCGGCTCGGGCTTCATCATCAGCTCGGACGGCTACATCCTGACCAATGCGCACGTGATCGAGGAGGCCGACGAGATCCTGGTGCGCCTCACCGACAAGCGCGAGCTGCGCGCGCGGGTGATCGGGGCAGATGCCCGTTCGGACGTCGCGCTCATCAAGATCGACGCCACCGGCCTGCCGCGAGTGACGCTGGGCAATCCGAACAGGCTGAAGGTGGGTGAATGGGTCGTGGCCATCGGTTCGCCCTTCGGCTTCGATCACTCGGTCACCGCGGGTATCGTCAGCGCCACCGGACGTAGCCTGCCGGACGAGAACTTCGTGCCCTTCATTCAGACCGACGTGGCGATCAATCCCGGAAACTCCGGCGGCCCCCTGTTCAACCTGAGGGGCGAGGTCGTCGGGATCAATTCCCAGATCTACAGCCAGACCGGCGGCTTCATGGGGTTGTCCTTCGCCATTCCAATCGATGTGGCGATGGACGTGCAGCACCAGCTGCGTACCGCGGGGCGCGTCATGCGGGGGCGCATCGGGGTGGCCATCCAGGAGGTGACGCGCTCGCTCGCGGAGAGCTTCGGTCTGCCGAATGCCGACGGGGCGCTGGTGAGCTCGGTCGAGGCGGGCGGTCCGGCAGCGCGTGCCGGGGTGCAACAGGGCGACGTGATCGTGCGGTTCAACGGGAAGGCGGTGGAGAGCTCAGGCGATCTGCCGCGCATCGTGGCGGCCAGCCGCCCCGGCAGCAGCGTCAAGATGCAGTTGTACCGCGGCGGCGAGCTGCGCGAGCTGGGCGTGACGATCGGGGAGTGGCGCGACGAGGAGTCCGCGCCTGCCCATCGCGGACCGAGGCCGCACGCGACGCCCAACAAGCTCGGACTGGTGCTGGTCGTGCCGACGCCGGCCCAGCGTCGCGAGCGCAAGCTCGACGGCCACGGGCTCGTGATCGAGCGCGCCCAGGGCGCCGCCGCGCGCGCCGAGCTCAGGCCCGGGGATGTGGTGCTCGCCATCGTCACCCGGGGCAAGCAGACGCCTCTGAAATCGGTCGACGAGTTCAACCGCCAGGTCGCCACGCTGAAGGACGGCGAGTCGGTCACCCTGCTGGTCGACCGCGGCGGCGTCGCCTCCTACGTCTCGCTTCGCGCCGGCGAATGAGCGGTCCGCGCGAATTCACCGTGATGAGCCGGCAGTGGTGCCACCTGTGCCACGATCTGCTGGCGCGTCTCGAGCCGCTCGCGGCGGAGCTCGGCTGGAGCGTACGGGTGCTGGACGTGGACGCCGATCCGGCGCTCGAGGCGCGCTGGGACGAACTCGTGCCGGTGGTGCTCGCCGGCGACGTGGAGCTCTGCCACTATCATCTCGACGAGGCGGCGGTCCGTGCCCATTGCAGCGCTTTTCCGCTAGAATCCGCACCTTAGTCAGGCCTGCCAATTCACCTCGGGTGCCGTATGGCACCTTTTTTGTTGTCCCATGCAACACATCCGAAACTTCTCGATCATCGCCCACATCGATCACGGCAAGTCCACGCTCGCCGATCGGCTCATCCACTACTGCGGCGGGCTCTCCGACCGCGAGATGGAGGAGCAGGTGCTCGACTCCATGGACCTGGAGCGCGAGCGCGGGATCACCATCAAGGCGCAGACCGCCGCCTTGCAGTACAAGGCGAAGGACGGTCAGGTCTATAACCTCAACCTGATCGACACGCCGGGCCATGTGGACTTCTCCTACGAGGTGAGCCGCTCGCTGTCGGCCTGCGAGGGTGCGCTGCTGGTGGTGGACGCGTCCCAGGGCGTCGAGGCGCAGACGGTGGCCAACTGCTACACGGCGATCGAGCAGGACGTGGAGGTGATCCCCGTCCTCAACAAGATCGACCTGCCCGCGGCGGACCCGGACAACGCCCGCCAGGAGATCGAGGACGTGATCGGCGTGGACGCGTCGGACGCGGTCCTGTGCTCGGCCAAGACCGGCCTCGGCATCGAGGACGTGCTGGAGACCGTGGTGCGCCGCGTGCCGCCGCCCAAGGGCGACCCGGCGGCGCCGCTCAAGGCGCTCATCATCGACTCCTGGTTCGACAACTACGTCGGCGTGGTCATGCTGGTGCGCGTGGTCGACGGCGTGCTCAAGCCCAAGGACCGGATCCTGCTGATGTCCACCGGGGCGCAGTACCCGTGCGACCAGGTGGGCGTGTTCACGCCGCGGTCGGTCGCGCGCGACCAGCTCTCGGCGGGCGAGGTGGGCTTCATCATCGCCGGCATCAAGGAGCTGCAGGCCGCCAAGGTCGGCGATACGGTCACCCTCGCCACCCGGCCGGCCGCCGCACCCTTGCCGGGCTTCAAGGAGATCAAGCCGCAGGTGTTCGCCGGGCTTTATCCGGTCGAGTCCTCGGAGTACGACCAGCTGCGCGATTCGCTCGAAAAGCTGCGGCTGAACGACGCGTCGCTGCAGTTCGAGCCGGAAGTGTCCCAGGCCCTGGGTTTCGGCTTCCGCTGCGGCTTCCTCGGGCTCCTGCACATGGACATCGTGCAGGAGCGGCTCGAGCGCGAGTTCGACATGGATCTCATCACCACGGCGCCCACGGTGGTGTACGAGGTGGTGCTCAACAGCGGCGAGGTGATCCTGGTGGAGAACCCGGCCAAGCTGCCCGAGCCCGGCAAGTACATGGAGATCCGCGAGCCCATCATCACCGCGACCATCTTCCTGCCCCAGGATTACGTCGGCCCGGTCATCACCCTGTGCAACCAGAAGCGCGGCGCCCAGGTGGACATGCGTTACCACGGGCGGCAGGTGCAGCTCATCTACGACCTGCCGATGAACGAAGTGGTGATGGACTTCTTCGACAAGCTGAAGTCGGTCTCCCGCGGCTATGCGTCGCTGGATTACGAGTTCAAGGAATACCGTGCGGCCGACCTGGTGAAGCTCGATCTGCTGGTGGGCGGGGAGAAGGTCGACGCGCTGTCGGTGATCGTGCACCGGGCGAGCGCCCAGTACCGCGGCCGCGAGGTCGCCGCCAAGCTGCGCGGACTGATCCCGCGCCAGATGTTCGACGTGGCGGTGCAGGCGGCCATCGGCTCGCACATCGTCGCGCGCGAGACGATCAAGGCGCTGCGCAAGAACGTCCTCGCCAAGTGCTACGGCGGCGACATCACCCGGAAGAAGAAACTGCTGGAAAAACAAAAAGAAGGCAAGAAGCGGATGAAACAGGTCGGAAACGTGGAGATTCCGCAGGAAGCCTTCCTGGCCGTGCTGCGTGTCGATGAAGGCAAGTGACGCGCACCGCGGCGGGGTCGCAATGAACCGCTTCGATACGGAGTTCGCGTGAATTTCGCTCTGATTCTGTTCCTCCTGCTCGTCGCCACCGGGTTGTTGTGGGCCGTCGACCGTTTCTACGCGCGCAAGCGGCGCCCCGCCGGCGCCCCCGCGCCGTGGTGGGTCGAGTACGGGGCGAGTTTCTTTCCGGTCATCCTGATCGTGTTCGCTCTGCGCTCCTTCGTGGTCGAGCCGTTCAAGATCCCGTCCGGCTCGATGATCCCGACCCTGCTGGTAGGCGATTTCATCCTGGTGAACAAGTGGACCTACGGTATCCGTCTGCCGGTGGTGAACAAGAAGATCATCGACGTGAACGAGCCTCGGCGCGGCGACGTGATGGTGTTCCGCTACCCGGCCGATCCGTCGCTCGACTACATCAAGCGCGTGGTCGGTGTGCCGGGCGACCGGGTCGAGTACATCAACAAGCGCCTGCGTATCAACGGCGAGGCTGTCGAGCTTCAGCCTCAGGGCGACTATCTCCATCCCGACCGGCTCTACTATTCGCCGCGCTTCACCGAGAAGCTCGGCGAGATTGAGCACTCGATCCTCATCGAGCGGGACGCCCCGGCCTTCATCCCGCACGTACTGGATTTCCCATACCGCGAAAACTGCACCTATACTAGCGCCGGCGTAGCGTGTACAGTCCCCGAGGGACATTACTTCGTCATGGGCGACAATCGCGACGCGAGCAGCGACAGTCGCGTATGGGGGTTCGTCCCCGAAGAGAACATCGTGGGCAAGGCTTTCTTCATCTGGTTCAACTTCAGCGACATGAAGCGCGTCGGCGGCTTCAACTGAAACGGAGAAGCGATCGTATGAAGCACAAGCAACGCGGACTGAGCCTCGTCGGAGTACTCATCGTCGGCGCCTTCCTGGCTTTCGCCCTGTTGCTCGCCTTCCGCACCGTCCCCGCGATCAACGAGTACATGGCCGTTCAGCGCATCGTCAAGCTCGTGGCGGAGGAGGGCAGCGGCGGCGCGTCGCTGTCCGACATGCGGCGCAGCTTCGACCGGCGCGCCCAGATCGACGACGTCTACACGGTCAAGGGAAGCGACCTGCAGATCGTAAAGCAGGGCGGCCAGGTCCTGATCGAGGTCGAGTATTCGCGTACGGTCCCCGTGGCCGGCAACGTGAGCCTCCTGTTCGATTTCAGCGCGAGCAGCGCGGCGCAGTAGTCGATGAAGCTTGACCGTCTGCAGCAGGCGCTCGGACACCGGTTCCGCAACGTCGCGCTGCTCGAGCAGGCGCTCACCCACCGCAGCTTCGGCCAGCCGAACAACGAGCGGCTGGAGTTTCTGGGCGACAGCATCCTGAACTGCGTCACGGCGATCGCGCTTTACGAGCGCTTCGGGCAGCTGCGCGAGGGGGAGCTTTCGCGCCTGCGAGCCTCGCTCGTCTGCCAGGACGCGCTGCACCGGGTGGCGCTCCAGCTCGATCTCGGCGACATCCTGCGGCTCGGCGAAGGCGAGTTGAAGAGCGGCGGGTTCCGCCGGCCCTCCATCCTCGCCGACGCGCTCGAGGCGGTGTTCGCCGCGGTTTTTCTCGACCAGGACTTCGCCGCCGCCAAGGCGGTGATCGATCGGTTGTACGCGCCCCTGCTGGCCGAAATCGACCCCAAGGTAGCGACCAAGGACCCGAAGACGGCGCTGCAGGAGTGGCTGCAGGGACGCAAGCTGCCGCTGCCTACTTACACGACACTGGGTGTGCACGGCGAGGCGCACGCGCAGGAATTCGAGGTGGCCTGCGAGGTCCACCCGCTGAAGCTGCGCACCATCGGTCGCGGCACCAGCCGGCGCGCGGCGGAACAACAGTCGGCCGAGCTGGCGCTGGCCCAATTGAGGAAGTGATGGAGCAAGATTTTCCGGCCGATCCGGCCCCCGCCGGCGACGGCTTTCGCACCGGCTTCGTCGCCATCGTCGGGCGGCCCAACGTCGGCAAGTCCACGCTGCTGAACCGGCTGATCGGGCAGAAGATCAGCATCGTCTCGCGCAAGGCGCAGACCACGCGCCACCGGGTGACCGGCATTCTCACCCGCGACGACGCCCAGTTCGTGTTCGTCGACACCCCCGGTTTCCAGACGCGCCACAGGAACGCCCTGAACCGCTCGATGAATCGCACCGTCACCCAGGTGCTGGGAGACGTGGACCTGGTGTTCGTGGTGATCGAAGCCGGCCGCTACGGCGAGGACGACGAGCGCGTGGTCGGCATGCTGCCGGCCGGCGCCAAGGTGGTGCTGGTCATCAACAAGGTCGACCAGCTTCGCGACAAGGCACAGCTGCTGCCCTTCATCCAGAAGGTGAGCGCCGCCTATCCGTTCGCGGAGATCGTGCCGCTCTCCGCCGAGCGCGGCACGAACGTGGACGAGCTGCTCGAGGCCGCCGTCCCGCTCCTGCCCGAGGGGCCGCCCATGTTCGGCGCGGACGAGATCACCGACCGCAGCGAGCGTTTCCTCGCGGCCGAGTTCCTGCGTGAGAAGCTCTTCCGTCTGCTGGGCGACGAGCTGCCCTACGGCATCGCCGTCGAGATCGAGAAGTTCGAGACGGAAGGCGCGCTGCGCCGCATCCACGCCGCGGTGATCGTGGACAAGGCCGCCCACAAGGGGATCGTCATCGGCAAGGGGGGCGAGCAGCTCAAGCGCATCGCCTCCGAGGCCCGCGTGGAGCTGGAGAAGCTCTTCGACGGCAAGGTGTTTCTCGAAGTCTGGGTGAAGGTGAAGAGCGGCTGGGCCGACGACGAGCGGGCGCTCAAGAGCCTCGGCTACGAGTAAGCTCGCCTCGTGAACGCCCGCCAGCGCATCGAGGAACAACCGGCCTTCGTCCTGCATACCCATCCGTGGCGGGAGACGAGCCTCATCGTGGAGGCCTTCTCCCGCGACCATGGGCGGGTCGGACTGGTGGCGAAGGGCGCGCGCCGCCCGCACTCCGCCTTCCGTGGCGTGATCATGGCCTTCCAGCCGCTGCGTCTGGACTGGTCGGGCGGCGGTGAGGTCAAGACCCTCGTCCGCGCGGAATGGCAGGGCGGCCAGCCGCTGCTGACCGGCCGTGCGCTGATGTGCGGCTATTACCTCAATGAGCTCCTGGTGCGGCTTACCGCGCGCGAGGATCCCCATCCGGCGCTGTTCGACACCTATGCGGCGGCACTCTCCGCGCTCGCGCGCGGCACCGCGCTCGCCCCGGTGCTGCGCCGTTTCGAGCTCTCGCTGCTGCGTGAGCTCGGCTACGGCATCGGCCTGGAGGTGGAGGCCGACAGCGGCGACCCGGTCGATCCCGCCCGGGACTACACCTATATAATCGAGCGAGGTCCGGTACTCGCCGACGGTCGGCCGGACGGAGCGCCAGCGGTGAGCGGGCGCACGCTCCTCGACATGGCCCAGGACGACTTCTCGCGGGCCGAAACCGTGGCGCAGAGCAAGGCGCTGCTGCGCGCGCTGATCAATCATTACCTGGGCGGACAGCCTCTGCAGTCGCGCCGGGTACTCCAGGAGTTGCAGGAACTGTGATAGAGCTCGGCGTCAACATCGACCACGTCGCCACCCTTCGTCAGGCGCGCCGCACCTGGGAGCCCGATCCGGTATGGGCGGCGGTGGAGGCGCATCTGGGCGGGGCGGACGGCATCACCGTTCACCTGCGCGAGGATCGCCGCCACATCCAGGACGCGGACGTGCGCAAGCTGCGCGACCTCACCCAGATCAAGCTGAACCTCGAAATGGCCGCCACCGACGAGATGGTGGGCATCGCCTGCGAGCTCAAGCCCGAGATGGCGATGCTGGTGCCGGAGGGGCGTCACGAGGTGACGACCGAGGGCGGCCTCGACGTGGTGTCCCAGGAGGCGAGGCTGAAGGAGGTGATCGCCCGCCTGGCCGACGCGGGCATCACGACCAGCGTCTTCATCGACGCGGAGCTCGCCCAGGTGGAAGCCGCCGCACGCATCGGCGCGCGGGTGTGCGAGATCCACACCGGCCCCTACGCCCATGCCTTCCATGCTGCCGGACGGGACGCGGAGAGCCCCGCGGTGGTGGCCGAGGTGCACAAGGTGCGGGTGGCCGGCGAGGCCATCCGCGCGCTCGGCATGCGCTTCAATGCCGGCCATGCGCTCAACTACTACAACGTGCAGCCCATCGCCCGCCTGCCGGGCGTGCGCGAGCTCCACATCGGCCACGCCATCGTGAGCCGCGCGGTATTCACCGGGCTGCGCGAGGCGGTGCGCGAGATGAAGCGGCTGATGCGCGAGGCGGCCGGCCAGGCCTGACGGGCGCCCGGGCATGATCCACGGCATCGGGACCGACATCGTGCAGGTCGCGCGCATGCGCGCTTCCCTGGAACGCCACGGGCCGCGCTTCGCCGAGCGCATCCTGGGCGAGCACGAGCGGGCCGAGTTCGACGCGAGCCGCGACCCGGCGCGCTTCCTCGCCAAGCGCTTTGCCGCCAAGGAGGCCTTCGGCAAGGCGCTGGGCACCGGCGTGGCGATGCCTGCCACCCTGCACGCGGTGGAGGTCGCCCACGACGCCCTCGGCAAGCCGCTCTTCCGCTGCGGTGCCGCGCTCGCCGACTACCTCGCCGAGCGCGGACTCACCGCCCATCTGAGCCTGACCGACGAGGCCGACTACGTGGTGGCTTTCGCCCTGATCGAGAAACGATGACCGAATCCCATACCCCCGTCCTTCGTCCGCGCGGCCCGGTGATGCTCGACGTCGCCGGCACGGTGCTCACCGACGCCGAGCGCGAGCGCATCTGCGACCCCCTGGTGGGCGGCGTGATCCTGTTCGCGCGCAACTTCACCGATTCCGAGCAGCTCGCTGCCCTGACCGCCGAGATCCGGGCGCTGCGCGACCCGGCCCCCATCATCGCCGTCGACCACGAAGGCGGGCGGGTGCAGCGCTTCCGGGGCAACGGCTTCACCCGCCTGCCGCCGATGCGCCGGCTCGGCGAAGCGTGGGAGGCGGACCACGTCGGAGCGCTCGCCGCGGCGCGCGCGACCGGCTACGTGCTCGCCGCGGAGCTCCTCGCCCACGGCGTCGATCTCAGCTTCACCCCGGTGCTCGACCTGGACTACGGCGGCAGCCGCGTCATCGGCGACCGCGCCTTCCATCGGGATCCCCAGGTGGTGGCCTCCCTCGCCCAGGCGCTGTGCGCCGGGATGGCGGACGCCGGAATGGGCTGCGTCGGCAAGCATTTTCCCGGGCACGGCTTCGTGGAGGCCGATTCGCACGTGGACATGCCGGTGGACGAGCGCGGCTTCGACGCCATCTGGGACGAGGACATCGCGCCCTACCGGCACCGCCTGGGCCGGCAGCTTGCCGGCGTGATGCCCGCCCACGTGGTCTACGCCAACGTGGATCCGAATCCGGCCGGCTTCTCGCCCTTCTGGCTGCAGGACGTGCTGCGCGGCCGCCTCGGATTCAAGGGCGTCATCTTCTCGGACGACCTCACCATGGAAGGGGCGACCCTGGCGGGCGACATCGTGGCGCGCTCGCGTGCCGCGCTGGAGGCGGGCTGCGACATGGTCCTGGTGTGCAACCGTCCGGATCTCGCCGAGGAGCTTCTCGACCGCTGGGCGCCTGAGGTGCCGCCCGAGAGCAGCGCGCGGATCGCGGCGCTCTCGGCGCGATCGGCCGTGCCCGACCCCTTCGCCCTGGAGCTGCATCCCGTCTACCAGCAGGCGCGCGCCGCCGTGGCCGAGCTCGTCGGGGACACCGCCTAGAGAATGGCCGGAAACGACTCCATGGCCGACTCTCCGGGCGCCTTCGACGCGAAGGCGTTCCTGAAGACCGTTCCCGAGGAGCCCGGCGTCTATCGCATGATCGGCGCCGAGGAGCGGGTGCTCTACGTCGGCAAGGCGAAGAATCTCAAGCGCCGCGTCTCGAGCTACTTCCAGCGCACCCAGGCGAGCCCGCGCATCGCCATGATGGTGGCCCAGGTCCTGCGGGTGGATGTCACGCCCACCCGCTCCGAGGCCGAGGCGCTGATCCTCGAGAACAACCTGATCAAGAGCCTCGCGCCGCGCTACAACATCGTCTTCCGCGACGACAAGAGCTACCCCTACATCGAGCTCTCGGGCGACGCCTTTCCGCGCATCGCCTACCACCGCGGGGCCTTCTCCAAGGGCGCGCGGTACTACGGGCCGTTTCCCAATGCCTGGGCGGTGCGCGAGAGCATCCAGCTCCTGCAGAAGACCTTCCAGCTGCGCACCTGCGAGAACACGGTGTTCCAGAACCGCTCGCGGCCCTGCCTGCTGCACCAGATCAAGCGCTGTACCGGCCCCTGTGTCGGGCTGGTGTCGAAGGAGGATTACGCGGCGGACGTGAAGCTCGCCGCGCGCTTCCTGGAGGGGCGCGCCTCGGAGGTGATCGACGATCTCACCGCGCGCATGCAAGCCGCCGCCGAGCGCCTGGCCTTCGAGGAGGCGGCGGGCTACCGCGACCAGGTCAAGGTGCTGCAGGCGGTGCTGCACCGTCAGTTCGCGGACAGCCGCCGCGACGAGGACGTGGACATCCTCACGGCGGTGGAGGAGGAGGGCATCACCTGCGTGAACATCGCCATGGTGCGCGGCGGACGCCACCTCGGCGACCGGCCCCAGTTCCCCAGCGCTGCGGCCGGCGTCGGCGCGCTCGACGCGGTGCTCGCCTTCGTGGAGCAGCACTACCGCGACCATCCCCTGCCGGCGCGCCTGATCGTCGACGTGCCGCTCGAGCCGGTGCGCGTGCTCATGGCCGAGATCACCGACAAACCGTGCGCCCTGCAGGCGCCGCGGCGCGAGGCCGAGAAGGCCTGGATGGAGCAGGCGCAGAACAATGCGCGCCTCGCCATCCGCGCCCGTGCGCGCGACACCGGGCGAGCCGAGGCGCGGCTCGAGGCGCTGCGGGCGGCCCTCGACCTTCCGGAGCCTCCCCAGCGCATCGAATGCTTCGACATCAGCCACACCATGGGCGAGGCGACCGTCGCTTCCTGCGTGGTGTGCCAGGACGGCGCCATGAAGAATGCCGAGTACCGGCGCTACAACATCACCGGGATCACCCCGGGCGACGACTTTGCGGCGATGCGCCAGGTGCTCGAGCGGCGCTACGGCAAGGTGGCGGCGGGCGAGGGCGTGTGCCCCGACCTCATCCTCATCGACGGCGGGCGCGGCCAGGTTGGCGCTGCGCGCGGCGTGCTCGCCGACGTCGGGCTCGAGGCGGTGGCGATGGTCGGCGTGGCGAAGGGGGAGGGGCGCAAGCCCGGGCTCGAATCCCTCGTCTTTCCCGACGAGCGCGAGCCGCTGCAGCTGCCGCCGGACCACCCCGCGCTGCACCTCGTGCAGGAGATCCGCGACGAGGCCCACCGCTTCGCCATCACCGGTCACCGTGCCCGCCGCGCCAAGGCGCGGGTGGGCTCCCGGCTGGAGGACATTCCCGGCGTGGGCGCCACCCGCCGGCGTAATCTGCTGGCGAGCTTCGGCGGGCTGGACGGGGTGCGCGCGGCCACGGTGGAGGACCTGTGCCGGGTCGAGGGGGTGAGCCGAAAACTCGCCGAACAGATATACAATGCGCTTCACTGACGCGCTCGCAACAAGGCCCGCCGAGGCCCATTCATGATCTTCAACATCCCGAACACGCTGACCTGGGCGCGCATCGCCCTGATACCGCTTTTCGTCGGCGTCTTCTACTTCCCCGACGGCTGGCTCAATCCCGCGCAGAAGAACGTTGCCGCCACGATGATCTTCCTGGTGGCGGCGATCACCGACTGGTTCGACGGCTACCTCGCGCGCGCGCTGGCCCAGACCTCCGAGTTCGGCGCCTTCCTCGATCCGGTCGCGGACAAGCTGATGGTGGCGGCGGCACTCATCCTGCTCGTGCAACTCGCGCGGGTGGACGCGATCATCGCAGTGGTGATCATCGGCCGCGAGATCACCATTTCGGCGCTGCGCGAATGGATGGCCCGCGAAGGCGCGGCGGCAAGCGTGGCGGTGGCCTACATCGGCAAGCTCAAGACCGCCGCGCAGATGACGGCCATCCCGCTCCTCCTCTATAATGCCCCCCTGTTTTCGGTCGACGTGCAGCTGCTCGGGAACGTTCTGATCTACATCGCCGCCGCGCTCACGCTGTGGTCGATGGGCTACTATCTGCACCGGGCCATGCCGCAACTTGCGGCCCGTGACCGAAGCAGGGTACGCAACGAAAAGCGGTTGACAGGTTCTGATCGCCCCCTATAATGGCGGTCTTTCCAGCGGGAATAGCTCAGTTGGTAGAGCGCAACCTTGCCAAGGTTGAGGTCGCGAGT
>DYFV01000074.1 GCA_020725025.1 Azoarcus sp.
TCGCCGGCGCGCGCCGCCTCGATGGCGGCGTTGAGGGCGAGCAGGTTGGTCTGCCCGGCGATGTCCTCGATGAGCCCGACGATGCCGCCGATGGCGCGGGTGCGCTCGGCCACCGCCTGGAAGCGCTCGCCCAGCTCGGCGACCAGCGTCTCGACCTGCCCCACCTGGGCGGACGCGCGCCGCACGCAGGTCTCGCCTTCCCGGGACAGGGCGTGGGTCGAGCGCGCCGTCTCCAGCGCGGCATCCGCCTCGCCGGCGATGCGCGCCACGCTGGCCGCCACCGCCTGCACCAGCTGCGCGGTGTCGGCCGCGGCACCGTCGAGCTCGACGGCCTGCTGCTTCACGCGGGTGAAGGCCGATACCAGGGTGGCGTTGTCGACCGTGATGTTGAGCGCGCCGCGATCGATCTCGCGCACGCTGCGGCTCAGCGCCGACAGGCGGCGGGCGGTCGCGACGAATTCCGGATCGAGCTCCGCGCGCGCGGCCGCCAGTGCTTCATCGGCCGCCGCGGCCTGCCGGGCGAGGAGCCGGCCCTGCTCGGCACGCCGCCGGCGCCGGCCGGCCACCAGGAGACAGGCACCGCACAGGGCGAGGGCGAGCGCCCCCGCGAGCAGGGCGCGCAGGAGCGGATCGGAGGTGAAGGCCACCGCCGCGAGGCCGGTCAGGCCGGCCGCGCAGGCGAGGAAAGGGTACTTGTCCTGGGTCATGTTTCAGGGTTTCCCGAACGCTGCGGCCCGGCGGCAGGGGCGACGCGCCCCTGCCGCCCACGCCGCTCAGTCGCCGCCGCGCATGTATTGCACCTGGAACATCGATGCCGGGTTGAGCTTGGGATCGACCTGGCCCTTGAACTGACCGGTGGTGCAGTGCTTGGACTGGAGGTCCACCATCGAGAAGGAGTCGTCGATGGCGATGCCCGTGCCCTTGTTCACCGGCAGGTGGTGATCGGGGTGGCTCTTGCCGATCGTCCAGCTCTTCCACAGCTCGCCCTTGCGGTCGTAGATCAGGGTGCGGTTGATGTTCATCACCTGCGCGTCGATGTGGAACACGCGCTTGCTGATCGGGTGGTTCGGGTTCACCGGCTCGGCCTCGAGCACGTACACCTTGCGCAGCTGCCAGGTGATGTCCGGGAAGCAGCCGCCCTGGCCGGTGAAGTTCACGAACTTGTAGCCGTCGGACTCCTTGAACTCGTCGGAAAGGGGCATCTCGTTGTGGTTGTAGTAGGGCATGAGGATGTTCTTGGCGCCCTTGTAGGTCCACTTCATGTCCGAGATGCGGCCGTTGTAGCCCTCGAAGTCCTCGATCATCAGGTCGGAGCCGAGGAAGGCGTCGGTGGTCTGCCCGGTCGCCAGCCGCCGCACCCTGCGCTGGAAGCCGAGGTAGAGGTAGGCGTCGTCGGCCTTGGCGTCGTCCTCGTAGCGCTGGATCAGGAGCTGGGTGTTCTTGAGGTCGCTGGGCTCGAGCACCTTCACGTAGATCGCCCGGAACAGCTGCGAGGGGTTGGGCGTGATCTCGGGCACCGGCTCGTGCTGCACCCGGTGCTTGAAGTTCAGGAAGTGGAAGTTGAACTTGATGGTGCGCTCGACCTGCCCGCTCTCCATGTTGCGGTACTTCCAGTAGAACGGATAGATCGCGGCGCCATCGCCCCAGTTGATGCCGTACTTGTAGTTCCAGGCGAGCTTCTCCCCCGCGCGCGGATCCGAGGTGGACAGCTCCTCGGGGAAGGGGCGGCCGGCCACGTAGCCGGTGAGCTCGCCCGGCTTGTCGCCGAGTTTCGCCTTGCCGGCGTTGGCGCGGGTGGCGGCGACGTAGTGCTTGTCCACGTCGAAGGAAGTGGTCGCACCCACCTTGATCTCGTACCAGCCGTTCTTCACCACCAGGTACATGCCGGGGTCGAGCACGTCCTTGAACTGCTCGACGTTGGCCTTGTTCACCACCGTGCCGGCAGCGAGCCCGTTCACCTTGGGCACGCCGTCCTTGTAGGGGTTGAAGGACTTCTCGATATCCGCCTCGCTGACCGCGTGGGCGGCGGTGGCCAGGCCCAGGGCGGCGACGGCCAGTGCAATCTTGTTCATTGTTCAGGTCTCCTCGGGTTTCAGAACGCGTAGCGCACGGTGAAATACACCTCGTCCTCACGGATGGCGGTACCGATCGGGCCGGCGCGGAAGCGGCCGAGCGGCTCGTAGCCGGACAGGCCGCGGGAGTGGGCCTGGGTGGGGTCGCCCGGGTAAGTCCCGGCGGTAAACGGCGGCCACGGGTTGCAGGAGCGGCAGTCGTCGAAGCGGTGCGCGCCCTTGCCGCCCTTCACGTTGGCGCCGAAGGTGAGCTTGAGGTCGTTGGTGACATTCCACTCCACGGACGGGGCGATGGCGTGGGCCCGGGCCTGGAAATCGCGGGCGATGATGAGCTGCGGGCTGAGGCGGTCGTTCATCATGAAGCCCTTGATGAGCAGGGTGCCGATGAAGTTGTCCTCCCAGTCGGGGATGCCGATCTTGCCCAGCGGGCCGTCCTCGAGCTCGTGGTCGAAGATGTGCTGCCAGAACAGCTGCGCCGAGATGAGGGTGGTGCGGTGCGGGTTGATGAAGGGGATGAAGGTCGGCCGGTCGACGCCGATCACGCTGCGCCAGACGCGGTTGCGCGAGTAGAGCTCGGGCTCGCTGGTGTTGGGAAACTCCTCGCCCCAGGTCATCGCCCCTTCCAGGCGGAAGGCCGCGCCCAGGGTGTCGGACTGGAAGTCCATCGAGCCGCCCAGCAGATTCACCCGCGGGAAGTGCATGTCGAAGGAGATGAGATAGGGCCAGGCGTCGCGCGCCTCGCCGGTGAAGCCGTTGACCGCGCGCTTGCCGCCGCGCAGGGAGGGCAGCTGCGAGCGGTAGTGCAGCGCGTTGAGGGAGAAGGCCACCCCGTCCATGGTCACTCCCTCGTACTTCACGCCGACCTGGGTGTTCTCCAGGCTCCACTCGGGCAGCTTCACGTCGGCCAGCCCGATCTGGTGGGGACCGAAGTTGGTGGCGAGGAAGGTGCCGGGCGCGACGTTGGCGAAGTTGGCGACCGTGCCGCCGTGGTCCCACAGCGTCTTCATGCCGCGGAAGAAGCAGCCGGCGTCGAGGATCACGTTGGGCGAGCCGCACTGGCCGAGGTTGTTCGGGCGGAACTTGTCGAAGTTCCACACCAGCTGCAGGTTGCTGTCCTGCAGCGTCTCGCTCGCGCCCATTCGATACTCGGCCTGCAGGATCCACATCGGGATGCGGATGTCCTCGAGCTCGTCGTAGATGTTGTTGCGCGAGTAATCGACCGGGTTGATGACGTCGAGCACCCGGAACAGATCGGTACGGCCCCACACCACCTGCTGCTTGCCGATCTTGAGGAAGAGCTCGTTGCCGTCCTCGAGCGGGATACTCTTCCTCACGTAGGCTTCTCGGATGAAGTCGAGCCGGTCGTTGAATTCCGGGTGCTCGAGTTCGGAGAGGGTCAGGTCGCCATAGCCGCCGAAGTCGGTACAACCGCGCTTGTCGGTGTCGCAGGGACGGACCGGCACGCCGAAGGCCACGCCGCCGTCCGTATCGTGCCAGCGGTCGCCGAGCACCCGAAAGCCGTCGTTGGGGCTGTTCGGATAGCCGTTGGTGAACTGGTTGTTCACCAGGCCCAGGCCCGCCACGAGATCCCGCGTCACCGGTCCTGCGCCGTGGGGCGTCTCGATGTAGCCGCCGGGCGTGGTCGACTGCAGGGTGATCGGCCCGCCCGCGTCGGTGCCGAACTGGCCCTTGTTCATGCGGTAGACGCCGTCCCAGGAGCCGCGCAACACCCCGTGGAAGGTCCAGCCGTTCGCGAGCTTCTTGTCCAGCTCGGCCTGAAGGGTGTTGCGGAACTTGGACAGGCCCACCTCCTCGCCCGTGGCGTCCTTGCCGCGGAAGGCGGTGTGGTTCTCGTAGTGGACGTCCACCTGCCACGGCTCGGCACTGGCGCCGAGATCGGGCAGGCCGCCCGCCCAGGCCGGCAGCGCCAGCGCCAGCGACGCCGCCAGCACCCCCGATTTCAATGCGAGCGGCCTTTCCCCTTTTTTCCTTGTCATCGTTGTCTCCATCCTTGTTTTTCGAGCCGGGCAGGTGCGGCACCCGGCGCCGGGCACTACAAACCTCATTGCGGCTGCTACGAACCCATCAGTCGGCTTCCAGCACCCCGTCGGCGTCGTAGCGCGCCTGGGTGACGAACTTCGGCTTGAACACCACGCACCAGGACGGCACGATCAGGACCGCCGCGATGGCATTGACGACCAGCATGAAACACAGCAGGACGGCGGCATCGGACTGGAAGCGCAGGTCGGACATGAAGATCCACATCACGACCCCGGCGATGAGGGTCACGGCGGTGAAGGACACCGCGTAGCCGGTGGTGGCGACCGCGGTGACGACCGCCTTGCGGATGTCGTGGAGGCGGGCGTACTCCTCGCGGATGCGGTCCATGAAGTAGACCGCGTAGTCGATGCCCACCCCGACCCCCACGGCGATGACCGGCACGGTGTTGACGCTGATGCCGATGTTGGCCGCCCCCATGTAGGCGTAGGTCATCAGCGTGGCGAACAGCATGGGCAGCACCATCAGCCAGCCGGCGTGGACCGAGTTGTAGTAGGCCATCACCAGCAGGAAGGCGAGGATCATCACCGCGGGGATGATGATCATGTGGTCGGTGTGCAGCGCCTGGTTGGCCGCGGCGGTGACGCCGATGATCCCGCCGCCCAGCTCGATCGACAGGCCGGGCACCTCGGCCTCGATCTGGCGGATGCCGGCCTCCGCGAGCGCCACCACGCGCTCGATGGTGTCGGCCTGATGGTCCTTGTAGTAGAAGACCATGTTCGCCTCGTTCTCGTCGGCGTTCACGAACTCCTTGAGGGCGCCGGGCACCGGGCTGGAGGCGAGGTAGGCGAACATCAGCCCGCCCACCTCGTCGGCGTTGTCGGGGATCTGCATCCAGCGCGGGTCGTCGTTGTGGGTGAGCTTGTTCACCACCCGCACCACCCCGGGGATGGCCTTGGTGCCGCCGAGCGCCGGGTCGGACATCATGTGCGCCTGGAAGCGCTCGATGGCCGCCATCACCTCCGGGCGCTTGATGCCGCCCTTTTCCTCGGTGCGGGCGAGCACGTGCAGCTCTTCCGAACCGGGGAAGAGCCGGTTGATGGCGGTGGTGGACACGTTGTAGTCGTGGTGGTGGTGCAGCAGCGGCGAACCGGGCTCGGACTCGCCGAGCTTCACCTGGCCCACGAAATACAGGCCGCCCAGGGCGCCGATCAGGGTCAGGATCAGGATCGAGCGCGCGCCGCCCGCGGTGCCGCCGGTGCGCGCCATGGCCGCGCCGAGGAAATTGCGTACCCCCTGGTTGCCGTTGACCGTCACCCGCGGCTGGGGCAGCACGGTGAGCGCGAGCGGCACCATGAAGTGCACCGTGAAGATCACCGCCAGGCCCCAGAAGCCGGCCGCGATGCCCAGCTTGTGGTTGAAGGGCGCCGCGCCCAGTACCAGCACCGCGAGGCCGACCGCGTCCACGATGATGGCCAGCGAGCCGGGCCGGAACAGCGCGTCCAGGGCGTTGCGCGCCGCCCGCTGGCCGTTGTGGGTGATCGCCAGCTCCTCGTAGTAGCGCACCACCAGCTGCACCCCGTGGGAGGTGGCGCGGGCGGCGATGAGGAAGGGAATGGGCAGGGACAGGGGCTCGAGGTTGATGCCTACGAGCGCCATGAAGCCCAGACCCCAGATGGAGGACAAGGCGATGCCAAGCAGCGGCAGCGCGACGCCGTAGAAGCGGCGGAAGTAGACGATGAGGATGGTCGCCAGCAGGGCGAGCGTCCACATCAGGATTTCCACCATCTGGTTGATGTAGGTGTACACCCAGCCGGTGAGCACCGGGTTGCCGGTGACATGGACCTTGTGGCCGGGCGCGGCGACCGACTCGCGCACCTGCATCGCCGCGTCGAAGAGCGCCCGGTAGTCGATGTCGCCCTCCACCAGCTGCGCCTTGATGAGCGCCGCCTTGAGGTCGGGCGACACCATCAGCCCGTAGATGGTCGGGTTGGCAATGACGTCCTTCTTGAGCTGCTCGAGCTCGGCCACCGTGCGGGAGGGCTTGAGCGGGTCGTAGTAGGCGTCGGAGGCGAAGCCGCCCTGCTCGTCCAGGTAGATCTTTCGGGACGTGCGATGGGTGAGGCTGGCCACCAGGTTGTGGTTGACGTGGGGCAGGTTGTCGATGCCCTGGGTAGCCTGGTGGATGAGGCGCAGCGTCTCGTCGTTGAAGATCGTGCCCTGCTCCACCTCGATGGCCATCACCACCATGTTGGCGCCGCCGAAGTTCTCCTTCAGGCGGTTGTAGACCTGGATGTAGGAGTGGTTCTGGGGCAGCAGGTCGGAGAAGTCCGAATAGATGCGCAGCTTGGGCAGCGCCAGGCTGAACAGCACGGTGACCGCGAGGATCGCGGCGAGCACGATCTTCGGGTTGGCGAAAATCCACTCCTCGGCGCGGTGCAGGGCGTGGGTGACGGCGTGTCTGGATTTGCTGACCATCTGAGGGGTCCTCGTCAGTTGGCGTCGGTGCCGATCACGCGCAGCAGCCCGCCGGGCCCGCCCGCCACCAGGGCCTGCTGCCCGGGCAGTGAGGCGCCGGCGGCCAGGAAGACCGGCTGCGGATCGGAATACGGGACCGCGCGCCAGCCGTCGCCGTCGAGGCGGGCGAGCGCGCCACCCGCGCCGACCCCGTGGGGCACGCCCTGGTGCATGAACAGGCGATAGAGGGGAAGCTGCGTGGCGTTGGCCTGGCGCGACCAGGTGGCGCCGCCGTCGGTGGTGTGCAGGATCTGGCCGGCGAGTCCGCTCACCCAGCCGCGCTGGCGGTCGGCGAAGAGCATCGCGTAGGGATAGAACTCGTCGGGAATCGGGGCACGCAGGGCCCAGGAGGCGCCGCCGTCCTCGCTCACCGCCACCATGCCGAACTCGCCCACGGCGATGGCGTACTCGGCGTCGATGAACTGGATCGCGGTGAACTGGGCGTCCTCGCCCAGGTCGGTGACCGTCCAGCTCGCGCCGTGGTCGGCGCTCACCGCCAGCGTCGCGCGGGTGCCGGCCACCCACCAGCGGCCCTGCCCATCGCAGGTGACCGTGAGGGGGGTGCGCGGCTTGTCGAGGGCGACCGGCCGCCAGTTCTCGGCGAGCGGGTCGGCCGACCACACCTTGCGGTAGAAGTCGATGCCGACGAAGCCGCCGTCCGGGCAGGTGGCCAGGCCGATGAGGGACGCCGCGCCGAGCGGCCGGCGCTGCCAGCTGCGCCCGTGGTCGGCCGACACGAGCACCGCGCCGCTCTGGGTGCCCGCCACCACCACCCGTCCGTTGGCGGCCAGGGCCTGAGTGACGTCGTAGCGCTGCACGGGGCGGGCCCGCTCGGCCATGACGGCGGAAACGTCAGCGACAGGAGAACATCCGCCCAGTCCGGCCGCAACGACGATCGCCGCGACGAACGCGGCAAGAGGCGCCACGCGCCCGATGAATGCTGTCTTCACACTCTCCTCCAAACTGCATGCTTTGAACGAAGGGCAAAGCGGCCCCCGCACGCCGGAATGCGTGTTCCGGCGCGTCGATTGGTGTTGTCGGGAAAGGCGCCGCTCAGGCGGCGCGCGGCACTAGCGGCCCAGGTCCTTGGCGGTCTGTCCGGCGATGCCCCAGTTGGTCTTCGGCACGTCGTGGATCCAGACGCGGATGTTCGCGACCGGGGCGTCCACCGCCTCGGCGAGCGCCTGGGTGACTTTCTCGATGACCGCGCGCTTCTGTTCGTCGCTGCGGCCTTCGAGGAGGTAGATCTGAGCGAACGGCATGTCGATGCTCCCCCGTTACTTGAACCGAACCGAAACCGAGCCGAGTCCCTGCACCCGCAGGGTCACCGCGTCGCCCGCCTCGACGGCCACCGCCTCGGTGATGCCGCCCGACAGGATCAGCGTCCCGGCCGGAATCTCCTCGCCCTTCTCGCCCAGCATGTTGGCGAGCATCGCCACCGCCGCGGCCGGGTGGCCGAGCACGGCCGCGCCGGCGCCGAAGGCGACCGGCTGGCCGTTCTTCTCCAGCACCACGCCCAAGGTGCGCAGGTCGAGCTCGGCGGCGTCGCCCATGCGCCCGCCGACCACGAAGCGGGAGGACGAGCAGTTGTCGGCGACCACGCTCTTCAGGTCGAACTTGAAGTCGCGGTAACGGCTGTCGATGATCTCGATGGCCGGGATGACGAAGTCGGTGGCGGCGAGCACCGCCCCGATGTGGCAGCCGGGCCCCTTCAAGGGCGCCTTGGTGACGAAGGCGATCTCGGGCTCGACCTTGGGGTGGATGAGCTTGGCGGTGTCCACCTCGCTACCCTCGGGCACGTCGAAGTAGTCGGCGAGGAAGCCGAATACCGGGGTGTCCACGCCCATCTGCTTCATCTTGGCGTGGGAGGTGAGGCCGGCCTTCAGGCCCACGATGCGCGCGCCGCGGGCGAGCTTGCGGCGGCGGATCTCGTCCTGGATGGCGTAGGCGTCGTCCCAGTCCATGTCCGGATGGTCGTCGGTGATCTTGGGCGTGTCCTTCGCCTCCAGCTCGCAGGTCTCCAGGTGGGCGGCGAGCTTCTCGATGGTCGCGCGGTCGAGCTTCATGCTGCGATCTCCCTTTGCTTGGCCAGGCTCAGCGCCGTGTCCTCGATCATGTCCTCCTGGCCGCCGACCATGCCGCGCCGGCCCATCTCCACCAGGATCTCGCGGGCCGGGACGCCGTACTTCTTCTCGGCGCGCTTGGCGAAGAGCAGGAAGGAGCCATAGACGCCGGCGTAGCCCAGGGTGAGGGCGTCGCGGTCGATGCGGATGGGGAAGTCCATGATGGGCACCACCAGATCCTCGGCCACGTCCTGGATCCGGAAGACGTCGACGCCGGTCTCGATGCCCATCAGGTCGCACACCGCCACCAGCACCTCCATGGGCGTGTTGCCCGCGCCGGCCCCCAGGCCCGCGGCGGCCGCGTCGATGCGGTTGGCGCCCGCCTCGATCGCCGCGATGGAGTTCGCCACGCCCATGGCGAGGTTGTGGTGGCCGTGGAAGCCGAGCTCGGTCTCGGGCTTCAGCGCGGCGCGCACCGCGCCGATCCTCGCCTTCACCGTGTCGGGCAGGAGATGCCCGGCGGAGTCGGTGACGTAGATGCAGTTGGCGCCGTAGCTCTCCATGAGCTTGGCCTGCTCGACAAGCCCCTCGGGGCTGTTCATGTGCGCCATCATCAGGAAGCCCACGGTGTCCATGCCGAGCTTGGCGGCGAGCCCGATGTGCTGCTCGGAGACATCCGCCTCGGTGCAGTGGGTGGCCACGCGGATGGTGTTCACCCCCAGCTCGTGGGCCATCCTGAGGTGGTCGACGGTGCCGATGCCCGGCAGCAGCAGGGCCGAGACCTTGGCCCGCTTCATGAGCGGGATCACCGCGCCCAGGTACTCCTCGTCGGTGTGGGCGGGAAAGCCGTAGTTCACCGAGCTGCCGCCCAGGCCGTCGCCGTGGGTGACCTCGATGAGCGGCACGCCGGCTTCATCCAGGCCCTGGGCGATGGTGCGCATCTGGTCGAGGGTCATCAGGTGGCGCTTGGGATGCATCCCGTCGCGCAGGGTCATGTCGTGCAGCGTGATCTTCTTGCCTTTCAGATCCATGGTCTTTTCCTCAGGCGGCGGTCGCAGGTTCGAGGACGAGCTCGCCCTTGAGGATCTCCTCGGCGAACATCTCGGCGGTGCGGGCGGCGGCGGCGGTCATGATGTCCAGGTTGCCGGCGTACTTCGGCAGGTAATCCCCGAGGCCCTCCACCTCCATGAAGATGGAGACCCGGTTGCCGTCGAAGACGGGGCCGTTCACCAGCTTGTAGCCCGGCACGTACTTCTGCACCTCGGCGATCATCCGGTGGATGGACTCGGTGATGGCCGCCTGGTCGGGCTCGGACTCGGTCAGGCAGTGGATGGTGTCGCGCATGATGAGCGGCGGCTCGGCCGGGTTGATGATGATGATGGCCTTGCCCTTCTTGGCGCCGCCGACCTTCTCCACCGCGCCGGCGGTGGTGCGGGTGAATTCGTCGATGTTCTTGCGGGTGCCGGGGCCCACCGAGCGGGAGGACACGGTCGCCACGATCTCGCCGTATTCCACGGGCTGCACGCGACTCACCGCCGCAACCATCGGGATGGTGGCCTGGCCGCCGCAGGTGACCATGTTCACGTTCATCTCGCGCTTGCCCACGTGCTGGGCGAGGTTCACCGGCGGCACGCAGTAGGGGCCGATGGCCGCGGGGGTGAGGTCGATCATCAGCACGCCCAACTCGTTGAGCTTGCGGCTGTTCTCGGCGTGCACGTAGGCGCTGGTGGCGTCGAAGGCGATCTGGATGTCGTCGGCCGCCACGTGGGGCAGCAGGCCGTCCACGCCCTCGGCGGTGGTCTTCAGGCCCATGTCGCGGGCGCGGGCGAGGCCTTCGGAGGTGGGGTCGATGCCCACCATCCACACCGGCTCGAGCACGGGGCTGCGCTGCAGCTTGTAGAGCAGATCGGTGCCGATGTTGCCGGGGCCGATCAGGGCGCATCTCACTTTTTTCATCGCTGATCTCTCTCTTGTCGGAATCGGGGTGTCAGACGAAGCGCACGGAGCAGCCGCCGATGCCGCCGATGGTCACGCGCAGGTTGTCGCCGGCCTTGACCGGCACCATCGCGGCGAGCGAGCCGGAGAGGATCACTTCGCCGGCCTTGAGCGGGATGTCGAGGCTGCCCAGCATGTTGGCGAGCCAGGCGACCGCGTTGGCGGGGGCGCCCAGGGCGGCGGCGCCGGCGCCGGTGGCGACGATCTCGCCGTTCTTCTCCAGCACCATGCCGCAGGTATTGAGATCCACCTTGCGCGGATCCACCAGCCGGTCGCCCAGCACGAAGACGCCGCAGGAGGCGTTGTCCGCGACGGTGTCCTGGATCTTGATCTTCCAGTCGCGGATGCGCGAATCGACGATCTCGAAGCAGGTCATCACGCCCTCGGTGGCGGCCAGCACGTCGGCGGCGGTCACACCGGGGCCCTTCAGGTCGCGCTTGAGCATGAAGGCGATCTCGCCCTCCGCCTTGGGCTGGATGAGCCGCGACATGGGGATGGCTTCGCCCTCGTTGTAGAGCATGCCGTCGGTCAGATACCCGAAGTCGGGCTGATACACCCCCAGCATGTTCATCACGGCGGCTGATGTGACGCCGATCTTCTTGCCCACCACCCGCTCGCCGGCGGCGAGCCGGCGGGCGAGCATGCGCTGCTGCACGTGGTAGGCCTCCTCGATGGTGATCTCGGGGTGGCGGGTGGTGAGCGGGTCGAGCACCTCGCCGGTGGTAAGCGCGGTGTAGAGCTCGTCGCCGAGGCGTTCGATCGTTGCCTGGTCCATGGTCTCTCTCTCAGTTCGAAAAATCGGGTTCGTCGGCGCCCGCCTCGGCGAGGAAATCGCCGACCAGACGGGCGAAGCGGGCGGAATGCTCGATCTGCGTCCAGTGGCCGCAGCGGCCGAAGACGTGGAGCTGGGCGCGGGAGATCCACTGGGCGAGCGTCAACGAGTTGGCGAGCGGGATGATCCGGTCGTGGCGGCCGTGGATCACCAGGGTCTCGTGGGGGATGGCGCGGATGTCGGCCTCGGCGCTCGCCATGGCGTCCACCCAGCGCTGGCGCGGGGCGGGGAACATGGCGGCGAAGGACTCCTGGAAGCCGGGGCGGATGCTGGCCTCGTAGCGCAGGCGGGCGAGTTCGTCGTTCACCAGGCCGCGGTCCCAGGCGAAGAGATCCAGCAGCGCGCGCATGTTCTCCAGCGAAGGCTGGTAGCCCCACACCGCGTCGAGCCCCGGGGTGATCTCGAAGGGCACGCCGACGCTGCCCATCAGCACCAGCCGGCGCACCCGGCGCGGGTGGCGGATCGCCAGCGCCAGGGCCAGCGCGCCGCCGAAGGAGTTGCCCACCAGGTCCGCGCGCTCGATGTCGAGGGCGTCCAGCAGCCCCACCGCCTGGGCGACCCAGGCGTCCATGTCGTACTTCTGGTCCGTCGGCCGCTCGGTGAAGCCGAAGCCCACCATGTCGGGCGCGATGACCCGCGAACGCTCGGCGAGCGCCGGCATGACCAGCCGCCAGTTGGCCCACGCCGATACGCCCGGCCCGGAGCCGTGGATCATCAGCAGCGGAAAGCCGCTGCCCACGTCGTGATAGTTGGTCCGGATGCCCGCCGCGACGACGCTGCGGCCGATCTCGGGGCTGTCCGTGTTCATGGCCGGCGCGCTCACAGCTTCACGCACACGTTCTTGAGCTCGGTGTAGAACTCGAGGGAATGGACCCCGCCCTCGCGGCCGATGCCGGACTGCTTGGCGCCGCCGAAGGGGGTGCGCAGGTCCCGCAGGAACCAGGAGTTCACCCAGGCGAGGCCCACCTCCATGCGCGCCGCCACCCGGTGGGCGCGGGCGAGGTCGCGGGTCCAGATGGCGGTGGCGAGCCCGTACTCGTTGTCGTTGGCCAGCCGCAGCACCTCCTCCTCGCTGTCGAAGGGGGCGATATGGCAGCAGGGGCCGAAGATCTCTTCCTTGATCACCGAGGCGGTCTCGGGCAGGCCCGTCCAGATGGTGGGCTGCACCCACGCGCCCTCGGCGAGCTCGCCCGGCATGTCGGGCACCCCGCCGCCGGTGACCACGGTCGCCCCCTCCTCCACTGCCTTGCGGTAGTAGGAGAGCACCTTTGCCTTGTGCTCCTGGCTGATGAGCGGGCCCATGCCGGTGGCGGCGTCCTCCGGGCGGCCGAGCTGCATGCCTTCGGCGCCGCGCTTCATGGCCTCCACGAAGCGCTCGAAGATCGGGCGCTCCACATAGACCCGCTCCGTGCCCAGGCACACCTGCCCGCAGTTGGCGAAGGCCGAGCGCAGGGTGCCCTCGACCGCGGCGTCGAAGTCGCAGTCGGCGAAGACGATGGCGGCGTTCTTGCCGCCCATCTCCAGGGAGACCGGGCGGGCGCCCACCGCGGCGGCCTTCATGATGGCGGCGCCGGTGCGGGTCTCGCCGGTGAAGGTGATGGCGTTCACCCCCGGATGGGTGGTGAGGAATTCGCCCGCGGACTCCGGCCCGAAGCCGTGCACCACGTTGTAGACGCCCTTGGGCATCCCGACGGCGTTCATCACCTCGCCCAGCAGGGTGGCCGTCTGGGGCGTCTCCTCGGAGGGCTTCACCACCACGGTGTTGCCGCAGGCGAGCGCCGGCCCGACCTTCCAGGTCATCAGCAGCAGGGGCAGGTTCCACGGGCAGACCACGCCCACCACGCCCACCGGGCGGCGGATCGCGTAGTTCAGCGCGCCGCGTCCGTCCGGAGTGGCCATCTCGAAGGCCTCGGTGGCGACGTTCTTCACCACGTCGGCGAAGATCTTGAAGTTCGCCGCGCCCCGCGGGATGTCGATGTGGGAGGCGAGACTCTTCGGCTTGCCGGTGTCGGCCACCTCGGCGGCGAGAAAGTCGTCGAAGCGCCGGTTGATCTCGTTGGCGACCGCGTAGAGGAGGTCCACGCGCTCGACCACGGTCATCGCGCCCCAGGGGCCGTTGAGCGCCGCGCGGGCGGCCTTCACGGCCGCATCGACTTCCTGGCGGCCCGCTTCGCTCACCTCGGCGATGAGCCGGTTGTCCAAGGGCGAGCGCTTGGGGAAGCGCTTGCCGCCCGCGGCCTCGCGGAACTCGCCGTCGATGAAGTTGTGGATCAGTTGCATGGTTCGGTACCTCTGTTGCGGTTGTCCTGTTGCGGCGTGAGGAGCGGCGTTTACTCCAGCCCGACGGCCTTCAACCCCGCCCTCGCACACGCCTCGTCCTGTTCTTCCGAGGCACCGGACACGCCGATGCCGCCGATCAATTCCCCGTCCGCCCGGATCGGCAGCCCGCCGCCGAACACGATGAGCCGCGGACGGGAGGAAAACCCGAGCTTCATCCCGTCGTCGTGGCCGACGAGCCTCATCCAGTCCTTGGTCGGGAACCCGAAGCCGGCCGCGGTATAGGCCTTGTCGATGGCGAGTTCGATGGACTGGATGAAGGCACCGGGCATGCGCAGGAAAGCGGTGAGATGACCACCCGCATCGACCACCGCGACGTTGATCCGCAGGCCGAGGGACTCGGCGTGGCGCACCGCGGCCAGGGCGGCGGCGCTGGCGGCCTCGAGGGCGATGGTCGATTGGGTCAGGGCGGTCTTCATGACTTTCTGCTCCGGGGTGACGCCTCGAAAGTTATCTCGCTATAATCTCGACGTCAACAGGTTTTCTCGAGATTTTTGCGTTTGCTCCCTAAACTCGGGATTCGACTAGAATCTGGTCAGACCGACCGCGGAACGAGAACCGCCATGAACGACACCGCAACGGCCGAACGGGCCGAACCCAAGACCCTGGTCGAGGCCGCCTATCACCGGCTGCGCCGCGACATCATCGAAGGCGTGCGCCCGCCCGGCGAGAAGCTGCGCGTGGAACACTTGAAGGACGAGTACGACGTCGGAGCAGGCACGCTGCGCGAGGCGCTGCTGCTCCTCGTCACCGACGCCCTGGTAGTCGCCCAGGGGCAGCGCGGCTTCCGGGTGGCGCCCATCTCGCTGGAGGACTTCGAGGACATCACCCGCACCCGGGTGCTGCTCGAGACCGATGCGTTGCGCCAGTCCATCGAGCGCGGTGACGACGTGTGGGAAGCGGGCCTGGTGGCGGCCTTCCACCGCCTCACCCGCGCCGAACAGCGCCTGGCCGAGCACGAGGTCGACACCCAGGAGGAGTGGGAGGCGCGCAACCGCGCCTTTCACGAGGCGCTGATCGCCGCTTGCCCGTCGCGCTGGATACGCCACTTCCAGAACATCCTCTACCAGCAGTCGGAGCGGTACCGGCGCATCGCGCTGTTCCGCCAGACCATTCCGCGGGACATCCACGCGGAGCACCAGGCGATCTTCGAGGCCACCCTCGCCCGCGACGCCGACCGGGCCTGCGCCATCCTCGCCGAGCACATCCTGCGCACCCTGGATGCGGTGCGCAGGATGCCGGAGGATTTCTTCAGCAACGGGAAGCGGCCGGCCTAGGCCCGCCGGACGGGCCGACCCGGATTACGCTGCGCTTCACCCCGGCTACGCGCGCACAGCGCCATTGCGTAGCGCGGACGGAGCCCAAGCGGAATCCGGGTCGGGCGGCGGAGCGATCCACGCCGACCCCGGATTCCGTTCCTACATCCGGGCTACGGACCCACGGCAGCCCCTACCTGGGCGCGCATCCAAGCCGCGCCTCGCTCAGTCCGCGCCTGCCCCGCTCTCAGCTCACCACCGTCAGGAAACGCTCGTTCAGCTTGCGGTCGTGGTAGAACACGCCGGTGCCCACCTCGTCCCAGGTCCAGGTGATCGGTTTCCAGTCCGGATAGCACTGGTAGCCGCCGCAGAAGGTCTCGAAGCGGTTGCCGGAGGGGTCGAAGGCGTAGATGGTGGTGCCCCGGGTGACGCCGTGGCGGGTGGGGCCGATGTCGATCGACACCTTGTTCATGGACATGATGTCGGCCGCGCGCAGCACCTTCTCCCAGCTGTCGAGCAGGAAGGAGACGTGGTGCAGCTTGCCCGGCTCCGGATGGCGCACGAAGGCGATGTCGTGAGCCTTGATGGAGGTGGAGAGCCAGATCGCCAGATCGGTCTTTCCGTCTTCCATCAGCACGTGCTCGACGAGGTAGAAGCCCAGCACCTCGGTAAACAGCTTCTGCACCTTCTCGATGTCCGGCCCGTAGAGCAGCGCGTGGTCGAGGCGGATCGGGGCGATGCCGCGCTCGGCGTCCTGGTTCCAGGGGTCGGGGTTGGTGTAGCTCATGCCGTTGCCCACATCGGTCTTCTCGGCGTAGAGCTCGATCTGATGGCCCGAGGGGATCTCGAAGCGGATGCGCTCGCCCGTCTCCAGCATCTCGCCGGCGGGAATGCGCTCGGTATGCACGCCGTAGGCGCGCAGATCGGAGTTGAGCTTCTCCAGGTCGTTCTTGCTTGCCACCTTGAAGGCGAAGAAGTCGATGCCCGCCTGGTCGGCCTCGCGGATCACCACGCTGTTGTGGTCGCGCTCGTCCCAGGCCTTGAAGTAGACCCGTCCCTGCTTGTCGCGGCCGGTCTCGATGAGGCCCAGCACGTTCTTGTAGTGGTTGATGCCCTCTTCCAGATCCAGCACGCGCAGGGCGGCGTGGCCGGGACGCAGAACGCCAGTCATTGCCATGGTTGTCTCCTCTTGAAATGGCCCACCGTGACGCGGACGCCGGCGGGGTGCTCTGTCTCGATGCAACGGGTCAGACGATACAAGCGGTTTATTTCGGTGTAAACCCTTTTTCTCGAGATTTTTAGATTCTCTTGAACAACGGGCTCCTCACCTGCTGTGCGTCCGCGGCAGAGAAGAATTTCTCGGTGTAGATGTCGTTCTCGAACAGCCGTCCCTGCATCAAGGTGGTGATGCACGCCTCGATCATCGGCGGCGGGCCGCACAGGTAGGCCTTGTAGCCGCGGAAATCGTTGTCGAAGTGGTGCCTGGCCGCGTCGTGCACGAAGCCGCGGAAGCCCTGCCAGTCCGAGTCCGCCGGCTCGTCGGAGAGGGCCGGGACGTAGGTGAAGTTGGGGTGCTCTGCGGCGAGGGCGAGGAACTGTTCGTGGTAGTAGAGCTCCTCGCGCCGGCGCTGGCCGTATACGAGGGTGATGGGCCGCCTGTCGCCCGCGGCGAGCAGGTCCAGGATCATGGCGCGCGGGCTCGACAGGCCGGAACCGCCCGCCATGAAGATCGCCCCGCCGTCGGCCGACTTGCGCACGAAGAAGCGCCCGTAGGGGCCGGAGAGCGTCACCCGGTCGCCCGGCGCGAGCCGCTCGTGGATCCAGGTGGTGCCCTTGCCGCCGGGGACGATGCGCACGTTGAGCTCGATCTCCCTGCCGGTCGCCGGCGGGTTGGCCAGCGAGAAGGCGCGGGTCATGTCCTCGCCCGCAATCTCCAGGTTGATGTACTGCCCGGCCTGAAAGCGGATGGGCTCGTCGAGCTCGACGAACACGCCCTTGATGGTGGGCGTGAGCGCCTCCACGCGGGTCACGGTGCCGGTGAAGTCGCGCACCGGGATCGATTCCGCGTCGGGATCCTCCTCCACGTCCGCCTCGATGACGACATCGCTCTCGAGCCGCGCGCAGCAGGCGAGCGCCTTGCCCTCGTCGCGCTCGAAGTCCATCAGCGCGAAGCTGGAGGCCTCGCCGTGGTCGATCTCGCCGTCGACCACCTGGATCTTGCAGGTGGCGCACAGGCCGTGACAGCAGGCGTGGGGCAGCCACACCCCGGCGCGCAAGGCGGCGTCGAGGATGGTCTGGTCTTCCTCGACTTCGATGGTCTGGCCGAGGGGCTCGATGGTCAGTTCGTAAGTCATGTCTCTCTCCGGAGCGGTGCGGGTCTCGCGCCCGTCATTCGATTCGTGGCTTCGTGACCCGGATGGAACCTTCGGCTCCATCCGGGTCACGGGGACGTCAGCTGCACGACCCGCCGATCCCCGTCAGCCCCGGCGTCCGGAAGCGGATCACGTCCTTGTGCCCGAGCCCGTTCTCGGCCAGCGACTTGTCGAAGTCAGGCTGCCACGGCTGGCCGGACTTGAACCACTCCACCTTCGCCCAGTCGATCCTGGCGAAGTCCGGGTGGTAGCCGAAGATGCCCGGCAGGAGGTCGCGGACGACGTCGCCGAAGCGCGTCGTCGGCGGCAGCGCCAGGCAGAAGGGGGCGCAGAACAGCAGGTGGTCTTCCCAGCCGATGTACAGGAGCTGGGCGCCGTGGAAGTTCTCCAGCTTGTCCGCCGGCTCGAACTCGTATTTCCGCAGGGCAGCGACTGCCATGTCGGTCTCCTTATCTCTGATCGGTCAATCGTTCTTGGTGGCCATGCCGCGCCAGGTCTCGAAGTTCTTCTGGTCCTGGGAGCCTTCGAAGTCGAGGTTGTCCTGGCCGAACGGCAGGTGGTAGTACTCGAGCACCGCGGCGAGCGGATCGAAGCCTTCGGCGGTAGGGTCGGTGCCCTCGGGGAAGCAGTTGCCCTGGTAGATCTGGTGCACCGGCAGCCAGGCCTGGCTGTACTTCTCCGGCTCGTGCTCGAAGATCTCCTTGCAGCCGTCCGAGCAGAAGTGGTACTTCATGCCCTTGTGCTGGACCTCGCGGTAGCAGATCTTGGTCGGGTCGCCGGGCTCGGTGAAGATCATCGGGATCTGGCACACCTGGCACAGCATGGGCAGCGTCTTGTTGTAGAAGCGGTTGCCCTTCTTCGCCTCTTCGCGCCAGTGCTCCAGGCGCGGGCGGTAGTACTTGTCGAAGGAGTTCGGGTACTTCTTCGACAGCCAGTCCATCTCGTCCTCGGTCGGGATCCAGGTGTGGAAGTTGGCCGCCGCGGCGTAGTTGTAGAAGGTGCCCCAGGCCTGGTGCGAGATGTGGTCCTTGTCGAAGGCGATCTGGTCCAGGTGCTTGGGCGGGCGGATGCCGTAGCGGGCGAGGTCCTTGAACAGCGCGCCGCCGTTCTCCTCGAAGTACACCTCCCAGGCCTCCTTCCAGCTCATGATGCGCTTGGGCAGCATGTAGTCCATCATCATGCCGACCAGGGTCAGCACGCGGTAGCCGCGCCAGGTCCACTTGTCGATCCAGCGCTGCACGATGGGCAGGTTGTCCGGGTCCTGCTCGAGGATGAACTTGATCACCTCGAGGCCCAGGGTCATGTGGCGGGCCTCGTCGGACTGGGCGGAGAAGCCGAAGGTCATGGTGCCCATGTCGCCGTTGTAGGCCGCACCCGAGACGAAGGGCACGAACAGCAGGTTGGTGAGCACGTACTCGAAGGAGAAGCCGATCGCCACCATGAACTCGAACGGCCCGGCGGTGACCGCGTCGTCGAAGAAGGAGCGCGGCACCGACAGGTACCAGACGCGCTCGATCATGTGGCGGAACTCGTGGAAGCCGTTGTAGTACTTGTTGTAGTTCGACAGCGAGTGGATCTGGGTCTGGGCGTGGCGGATCTCGTCCAGGGACTGCATCAGGCAGGCCACCCGCGGGCCCACGCCCGGGAACTGGCGGCCCACGTGGGCGAAGCCGCGATGCGCCATGTACTCCAGCGGGCTGATGCCGTTGAGGAACAGCTTGATGGCGTTGATGTAGCGCGCGTCGGTGACGTTGAGGTGGCCGTTGTTCTGGGCGTAGGCGTCGATGATGGCGTAGAGCTTGCGCTCCTTCTCCGCCTGGTACTTCCAGTAGGCGTCCATGGTCAGGCGGAAGGGGTCCTCCCACTTGTCCCAGTCGTGGATCTTGATCCCCTCGTACTCGGCGTAGGGGAAGACGTCCTTCATCGACTGGTAGGTGGTGTCCCAGCCGAGGCCGCGGGTCATGGCCTGGTACTTCTCCTTCAGGCCGAGCTTCTTCTTGGCGACTTTCATATCCATTGTCTTGTCTCCTCCGGTCTCAGGCGTGCCAGCTCAGGGTGAGCTCGTCGTCGCTCTCGTCGACGTTGCCGGTCAGGGAAATCAGGTTGATGTGCAGCTCCTGCAGGTCGAAGTCGCGGCCGATCAGGTCCTCGATCGTGGAGCGGCGGATGGTGAGGCGGTTTTCGGCGTCGATCTTCACCATCGCCGGCTGCTGGTGCACCACGGCGTGGGGGTTGTCGGCGGTGATCGCCTCGATGATCGGGCGGGTCTCTTCGTTCGCCTGCAGGGCGATGAACACGGTGGACATGGGGCGCGGCTCCCTCAGACTTGAACGCCGGCCTTGGCCAGGCGCGCGTTGAATTGCTGGATCACCTCGCCGAGGTGCTCGTCGGTGGTCGCACCGAGGACGATCTGGGCGACCGGGTTGAGGGCACCGGCGGCGCGGTCGCGCCAATGGCTCACCCACTCCTCGAGCAGCGCCTTGTTGGCGGCCGACTCGGCGGCGGCGGTCTTCACCGTGGCGTCCACCCACTTCCGGGTCTCCGCGTGCCAGGCGTTCATGAACTGGGTGAGCATGGCGATCGCCGTGCCGCCTTGCGACGACAGCACGCCGTCGACGATGGTCTCGAACACCAGGGGATACAGCAGGCCGTCCAGCGCCACGTTCTGGGCGACGAAGAGCTCCATCGGGTCCTTCAGCACGAAGGTGTCCTCGACGTAGCGGCGCAGGCCCTGCCAGGCGTCGTCGCTCATCCAGGCGTCCTTGGCCGCATCGAGCGCCTCGACGTCGTCGAGCAGCAGGCCGATGCGCGACAGGTACTGGGCGATGCCGAGCTGGTCCATGGCCTGGTACAGGCAGGGCTGGGTGATGGCGGTGCCGTAGCCGTAGGCGGCGATGAAGGCGTTGTTCATGTTGGCGCCCCAGGCGGCGTGGCGCAGGGGCAGGAGCACGGCCAGGGCGGCGCGCTTGACGTCCTCCGGGATGACGTCCACCAGGCCGCGCGACTCGACGAAGTCGAAGTTCGATTCGGCGGTGTCCTGCTGCTTGGCCCGGGCCAGGGTGTAGGCGCCGTAGTAGAACTGGCGCGGATCCTTGAAGGCGTACCAGTCGGCCATCACCAGGCGGCTACGGCTGGCGTCGAAGATCTCGTGCTCCGGGTCCCAGGTCGGGCGGTAGTGGAAGTTGTCGGTGGCCTGGATGTCCAGGGTGCCTTCCTGGTAGCGCGAGGCGGGCTTGTCCCCGCCGAGGCGGCGGGCGACGTGATCGAAGGTGTGGCGCAACGGCTTGATCGTGACCGTCCGCAAGTCGATTTGCATGTGTCTCTCCTCCTGAGCTTTTCTGTGGGTGCTGCGGGTTGCGTTACGACTGCTGGCGGAAGCGCTGCTGGGTCGCCTCGCGCAGGTTCCAGTCCCAATCGGTCCGGGACTCGGCGCCCGCTTCGGCCGGCTCCAGCCGGATCACCCGGTTGGTGCGGCAGAACTCCTCGAAGGCATCACGGGGCAGGAGCATCTCGACGCAAAGCTCCGGCTCGCCGATGGCGAACTCGAAGACCATGAGCCCGTCGTGCCGCTCCTCGATGATGCGGACGAACTTGCGGGTGACGTCGATCGGGGGGTGTTGCCGTTTTTCCATTGCTGTCTGCCTCCTGGGCTTCCGTGCGGTGCTCACTTAACAAGGAGCGTGCCAAAACCCGCAAATTACTGTTTTATCTCGCTATGCGTAACTTTTCTCGAGATTTTCCCTCGAGAGACGGTGCTCGCCGGGTGATCAAATGATCAAATCGCTGCATCAGGTGAATGAAATGATCGAAAGGGCCTACAGCCGCGCAGACAGGGGGGTTTCTGCGGCGGGCACGAGGGTGCGCCCCATCTTCCCCACCACCGACACCGATAGGTCGCTGCGGGGGAACACCTTGCAGGCGAGCACGATCCCCGCGGCCTCCTCGGCCTCGGAGAGGCAGGCCCGGCTCATCTTGCGGGTTTCGTAGGCGCCGCTCTTCACGTGTACCTTGCACACGCCGCAGCCGCCGCCCCGGCACCCCACCGGGATGCCGCGCCGGCCCAACTGCTCCATCCCGCGCAACAGGTTCTGGGAGTCCGCGCAGGCGAACGTCTCGCCGCTCTCCTCGATGCGGATCGAAAACTTGCCGACCATCCTTGTCTCCATCCCTCCCCGTCTCCCGGCCATTGCGGACGGGAGCGGGTGGCGTGTTGTAATAGGCCGTCCTGGACGGCACGTCCCTGGTCGATACAACTTTCGTGCCATTTGGAGAAAATCTCGAGATTCAATAGAATCAAGCGCCTGCGCCGCCTGAACGAGCGGTGACCGGGCAGGCGCCTTTGATCATTTGATGAAGCGGCGGGGCAGCTTTCACCAAATGGTCAAACGCTTCGCGGGACAAAGGACCGAAGGGCGCCACCCCGTACGACGGCCACCGGCCGCGAGTCGGCACACACGACGCGGGGAGATACGGAGGAGGAGAGATGGTGAGTGGCATCCACTACCCGGAGAACGCGGACCTGCGCCGCCTGATCCGGTTCTCGTCGGACGACGGGCTGATCTGGCTGGACGAGAGCCGCATGCTGCTGATGCACGCGGCGGCGCTCGGCGAGTTGCGCAAGGAGCTCATCGGCTCCCTCGGCGCCGAGCAGGCGCGGCGCATGCTGACACGCATGGGATTCGCCTCCGGGCTGCGCGACGCGGAGCTGGCGAAGAAGGTGCGCGGCGACCAGGCGACGGTGGACGCCTTCGTCGTCGGCCCGCAGCTGCACATGCTCGAGGGCAGCGTTCAGGTCGAGCCGGTGAAGCTCGAGATCGACATCGCCCGCGGCCACTTCTTCGGCGAGTTCATCTGGGAGCACTCCTGGGAGGCGGAAGTCCACCACAAGGAGTTCGGCCAGGCCGAGGAGCCGGTGTGCTGGATGCAGATCGGCTACGCCTCGGGCTACACCACCGGCTTCATGGGCCGCTTCATCCTCTTCAAGGAAGTGGAGTGCGCGGCGACCGGCACCAACCACTGCCGCATCGTCGGCAAGCCGGTGGAGGAATGGCCGGACGCCGACCAGCACACGCCCTACTACGAGGCCGACTCCATCGTCGGGCGGCTGCTGGAGCTGCGCGAGCAGGTCGAGGCGCTGCGCTCGTCCATCGAATGCCCGAAGAAGACGACCAGCCTTATCGGCGACTCGGCGAGCTTCCGCCATGCCCTGGACCTCACCGCCAAGGCGGCGGCGACCAACGTCACCGTGATGCTGCTGGGCGAGACCGGCGTCGGCAAGGAACGCTTCGCGCGCGCGCTGCACGAGATGAGCCCGCGGAGCGGCGGCCCCTTCGTGGCGGTGAACTGCGCGGCGCTCCCCCACGACCTCATCGAGTCCGAGCTCTTCGGCGTGGAGCGCGGGGCATTCACCGGGGCGCACGCCTCGCGCGCGGGCAAGTTCGAGCGCGCCGACGGCGGCACCCTCTTCCTCGACGAGATCGGCGAGCTGCCGCTGCCCGCCCAGGCCAAGCTGCTGCGCGTGGTGCAGGAAGGCGAGGTGGAGCGCCTGGGCGACGAGCGGGTGCGCAAGATCAACGTGCGGCTGGTGGCCGCGACCAACGTCGACCTGCTCGGGGCGGTCAATGAAGGCCGCTTCCGGCGCGACCTCTTCTACCGCCTCAACGTATACCCGGTGGAGATTCCGCCCCTGCGCGAGCGGGTGGCGGACATCCCGCCCCTGGTGGACGCCATGATCGAGCGCTTCTCCACGCTGCACGACAAGCGGGTGGCCGGCGTCACCGACAAGGCGCTGCGGGCGCTCAAGCACCATAACTGGCCGGGCAACGTGCGCGAGCTGGAGAACATCATCGAGCGCGGCGTGATCCTCGCCCCGCCCAACGGCTGTATCGAGGTCGAGCACCTCTTCGCCGGCAGCCAGGAGACGCGCCAGGACTGCGTGGGCCGCGCCGGCAAGCTCGAGGCGAGCGACGCCGGCGACGGCGACAAGCTGTGCGAGGCGGTGCTCGCCTCGGGGATCTCCCTCGAAGCCTTCGAGCAGCAGCTGCTGCAGGGCGCAGTGCGGCGGGCCAAGGGCAACCTCTCCGCGGCGGCGCGGCTGCTGGGGATCACGCGCCCGCAGCTCAACTATCGGCTGAAGCGCAGCGGCTAGCGTCGCGCATCGCTGCCGCGCCTCGTTAGCGCGTGAGCCGCGCGTAGAGCTGCGGCAGCCGCTCCGGCAGGTGCTCCACGTGGTCGAGCACCAGGTAGTTGCGCTGGCCGAAGATGCGGGCGACGTACTGGTCGGCGCGCGGGTCCAGGGTCAGGCAGAAGGGCGTGACGCCGGCGCGGCCCAGCTCCTCCACCGCCTTCTTGGTGTCGAAGCGCAGGTACTGGGGATCGCGCACGTCGATGTCGGCGGGCTCGCCGTCGGTGACGACGAGCAGCAGCTTCTTGGTCGCCTTGACCTGGGCGAGGTGGTGGCCGGCGTGGCGGATGGCGGCGCCCATGCGGGTGGAGAAGCGCCCCTCCATGCCGGCGAGGCGCGCCTTGGGCAGGTCGCCCCAGGAGTCGCCGAAATCCTTGTAGCGCTGGTAGAAGACGTTGTGGCGGCCGTCGGAGCAGAAACCATGCACCGCGAAGGCATCGCCCACCTTGTGGATCGCCTCCGAGAGCAGCACGGTGGCGGCGCGGGTGAGCTCGAGCACGGTGTAGTCCTGCCCGGCCACCGGGTCGTTGGTGGATTCGGAGAGATCGAGCAGCACCAGCACCGCGGTGTCGCGGGTCTTGCGGATGGACCTCATCATCACCCGCGGGTCGGGCTGGCTGCCCAGGCGCAGGTCGATGAGCGCGCGCACCGCCGCCTCCAGGTCGATCTCGTCGCCCTCCTCCAGCTTGCGCACGCGCTGCACGCCCTGGGGCTGGAGCGCGTCTAGCAGGTGGCGAAGGCGCTGGGTGACCTTGCGGTGCTCGTCCAGGACGTGCTCGACCAGCGCCAGCTCGCCCAGGCGCGGGCGCTTCTCCTGTACCGTCGTCCAGGCCGGCCGCGCGAGCTGGATGTGGTAGTCGAACTCCTCGTAGTGGCGCGGCTCGGCCACCGGCTCGCGGCCGAGCTTCTGGTTGAAGCTCGTCCCGTCGTCGTCGAAGAGCTCGGTGGCGCACACCCAGATCTCCTGGGCGTCGTCGCCGGCGGTCTCGACCTCCACCTCGTTCACCATCTCCGAGACGCTGACGTAGCGGCGCACCTGCTGCTCGCCCGGACAATCGCGCCCCACCGCCTGGGCGTAGTCGTACTCCTCGTACTCCCACAGGTAGCGGTTGTCGTCCCGATAGGGGGCGCGCTGCACGTCCCGATGGGGCGAGAAGGGCAGCGCGCGCCGGCGGAACTGCTCGGCCAGCGCGAGCCCCAGCTCGAGGGAGGAGCCGGCCTCCTCGGGGTCCGCGGCGGCGAAGGCCTCGCGCGCCCAGGCCACGATCGGGTCGGCGTCCGTGCAGGCGGGCTCGAGGAGCGCGAAGGCGATGCGATCGAGCATCGGGCCGACGGACTCCGCCGCCTCGGCGGGCCGATGGAACTTCGCCCACAGGTCCTTCAGCCGTGGGAAGCGCCGGATCGCCAGGGTCTCGGCGCGGGCGTCCTCGAAGAGGCCCACGCAGGCCTGCTGCAGGGCGTCGAGCCGGTCGGCGTCGATGCGCTTCCTGGTGGCGGCGACGTGGGCCGCGCAGTGGGCGGCAGCGGCGCGGTAGAGGTCGAGGCCGGGAATACCCTCCCAGTCGTCGTAGGCGTCGGGAAGATGCAGGAACCAGTCGGCGATGAAGGGCTTGAAGCCTTCGCGGGCGTCGAAATCGCCCGCCGTGGGCCGCATGAAGAAGTCCCGCCCCCACAGCGCCCGCAGGTACATCCCGATCCGGCGGTGGACGTCGACGAAGAGGGTGCCCTTCCTCTCCTGCTGGAGCATGGCGCGCGCCTCCTCGGAGGCGAGTCCGAAATAGGCGGTCTGGGCCTCGAAGTCGGTGCGGTGGGCCTGGGCGCCCCACAATGCCCAGCGGCGCAGCCCGCCCAGGGTGAGCACCCCGAGGAGCTCGTCCAGATGCTCCAGCATCGGCCGCAGGCCCCGGGGCGCCTGGCCCAGCAGCACATTCAGCAGTTGCAGGTAGGCGCGAAAGAGCTCCGGGTCGCCCAGGCGCCGCGCGGCGGTGGGCGCGGTGGCGATCACCAGCGCGATCACCGCCCCCGAGGTGCGCGAGGCGAAGAGCAGGCACTGCTGGGCGAAGTCGGCGACGACGTCCTCGCCCAGTTCGCGCGCCACCGCCGGCACGTCCTCCAGCCAGGCGGCCACGATGTCGCCGCCGCGGCCCATGCGGGCGAGCGCCACCGCGCTCTTGAGCCAGTTGTCGAGGCCGCGTGGGGAGAGCACGCGCACGGCCTCCACCCATTCGGCGGCGAGCAGCTCCCGGTGGCGTTCCGGGAGCTCCTCGACGAGTTCGGCGTAATCGGCGAGATCGATGCTCATGTGGGCACCTCGGGCAGAATTCGTAGGAACGGCCGCGGAACACGGACCCCCTGCCCCCGGATTCCGTTGCACTCCGTCCGGGCTACGAGGCGGCGCGTAGCCCGGATGGAGCCCCGGCGGAATCCGGGGATTGTGGAAATCGTGATCCCCCGGTTTTCAGAAGAAGGTCGACACCGCGGCGTCGAGCGCGTCGCGCATGTCGGGGTCGTCGGTGATGGGACGCACCAGCGCGACGCGGCAGGCGGCCACCGGGGCCACGCCGCGAGCGATGAGCTCGCCGGCGTGGACCAGCATGCGGGTGGAGATGCCCTCGTCCAACCCGTGGCCCTTGAGGTTGCGCGCGCGCTCGGCGATGGCCACCAGCTTGTCGGCGACCGCCGCCTCGACGCCCGCCTCGTGAGCCACGATCTCCACCTCCGCCTCGTGCACCGGATAGCCGAAGTCCAGCGCGCCGAAGCGCTGCTTGGTGGACTGCTTGAGGTCCTTCATCAGGCTCTGGTAGCCCGGGTTGTAGGAGATCACCAGCTGGAAGTCGGGGTGGGCGCGCAGGAGCTCGCCCTTCTTCTCCAGCGGCAGCACGCGCCGGTCGTCGGTCAGCGGGTGGATCACCACGGTGGTGTCCTGTCGGGCCTCGACCACCTCGTCCAGGTAGCAGATGGCGCCGTGGCGCGCGGCGACGGCGAGCGGCCCGTCCTGCCAGCGGGTACCGGCGGCGTCGAGCAGGAAGCGCCCGACCAGATCGCTCGCGGTCATGTCCTCGTTGCAGGCTACCGTGACGAGCGGCTTCTCCAGCCGCCACGCCATGTACTCGACGAAGCGCGTCTTGCCGCAACCGGTGGGGCCCTTGAGCATCATGGGCATCCGGGCGGCATGGGCCGCCTCGAAGAGCTCGACCTCGTCGCCCACCGGCCGCCAGTAGGGCCGCTCGGTGACGCGGTACTGCGCGATGACGTCGTTCATGACGACAGCCTCCGAAGAGAAGACCCGCCGCCCGTCGAAGAGAGGGAGTGGGAGAACGGCCGGACGGCGGGAGAAAACGGATGCGGCGCTAGCTGCTCCGGCAGGAGGACCGGAGCTTCCTCGCCACGGTTCGGGGGAGCCTCGGGCTCCCTTCAGGCTCGGCTCCCAGGCCCCGGCACGCGTGCCGGGGCCTGGGCCGGACCCGTGGTCACACGGCCTTGCCGCGATATACCACCATGTTGGCGCCCTGGCTCTGCTTGTAGTTGTCGTAGCCGATGAGGCGCACGTGGTTCTCCGGGTTGGCGGCGTGGCAGGCCTCCAGCTCGGCGATGATGCTGTCGACATCGGTCTCGCCGAACATGGGCAGCTTCCACATGTACCAGTAGTTGGACATCGCGTGCTGCGGCTCGGTGTGCTCGATGGCCGGGTTCCAGCCGTTCTTCACGATCCACTCCACCTGTTTGCGGATCTGCTCCGGCGTCATCGGCGGCAGGTAGGAGAAGGTGCCCATCTTGCGGCTGGCCGGGTCGGACGGGCGGGACGGATAGTCTTGCACTTCGCTCATTTTCATTTCCTCTCGGTGTAGGGTGGGGGCGCTCAGCGGTGCTGGACGTCCAGCTTGTCCACCGTGTCGAACTCGAACTTGATCTCCTTCCAGGTCTCCATCGCCACCTTGAGCTCGGGGCTGGACTTGGCGGCCTCGGTGAGGATCTCCTTGCCTTCCTTCTCGACCTGGCGGCCTTCGTTGCGGGCCTGGACGCAGGCTTCCAGCGCGACGCGGTTGGCCGCGGC
>DYFV01000075.1 GCA_020725025.1 Azoarcus sp.
CCGCCGCCCTTGCCGCGGCCGCCCGCGTGAATCTGGGCCTTCACCACCCAGATGCTGCCGCCGAGCTGCTCGGCCGCCTTGACCGCCTCATCCACGGAAAAGCAGGGGATACCGCGCGGCGTGACCACGCCGTACTTTCTCAGTACTTCTTTTGCCTGGTACTCATGAATCTTCATGGTTGCCCTTCGATCGAAGCCGCGACGCCCGAGGCCGCCGCGAACAGGTTGATGGGACGCTTCGGAGCATTCACTCCGCGACATGCGCCGTCTCCCTCGTCCGACGCACACCGCTGCCGGCCGGGCATGGCTGCCCGACCCGTCTCGCGCCTCGCCCCCGACCGGGCGCGATCGCCGCAAGATCGCGGGATTATAACCGGATTTGCGCAGTGCAGAATTGAAGGACGGCGTGCCCGGCGGCTCGGATCATCCCGTCTTCAGGCGGCCCCGATACCACTTGGGGTAGTAGCGGCGCACCGTTTCCGTCGAGCACTCCAGCGCATGGCAGCGATCGAGCTGGAACGGCTTTTCCGGCGTATCCTCGTTGTCGCGCCGGAAGGTGGCGAAGGTCTGGATCGCCGCGGTGGGAAGCGAGAGCAGGAGCTCGGTGATATGCGAACAGCCGCGCACGTCGGCGAACATCTCGCCCACCGTGCGGCGAAAGCCGCGCACCAGATTCAGGCCGACGAGCCGGCGGTAGGCCGGGCCGATGGTGTCGCAGCCGCCCGGGTAGGGGACGCGCTCGGACGACGCCTCGGCGTCCAGGATGTTGAACTCCCCGTCCAGGGTGACTCGCACCCTCATGTGATGCACCGGATCGCCCGCTCGGCGCAGCCCGGAGGCGATGGGGTAGTCGAGATCCTTCACGTCGACGAGGCTCGCCTCGAGCTCGAGCAGTCCGTCGTCCCGACGAAAGCCTTCGATCTCGATGCGGCGGGAGTGGATTCGCTGGCGCGGACGGGCGGGCGGGGAAAGCGGCATGGTCTTGCGTACGGCAACGTATGGTAGACCCGATCTTAACCCGATTCTCCGGTGAGTCGACGTGTCGCGACGCAAGGGCGGAAACCTCCATGACATTAGGGAAAAGTGGAAACATCCGATTACAATGTCACGGATCTTGTCCGATGATCAGCCCGAGTCCGGCATGACTTCTTTAAAATGCGCGGCAAACTGCTGACAGACGCCCTCCTCCATATCCATCAGGAGCCGCCAGGCGCGCGGAGAATGAAGACGAACTCGCTAACCACCAGCCTGTTGATGGCAGGGCTGCTCGCCATCCCGGTTCCGGGCGCGATGGCGGCCATACTCGGTGAAGTGGCGGCGGTTTCGGCGATCGGCGAGCCTTTCCGCATGGAGGTCCGCACCGAAATGCGCCAGCCCGCCCGGATCGGCGAATGCGTACGCGTCGTGCCGGGCGGCACCGCGATGGACGGCATTCCGAACGTGGACCGTGCCCGCGTGGGCGTGGTGGGACGGGGGGACGGGCTGCGCATCGTGGTGAGCCAGTCCGCTCCACTCTTCGAGCCGATCGTCCGGATCACGCTCGAGGAGACCTGCACTTCGCGCCTGCAGCGCGAGTACACGCTGCTGCTGCCCTACCCGGGCGAGGTCGCCACTCCGGCAGCGGCCGAACCCGCGCCCCAAGCCGCACCGCCTGCCCGATCCGCCCGCCGCACGGCCCGCTCCTCCGGCACCGGGCGCACCTGGATCTCCGCCCCGGGCGAATCGGCCCAATCCCTCGCGCAAGCCCTCTACCCCGACGATCCGGCTACGCGGCAACGCTTCCTGGCCGGATTGAGGCGCGAGAACCCCGAACTGCTAGGGCAAGGCGCGTCCACCTCGCGCCCGTTCCCGCCCGGAACCGAGCTCGCGATGCCCGACCTCGAGCGGCTGTCGGCGACCGCCGCTCCCACGCCCGCCCGCGCAGCGCGGCAGGCCGAACCGGCGCCCGAGCGTGCCGCGCGCCGTGACCCGCCACCCGTGCGATCCGACCGGCTGGTGCTCGCCGAGGACGAACCCGGGAGCGCCCGCGGCGCCCCCGCCGGCGCCGCCGACGACGAGCGCGCGCGCGAAGAGCGCCTCGTCGCGGCAATCGACCGCTCGATCAATACCCAGCTCGAGCTCCTCGAGCGCATCCGTCGGCTCGAGGAAATCCAGGCAGCGCTCACCGCGCAGGTGGCGGCGGTCGACGGCCAGATCGCCGCTGCTTCGAGCAGCCCCCCGGCCGGGAGCGCCCGACCGGCGATCGAGGGGCGCACGCCCGAAGCACCTCCCGCTTCGCCACCAGCTTCCTCCAGCCGTTCGGGCTGGACCTATGTGGCACTCTTTGCCGCCCTGGCGGCGGCACTCGCCTTCGTGCTGCCGCGGCTGCGTCCGCGCCGGAGCGAGCCCGAACCGACACTCCCTGCGCCCGGGCCGGAAAACGCCCAACCGGCCACCGTCTGGCCCCTGACGGAGTCCGGCACGCTGGCCGCGCCGAAAACCCAGGGCATCATGACTTCGGTACCCGAGCCCAGCCTGTCCTCGCTCGACTGGGATCTCTCGCCGGGAGCGCGCCCGCCGGGCAAGGTCGCACCCATCGTGCTCGAGGAAGAGAGCGCCGAAGAGCACGAGTCGGCGATCGAACTGGCCGAGATCATGATGGGCTTCGGCCGGGTGCACGGCGCCGCGGAGACCCTGGCCGAGTTCATCCACGCCAACCCGAAACAGGCCGTCACCCCCTGGCTCAAGCTGCTGGAGGTCTATCGGGCGGCAGGCCTGCGACCCGAGTTCGACGGACTGGCCCGCCAGCTCAACAAGACCTTCAACGTCAAGGCCGTCACCTGGGAGACCTTCGACGAGGCGCGCACTGCCAGCTACACGATCGAGCAGATGCCGCACGCGATCGAGACGATCCAGAAGCTTTGGGGCACGCGCGACTGTCAGGCCTACCTGCAGCGACTGCTGCGCGACAACCGGGACGGCACGCGCCAGGGCTTCCCGCTCGCGGTGATCGACGAGATCCTTCTGCTGTCGACCATCCTGGACATCGAGCTCGGCCCCTACCGCGCGGAAGACGCCGGCTCGGGCGAACCGACGGAGCCAGCGCCGGAGCGTACGCTCTAGGGCACGCGCGGCTTCCGCCGCTCCTACGGGGGGATTCGGGCCCGCAGGAGCGGCGGAAGCCGCGAACCGGGTCTCCTCTTTATCCTGCCGCTCACACCGGGTTGTCGATGTCGGCGAACCGGGTCTCGATACCGAAGCGCTCCGCCAGATGGCGCGCCAGCGCGTGCGCGCCATAGCGCTCGGTGGCGTGATGGCCGGCCGCGATGTAGGCCACCCCCGACTCGCGGGCGAGATGCACCGTCTGCTCCGAGATTTCCCCTGAAACGTAGAGATCGGCACCGCCGAGGATGGCCTGCTCGAAATAGCCCTGGGCGCCACCGGTGCACCACGCGATACGCTTCACCGGACGCGCGGGATCACCCGCCAGCAACGGCTCACGTCCGAGGCGTGCGGCGAGCGAGCGGGCGATCTGTCCGGCCGTCTCGGGGTGCACGGGCCGCCCGATCCAGACCAGGTCCTGCTCGCCGAGGCGCCCTTCCGGGACCCAGCCGACGAGCCGGCCGAGCTGCGCGTTGTTGCCCAGCTCGGGGTGCGCATCGAGCGGCAGATGGTAAGCGAGCAGGCTGATGTCGTGCTTGAGCAGGGTGGCGAGCCGCCGCCGGCGGATGCCGGTGACGCGCCCGTCCTCGCCTCGCCAGAAGTAGCCGTGATGCACCAGCACCGCGTCGAAGCCGCCGGCCACCGCCTGGTCCAGGAGCGCCTGGCAAGCGGTCACTCCGCACAGCACACGGCCCACCTCGGGCCGTCCTTCCACTTGCAACCCGTTTGGGCAATAATCCTTGAATCGCGAGACTTCCAGCAGTTCATCCAGATGAGTTTGCAGCTCGATGAGTTGCATACGGTCTCCCTTTCCTCTTTCCAGTTCCCGGCGAGCCCGTTCGATCCCCGCTCGCCCCGATTAGGCCGACATTATGCGCCGCCTGTGGCTGATCTTCGCGCAGGCCGTGACCGTGAGCGTCGCGGTGCTGTTCGTGCTCAATACGCTCAAGCCCGAGTGGCTGCGAGGCGGCGGGCCGGCCTCGGTGGTGGCCATCCTCGAAGCCCCCGGTCCCGGCCCGACCGATGCAGGGCCGCCCCCGGGCTCCTATTCCGAAGCGGCGCGGCGTTCGATGCCCGCGGTGGTGCACATCTTCACCAGCAAGGACGTCAAGAGCTCGCGCCACCCCCTGCTCGACGATCCGGTCTTCCGCCATTTCTTCGGTGACCGGCTCGAGGACGCGCCGCGTCAGCGCTCGTCGGGACTAGGCTCCGGCGTGATCGTGAGCCCCGACGGCTACGTGCTCACCAACAACCACGTGATCGAGGCCGCCGACGAGATCGAGGTCGCCCTCAACGACGGCAGGAAGTTCCCGGCCAAGCTCGTCGGCCGCGATCCCGAGACGGACCTCGCCGTCCTCAAGCTGCAGGGCAACGGCCAGCTGCCCGCGATCACCTTCGCATCCCGCGACGCGCTCCAGGTGGGCGACGTGGTCCTCGCCATCGGCAATCCCTTCGGCGTCGGACAGACGGTGACCATGGGGATCGTGTCGGCGCTGGGCCGCAGCCATCTGGGCATCAACACTTTCGAGAACTACATCCAGACCGACGCGGCCATCAACCCCGGCAACTCGGGCGGCGCGCTGGTCGACAGCGGCGGCAACCTGGTCGGGATCAACACCGCGATCTACTCGCGCTCGGGCGGCTCGCTGGGCATCGGCTTCGCGATTCCGGTGTCCATCGCGCGCAACGTGCTCGAACAGATCGTGGCCACCGGCGAGGTCACCCGCGGCTGGGTAGGTGTGGAGATCCAGGAAGTGACACCGGAGCTGGCCGAGTCCTTCGGGCTGCCCGAGGCCGGCGGTGCGCTCATCGCGGGCGTGCTGCGCGACAGCCCGGCCGAGCGGGCCGGCATCCGTCCCGGCGACGTCCTGATCCGCGTCGAAGACAAGGTCGTGCGCGACCCCAAGAGCATGCTCGAGACGGTGGCGGAGTTGCGCCCGGGACACAACGCGGTCTTCCGGGTACGGCGCGCCGCCAGCGAGCTGGATCTTACCGTGGAGATCGGCCGGCGGCCGACGCCGGGGCGCTGAACGCGCCCCAAACGGCTGCGCCGCGCACAGATTCGCAGCCCGGGGGCCGAAGGCGGAATCCGGGAGCCGCCTTCGGATGCAGCCCCGGAAGGTGTGAAGAAATCGTCGCGAGCGGGCCGAGGGCAAGGCGCGCGGCGCGCAGCGACCAAGACATATCAAGGAGATAGGCGAGGGAGCGAGCACCGCTCGACGCAGCCATCGGCCCGCGCAGCAGATCAACTCACGCCTTGTCAGGCTTCAGGAATCGATGCGGTCCAGCTCCCGGCCGGGCGGCTCGACCGCCTCGGCCGGCTTGGTGAGGAATCGCGCGAGCACGATGCCCACCTCGTAGAGCAGGCACATCGGTACCGCGAGCATGAACTGCGAGATCACGTCCGGCGGCGTGACGATGGCGGCGATCACGAACGCCCCGACGATCACGTAGGGACGCGCCTCCTTGAGCTTTTCGATGCTGACCGCCCCGACCTTCGCCAGCAGGACCACCGCCACCGGCACCTCGAAAGTGAGGCCGAACGCCAGGAACAGGGTCATCACGAAGGACAGGTACTGCTCGATATCCGGCGCCGGCACGATGCTCTTCGGCGCGAACTCGGCGATGAACTTGAACACCGTGTTGAACACGAAGAAGTAGCAGAAAGCCATACCGAGCAGGAACAGCACGGTGCTGCCCAGCACCAGCGGCAGGCCCAGGCGCCGCTCGTGGGCATAGAGGCCCGGCGCGATGAAGGCCCACGCCTGGTAGAGCACCACCGGCAGCGCCAGGACGAAGGACACCATCAGGGTGACCTTGACCGGCACGAAGAACGGGGTGACCACCCCGGTGGCGATCATGTGCGTACCCTCGGGCAGCGTGTTCATCATCGGCAGCGCCAGGATGTCGTAGATGTCCCCGGCCCACGGCATCAGGCACACGAACACCACGATCACGGCCACGATGGCGCGCAGCATCCGGTCGCGCAGTTCGACCAGATGCGAGATGAAGGTTTCCTGCACTTCGCTCATGCCTTCTCCACCGGGCGCACCGGCGCAGCGGCCGGGTCGAGGCCGAGCTCGAGCTGCGGGCTCGGCTCGGCAGGCACCGCGACATCGTCCACGGCCACGGGCGGAACGACGCCGGGCACAGGAGGCTGCGCCGCCTCTTGCGCCGGAGCCGGTGCGGGCACCTCGCCGGAGACCGCCTTGACCTCGGCGACCGTGTTGTTGAGGTCGGATTCGACCGCGGCGACCTGCCCGCGCATCGAGCTCTCGAGTTCCCTCGCCTGCTCCTCGACCTGCTGCTGCAGCTTCTTCAGGTCCTCGAGTTGCATCTCCCGCTGGATGTCCGACTTCACATCCGATACGTAGCGCTGCAGGCGACCCAGCAGGTGACCGGCGGTACGCGCCACCTTGGGCAGCCGCTCGGGCCCGACCACGATGAGCATCACCACCGCGACGACGATGAGCTCGGAAAAACCGAAATCAAACATGATTCAGAACGCTTCGTGCGAGCCATACGAAAACGAAGGGGCGCACTGGTGCGGCGCCCCTCGTCAGGTCCGTCGGCGGCAGGCCGCTCAGGAGTTTACCTTGTCACGTTCCTTGACGTGACCGTCGATGGTCTGGCCACCGATCTGTTGCTGCGAGTCGTCTGCGGGCTTCTCGGACTCCTTCATCCCGTCCTTGAACCCCTTCACCGCACCGCCCAGATCCTGGCCGATGTTACGCAGCTTCTTGGTCCCGAAAACCAGCACCACGATGACCAGAACGATCAGCCAGTGCCAGATGCTGAATGAACCCATATCCTCTCCTCAACGCTTCAACATGGCCGGAAGCACATCCGGACCACCCAGGATGTGAACATGGAGATGATACACCTCCTGGCGTCCCACCCGACCAGTGTTGATGATGCTTCGAAAGCCGTCGGTGCATCCTTGTTCCCGCGCAAGTTTTGCGGCGACGGTCATCACCTTGCCCATCACGGGCGCGTGCTCGGGCTGCAACTCGGCCATCGAGGGAATGTGCAGCTTCGGAATCACGAGGATATGGACCGGGGCGACGGGATGGATGTCGTGGAAGGCGAGGACGTCGTCGTCCTCGTAGAGCTTTTTCGCGGGGATCTCGCCCTTGGCGATCCGGCAGAAGATGCAGTCGCTCATGGCTGGCTCGCTTGCGTGGAGCGGGATTTCTTCTCGTCGATGCCCGAAACGCCTTCGCGGCGCCGGAACTCGGCGAGCACGTCGTCGACCGACAGACCGAAGTGCGAGAGCAGCACCAGCGAGTGGAACCACAGGTCGGTCACTTCCCAGACCAGATGGCGCATGTTCGCGTCCTTGGCCGCCATGATCGTCTCTGCCGCCTCTTCGGCCACCTTCTTGCAGATCGCGTCGGTCCCCTTGGTGTACAGGCTCGAGACGTAGGACGAATCGGGGTCGGCCTTCTTGCGCTCGGCGAGCGTGGCCGCCACGCGATGCAGCACTTCGATGTCGATCATTTGTAGATGTCCTTGGGATCCTTCAATACCGGATCGACGGCCTCCCACGTGCCGTCGGCGAGATGGCGCTGGAAAAAGCAGCTGTGGCGCCCGGTGTGGCAGGCGATGCCGCCCACCTGCTCCACCTTGAGCAGAATCACGTCGTGATCGCAGTCGATGCGGATCTCCAGCACCTTCTGGACGTGTCCCGACTCCTCCCCCTTGTGCCAGAGCTTGCGCCGCGAGCGCGACCAGTAGACCGCTTCGCCGGTCTCGGCCGTGCGCTGCAGCGCCTCCCGGTTCATCCAGGCGAACATCAGGACGTCGCCCGTGGCCGCCTCCTGGGCGATCACCGGCACCAGACCCTGGTCGTCCCACTGGACCTCGTTGAGCCAGCGCGCCGGGTGGTTGTTGACCATCGTGCTCACAGTCTCACCTCGATTCCGCGAGCGCGCATGAGCTCCTTGGCTTCACGCACGGTGTGCTCCCCGAAATGGAAGATGCTGGCGGCGAGCACCGCGTCGGCACGCCCCTCCGAGACACCTTCGGCCAGATGCTCGAGCGTACCGACACCGCCGCTGGCGATCACCGGGATCGGCACCGCGTCGGCCACCGCCCGCGTGAGCGCGAGGTCGAAGCCGCTCTTGGTGCCGTCGCGGTCCATGCTGGTGAGCAGGATCTCGCCCGCCCCGAGCGCGGCGACCTTCCGTGCCCACTCGACGGCGTCGAGCCCGGTGTCGTTACGCCCCCCGTGGGTGAATACGTGCCACTTGCCCGGTGCGACCTGCTTCGCGTCGATGGCGACGACGATGCACTGGCTGCCGACCTTGCCGGCGGCGTCGGCCACCACCTGCGGGTTGTTTACCGCGGCCGTGTTGATGCTCACCTTGTCCGCCCCGGCGTTGAGCAGTCGGCGCACGTCCTCGACCGTGCGCACGCCGCCACCGACCGTGAGCGGGATGAAGACCTGCTCGGCTACCTGCTCGACCACGTGCAGGATGATGTCGCGCGCGTCCGAGCTCGCGGTGATATCGAGAAAGGTGATCTCGTCGGCACCCTGCTCGTCGTAGCGCCGGGCCACCTCCACCGGGTCACCGGCGTCGCGCAGCTCGACGAAGTTCACTCCCTTGACGACGCGCCCGGCGTTCACGTCCAGGCAGGGGATGATGCGCTTGGCGAGCATCAGCCCAGGTCGCCGTTGAGCTCGTCGGCGCGCGCCTGGGCGGCGGCGAAATCGAGCGTGCCTTCGTAGATGGCGCGACCGGTGATGGCACCCATCACGCCCTCCTCCTCGACTGCGCACAGCGCATCGATGTCCTTCATGCTGGCCACACCGCCGCTGGCGATGACGGGGATGCGCAGCGCCTGTGCGAGACGTACGGTCGCGTCGATGTTCACCCCCGAGAGCATCCCGTCGCGGCCGATGTCGGTATAGATCACCGCCTCGACGCCGTAGTCCTCGTATTTCTTGGCGAGGTCGATCACGTCGTGCCCGGTCATCTTGGACCAGCCGTCCACCGCCACCTTCCCGTCCTTGGCGTCCAGCCCGACGATGATGTGCCCGGGGAAGGCGCCGCACGCGTCGTGCAGGAAGCCCGGATTCTTCACCGCGGCGGTGCCGATGATCACGTAGGAGATGCCGCTGTCCAGGTAGCGCTCGATGGTATCGAGATCGCGAATGCCACCGCCCAGTTGCACGGGAATGTCGTCACCCAGCTCGTCGATGATGGCGCGGATGGCGGACTCGTTCTTGGGCTTGCCGGCGAAAGCGCCGTTCAGGTCGACAAGGTGCAGACGCCGCGCGCCGAGCTCGAGCCAGTGGCGCGCCATGGCGGCGGGATCTTCCGAGAAGACCGTCGCCTCGTCCATTTCACCCTGCTTCAGCCGGACGCAGTGCCCGTCCTTCAGGTCAATAGCGGGAATGAGCAACATACCGAAATCGATTGATCTTTGTCTGTGGAAGTCTGATCGGCGGCACGCCGCCTGTCAGGGCGTCCAGCGCATGAAGTTGGCGAGCAGCCGCAGGCCGGCCTGGGCGCTCTTCTCGGGGTGGAATTGAACGGCGAAAATATTATCCCGCGCCACCGCGCTGGTAAACCGCAGCCCGTAGTGGGTTTCCGCGGCCACCAGCGACGAGGCGTCGGGGGCGACGAAATAGCTGTGCACGAAGTAGAAGCGCTCGCCGTCGGGAATGCCCACCCACATGGGGTGCGGCCCCGCCTGGCTCACGCCGTTCCAGCCCATGTGCGGCACCTTGAGGCGGCTGCCGTCGGCGGCGACCATCTTCTCCTCGGGAAAGCGCACCACACGGCCGGGCAGGATGCCCAGGCCGGGCACGTCGCCTTCCTCGCTGTGCTCGAAGAGCATCTGCTGACCGATGCAGATCCCGAGGAAAGGCTTCTCCGCGGCCGCCTTGCGGACCGCCTCGCGCAGGCCGCGCAGCTCGAGCTCGCGCATGCAGTCGGGCATCGCCCCCTGGCCGGGAAACACCACGCGGCCGGCGGCGGCCACCACCGCCGGGTCGGAGGTCACCACGACCTCGTGCTCGGGTGCCACATGCTCGATCGCCTTGGCGACCGAGCGAAGGTTACCCATGCCGTAGTCGACGATCGCTACGTCACTCATCTGGGGAATCGCTCGTATGGAATACCGGATATGGCGGGATCAGAGAGTGCCCTTGGTGGACGGAACGGCCCCCGCCGCCCGCTCGTCTCGTTCGGCCGCCATGCGCAGCGCACGACCGAAGGCCTTGAAGATCGTCTCGCATTGGTGGTGCGCATTGTCGCCACGCAGGTTGTCGATGTGCAGCGTCACCCCGGCGTGATTGACGAAACCCTGGAAAAACTCCCGGGCGAGGTCCACGTCGAAATTGCCGATGCGCGCACGAGTGTATTCCACGAAGTAGTGCAGCCCCGGCCGCCCGGAGAAATCCACCACCACCCGCGACAGGGCCTCGTCGAGCGGGACGTAGGCATGGCCATAGCGGCGGATACCCTTCTTGTCGCCGAGCGCCTTGGCAAACGCCTGCCCGAGGGTGATGCCGACATCCTCCACCGTGTGATGATCGTCGATATGCGTATCGCCGTCGGCGCGCACTTCGAGGTCCACCGCGCCGTGCCGGGCGATCTGGTCGAGCATGTGATCGAGGAAGGGCACACCGGTGGCAAGCTGCGCCTTGCCGCTCCCGTCCAGATCGAGCCGGACGGTAATACGGGTTTCCAGGGTGTCGCGAGAGACTTCGGCTTGCCGCATGACTTTGAGATTACGGTAGGAGGGGCGCCCGACGCTTCGGTGCATCGTAGTCGCGCCATGATAACATCGCCCGCCTGTCCGGCCACAATGCCCGCTAACCGGTAGCAGGCGCGGTGCGCCGCGTCATCCCTCCCAAAATCTCAAGCGAATAGCCGTCCTCCGATGAGCCGATACTGGAGTGCCGTGGTTCACGGCCTGACCCCCTATGTGCCGGGCGAGCAGCCCAAGCTCGCCAATCTGGTCAAGCTCAACACCAACGAGCACCCCTACGGCCCCTCGCCGCGGGCACTGGAAGCGATCCGCGCCGAGACGGGGGACGGCCTGCGCCTGTATCCGGATCCCAATGCCGACCGGCTGAAGGCGGCGCTCGCCGCACGTTACGGCGTCACGCCGAACCAGGTGTTCGTGGGCAACGGCTCGGACGAGGTACTCGCCCACGCCTTCCTCGCCCTGTTGCGCCACGAGCGGCCGCTGCGCTTTCCGGACATCAGCTACAGCTTCTATCCGGTCTACTGCGGCCTCTACGAGATCCCGTTCGAGACCATGCCGCTGGACGACGCGCTCGCCATCCGCGCCGAGGACTACCTGCCCCACGGCGACGTGGCCGCAGGGGGCATCATCTTCCCCAACCCCAACGCGCCCACCGGGCGGCTGCTGCCGCTCGCCGAGATCGAGCGCATCGTCGCCGGCAATCCCCAGTGCGTGGTGGTGGTGGACGAGGCCTATGTGGACTTCGGCGGCGAATCGGCGATCCCGCTCGTCGCCCGCTATCCGAATCTCCTCGTGGTCCAGACCTTCTCCAAGTCGCGCTCCCTCGCGGGTCTGCGGGTGGGATTCGCGGTGGGACATCCGGAGCTCGTCGAGGCGCTGGAACGGGTGAAGAACAGCTTCAACTCCTACCCTCTCGACCGCCTCGCCATCGCCGGCGCAGTGGCCTCGATCGAGGACGAGGCGCATTTCCGGCGCTCCTGCCAGGCGGTGATCCGCACCCGCGAGCAACTCACCGCCGATCTCTCGGGCCTCGGCTTCGGAGTGCTACCCTCCGCCGCCAACTTCGTGTTCGCCCGCCACCCCGGCCGCGACGCCGGCGAGCTCGCCGCGGAACTGCGCAAGCGCGCCATCATCGTGCGCCACTTCCGGCAGCCGCGTATCGATCAGTACCTGCGCATCACGGTGGGCACCGACGCGCAGTGCGGGATTCTCGTCGGCGCGCTGCGCGAAATCCTCGGCTAGGCCCCCGACCCGCCACGAACGGCAGCGCGCGTCGCGCGGGTTCCCTGCCCCGACGGGATGCTTACCCCCGCACCCGCATCTCGGCCGACCGCGCATGTGCCTGCAGCCCCTCGCCATGAGCGAGCGCCGAGGCGACCTTTCCGAGGGTCTGCGCCCCCGCCTCGGACACCTGGATGATGCTGGTCCGCTTCTGGAAGTCATAGACGCCCAGGGGCGAGGAGAAGCGCGCGCTGCGCATCGTCGGCAGCACATGGTTGGGCCCGGCGCAGTAATCGCCCAGGGCTTCCACCGACCAATGCCCCACGAAGATCGCCCCGGCATGGCGGATGTGATCGATCCAGCGCTCTGCGTCGTCGAGGGAGAGCTCCAGGTGCTCGGGCGCGATGCGGTTGGCGATGGCGCAGGCCTGCTCGATGCTCTCCACATGGATCAGCGCGCCGCGGTTGGCGAGCGAGGCGGCGATGGTGTCGCGCCGCGGCATGGTGGGCAGGAGCCGCGCGATCGAGGCCGCCACCGCATCGATGAAGCTCGCGTCGGTGCACAGCAGGATGGACTGGGCCAGCTCGTCGTGCTCGGCCTGGGCGAAGAGATCCATCGCCACCCAGTCGGCGTGGCCGCTGCCGTCGGAGATGACGAGCACCTCGGAGGGCCCGGCCACCATGTCGATGCCCACGGTCCCGAACACCCGGCGCTTGGCCTCCGCCACGTAGGCGTTGCCCGGACCGACGATCTTGTCCACCTGCGGCAGGGTCTGGGTGCCGTAGGCGAGCGCGGCCACCGCCTGCGCCCCGCCGATGGTGAACACCCGGTCGACGCCGGTGATCGCGGCGGCCGCGAGCACGAGAGCATTCTTCTCGCCGCGCGGCGTGGGCACCACCATGATGAGCTCGCCGACGCCCGCCACCTTGGCCGGAATCGCGTTCATCAGCACCGAGCTCGGATAGGCCGCGCGCCCGCCCGGCACGTAGAGGCCCACTCGGTCAAGCGGCGTGACCTTCTGGCCCAGGCGGGTGCCGTCCGCCTCGGTGTAGCTCCAGGACTCGAGCAGCTGGCGCTCATGATAGATGCGCACCCGGTCGGCCGCGAGCCGCAGGGCCTCGCGCTGCTCCACGGAGAGCCCGTCTAGGGCCGTGGTGAGCTCGGAGCGCGGCAACTCGAGCGCCGCCATGGAACGCGCGTCGACCTGATCGAAGCGGCGGGTGTACTCGATCACCGCGGCGTCGCCGGTGGTGCGCACCGCCTGCAGGATCTCGGTCACCGCGGCATCGATTCGCGCGTCGGCGCCGCTCTCGAAGGCGAGCAGCGCATCGAGGGTCGGGAGGAAATCCGGGTCGCGCGCGTCCAGGCGGCGAATGGCGGGGATATCGGTCATTTCACTGCTCCGGCAAAAGCATCCAGAACTGGCTGGATGAGCTCGCGCTTGAGCTTCAGCGAAGCCTGGTTCACCACCAGGCGCGAGCTGATCGGCATGATCTCCTCGACCTCTTCCAGGTTGTTGGCGCGCAGCGTGCCGCCGCTGGAGACCAGGTCGACGATCGCGTCGGCCAACCCCACCAGCGGCGCGAGCTCCATCGAGCCGTAGAGCTTGATGAGGTCCACATGCATGCCCTTGTCGGCGAAGTGCGCCTTGGCGCTCGCGATGTACTTGGTCGCCACCCGGATGCGCCCGCCGGGGCGCGCCACGCTCGCGTAGTCGAAGCCCTTGGGCACCGCCACGCACAGCCGGCAGCGGGCGATGTTCAGGTCCAGGGGCTGGTAGAGCCCCGCCCCGCCGTGCTCGAGCAGCACGTCCTTGCCCGCGATGCCGAGATCGGCCGCCCCGTACTGCACGTAGGTCGGCACGTCGGTCGCGCGCACGATCACCAGCCGCACGTCGGGGCGGTTGGTACCGATGATGAGCTTGCGCGAGGTCTCGGGATTGTCGGCGGGCGTGATGCCGGCCGCCGCCAGGAGCGGCAGCGTCTCCTCGAAGATGCGGCCCTTGGAGAGCGCGAGGGTGATGCTGGACACGAATGACGCCTTCGTCGGAATGGTCGGGGCGACATTGTACCGCGGCCGGCCGCGCGCTCGCGGCAAACAACGCGCGAGCGCCCCGATGCGACCGGAACGTCCGGCCTCATGTAGCCCGGATGGAGTGCAACGGAATCCGGGGGCCGCGTGTGATCGCTTCACCGCCGTTCCCGGATTCCGCCGCGGCTACATCCGGCCACAAGGAACCGGCCCCCTCAGGCCAGCCGCCGCACCCGCGCGCCCAGCGCCGAGAGCTTCTCTTCCAGCCGCTCGTAGCCGCGATCCAGGTGGTAGATCCGCTCGATGACCGTCTCGCCCTCGGCCACCAGGCCCGCGATGACGAGGCTCGCCGAGGCGCGCAGGTCGGTCGCCATGACGGTCGCGCCCTGCAGCCGCTCCACGCCCTGCACCACCGCGGTGTTGCCGTCGATGCGGATGTCGGCGCCGAGGCGCTGCAGCTCCACCGCGTGCATGAAGCGGTTCTCGAAGATGGTCTCGCGGATCATCGCGGCGCCGGTCGCCACCGCGTTGATCGCCATGAACTGCGCCTGCATGTCCGTCGGAAAGGCGGGATAGGGTGCGGTGCGGATGCTGACCGCGGTGAGCCGGGCGGGCGCCTTCAGGCGAATCGCATCGCGCTCGGTCACGACCTCGCAGCCGGTATCCATGAGCTTGTCCACCACTGCGTCGAGATAGGCAGAGGAGGTGCCGGTGAGGCGGATATCACCGCCGGTGGCCGCCGCTGCACACAGGTAGGTGCCGGTCTCGATGCGGTCGGGCATGATGCGGTGGGTGGTGCCGGAGAGACGCTCCACGCCGCGGATGCGGATCACGTCCGTGCCGGCGCCCGAGATACGGGCGCCCATCGCCACCAGGCAGTTGGCGAGATCCACCACCTCGGGCTCGCGCGCCGCGTTTTCGATCACCGTCTCGCCGTCGGCGAGGCAGGCGGCCATCATCAGGTTCTCGGTGCCCGTGACGGTGACCATGTCGGTGAAGAGCCTCGCGCCCTTCAGGCGCGGCACCTTCGCATGCACATAGCCGTGCTCCACCGCGACCTCGGCACCCATCGCCTGCAGCCCCTTGATGTGCTGGTCCACCGGCCGCGCACCGATGGCGCATCCGCCGGGCAGGCTCACCCGCGCCTCGCCGCAGCGCGCGACCAGCGGGCCGAGCACCAGGATGGAGGCGCGCATGGTCTTGACCATCTCGTAGGGCGCCACCGGGTTGTCCAGCACGGAGGCGTCCAGGGTCACGCTGTCCGCATCGCGCTCGACCTTCACCCCCATCTGGGAGAGGAGCTTCAGCAGGGTGCCGATGTCGTTCAGGCGCGGCACGTTGGTGAAGGTCACCGGCTCACGGGTGAGCAGCGCCGCGCACAGCAGCGGCAGCGCGGCGTTCTTTGCGCCGGAGATGACGGTCTCGCCCGTGAGGCGTACCCCGCCTTCGATGAGCAGCTTGTCCATCGGCGCGCGCTCAGAAGCCCAGCTCGCCGCGCACCTCCGCCCACTTCGCGGGCGTGAAGGTCTGCAGCTGCAGGGCGTGGATCTCGTTGCCCATGAGCTTGCCGAGGGTGGCGTACACCGCCTGGTGCTGACGCACCCGCGGCTTGCCCTCGAACTCGGCGCTCACCACGATCCCGGTGAAATGGACGCCGTCGTCGCCCTGGATCTCGACGAACTCGCAGGGCATGCCCTGCTCGATCAGTTGCTTCACTTGTGCCGCATCAAACATGGATTTTCCCTCACGCCCGCAACTTGTATCCCCGGCCGAGCATGGCCAGGGTAAGGGTTGCGAGCAACACGAAACAGACACTCACCACACCGAGGCTCAGCCACGGAGAGACGTCGGATTGGCCGAAGAATCCGTAGCGGAAGCCGTCGATCATGAAAAAGAACGGATTGACGTGGGACACGTCCTGCCATACCTGGGGCAGCGAATGGATGGAGTAGAAGACGCCCGACAACATGGTGAGGGGCAGGATCAGGAAGTTCTGGAAGGCCGCCAGCTGGTCGAACTTGTCGGCCCAGATGCCGGCGATCACGCCCAGCGAGCCGAGAATTCCCCCGCCCAGCAGCGCGAAGACCAGCACCCAGCCGGGCGAGGCCATCGACAGCGGGGCGAAGATCAGCGAGGCGATCAGGACGCCGGTCCCCACCATCAGCCCGCGCAGCACGGCGGCGATGACGTAGGCGGCATAGAACTCCCGGTAGGACAGCGGCGGCAGCAGCACGAAAATGATGTTGCCGGTGATCTTGCTCTGGATGAGCGAGGACGAGCTGTTGGCGAACGCGTTCTGCAGCAGCGACATCATGATGAGGCCGGGCACCAGGAAGGCGGTGTAGCTCACGTCCCCATACACGGTGACGTGCCGGTCGAGCACGTGGGAGAAGATGAGCAGGAACAGCACCGCGTTCAGCACCGGTGCGGCCACGGTCTGGAAGCTCACCTTCCAGAAGCGCAGCACCTCCTTGTAGAGCAGGGTGCGAAAACCGAGCAGGCGCTCCTCAGGCACGACTCATCACCTCCACGAAGACCCGTTCCAGGTCCGCCTCGCCGAGCGTCATCTCGACGATCTCGGCACCCTTCTCGCGCAGCCGCGCGAGCGTGGGCTCCACCTCGGCGTAGCTCTCGAGACCGAACTCCACCCAACCGCCGTCCACCGCGGGCGCGCCGAGGACGACCGCCTGCTCGGGACGGGCGAGCCGCACACGCAGCGAATGGGTGGTGAAGCGTGCCAGGAGGTTCTCGGTAGTGTCGAGCGCCACCACCCGGCCCGCCTTGAGCATCGCGATGCGTCCGCAAAGCGCCTCCGCCTCTTCCAGATAGTGAGTGGTGAGGACGATGGTGTGGCCGTCGCGGTTGAGCTTCCGGATGAACTGCCACAGCCCCTGGCGCAGCTCCACGTCCACCCCGGCGGTAGGTTCGTCGAGCACGATCACCGGCGGACGGTGCACCAGCGCCTGCGCCACCAGCACGCGCCGCTTCATGCCTCCGGAGAGGGTGCGCATGTTGGCGTCGGCCTTGCCGGTGAGGTCCAGGTTGGCGAGGATCTCGTCGATCCAGTCGTCGTTGTTGCGGATGCCGAAGTAGCCCGACTGGATGCGCAGGAGCTCGCGGACCGAGAAGAAGGGGTCGAACACCAACTCCTGCGGCACCACACCCAGCTGGCGCCGCGCACTGCGGTAGTCGGTGACGACGTCGTGGCCCATCACCTCGAGGGAGCCGCTGTCCGGACGCACGAGGCCCGCGAGCGCCGAGATAAGGGTGGTCTTGCCGGCACCGTTGGGGCCGAGCAGGCCGAAGAACTCGCCCTGGGCGACTTCCAGGTCGACGCCGGCGAGCGCCTGAACGGCTCCATAGCGCTTGGTGGCGGCGACAACGCGGATGGCGGGAAGGTTCACGAAGAGAAAGACGTCAGGATTCGAGGGGCAACAGGGTGTCGATGCCGTAAAGCGCGGCGAGGCTGCGCAATCCGTCGGGAAGGCCGCTCACGGTGAAGCGGCGGCCGGCCCCGTGGGCGGCCCGCAGCCAGTCGAGCAGCAGTGCGAGCGCGGCCGAATCCGCTTCGGTCACGCCGGAAAGGTCCACATGTAGGTCGCCCGAAGCGGCGCGTGCGCGCCCTTCGGCGAGGTGGCGCCCGACGCTTCCCAGCGTGAGCGGACCGGCCAGGCGAAGGGGCTCGCCGCCCGCCCCGTTCATGAGGTCGCCGCGCCCGTTTCCAGGGCGCGGTTCTTTGCCTGCAACGAGCGGATGAGCCCTTCGATGCCGCCTATCCGTACCTCCTGGGCGAAGGTGCCGCGGTAGTTGGTGACGAGACTCACGCCCGCGACGATCACGTCGAACACTTTCCAGCCGCGCTCGGTCTTCTCCAGCACGTAGTCGATGTTGATCGACTGGGCACCCGGCTGGCGTACCTCGGTCTGCACCCGCACGGTGGTGTCGGCAGCGCTCATGCGCAGAGGCCGGAACTCCACCGTCTGGTTGCGGTACTGGGTCAGCGCATTGGAATAGGTCCGCACGAGCAGGGTGCGGAAGGCTTCGACAAGCTGCTCCTGCTGCTCGGGCGTCGCACCCCGCCAGTCACGGCCCACTGCGAGCATGGTCATGCGGCGGAAATTGAAGTGGGGCAGGACCTCGGCCTCGACCAGGTCGACCACGCGGCGCGTATCGCCGGCCTGGATCGCCTGGTCCTTGCGGACGATGGAGAGCACGTCGTTGGTGACGTCGCGCACCAGCACGTCGGGCGCCATGGAGGGGTCGGCGGCCCAGGCGGGCGCGAGGGAAAGCAGGCCGAGCCAGCTCGCCAGCAGGAGCGTCTTGATCATTTTTCTTCTCCCGACGGCCCGCCTTCCGCGCCGTCGATGTCGTAGTCACCGTTGAAGTCTTCGTACTGATTCGGCGGATTGCCGTCGAATACCTTGTAGCGCCGCTGCTGCAGGTAGAAGTCGCGCGCATAGGCGTACTTGTCGAGCGTGCCCTCTTCCAGGGTGCGCTCGATGCCGAGCAGCGCGGCGCGGTTGTGGGTGATGCGCAGCGCGGTGAGCGCGTTGCGGGTGGGCACGTGCTCGAGGCCCCACACGTTGTCGCCGTAAAGGTCGACCGGCAGTACCGCGGCGTCCCGCGCGGTGCGCGGACCGAAGAAGGGCACCACGAAATAGGGCCCCTCGTCCACGCCCCACCAGCCGAGCGTCTGCCCGAAATCCTCGTCGTGCTTGGGCGCGCCCAGCTCGCTCGCGACGTCGAACAGGCCGAAGATGCCTACGGTGGTATTCACCAGCACGCGTCCGCCGTCGGAAAGCCCCTCGCGGAACTTGCCCTGCAGGAGGTTGTTCACCCCGGTCCACAGGTCGCCCACGTTGCCGAAGAAGTTGCCGACGCCGGTCTTCACCGGCCGTGGCGTGGCGCGGTCGTATACCTTCGCCACGGGACGCAGGACCGCCTCGTCCACCTTCTCGTTGAAGTTGAACATCGCCCGGTTGTAGGGCTCCAGCGGATCGTCGGGATTCGGCGCGCGCGTGGCACACCCTGCCGCCAGCAGGGCGACACAGGCAGCCGCAGCGGCGGCGCGGCGAGATTTCAAGCGGGGTTGGGACATTGTCGTACTCTGATTCGTCGCGGCGCGCTCAGTTCGCCGGCTCTTCGGCCGCCTTGTTGAACAGGAACTGGCCGATAAGCTTCTCCAGCACCACCGCCGACTGCGTGATCTGCAGCGCATCCCCCTCCTTCAGCATCTCCGGATCGCCGCCCGGCTCGAGCCCGAGGTACTGCTCGCCCAGCAAGCCCGAGGTGAGGATGGTGGCGATGGTGTCGCGCGGGAAAGCGTAACGCTTGTCGACGGTGAAGCGTACTTCGGCACGGTAACTCTCCGTATCGAAGCGGATGTCGGACACCCGGCCGACGACCACGCCGGCGCTCTTCACCGGCGCGCGCACCTTGAGGCCGCCGATGTTATCGAAGCGCGCGGCCAGCGTATAGGTCTCGCCGATGTCGGTGCCGGCGAGGTTGCCGACGCGCAGCGAAAGAAAGAGGAGCGCGGCGAATCCGATCGCCACGAAGACACCCACCCACAGGTCGAGCGTTGTACGGCTCATGACTGACCCCGGAACATGAACGAAGTAAGGACGAAATCGAGCGCGAGAATGGCCAGCGCCGAGCCGACCACGGTACGCGTGATGGCGCGCGAGACGCCCTCGGCGGTCGGCGTGCAGTCGTAGCCCTCGAACACCGCGATGAGGGCCACCGCCACGCCGAAGACGGCGCTCTTGATCACGCCGTTAACGATATCGAAGCGGAAGTCGACCGCCGCCTGCATCTGAGACCAGAAAGCGCCGTCATCCACGCCGATGAAGACAACACCGATCAGCCAGCCGCCGAACACGCCCATGGCGGAGAACAGGGCGGCCAGCAGCGGCATCGAGATCACGCCGCCCCAGAAGCGCGGTGCGACGACGCGGGCGATCGGGTTCACCGCCATCATGTCCATCGCCTTGAGCTGCTCGGTGGTCTTCATCAGCCCGATCTCGGCCGTCACCGCCGAGCCCGCCCGGCTGGCGAAGAGCAGCGCCGCCACCACCGGTCCGAGCTCGCGCACGAGCGAGAGCGCCACCAGCACGCCGAGCGCATCGCCCGAGCCGAAACGCTGTAGGGTCTCGTAGCCCTGCAGCCCGAGCACCATGCCGACGAAAAGCCCCGACACCACGATGATCACCAGCGAGAGCACGCCGCTGAAGTAGATCTCGCGTATCGTCAGATGGATGCGCCGCACCGACTGCCCCGAGTAGACGAGCAGCAGCACGAAGAAGCGCGCTGCGAAGCCGAGCCGCCAGATTCCGTCGGTGATCAGCGCCCCCAACCTGCGCGTGGCCGCCACGAGGCCGTTCATGGACGCGTCCCTCCCATCAGACTCTCGGCGAGCGGCGCCGCCGGGTAATGGAAGGGCACCGGACCGTCCGGCTCGGCGTGGATGAACTGGTGCACGAAGGGGTCGCGCGAGGCGCGGATCTCCTCTGGTGTGCCCTGGGCCACGATGCGCCCCTCCGACACGAAGTAGATGTAGTCGACGATCTGCAGCGATTCGACCACGTCGTGGGTGACCATGATGGTGCTCGCCCCCAGCGCATCGTTCAGCCGTCGGATGAGCTGCCCGACGACCCCGAGCGAGATCGGATCGAGCCCTGCGAAGGGCTCGTCGTACATGATGAGCATCGGGTCGAGGGCGATCGCGCGCGCCAGTGCCACGCGCCGCGCCATCCCGCCGGAGAGCTCGGCCGGCATGAGCGAGGCCGCCCCGCGCAGTCCCACGGCGTTCAGCTTCATCAGCACGAGGTCGCGCACCAATTCGGGGGCGAGATCCGTGTGCTCGCGCAGCGGAAAGGCCACGTTGTCGAACACCGACATGTCGGTGAACAGGGCTCCGAACTGGAAGAGCATCCCCATGCGTCGACGCAGCCGGTAGAGCTCCCCGCGCGACAGGTGCGACAGCTCCTGGCCGGCGACCTTCACGCTGCCCGCCCGTGCCCGCAACTGCCCGCCGATCAGGCGCAGCAGCGTGGTCTTGCCGCTGCCGCTGCCGCCCATGATGGCCACGACCTGCCCGCGCCGCACCGTCAGGTCGATGCCGCGCAGCAGCTCGCGCTCGCCATAGGCGAAGCGCAGGCCCTCGAGCTGAACGAGCGGTGCGGTGGTTTCGGGGGTCACCGGGAAGTATTCCGAATAGATTTCAAACCCTGCAGTTTAGCAGAGCCAGGCTGCGGCATTGCACCATGCGCGGCTTCCGCGCCACACCCCACCCCTGCCGGAGGAGCTCAGCCGCCCTTCAGCAGGCGCCCTTCGGCCCGCTCGAGCGCGGCGGGCACCCCCAGCAGGACGAGGACGTCGCCCTCCTTGACCTGCGTCTCGGGGCCGGGCGACAGCCCCCGGATGCCGCGGCGGCGGACGGCCGACACGGCCACGCCGCAGCTGTCCAGCTCGAGCGACCCGATGGTGCGCCCGATGGCGTGCGCCCCGGGCGGCAGCGTCACCGAGTGCAGGCGCGGCTGGCTCGCGTCCGGGCCGTCGGCCTCGTCGGTGCCGCCATGGAAGAAGCCGCGCATCAGGGCATATCGCTGGGTACGCATGTCGCGGATGCGCCGGATCACCCGATTGAGCGGCACCCCGACCAGGGCCAGCGCGTGCGAGGCCAACATGATCGCAGCCTCCAGCGCCTCGGGCACCACCTCGGCCGCCCCGCCCTGGGCGAGCCGCTCCATGTCCTTCTCGTCGGTGGCGCGCGTCACGATCGGCAGGTCGGGGCGCAGGGCCTGGGCCCGATGCATCACCCGCAGCGCAGCTTCGACGTCTCCGAAGGAGATCACCAGCGCGCTCGCACGCATGATCCCCGCCGCCATCAGGGTTTCCTGCCGCGCCGCGTCCCCGTAGACCACCGTGTCGCCGGCGGCGCCCGCCTCCCGCACCCGCTCCGGGTCGAGGTCGAGGGCGACGTAGCTCACGTTCTCCTGCTCCATGAAGCGCGCCATGTACTGACCGCTGCGCCCGTAGCCGCAGATGATGATGTGCTTGCTGGTGTTCATCGACTGGGCCGCGACGCGGGTGAGTTCCATCGAGCGCATGAGCCACTCCGAGGCCACGAAGCGCAGCACGATGCGGTCGCTCATCTGCACGATCAGGGGCGCGACGAGCATGGAAAGCACCAGCGCCGCCACCGTGGCCTGCAAGAGGGCCGGCGGCACCAGGCCCAGTCCGTCGATGTGCGAGACCAGCACGAAGCCGAACTCACCCCCCGCGCAAAGCCAAAGGGCGGTCCTCAGCGCGGTGCCGGGGGAGGATCCGAACGCGCGCGAGGCGGCGAAGACGATTGCGCCCTTCACCGCGAGCAGGGCCACCAGCAGCGCCACCACGGCCGGCAGGTTGCGGAGGATGGTGGCGATATCGAGGAACATGCCGACAGTGACGAAGAACAGTCCGAGCAGCACGTCGCGGAACGGCTTGATGTCCTCCTCCACCTGGTAGCGGTACTCGGTCTCCGAGATCAGCATGCCCGCGAGGAAGGCGCCCAGGGCGAGCGACAGGCCGACGAACTCCGACAGCCAGGCGAGACCGAGGGTGATGAGCAGCACGTTGAGCATGAAGAGCTCGCCCGAGCGGCGCCGCGCCACCACGGTGAACCACCAGCGCATCAGCCGCTGCCCGAACACGAGCACCAGCGCCAGCAGCACTGCCGCCTTGATGGCCGCCAATCCCAGAGTGGAAGCCAGCTCCTCGCCGGGACCCGACAGGGCCGGCAGGACGATGAGCAGCGGCACCACCGCGATGTCCTGGAAGAGCAGAACGCCGATGGTCTCCCGCCCGTGCGGCTTGTCCAGCTCGAGCCGGTCCGCGAGCAGCTTGGATAGGATGGCGGTGGAGGACATGGCGAGCGTCCCCCCGAGTGCCAGGCTCGCCGTCCAGTGCAGGCCGAGCAGCGTGCCGAGGATCAGCACCACGGCCATGCTGCCCAGCACCTGCGCCGCGCCCAGGCCGAACACGATGCGCTTCATCGCGTACAGGCGCGGCAGGGAGAACTCCAGGCCGATGGAGAACATGAGGAACACGACCCCGAACTCGGCCAGGTGGCTCGCGCCGTCCGACTCGTGCATCAGGTCGAGCGCGTGCGGCCCGATCACCGCCCCGACCATGAGGTAACCCAGGACGGCAGGCAGGTTCAGGCTGCGAAAGATCGCCACAACGACGACGGCCGCCGCCAGAAGCAGGAGCACGAGCTCGAGGGTGTTGTGCATGAATGGCCCAGGGGATTGAACTCGGGCCGGTCCGGACGGACCAACCCGTCTGCCGCAACCCGTCTGTTATAATTCGCAGCCCTCGCGCGCCCTCACTCCCGGTACGTGCCGGTTTCGGGCGCGGCTGCATTGTGGGTCAGAGTTTAACCGCATCGAACGTCATGAATTCAACTCCTGCCGAATCGGCCGCCGCCAGCCGCGCCGTCACCCTCGCCCGCCGCGTCCTGCGCATCGAAGCCGATGCGGTGGCGGCGCTCGCCGACCGGATCGGAGCCGAGTTCGAACGCGCCGTGACGGTGATCCTCGGCCGTCACGGGCGGGTCATCGTCACCGGCATCGGCAAGTCCGGCCATGTCGCCCGCAAGCTCGCCGCGACACTGGCGAGCACAGGCACCCCGGCCTATTTCGTACACGCGGCCGAGGCCGCCCACGGCGACCTGGGCATGATCACGCCGGAAGACGTGGTGATCGCCCTGTCGAACTCCGGCTCCAGCGAAGAGCTGCTCATGATCCTGCCGCTCGTGAAGCGCCAGGGGGCGAAGCTCATCGCCATGACCGGCCGCCCCGGCTCGCCGCTCGCGCGCGAGGCGGACGTTCACCTCGATGCGGCCGTCGCCGAGGAGGCCTGCCCGCTGAATCTCGCGCCGACCGCGAGCACCACCGCCGCGCTCGCCCTGGGCGACGCGCTCGCGGTGGCTCTGCTCGATGCCCGCGGCTTCGGTGCCGAGGATTTCGCCCGCTCCCATCCCGGAGGCGCCCTGGGACGGCGCCTGCTCACTCACGTCGCAGACGTGATGCGCCCCGCCGTGCGCGTGCCGCGCGTGTCCGAGGACGCCTCGGTTGCTGCAGCCCTCCTGGAGATGACACGCGGCGGAATGGGCATGGTCGCCATCGTGGATGCGCGAAATGCGCCCATCGGCATCTTCACCGACGGCGACCTGCGCCGCGCCCTCGAGCGCGGCTGCGACGTGCGCAGCGCCCGGCTCGCCGAGGTCATGTCGCGCAATCCCCGCCACATCGCCCCCGAAGCCTTGGCGGCGGAAGCGGCCGAGATGATGGAGCGGCTGCGCATCAGCCAGCTGCTGGTGGTGGACCAGGACGGGGCGCTGATCGGCGCCACCACCACCCACGACCTGATGCAGGCGAAGGTGATCTGATGTCGCCGAGCGGATACCCGCCCTGCCGCCTCCCGCGCAGCCGCTGCGCGGGAATGGCCGGTTAGCGCGTCATGCGCCTCTCCCTGGACCGACTCTACCCCCTCCTCGCTTTGTTGCTCCTCGCGGGCGGGACGGTTTGGCTCGAGCGCGTCACACGCGCCGACGACCCCCGCCCGAACGGCCCGGCGCGGCGCGACCCCGATTTCATCGCAGAGGACACCCGGCTGGTCAGCTTCGACGCCGACGGGCGCCAACGCTACGTCCTGCTCGCCGAGCGGGTGACCAGCTATCCGTTCTCGCGTATCACTCAACTGGAGAACCCCCGTCTGCGCTACGATCAGGACGGGCGCGAGCTCCTGATTGAAGCGGAGCGGGGCCAGGTGGCGCAAGACGGCGAGGAGGTGTACCTCACCGGCGACGTGCGCGTCGTACGGGCACCCGCGCCGAACTCTCCGGCGATGACCTTCACCTCGGCGTCGCTGCGCATATGGCCCGAAGTCGAGCGAGCCGAGACGCACGACTCCGTAGTCCTCACCCAGGGCGCCAATACGGCGCGCGCGCAGGGGCTGCGCACCGACCACCTGTTCGGAACCATCGACCTGCTGGGCGATGTCCATATCCACATGCCACGTTCGCGGACTCCACGATGAAGCGCCTTTCCCTCGCCAGCCTTGTCGCCCTTGCTCTTGCGCTGACGCCGCTCGCCGCCCAGGCGGTCCGGTCGGACCGCGAGCAGCCGGTCAACATCGAAGCGGACCGGGTGACGGTCGACGACCGCAACAAGGTCCACATCTTCGAGGGCAACGTGGTCCTCACCCAGGGCACCCTCGTGATCAAGGGTGACAAGCTGGTCGTTACCCAGGGAGCGGACGGCTTCCAGACCGGGGTGGCGACCGCCGGCGACAAGCGCCTCGCGAGCTTCCGCCAGAAGCGCGAGGGCAGCGACACCTACATCGAAGGCGAGGCCGAGCGCATCGAGTACGACAGCCGCAGCGAGCGCGCGCGCCTGTTCAACCGCGCCCGGGTGAACTCGGGCGGCGACGAGGTGCGCGGGCACTACATCGAGTACGACGCGCTGACCGAGAACTACCTGGTGACCAACCAGCCGGGCACGGCGACCGCCCGCGCCGAGGGCGACGGACGGGTGCGCGCGGTCATCCAGCCCAAGAACTCGGACACCGACGACAAGTCCGAGCCCCCTGCCCGCCCCTGACCTCGGGCCCTTTCTCAATCCCTGCTCCCTAGTCCCTAGTTCCTAGGAGGAAACCGCATGAGCTACGAAAACATCGTCGTGGAGACCCGCGGCCGGGTCGGCCTCATCACCCTCAACCGCCCGAAGGCACTCAACGCCCTGAACGACCAGCTGGTCGACGAGGTCGGCGCCGCACTCTCCGCCTTCGAGGCGGACGAAGGCATCGGCGCCATCGTCATCACCGGCTCCGACAAGGCCTTCGCCGCCGGGGCCGACATCGGCGCGATGGCGACCTTTTCCTATATGGACGCCTACAAGGGCGACTACATCACCCGCAACTGGGAGCGGGTCAAGACCTGCCGCAAGCCGGTGATCGCCGCGGTGGCCGGCTACGCCCTCGGCGGCGGCTGCGAGCTCGCCATGATGTGCGACATGATCTTCGCGGCGGACACGGCCAGATTCGGCCAGCCCGAGATCAAGCTGGGGATCCTTCCCGGCGCCGGCGGCACCCAGCGTCTGCCGCGGGCGGTCGGCAAGGCCAAGGCGATGGACATGTGCCTCACGGCCCGCATGATGGACGCCGTCGAGGCCGAGCGGGCCGGACTGGTGGCGCGGGTAGTGCCGGCCGACAAGCTCCTCGAGGAGACCCTTGCCGCGGCCGAGACCATCGCGGGCTTCTCCCTGCCGGTCGTGATGATGATCAAGGAATCGGTCAACCGGGCCTTCGAGTCCAGCCTGCAGGAGGGGCTGCTCTTCGAGCGGCGCGTTTTCCACGCGGCGTTCGCGCTCGAGGACCAGAAGGAAGGTATGGACGCCTTCGTCGCCAAGCGCAAGCCCGAGTTCAAGCACCGCTGATCGCCCTCCGCCCGGCCGCCGCAACGGGGCCGGGCGTCATCGTTCGGTCATGTTCCGCGTGCATGCTGCGCGCGCCACAGCACTCCTGCCTTCGCCACCCTCGGACGTCGTTCGGGCGGCCGGCCGCCTTGGAAAGAGTCCAAAAAAAGCAGCAAGTTACCGGATTCCGCGGAGTGACGCCGGCTCATTCCGGGTAACTTGTGCGCCGCATCAAAAATTTGTTGACAAGCCGACCGACGTTTCTATAATTGGCTTCATGTTGCGACGCACCAAACCATACGGCAGGTGTTGTAGCGAGCTACTTTTGATGTACCACGCACCCAGGAGATGACCATGTTTGCCACCCCCGAGCAGTTCGCCGCTTCCAGCAAGACCAACGTCGAGACCCTGCTGACCATCGCCAACACCGCCTTCGCCAGCGCCGAGC
>DYFV01000076.1 GCA_020725025.1 Azoarcus sp.
CGCTAGGCCCATGTCGCCGTCGCTTCCGTAGCCCGGATGGAGCCCCGGCGGAATCGGGGAATGGCGTGGATCGCGCCGCCGGCCGATCCCCGGGTGCCCACGCACTCCGCCCGGACTACCCGCTACAGCCGCTCGGAGCCGCCGGCGTGTCCGCCGTTTCCGCCCTCCAGGAACTCGTCCGGCGTGGGCAGCGGCGTCGAGGGCACTACCATGTCCTCGGGACGCAACTGCTCGGTGAAGCCGTCCAGGGAGCCCATGGAGCGCACGTCGCGGCGCGCCACGGGCTCGCTCGTCATATACGCCACCAGGAGCCGGGCGAGCGCGTCCAGTGCGTCGCGGTGGGTTCGCTCCTGGCCGTGGGAGGCGTCGCCGCCGAAGCCGACCAGCGCGGCCCGGATGTCGTTGCCGGCCTCCACGGCGGCGGCCGAGTCGGAGCGGTAGAAGCGGAACACGTCGCGCCGGTGGGGAATGTCGTAATCCCGGGCGAGCCCGATGAGCTTGTGGGTGAGGTGGTAGTCGAAGGGGCCCGTCATGTCCTGCACGCAGATCGTCGCCGCATGCTCGCTGGTGTTCTGGCCGGGCGCGGCGATGCCGATGTCCAGGCTCACCATCTCGGCGATCTCGCCGTGCAGCGCCGCCGAGGCGCCGGAGCCCACCTCCTCGGTGATGGTGAGCAGCGGGTGCGCGTCCACCGGCAGCTCCAGGCGGTGGTCGCGGATCGCCTTGCAGGCGGTGAGCAGCGCGGCCACGGCCGCCTTGTCGTCCAGGTAGCGGGAGTTGATGTAGCCGTTGGGCAGGATCTCGGGCTGGGGGTCGAAGGCGATCCAGTCGCCCACGTTCATGCCGGCGGCTTCCAGGCCGGCGCGGTCGGAAACGGGCAGGTCCACCCGCACCTCCACGTGCTCCCAGCCCACCGGCAGCTGGTCCACCTCGTCGCCGAAGGCATGCCCGGAGCTCTTCAGCGGCAGGCAGGTGCCGCGCACCTGGCCGTGGTCGGTGAAGATGGTGAGCCGCGAACCCTCCGCGAAGCGGGCCGACCAGTGGCCGATGGGCACGATGCCGAGCCGGCCGTTGTCCTTGAGGTTGCGCACCATGGCCCCCAGGGTGTCCAGGTGGGCCACCACCGCCCGCGCCGGCTGCGACTCGCGCCCCCGCAAGGTGGCGCGGATCGCGCCGCGGCGGGTGAGCTCGTAGGGGATCTGCAGCGCCTCGAACCGGCTCGCGGTGTAGCGCACCGCCGCGTCGGTGAGGCCCACCGGGCTCGGAATGGCGAGCAGCTGCAGCAGCGTCTCGTCGAGATAGTCGTGGTCGATGGCAGGCAAGGGTCGATTCATGCGTGCTCCCCGTTCGGTACCCGCGAGCGCGGGAAAAGAAGGTCCACGAAACGCTCCGCGGTGGGCTGCGGCTCGTGGTTTGCGAGCCCCGGGCGCTCGTTGGCCTCGATGATCACGTAGTTCGGGCCGTCCACCGTCGGCACCAGGAAGTCGAGCCCGGTGACCGGGATGTCGAGCGCGCGCGCCGCCCGCTCCGCCGCGTCCCGCAGGGCCGGGTGCAACTCGGCGGTCACGTCGTGGATCGTGCCCCCGGTGTGCAGGTTCGCGGTATTGCGCACCCGCACGCACACGTCGGCGGGCAGGACGTCGTCGAGCGCCCAGCCCTGCTTGTGCACGCAGCGCTCGGTCTCGGCATCCAGCGGGATGCGCGACTCGCCCCCGGTGGCGGCGGCGCGGCGCCGGCTCTGCTTCTCGATGAGCTCGCGCACGCTGCTTCCGCCGTCGCCCACCACCACCGGCGGGCGGCGCACCGCGGCCGCCACCACCTGGAAGTCGATCACCACGATGCGCAGGTCCTGCCCGGCGCAGAACTGCTCCACGACGACCCGGTCGCCGTAGTGACGGGCGCGCTCGATGGCCGCGCGCACCTCGTCCGCCGAGCCGAGATTCACGCTGATGCCCTTGCCCTGCTCGCCTTCGACCGGTTTCACCACCACGGCGCGGTGCCGGTCGAGCAGCGCCGCCCAGGCCTGCCCGTCGTCCGCGTTCACCTGCTCGGGCACGGCAAGGCCCGCTGCCCGCAGCAGCTTGAGAGTCACCCGCTTGTCCTGGCAGCGGCTCATAGCGATTGCCGAGGTGAGCTCCGAGAGGGATTCCCGGCAGACGATGCTGCGCCCGCCCAGGGTCAGGCGGAAGTAGCCGTTCTCCGCGTCCAGCACCTCGGTGTGGATGCCGCGCCGCGTCGCTTCGTCCACGATCAGGCGGGCGTAGGGATTGAGGCCGTCCACGCCCTCCGGGTGGTCGGTGAAGAGCGCCTCGTTGATGGCGTTGCGCCGCTTCACCGCGAAGGCCGGGATGCGCTGGAAGCCGAGCTTCTCGTAGAGCGCGATGGCCTGCTCGTTGTCGTGCAGCACCGAGACGTCCATCCACGCCCGGCCGCGCGCCTCGTAGTGCTCGGCGAGATAGCGCACCAAGGTCTCGCCGATGCCGGGGTGTGCCGCCTGGGGCGCCACGGCGAGGGCCCACAGGCTGGAGCCGTGCTGGGGATCGGCGTAGGCCTCCACGTGGTCCAGGCCCATCGCCACCCCGAGCACCTCGCCGGTGGCGCGGTCCTCCGCCAGCGCGTAGGTGATGGCGCGGCTGGCGCGCTCGCGCCATACGTGCAGGGGATCGACCGGCACCATCCGCCGCGCCCGGTAGAGCGCGTTGATCGCCGCCACGTCGGCGCGGGTGCGCAGCCGGCGCACGGTGTAGCCGCGCCGGCTCGCCGGGCGGGCCCGATAGCCCGCGAGCTGCAGCCGGAAAGCGTCGGACGGATCCAGGAAGAGCTGTTGCGGCGCGCTGCCCACCAGCACCTGGGGCTTCTCGACGTAGAAAGCGATGTCGCGCTGGCCGGCCCGCTCGTGGAGCAGGGCGTGGGCGAGCTCCGCCGGGTCGCGCCAGGTCTGGGCCGGCAGCAGCCGTCCCCAGCCGCACTCGATGACCACGTTCTCCGGCATCGCCTCCGCCTCGGGCAGGCCCGGCGGCAGGTGGAACGGCTGGTGCCCGGCGCGCAGCGCCCGGGCGAGGTGTTTTCTGATCATTTCTCCCTCCTCAGAGCCTGCGAATCCTTCACCGGCATCTAGGAAACATGGGTCTGCAGCCACCACTCCAGCAGACCGAGCTGCCACAGCTTGGAGCCGCGCAGCGGTGTGATGTGGGCGGCGGGGGCGTCGAGCAGCATGTCGACGTAGTCCTGACGGAACAGGCCGCGCTCGCGGGCGGCGCGGCTCGAGAGCGCATCGCGCACCCGCTCGAGCACCGGCCCGCGCAGGTACTTGAGCGCCGGGACCGGGAAGTAGCCCTTGGGCCGGTCGATAACGGCCGACGGGATCACCTTGCGTGCGGCCTCCTTGAGCACACCCTTGCCGCCGTGGGCGAGCTTGTGGCGGGCGGGGATGCGCGCCGCGAGCTCCACCAGCTCGTGGTCGAGGAAGGGCACCCGGGCCTCGAGGCCGAAGGCCATGGTCATGTTGTCGACCCGCTTCACCGGGTCGTCCACCAGCATCACGGTGGTGTCCAGGCGCAGCGCCTTGTCCACCGGGTCGTCCGCGCCGGGCGCGTTGAAGTTCGCCGCCACCAGGGCGCGGCTGCAGTCGATGCCCAGCCTCTCTGGGCTCACCACCCGGCCGTACTCCTCGAAGTCGCGGTCGCGGAAGGCGGCCAGGTAGTCGCCGACGGGGTCCCGGCTGCCGTCGAGCTTCGGATACCAGTGGTAGCCGCCGAAGACCTCGTCGGCGCCCTGGCCGCTCTGCACCACCTTGCTGTGGCGCGACACCGCTTCGGAGAGCAGGTAGAAGCCGATGCAGTCGTGGCTCACCATCGGCTCGCTCATCGCTTCCACCGCCTCGGGCAGGCGGGTGAGGAGCTCCGATTCGGGCACGAAGATGCGCTCGTGCACCGTGTCGAACTCCCGCGCCACGATGTCGGCGTACTCGAACTCGTTGCCCTTCTCGCCGCCCACGTCCTCGAAGCCGACGTTGTAGGTGCGCAGCTCGCGCACCCCCGCCTCGGCCATCAGGCCGACGATGAGACTGGAGTCGACGCCGCCCGAGAGCAGCGCGCCCACCGGCACGTCGGCCACCAGCCGCCGCTTGACCGAGGCGCGCAGCGCGTCGAGCAGCAGCTCGGTCCACTCCTCGAAGCTGCGCGCCTCGTCGGCCGCGTCGCGCGTGAAGTCGAGCGTCCAGAAGCTCCGCTCGGTGCGCTCGCCGTTCGGCTCGATCTGCATGAGCGTGCCCGGGGCGAGCTTGCGCACGCCCGCGAGCAGGGTGTAGGGCGCCGGCACCACCGCGTGGAAGGAGAGGTACAGGTTGAGCGCCGCCGGGTCGATGGAGGTGTCGATGCCGCCGGCCGCGAGCAGCGCCGGCAGGCTGGAGGCGAAGCGCAGGCCGCCGGGCAGATCGGCGTAGTAGAGCGGCTTGATGCCCAGTCGGTCGCGCCCCAGCAGCACCCGCCCGCTGTCGCGCTCCCAGATGGCGAAGGCGAACATGCCATTCAGCCGCTGCACGAAGTCCGGGCCCCAGGCGTGGTAGGCCTTGAGCAGCACCTCGGTGTCGCCGTGGGAAAAGAATCGGTAGCCGAGCTTCTCGAGCTGGCGGCGCAGCTCGGGGTGGTTGTAGATCGCGCCGTTGAAGACGACGCCCAGACCCAGCAGCGGATCGACCATCGGCTGCTGGGCGGATTCCGAGAGATCCATGATCTTCAGGCGGCGGTGCGCCCATCCCTGCGAGCCCTGGGCGAGCACCCCGCCGTTGTCGGGGCCCCGCCTGCGCTGCCGTTCGTTCATGCGCCCGAGCACGTCCAGATCGGGCACTCCCCCGTCGAATCTCAGTTCACCCGCTATGCCACACATCGGCCTTCCTTCTATGGTTGAAACGTCAACATTTTAGCAAATTGAATTTGGACCAATATTTTTCGGTCCTCCGGATACCGTTCGGCGGCTCGCGGCCGCCCTTTGCGAATTCGTCACATTTCGCTGTTGGACGAGGTCCGGGCTTGTGCGAATCTAAGACTGCACCGTGGTTTCGCCCGGCGCATGGACGCACTGGAGTAGTTGCATGGACAAGGCTGTACGAGCACCGAAGAAGGCCCGGGACACCGGCCTTCGATCACTGATCGACGAGCGGCTGGAATGCTCCGTCGCCACCGACCCGGCCACTGCCGGTCCCACCGAGCAATATCTCGCGCTGGCCGAGCTCGCGCGCGGACGCCTCGCGTCGCGCTGGGTGGCGACCCAGCGCAAGGAGGCCGCCGCCAAGGCGCGGCGGGTGTACTACCTCTCGATGGAATTCCTGATCGGGCGCACGCTCGACAACGCGCTCGGCGCGCTCGAGCTGCGCGAGCCGATCGCGCAGGCGCTCGCCGCCGAAGGGCGCAATTTCGACGAGGTGATCGCCTGCGAGCGCGACGCCGCCCTCGGCAACGGCGGCCTGGGAAGGCTCGCCGCCTGTTTCCTCGATGCGCTCGCCACCTGCGAGCTGCCCTCGTGGGGCTACGGCATGCGCTTCGAGTACGGCATGTTCTCCCAGGCCATCGTCGACGGCCGCCAGGTGGAGGAGCCCGATCCCTGGCTCGCCGACGGCACGCCGTGGGAGTTCCCTCGCCCGGCCACCCAGTACCTGGTGCACTTCGGCGGCAGCGCCGACCACGCCGGCGAGTGGAACGAATGGCACCCGGCCCACACCGTGGTCGCCAAGGCCTTCGACCACGTGGTCCCGGGCCACGGCACCGAGCACGCGAGCACCCTGCGCCTGTGGAAGGCGGCCGCGCCCGCCCACATCGACCTGTCCGCCTTCAACGACGGCGACTACTCGCGGGCGGCCGAGCTCAAGAACCACTACGAGCACATCTCCTGGGTGCTCTATCCGAACGACAGCACCCAGGCCGGGCGGGAGCTGCGTCTGCGCCAGGAGTACTTCTTCGTCTCCGCCTCGGTGCAGGACATCCTGGCGCGCCATCTCGCCGAGCACGGCCGCCTCGACAACCTCGCCGAGCATGTCGCGATCCACCTGAACGACACCCACCCGGCGATCGCGGTGGCGGAGCTGATGCGGCTCCTGGTGGACAAGCACGGCATGGCGTGGAAGGACGCCTGGGCCCAGTGCCGGCGCATCTTCTCCTACACCAACCACACGCTCATGCCCGAGGCGCTCGAGTCCTGGCCGCTGTCGGTGATGCAGGCGGTGCTGCCGCGCCACATGCGCATCATCTACCGCATCAATCAGGACTTCCTGGACGAGGTGGCGGCGCGTCACCCGGGTGACGTGGCACTCCTGCGGCGCGTCTCGCTCATCGACGAGGACGGCGAGCGGCGCGTGCGCATGGCCTACCTGTCGGTGGTGGCGAGCCACCGGGTGAACGGGGTGTCGAAGCTGCACTCCGACCTGATGGTGCACACCATCTTCGCCGACTTCGCGCGGCTCTACCCGGAGCGCTTCCACAACAAGACCAACGGCGTCACCCAGCGGCGCTGGCTGGCGCAGGCCAACCCGCCGCTCTCGCGGCTCATCGATGCGCGCGTCGGCCCGGAGTGGCGGCTCGATCTCGACCGTCTGCAGGGCCTGCGCGAGGCGGCCGAGGACGCCGACTTCCGCGCCGCCTTCGGCGCGGCCAAGCACGACAACAAGCGGCGGCTCGCCGCCCACATCGCGGCCACCCAGGGGCTGGCGGTGGATCCCGCCTGTCTCTTCGACGTGCAGGTGAAGCGCTTCCACGAGTACAAGCGCCAACTCCTCAACGTGCTCCACGTCATCACCCGCTACAACGCGGTGCGTGCCGCACCGGACGCGGGCTGGGTGCCGCGCTGCGTGATCTTCGCCGGCAAGGCCGCGAGCAGCTACCACATGGCCAAGCAGGTGATCCGCCTCATCCACGACGTGGCGGCGGTGGTGAACCACGACCCGCGCACCCGCGATCTGCTGAAGCTGGTGTTCCTGCCCGACTACGGCGTGTCGCTGGCCGAGCTCATCATGCCCGCGGCGGACCTGTCGGAGCAGATCTCCACCGCCGGCACGGAGGCCTCCGGCACCGGCAACATGAAGCTCGCCCTGAACGGCGCCCTCACCATCGGCACCGAGGACGGCGCCAACATCGAGATCCGCGACCAGGTCGGTGCGGACAACATCTTCATCTTCGGCCACAGCGCCGAAGAGGTGGAGGCGCTCCGGCGCGGGGGCTACCGGCCGTCGGACCTCTACGCCCGCGATCCGGCGCTGCGCGAGGCCCTCGACCAGATCCGCGACGGTTTCTTCTCGCCCTACGAGCGCGACCGCTACCGCGACGTCTACCACAGCCTGGTGCACACCGACCACTACCTGCTGCTCGCCGACTACGCCGACTACGTCGCCACCCAGGCGAGCGTGGACACGGTCTACCGGGATGCGGACGCGTGGCGGCGCAAGGCCATCCTCAACGTGGCGGGCATGGGCCCGTTTTCCGCGGACCGGGCGATCCGCGAGTACGCGGCGGACACCTGGAGGATCGCGCCTACGCGGTGAGCACCCAGGCGGCGGTCGCGATCAGCATCCCGCCCATCGCGATGTTGAAGCCGCGCCGGCGCAGCTCGCTGGTGAGCCAGCGCCGGATCGCGGCGCCGGCTGCGGCCCAGCACGCCACGCAGGGCAGGTTCACCAGCACCGAGGTGCCTGCGGCCATCGCGAGGGCGGCCTCCAGCGGCACGCCGGCGGGCAGCATCGCGCCGCTCACCGTGAGGGCCATCATCCAGGCCTTGGGGTTGATCCACTGGAAGGCGGCCGCGCCGAGGAAGCTCAAGGGCCGGCCGGCCCCGCCCCCGTCCGCGCCCTCGGCCGCCGGCGCGCGCACCATGCGCACCCCCAGCCAGACGAGGTAGGCGGCCGCGGCCACCCGCATCACCGGTCCCGCCTCCGCGCTCGCCCGGATCACCAGGCCGGCGGCCGCACCGGTGAGCGCGACCTGGAAGGCGTGGCCGATGCTGATCCCCAGCATGTGCGGCACCGTGGCGCGGAAGCCGGCGCTGGCGCCGGCCGCGGCCAGCATGATGTTGTTGGGCCCGGGGGTGATCGAGGCCACGAACATGAAGAGCGCGAGGGGCAGCAGGGCGTCGAGCATGGCGGCGGGGCGGGAGAAGCGCTGGGGATCCTCACCCTACGCCTCCGCCTTCGGCCTGCCACGATACGCCCGGCAGGACAGCTCGCCGAACTGGCCCGGCCGATCGACCGGAACAGTCCCGGCCCGCTAGCTTTCCCGCGAGGCGCCCTTCAACCAGCGCGCCTCCCATTGGGCGAGCTCCGGCAGGTGTCGGCCCGGATCGCGAGCGAGCTCGGCCTCCACCTCGGCGATGAGGTCGCGCAAGGGCGGCGTGGCCGAGCGCGGCACGAGCGGCACGAGCTGAACCCGAAGCGCCCCCGCCGGCTCGCCGCAGCGCCCGGGGAAGCCCGCGCCCTCGATCCACAGCTCGCGCAGCTCCGCCGCGCCCGCCGGCACCTTGATGCGCCGGATGCCGGAGGGCAGCGGCACCTCCACCTCGCCGCCCAGCAGCAGGCGCAGCGCGCTGACCGGGCGGCTCAGGAAGAGATCGCGGCCCTCCAGCCGGTACAGCGGATGCGGCTCGATCGCGACGCGCAGGCGCAGGTCGCCCGGCACCCCGCGTCCGTCCCCGGGATGCTCGCCTTCGCCGGCCACCCGCAGCTCGTCGCCGGCGCGCACCGCCGGCGGCACCCGCACCGAGATCGCGCGCCCGCGCCGGTGCAGCCCGCTGCCGTCGCAGGTCCCACACCCCGCCCGGCGCCGGTAGCCGCGCCCGCCGCAGGCCTCGCACGCGGCGAGCCGGGTGCCGGTGCGCACCCGGCCCGAGCCGAGGCAGGCCGAGCACAGGCGCGAATGGGTGAGCTCCACCTCGCCGCTGCCGTGGCAGTGGGGGCAGGGGACGGGCTGCTCGCGCTGCACCAGCTTCTCGCAGCCGAGCCACGCCTCTTCCAGCGAGATCGCCAGCTCCTCGATCCGGTCGGCGCCGCGAGGCGCTTCCTCGTCGCGCGGCGGCGCCTTCTCCCGTGGTCGTTTCGGCGGTGGCTCGGCGGCCTGCTCGGCCTCCCTCGCCGCGCCGTCCCCCAGGCCGGCGAGCAGACGCTCGTAGGCGGCGCGCAGCACCTTGAAGTGCTCGATTGCCGCGGGGTCGGCGTTGCGGTCGGGATGCCAGCGCATCGCCAGGCGGCGGAACGCCCGCTTGATCTCCTGCGCATTCACGCCCGGGCTGAGCCCGAGCACCTGGTAGGCGTCCTTCATCGGCGGAACGTGGGCCGCGCCGGGCGGCGGACGGATGAACGGAACCGGACGGCGGGTCCGGGCGACACGTGAAACGGAAGGCGCGGCATGGAGCGGTGCGGAAGGGTTGGAGCCTCCAGCATAGTCGACGCGGTGGGCTTGTGGCTCCCTGCCCGTCAGCGGCGGTTCTCGCCCAGGCGTTCCAGGTCTTGGTCGCGCAGGTGGGTGAGCAGCGCCTTGCCGTCGTCGGCCACGCGAAACTCGCCCCAGCGCGCGTCGGCGAAGCGCTCCGCCGTGCCTTCCTGGAAGAAGAAGGCATTGGGGCCGATCGACGGAGCGCCGTCGCGGCTGCGGATGCGCACCGCCACCCGCCCCGGTGGCGGGGGGAGGGCGTCGCCGGTCCCGGCGATGGTGGCGCGGCCGGCCTCGTCCAGGGCGAGGTAGGCATAGGCGGGCGGGGGCGCCGCGCGCTTCTCGGCCGCGTCGGAAAGCGCCGCATCGATCGCGTAGCGCAAGGCCATGTAGTCCCCCTGCATCAGGGAGCGCGGGTCTACCGGCGCCAGCTCGGCGAGCACCACCCGCCCTTCGGCAAGCACCCGCTCGTTGTCCCGTATCGCCCACAGGGCGACGGCGGCGACCAGCAGGAATGCCGCGCCGAGCCCGGCGCGAATCGTCCCGGGGCTCACGTGGCGACTCCCGCCCAGCGCCGGAGCACCGCGCGCAGCACGAGGAGGAGCGCGCCGCTCGCCGCGAGCGCGATCGACTTCACCAGCAGGGTGGCGTGCAGGCTGTAGTAGAGCTCGCCGAGGTAAAGGGCGGCGAAGGCGAGCGCGAGGAGGGTCCAGGGCCTGTGGCAGGCGTGGAAGGCGGCGAGCAGCAGGGTGGCGGCGACGACGAGGCCCGGCGCCGGCCAGGCGGCCAGGGCCAGCAGCATGGCGGCGACGGGGGCTCCGAAGCGCAGCGCGGGCGCCGCGTCGCGGACGAGCCACGCGGCGGTGGCGACCAGAACCGCTCCGGCGCCGACCGAATAGACGAGCGGCACCGCCATGTCGGGGCCGCCGCCCGTCAGCTCGAAAACCAGCCGGGCATGGCCGTAGGGCGCGAGGACCAGCGCGGCGAGGGTGGCCGCGTGGGCAGCGGCCTTGATCTGCGGGGACAGGCGGTGGGCGCTCCAGCGGACGCGGGTGAGCCACAGGGCCGCGGCGCCGGCCGCGAGGACGACACCGTAGAGCGCGAGGGCGGCCCCCGGACCGATCAGCCAGCCGGCGTTGCCTGCGACGATGAGCGCGCACAGCATGCGATGTGTGGGCGAGGTGTGCGGCCACAGCAGGGCCGCGGCGACGAGCGCGCCGGTGACCGTGGCGGCGTCCGAGGCGAACCTGCCGCCGAGCGCGTCCGCGACCGTGAAGGCGAGCACACCCTGGCCCGCGAGGGAGAAGGCGAGCGCCATCTGAGCGGGAAAGGGGCCTTGCCGGCGGAAAAGGTGGAGGGCCCCCGCGAGCAGCACGCAGGCGCCCACAACGCGCAGCACCGTGCTGTCCCCGAGCATCACCAGCGGAATGAAGAAGGTCGACAGGATGATGAGCGACGCGATCCACGCCGCCCCGGCGAGCAGCACCGCGAGCCACCAGGGCGCATGCGCCGGAGGGGCGAAGCCCTGGCGCGCGTCGGCGTCGATCACGCCCTGCGCCTGGAGGCGGTCCAGGAGCGGGGTGCTCACGAGCACCCGCCAAGGCGACTCGCCGCGCCGGCCCGTAGCCCGGATGGAAGCTCGGCGGAATCCGGGGACGGCGGCGATGCCGACGCGGAGCGTCTCATGCCTGCTGCTCCTCGCGCAGCAGGCGCATCAGCCAGACCGCGGCGAAGCCGCTCGCCACGATCACGAAGAGCGCGACCAGATTCAGGCTCAGAAAGCTCTCCCGCTCGGGCAGGATGCGCACCAGCCCCGCGCCCGCGACCGCGATGGCCGAGAACGCCACCAGGGCGAGCATCGGCACATCGCGCCGCAGTGCGCGATAGACCCAGGCGCCGAGACCCGCCGCGGCCACGTAGGCGCCCGCGAGCGGCAGGAAGCGCGCCTCCCACCAGCCGATGCAGGCCCCGACGGCGAGCGGGGCGATGGCGCCGAGCGCCGCCAGCCGGTGCACGTCGCGCCGTGCACCCGCCAGGAGTGCCGTGCCGAAGGCCTCGAAAAAGGCGAGCAGCGTCAGGTTGAAGGCCGCCACCAGCGCCACTCCGCCCGGATCCTCCAGCACGCCCACGAAGCGGAAGAAGGCCGAGGCGGATAGTGCCCGGGCGAGGGCGGCGTTCGCCACCACCAGCCACAGCGCCCAGCACGCGGCCGAGCGCGAAAGCAGCGCGAAGGGCAGCATCAGCGCCGCCCAGGCGGCGAAGAGCTCCCACACGTCGGCACCCGTCTGGTAGATCTGGCCGACCAGGGCGAGCAGGGCTCCGGTCGCCAGGCAGGCGCCGAACAGCGCGGCCCGCCAGGCGGTGCCGAAAGGCGCGGCCGGCAGCGCCACCCCCACGCAGCCCGCGAGCGCGGCGAAAGCGATGCCGAGCTTGGCGAAGCGGTGCAGCGCGTCCCAGTTCCAGGCGAAGAAGAAGATCAGCCCGGCGGCGAGCAGCAGCGCGCCGGCGAAGGCGAACAGCCGATCGGCCGCAGCGAGCCACTGCGCGGGCGAGGGTGCGAGCGGGCCTGCGGCCTGCGCCCGGCGCAGCTGCTCGGCCGAAAGCGCGCCGCTTTCGGCGAGCGCATAGAGCTCGCCCACTTCGGAACGTGTCCAGGACATGCCGTGATCCGTGGCCCGTGATGCCACCAGCTTAGCATCCGCGGCAGTCGCGCGATATGCCGAGATGCCATGCGCTTGGAATGGGGCCGATCACCTCCAGTGCGGCGGCCGGGTGTTGTCGAAGTAGGGAAGTGCCTCGACGCGCTCCATCCAGGCGGCCAGCCGCGGGCCGACGAGGCTTCTCGTGTCGAGGTCGGCCTTGGTGCGCTCCATGCGCAGGGCGAGCGCGATGATGGGGTAGAGGGTGAAGTCGGCGGCCGACATCTCGCCCGCCAGCCCGTCGCCCTCGATCATGGTCTCCCACAGGGCGAGCTCCTTGCCCAGCCGCTCGCGGGCCTGCGCGATGGCCGTCTCGTTCCAGGCATTGCGCGGGGTGTAGAAGAGCTCGGCGACCAGCGCTTCCAGCGCTTCCGCCGCGTACTGGTCGGCCTCGCGCACCATCCGGCGCACCAGCGCACGCTGCCGGATGTCGCCGGGGAAGAGCATCGGCGTCTCGTCGTAGGCCTCGTCGAGGTACTCCAGGATCGCCGCCGACTCGTACAGCGGAAAGCCGTCGTCGACGATGACGGGCACCTTGCGCCGGGGATTGAGCTCGGCGAAGCTCGACCGCTTGAGATCGCCTGCGTCGAACGAGAGCAGCTTCAGCTCGTAGCGGATGCGCTTGTGCTCGAGCGCCAGCCATACCCGCCAGGCATAGGGCGAGCCCGAGCCGCAATAGAACCTCAGAGCCATGGCCTCTCTCCACGGGCGGGACTGCTTCGTTCTAGCTCCCTCACCGGTCCGCCGCAACCCGGCCTACCTGGAATTGCCGAGGTGGCGTCCTAGAATGAAGCGAAAGCGGCGGCGGGGTCTCCGTCGCAGGGAGGAGGGCGGATCGCAGGGGCGGTCCGCCAGTGGAGGGCGACAACAAGCACCCGATGGCCCCATATCCGACCTAGGAGAAACATCATGGCAATCGCGTCCACCGTCCAGGAGTACATGGCCCGGCACGGACTCCGGTACGATGTGCTCACCCACCCGCATTCCCACAACAGCATGGAAACGGCGCAGTTCGCCCACATTCCGGGCAGCTCGCTGGCGAAATCGGTGATCCTCGGCACGGACAACGGTTACGTCATGGCCGTGCTGCCTTCGACCCACCACGTCCAGCTCGGCCGGCTCGGCCGCCAGCTCAACACCACCCTGCGGCTCGCCACGGAGGACGAAGTGGCCCGGCTCTTCTCCGACTGCGAGCTGGGCGCCATCCCCCCGCTGGGGGCGGCCTACGGCCTGCGCACGGTGATGGATGACAGCCTCGCCGAGCAGCAGGAGATCTACTTCGAGGCGGGCGACCACGAGAAGCTCATCCAGATGAGCCGGGACGATTTCCTGGCGATGATGGAGGAGGCGAGCCATTCGCGCTTCGGGGAGCACGCCTGGCGGCATTAGTGCTTCCTCGGGGAGCCGTCGCGGCTCCTCCGCGGGTCAGTAGAACAGCGCGCCGATATCCACCGACGGCCGTCGTCCGACGTTCCGGAAGCCGCTGGCCAGCCATGCCCGGGCCCGCTCGCGGCCCCGGTCCCGCAACATCTCGAGGAAGGGCAGGCTGGTGGCGAGCTTGGTCTCGCTCGCCAGCTGGCTCATGAGCTCCTCGGCCTCGACGAGATGGAACTTCATGCGCAGCAGGCGCCGCTCCAGGCGCCCGAGCGGAACCAGGGTGCGGCCGGCGAACTCCCGAGCGTGGGCGTACATGCGCATCTCGCGCAGGAAGGTGGCGCTGAACGCGAGATCCAGCGCACGGTCGCGGATCGCCTCGGCGGTGCGCGGCGTCTCGCCGTGCAGCAGGGGCGAGAGCAGCACCAGCAGGACATCCCGGGTGCGGCAGTCGTAGATCAGCGGAAACACCGCCGGGTTGGCCGAGTAGCCGCCGTCCCAGTAGGGCTCGCCGTCGATCTCCACGGCGCGGTGCAGGGCCGGCAGGCAGGCCGAGGCCAGCAGCGCGTCGGCGCCGAGCTCGCGGGTCTCGAAGAGGCGCAGCTTCCCCGTATTGGCGTGGGTGGCGGCGATGAAGAGCTTGAGCGGGCTCGCGGCTCGCAGCCGCTCGAAGTCGATCTGGGCCGTCACGATGTCGCGCAGCGGATTGACGTCGAAGGGATTGAGCTCGTGGGGCGCGAAGTGCCGGGTCCAGCGCAGTACCGCCTTGATGCCGGGGGCGAGGTTGGCGTTTTCGCCGTTTCCCGTGAGCCCGGCGAGATCGAACGGCGCGCTCGCCGCCACCGCCTGCCAGAATCGCGCGAGCGCCGCGCGTGCGCCGTCGTTGCCGCCCTCGAGCAGCCCGTGGGCGAGCACCACCGCGTTCATCGCCCCCGCGCTGGTCCCGCTGACCCCCTCGAAATCGAGGCGGCCGTCTTCCAGGAGCGCGTCGAGCACGCCCCAGGTGAAGGCGCCGTGCGCTCCTCCGCCCTGAAGGGCGAGGCTCACGGTTCGAGGGCTGCGGAGGGGAAGGATCATCGGCGTCAACCGTCCACCGGCTCGGCCGGGGTGTCGAGAATGAGCTGGTAGAAGGAAAGATCGTGCCAGGCCCCGAACTTGTACGCGGCCTGGGCGAGGGTGCCGGCATGGCGAAAGCCCAGACGCTCGTGGAGCGCGATGCTCGCCGCGTTGGCGGCGTCGATGCCGCCCACCAGCACGTGGTAGTCCTGCTGGCGCGCCCGTGCGATCAGCCGCTCCATAAGGGTGCGTGCGATGCCCCGTCCGCGGTGGCTGCGCTGCACGTACACCGAGTGCTCGACCGTGTACTTGTTGGCCGGCCATGGCCGGAACACGCCATAGCTCGCGAAGCCCTGCAGCTCCCCGGCCGCGCTTTCCATTCCGATCACCGGGAAGCGGCCCTGCTCCTTGGCCCGGAACCAGGCGCGCATGCTTTCGGGCGGACGAGGCTCATAGTCGTAGAGGGCGGTGGAAGTGACGATCGCCTCGTTGAGGATGGCGAGGATGGCGTCGGCGTGACGCTCGAAGCTGCAATCGACGATGGGCACGGTACCTCCCGAATGTGACCGCGGCGCAGTCTAGTATGAATTGCCCGCTCGTGCGTTCCGGTGGGCGGGCCATTCCAACAACAACAGAGAGACGAAAAATGCACAAGAACTCGCATGGCCGTATCAAGCTTTCTCTTGTCGTTGCCCTGCTCGCGCTCAGCGGTAGTGTGTTCGGACAGCAGGAAGGCATGAGCTTTTTCGTGAGTAGCACCGGGTCGGGCAAGGGCGCCGACTTCGGCGGGCTGGCGGGCGCCGACAGGCACTGCCAGAGGCTGGCGGAGGCGGCGGGGGCCGGAAAGCGCACCTGGCGCGCCTACCTCAGCACCTCGGGCGGCGACGGCGGCAAGGTGGAGCATGCGCGGGACCGGATCGGAAAGGGACCGTGGCGCAATGCCCGGGGCGTGGTGATCGCGAACAGCCTTCAGGAGCTGCACGGGACGAACAACATCTCCAAGGAGACCGCGCTCACCGAGAAGGGCGAGGCGGTCAAGGGGCGCGGCGACTCGCCCAACATGCACGACATCCTCACCGGTACGCGCGCCGACGGCACTGCTTTCCCCCCCGGCGAGGATCGCACCTGCGGCGACTGGACGAAGAGCGGCGAAGGCTCGGCCTTCGTCGGCCACCATGATCGTATGGGGCTGCGCGACGACGAGGCCTCCCGCTCCTGGAACGCATCGCACGCGTCGCGCGGCTGCAGCGACGAGGCCCTGCGCGCCACCGGCGGCGCGGGGCTCATCTACTGCTTCGCCGCCGACTGAGCGGAGCGCGGCCGGCGTCGCGGCGGTCATCGCGCCGCTCCGCGCGCCGGCCCTTCCCCCGGAGGGTGCCCCGCCCGGTGCTGCTGCCACGGCCAGCGCCCTTCCAGCTCCACCTGCAGCGACATGCTCAGGAAGGTGCGGATCAGCACGATGACGCCGAGGGCCAGAACGTTGTCCAGCGTGGGCGCCACCGCCACGGTGCGGATGATGTCGCCGGCGACCAGAAACTCCAGGCCCAGAAGGATGGAGCGGCCGATGTCCTGTCGAAACGCGTTGAAGGCGCCTTCCACGTGACGCGGCCGGCGCACGGTGAGGCGCCAGGCGGCGAAGAGGATTCCCGCCACGATGACGACGACGCCCAGCCCGTCGACCGCCGTGCCCACCAGCTCCATGTACTCACGAAAGCTTTCGCTCACGAGCAGCCCTCCCTGTCTTAGCCCGTTTCCGAAGTGCGAACCGACCCGTTCCGGGTTGGTTCCATGCCGGAACAATTTGAAGCGATCCGCGAGGGGCGCAGGGCGGTCCTTCCGCAGCCGCCGGCGCCGGCCTCACGACGCCATCGTCAGCACCGCCGCGCCCTCGAAGCGGCCCTCGCGCAGGCTGCGCAGGGCCTCGTTGGCCTGAGCCAGGGGGAAGCGGTGCACGGTGGTGCGCACCGGTACGCGGGGCGCCAGCGCCAGGAATTCCTCGCCGTCGCGCCGGGTTAGGTTCGCCACCGAGCGGATCAGGCGCTCGCCCCACAGCAGCGCATATGGAAAGGCGGGGATGTCGCTCATATGGATGCCCGCACACACCACCGAGCCGCCTTTCGCCAGGTGGCGCAGCGCGGCCGGTACCAAACCGCCGACCGGGGCGAAGATGAGTGCCGCTTCCAGGGGCACCGGCGGCGTCTCGTCCGCGCCGCCCGCCCAGGCGGCACCGAGCTCGCGCGCGAAATGCTGGCAGGCGGCATCGCCCGGTCGGGTGAAGGCGTAGAACTCGCGTCCCTGGAAGCGTGCCACCTGGGCCACGATGTGCGCGGCGGCGCCGAAGCCGTACACGCCGAGCCGCTGCGCCGGGCCGGCCAGGACGAGCGCCCGGTAGCCGATGAGGCCGGCGCACAGCAGCGGGGCGAGCTCGGCTGCGTCGCCCGTCTCCGGCAAGGGGAAGCAGTAGCGGGCGTCGGCCACGGTGTACTCCGCGTAGCCCCCCTGGATCTGGTAGCCGGTGAAGCGCGCCGCGTCGCACAGGTTCTCGCGTCCCGAGGTGCAGAAGGCGCAGTGCCCGCAGGTCCACCCCAGCCAGGGCACGCCCACCCGCTGCCCGACGCGAAAGCCGGTCACGCCGCTGCCGGTGGCGGCCACCCGGCCCACGATCTCGTGGCCGGGGATCATGGGCAGCACCGGGTCGGGCAGCTCGCCGTCCACCAGGTGCAGGTCGGTGCGGCACACCCCGCAGGCCTCCACCTCGATCAGCACCTCGCCCGCCCCCGCTTGCGGTGTCGGCAGTGCTGTCTCGCGCAGCGGCTCGCCCGGCCGATCGAGGAGCATCGCGCGCATCGTCGTCTTCATGTTCGAACCTCCAGCGCCCTCGCGGCGCCCGGCTTCGACAAGGCTCAGGGTACTCCCATCGGCGCCGCGCCGCTCGCCATTGGCATCGCGCCGGCGCAGGCGTATGCTAGGCGCCGTCATGGCGACCCCCGTCACCGGCATCCTCCGCACCGCCCGGCGCAAAGCCGCACAGGGCGAGCTCCCCGTCTGGCGCCAGCTCCTCGAGATGGCCTACCTGCTGCTGCGCCATCGCATCGGGCCCGGCTACTACCTGACGGCGCGCATGTGGCGGCGCGCGGTCCCGTTCGCCGCCAAGTGCCGGCACTGGAATGGCGATCGCTACCTGCGCCACGTGCATGCAATCAACGATCCGCGCTACTACAAGGTCTCGCAGAACAAGCTGGTGGAGAAGGCGCTCCTGCGCACCCTGGGCATCCCCACCGTGGAACTGGTCGGCCTGTTCCACTGCCCCAAGGGACAGGCGGCGGACGGCACGCGGCTCGCCGATCCGGAGGATCTGCGGCGGGTGCTCGCGGCGCGCGTCGGCATGCGGCTCTTCTTCAAGCCGGCCGAGGGCGACAACGGGCACGGGGTGTTCGCGCTCGACGTGGCCGAAGGTGAGGCGGAGCTCGTACTGAGCCGGCCCCTGGACGGCGCGGCGCTGACGGTCGAGGAACTCGCTGCGCGTCTTTCCGGGATGCCCAATGGCACGGTGATCGAGCACTGCATCGATCAGCATCCGGAGCTCGCGCGCCTGAACCCGAGCTCGGTGAACACCCTGCGCATGTGGGTGCTCGACGATGGCGGCACGCCCCGCGTGGTCGGGGCCTTCCTGCGCATCGGGCGCGCGGGCAGCGAGGCGGACAACACCGCTCAGGGCGGGCTCCCCTGCCCGATCGATCTCGTCAGCGGACGCATCCGGCACGCGCTGGACCAGACCCTCGACTGCAACGAGCATGCCGTCCACCCCGATTCCGGCGTGCCGCTGGCGGGACTGCCCATTCCGTATTGGGAGGAGTGCGTCGCACTCGCCTGCAACGCCGTGCGGGTGCTCCCGGGGGCGCGCTTCGCCGGCATGGACATCGCGGTGTCGCGCACCGGGCCGCTGGTGGTGGAATACAACGTCGAGCCCAACTACCACGGCGCAGCGCTGTTCGACGTCCCGCATGGCGAGCTGTTCGCCGCCCAGCCCGGCCCACTCGCCGAGAATGAGGCGGCCGGCGGCCGCCCGGCGGCGCGCGGCGCCTAGGGCTTACATCCGCCCCAGATCCTCGATCGCGTCCACCACCATGGCCGTGCCGACCGCGATGAGCAGGATGTCGGCCGCCACGCGCACGAAGCGATGCCCCGCGGGCGGCGGGCCCAGCTCCACCAGCACCGCCGGCGGAAGGTCGTAGTAGATCACGTCGCGCGGCAGTCGCTTGCCCACCGCCCACTTCTTCGCCTGGCCCGGCGGCAGGCAGCCGTTGCCCTTCTTCGCCAGACCCGGCGGGCAACTGCCCGAGCGGAACTGGCGGGTGTAGTAATCCGCGACCGCGCTGCGGTGGCGATCGCCGAAGAACACCGACACGCTCACCGAGGGGCCGCCGCCGGACGAGGGCAGCCTCACCGCGTCGCGTCCGTCGCCCTTGCGCCCCTCGCCGCGCTCCTTGCGCTCGTGCTTGCCGTCCTTGCCGCCTCCGGCCCATTCCGGCTTGTCGGCGAACGCCGGTCCGGCGCAGAGCGCCGCGGCGCTCATCAGCGTGGAGAGGACTCCCGCCCGCATGATCTTCGCAATCGTCATCGACACTCTCCTGATCGGTGCTCCCTCGGAAATTCCGTTCGCCCCGGCGGGAGCGCGCGGGGCGGGGTGTTCCGCTCGATGCGGCCGGCCGGTTCGGCGAGCCTCGATGCCAGGCGACTTGGCGGGCCGGGAAACAATTATGCCGAGTCCGGAAGAGATCCTGATCGGGCTGACGAGTATCGCGGACGGGTGGCGAGGCCCGGCCGCCGTATGGTACGGCGTGCCCGGCCGCAGGAGGTCGTTCGCGGCTTCCGCCGCTCCTAAGCCGGCCGGGTTTCCCGGGCTTGCGCCATGGAGATCGCCAGCTCGGTCAACGCCCGGTATGCCTCCCCGGCCGTCGCGTCCCACTCGGCTACGCAGGCCTGTTGCCGGCCGACGAGGTCCAGGTCGCCGCGCGCCGCCGGGCCGGTGAGGGCGGCGGCGGGGCCGAGGGCGAGGGCGTTGTCCACCGCCTTCCTCACCAGGGGCGCGAGCAGCGCCCGGGCGGTGGCCTCGTCCAGCCCGCTGTCGCGGTAGGCCCGCAGGGCGAGGTCGAGCAGCACGACGCTGAAGTTGGACGCGAATACCGAGCCGGCGTGGTAGAGGAGCTTGCTCTCGGCGCGCACCGGGAAGCAGCGGGCGCCGATGGCGGCCAAGGCAGGCTCGAGCACCGCGAGCGCTGCCGCGTCGCCCTCGATGCCGCACAGGGTGCCGCCAAACTGCGCCGCGGCACGCGCCGGGTCGGCGAAACTCAGCACCGGATGGGCGCTCGCGACGGCCAGGCCGCGGGCCGCCAGGGGCGCGAGCTCGGCCGAGGAGAGCGCGCCGCTGCAGTGGAAGGCGACCGCGCCGGGCGCGAGCTGCGGTGCAGCGGCGAGCGCCGCGGCCACCGCGGCGATCTCGCGATCGGGCACGGCGATGAGGTAGACGTCCGCCGCTTCCGGCAGGGCAGGTGCGGCGAGCGGCCTGCCGCCGCCGACGAAGGCCGCGGCCTCGGCGGCGCCGTCATGGCTGCGGGCCACGATGTCGCCCGGCGCGAAGCGCCCGGCCTGCCGCCACAGGCGGCCCAGCGTGCGCCCGACCTTGCCGGCACCCACGATGGCCAGACGCGGCAGTCCGGACTGTCGCTGCGTCATGTTCGTTCCCTCTTTCGTCCCCACCGGCGGGATCAGCGCTGCACTTCGGCCTGGTCCCGCGCGTCCTGGGCGACCGGGCGCTCCTCACGGCTCGCGGCCGGCTCGGGCGCCGGATCGACCAGCGCGATCACGGTCCAGCCCGGCCCGGGCTCGAGGGGTGTGTCGGCGGCGAACACCTCGAGCCGGCCCTTCGGGTCGATCGCGAACAGCAGCGTCGCACGCTCCCCGTGCATTGCGCGGAACTGCGCCATGCCGAAGGCCTCGGTCAGGGTTGTGCGGCGGATCTCCGCGCCGCGGTACACCCGCCGCGACAGGTCCACGTAGCCGACCTGCTCGCCGAAGGCGATCCGCCCTTCGCCCGCCGTCGCGCTGCGGCCGGTCTCGCCCGTCGCCCCGCCGATCCGCAGGGTGTAGACCGACTTCGGCCCGAACACGCCCTTGTAGCGGCTGCACACCAGCGCGTTGAGGTGTTCGTCGGCGGTCACCGCCAGCAGGCGCCCGAGGCCGGTCGTGTCCAGGTAGATCTCGGCGTGCTCGGACAGCGGGTTTCCGTAGTAGGCGCGCAGGCCCGCCATCCGGGCGCGGCTGACATTGTCCCAAAGGGTGTCGCACAGCAGCACCGGGATCTTCTGCTGGTCGAGCGCCGCGGCGAGGGTGCGCGCGAGCGGATTGGCCCCGAGGATGAGGAATCCGTTCGACTTGGGCTCGGAGGCCTTCAGAATGCGCGCGAGGCGGCCCGCCGTGAGGCTTTGCAGCACTACCGTGCCGATGATCACCACGAAGGTGAGTGGCACGAGCAGGGCCGCTTGGGTGAAGCCGCGCTGCTCGAGCTTGATCGCGAAGAGCGCGCTCACCGCCGCCGCGACGATGCCGCGCGGCGCGATCCACGACAGCAGCGCGCGCTCGTTCCACGGCACCGCGGAGCCCCAGGTGCAGTAGAGCACCTTGAGCGGACGGGCGATGAACTGGATCGCCAGGAACACGCCCACCACCACCCAGCCGAGTGCCTCGAGCTGCGCGAAATCGAGGCGCGCGGCGAGCAGGATGAAGAGCACCGTGACGAGCACGAGGGACAGGCTCTCCTTGAAGGCGAGGATCTCGTGGACCGGTACGCCCTTGCGGTTGCCCAGGTAGATGCCCATCACCGTCACCGCGAGCAGGCCCGACTCCTCCACCACCGCGTTGGCGAAGGCGAAGGAGCAGAACACCATCCCGAGGGTGGCGACGTTGAAGAGATAGCTCGGCAGCCAGTCGCGGCGCAGGGCCTCGCCCAGCAGGTAGCCGCCGGCGAGACCGGCGGCGGTGCCGACCGCCACCACGCCCACGAAGGCGAGCATGGTGGCGCCCAGCGCGCCGGCGCCGGACGAGACCACGAACTCGAACACCAGCACCGCCAGCAGGGCGCCGATGGGGTCGATGATGATGCCTTCCCAGCGCAGGATGTTGGCGACCCGCGCCGAGGGGCGCACCGTGCGCAGCATGGGCACGATCACGGTGGGGCCGGTCACCACCATGATGGCGCCGAACAGGGTCGCGAGCTCCCACTCCAGCCCGGCGATGAGCCGGGCCGACAGCGCCGCGACCGCCCAGGTGACCAGCATCCCGCTGGTGACGAAGCGCCGCAGCACCCGCTCCAGCCCCCGGATTTCGGAAAACTTGAGGGTGAGGCTGCCCTCGAACAGGATCACCGCCACCGACAGCGACACGAATGGAAAGAGCAGCGGCCCGAGCAGCGCGTCGGGATCGAACCATCCGGTGACCGGGCCGATCGCGATGCCGGTGAGCAGCAGGAACAGGATCGCCGGCAGGTGCAGCCGCCAGGCGAGCCACTGGCACAGCCCGCCGAGAAGCGTGATCGCCGCGATGGTGACCACCACGTGTTCGCTCAAATTGCGTCTCCGGAAGTTCGATCAGATCGTGATGGCCGGCCGCGCCGCTCACGCAGGCGGCGTGCCCGAGCGCCCGATGATAACGAACCCTGACCGTTCGGCGCACGTCACCGGGCTCGCGCGATGCCGGGGAGCGGGGCGCGGGCGCGCCGGTTGCATGGGTGTCCGCACGGGCCGCCGGGCATCCGCGATCATGCCGGAGACCACGGCCCGGCGTGTTTCGGATGGATGGACGGAGAGGAGGAATCGGAGGATGCACAACGCCATAGTGGCCGTCTTCGCCAGCCGCGAGGCCGTCGAGGGGGCGAGGGCGCATCTCGTGGAAGCGGGGGTCGCGGACGAACGGATCGGGGTGAGCACGAACCTCACCGAGGACGGTGTCGCCGCCGAAATGCCGGGCCAGTCCTACGCCAACCAGCCCTGCCAGCCGGGCGCGGTCGATGAAACGGAACTCTACGCGGACGCCGCGCGCAGCGGCACCTACGTGCTGCGGGTGGAGCTCGAAGCCGGCGCGGACCGCGCCATGATCGACGACATCCTGCGCCGCTGGGGCGGACGCAACGCGACGCATCCGGGGTAGGGCGCCGGCGACTGTTGCGCCCCTAGCCCTCGTACGCCCGCCGCAAGGCCTCGAGTCGTTCCGGACGACGCGGAATCGACATCGCCGATCGCGCCTGCCGGCGGCGCGAAGGGGAAGCCCCGCCGCGCCCGCTCAGACCGGCTTGTTCACCATCAGGTAGAACACGACCACCATCGCCGCGAAAGCGGGATAGCCCAGGATCTCCCACCGGCGCGCGTAGCGCCAGTACCGGTCGGGCAGGGGGCGCCGGCTGCTGCGGGCCGCGGCGGCCATGTCCCGCAGGCGCAGCTGCAGCCACACCACAGGCAGCCAGCAGGCGCCGGCGAACAGGTAGAGGGCGATGGAGGCGGCGATCCAGCCGGTGCCGAGCGTCCATCCTCCGGCGTGCATGAGCCACAGGCCGGAGAGCGGCTGGAAGATCACCGCCGGGGTGGTGAACCAGGTATCCGCCCGCACCACCAGCCGGCTCACCTCGGCGATGGCCTCGACCTTGCCGCTGCGGTTGCAGAAGAAGAGGTAGAAGGCGGTGCCGAAGCCGGTGCCCACCAGCACCACCGAGGAGACGATGTGCAGCCATTTCACGATCAGGTAGGTGTTCACCGACGTTCCTCCTCGCTCAGGAGCTGGATCAGCAGGGCGGCCACCGCGAGGTTCTTCAGGATGGGGCCGAAGGGATGCAGCAGGAACTCGGGCAGGCGCCACGCCACGAGCAGGGTGTAGGCCGCGACCAGGGCCAGCTGGGACAGCCACAGGCGGCGACCCGGGCGCATCAGCGTGAGCACGCCCATGCCGAGGTCCAGAACGGTGGCGCCGGCCAGGGCCGTGACCGCCGGCGAGCCTTCCAGGCCGAAGCGCGCCAGCAGCGCGAGGCTTTCCGAGACGGGGTAAAGCCCTGCCGAGACCAGTGCGGTGCCCAGCCAGATCGCGGCGAGCATGCCTTGCAGCAGGGGGCGGCGCCACAGGGCGAGGGCTTCCAGCCGCAGCGCGGGCGCCTCGTTGGCCGTGACGAAGGCCGCCGGGTCCCGCAGCGCCCGGCCGAGAAGCCGCACGGCCGGCGCCGGATCGGCGACGTTGCCGCGGCTCAGCATGTGCCAGGTCTCGCGGCACAGCAGGGAGCGGCGGAAGCCGCCGGCGAGGCGGGCGGCCAGCGACATCACCCCGGACGGCACCGGCAGGCGCAGCGCGGGACCGAGCCCCAGGAGCCGGCGATAGGCTGCCTGCCACTCCGGGTAGGTCAGGGCCCGGGGGCCGGGGAGCGCCACGACGCGGGAGGGCTCGACGGGCTCCTCCAGGAGGCGCAGCACCGCGGTGGCCACGTCCTCGACATGCACCGGCTGTACCCTTCCCGCACCGACGGGAAGCACGTGCAGCGGCAGGCTCGCCAGCGCCAGGAAGAAGCGCGTGGATGCGCCGCCGATGCCGAACACCAGGCCGGGGCGCAGCACGCCGCCGCCTTCCGGCAGCGCTTTGAGGAGCGCGGCGTCCGCGGCGTGCTTGCTGCTCAGGTAGGGCGGCGGCTCGACGCACCCGAGGGCGGAGATCTGCACCACCCGCCGGACGCCCGCCCGGGCGCAGGCATGGAAGAGGGCGGCCGGGGTGCGGTGATGGATGCGCTCGAAGTCGCCCGGTCGCGCCTCGCGCAGGATGCCGACCGCGTTCACCACCCCATCGATGCCCCGCAGGCGGGGCGTCCAGTCGGCGGGGGAAAGATCGGTCCGGTAGTCGACCTTCAGGTCGCCGCTGTGGCGCGGGTGATGAACGGCGCGCACGATCTGGTGGCCTGCCGCCGCCAGCCGCCGGGCGATGGCGCGGCCGAGAAAGCCGTCGGCGCCGCAGAGCAGGACGCGCATGGCCGGCCCCTCCTCAGCGATGGGGGACACGGCAGCCGTCGGCGTCGCAATCCGGGGTCAGGCGGGCAAAGACGCCGCCGAAGCGCCGCGACAGCCGCGACCGGTTGCGTGCGAACCAGCCGTAGGCGTGCTCCGTGATCCAGGCGAGGCCGGGCCACCGGGTCGGGGCCACCAGCAGGCCCAGGCCGTTGGCGGTCAGGGCGAGGCGGAACACCTCGGGGCCGTCCACCACCCGGCCGTCGGCCCGGCGGGCGGAGATCCGGGCAAGCAACTGCTCCCGGCTGCGGCCGTAGGGGGACGGATCGAATCCCGGCGTGGTGACGTCGACGAACACCAGGCGTCCGTGCCTGTCGTGGCGGGCCAGGTTGGCCACGTCGAAGCGGCAGATGGCGCATTGCCCGTCGTACAGGATCTCCAGGGGATAGGCTGTCGCGTCCATGGTTTCTCCTTTAACGTCTGTAATTTCAGTAATAACAGAACAATCGGGTCGGAAAAACGAGGCGGCATGCCGCCCCCTGCCGACACGCTACTCGCCGCGTACGAGGTTGCGGATCCGGGCGCCGAGCTTGAGGACCTTCATCAGCGTCTCCGGGTCCTGGCGCAGCATCTCCTCGGCCCAGGTGGTGAGAACCTGCACGAACTCGCGCGTCTCCCGGATGCGCTGCCGCGTTCCCGGGCTTTCCTGCTCCAGGTCCGGGCTGGCGAGGCACTCCCCCAGCACGGCCAGGGTCGGCTCCACCTCCCGCTGCTTGCGGCCCTCCACGATCAGCTTGAAGAGCTCCCACACGTCCTTGGAGGTCTCGAAGTGGTCGCGCCGGTCGCCCATCTGGTGGCTCACCTTCACCAGCCGCCACGACAGCAGTTCCTTGAGGCTGGTACTGACGTTGGAGCGGGCCACCGAGAGGGTCTCGGCGATCTCGTCGGCCGGCAGCGGCCGCTCGGACAGATAGAGCAGGGCGTGGATCTGGGCCACGGTGCGATTGACGCCCCAGCGGGCACCCATTTCCCCCCAGTGGAGGATGAAGCGTTCGGAGACGGGCGTGAGTTTCATGACGCAACTATAGGCTTTCATTAATTTCTGTCAAGACAGAAATTAATGAAACACACCCCCGAAGGCGCTCCGGCGGGATACGCCGTGCTACGCGCGCGCCTTCTTCTCGATGAGCCTGGCGTCGAAGCGCTGGCGGTCGATCACGAAACGCTCGTGCCGGCCCCGGGAGATCAGGTCCACGCCGTCGTGCGCCTCGACCGCGAAGACGAGCTTCCTGCCCGCGACTTCCACCAGCTCGACGGTGGCCGTGACCTCGAAACCGGGCGGGGTGGCCGCCTCGTGGCTCACGTCGATGTGGGTGCCCACGGTCTGCTCGGCCGGCCAGTCGAGGTGGGGATTGATCGCCATGATGCACGCCCATTCGAGGAAACCCACCAGATAGCCGGTAGCGAAGACCTCCGGCATGGCCAGGAACTCCGGCGCCTCGGGGTAGAGGGCCGGGACGGTCTTCGACGACGGGATCACCACGCTGTGCTGGTAGCGGATGCCGGGCTTGAGCGTGTCCTTCATGCGGGTCTTCCTGATTGTCGTTCCTGGTGTGGCCATCCTTCCGGCGAGCCGGTGCGAAGTGCTCCCGATGCCCGCCCGATCGTGCGGTGGATGACGAGATCGGGGAAGACTACTCCATCGGGGAGTTCCGATCATCAGGGCCGATGAACCCGGACCCGCTGCCCCGCCCTTTCCGGAATCGCAATCACTGCGGCCCGGCTACGGGTTTTGCCGTATTCGAAATCGCTGGTTCCGGGAATACCGGTGGGCGCGGCTCCGCCAAGTTGTGTGCGTCAAGTTGTGCAAAAGGGTTGATCAGGTATTCGGTTGATTCC
>DYFV01000077.1 GCA_020725025.1 Azoarcus sp.
CACCCCTCTCTGCAAGCCCCTCCGGGCTTTTGCACACTGTTCAGAACACTACCAGACATGGGAGTGTCTCCGGGAACATGGCAGGGTCGCCTGACCCCGGACAAGCCGAGGTCAGGCGACCGGTTTCGGTCGGTCAGACTGCCTGCCACCAGCGCCGGGCCTTGACGTCGGACACCGCGGTGTCCTGCGGAATCTCGCGGGCGATGGCGTAGATTTCCTTGTACACGTCGTGGCCGCCGGACATCTTGTTGAGGCGCTCGCGCCACTGTTCCCACGGTTGCGGGACGAATTCGGGCGAGCACATCTTCTCGGCCTTCCTGATTTCGGCGTCGGACAGCGTGGCGACACGAACGCCGTTCTTGCCGAACACCGTGTCCGGCCCCGGATTGGCCACGGCCCCGACGATCTCCACCAAGGCCCGTTCTTGCTCGCGCTGGGTGTACTGCTGCGCATCGAACGCGGTTTCCATGACCACGTCCTGCAAGCTGGCGGGCAACTTCTCGAAGGTCTTGTTGTTCATCGCAGTGTGATCGGTGCCGCTGAAGAAGCGCAGATCCACCGCCTGCGAGAGCACCGGCGCCATGTTGGCGTACGCCGCAGCCCCCATCCAGGTCTCGGCGCCATCAATCAGGCCCTGCTTGAGACCATCGAGCGTCTCTTCCCAGGCAATCGGCACCGGGTTGAGGTTCATCAGCTGCATGGCGATACGGCCCAACTGCGTACCGGTCACGCGGTTCTTCGTGCCGGCCAACTGCTCCACGCTGGTGATCAGCGGCTTGTCGGCGAACTTCTTGCCGAGCATGATTCCGCGCAGTTCGCAGTGCGTATAGAGGAACTGGATATTGTGGAGCTTGCGCATCGGCTCGCGAAGCAGCGTCTCACTCTTCGGGTGATAGAAGAAGTGATGCATGGCCGCCCGTGACGGGAACATGTAGGCGAAGTCGAGCACGTTGTAGTACGGCGCGGCGCCGGCGGAGTTCTGCGTGCTGGCGCTGAAGAGGTCAACGATGCCCTGCTGGGTCTTCTTGACGCAGTCCAGCTGATTGCAAATTGCATTGCTGCCGATGAACTCGATCTTCAGGGCTCCGTTGCTGCGCTTTTCGAGCTCCTGCGCGAACCACAGCTGGCCGGATTCCTGAATCTTCAGGTTGCCTTCGTTGAACCCGGCCGCACCGAACTTGAGCGTCACCAGAGGCGTGGCCGCGTTACGCGCGTCGGCCGTCTGCGAGGCGGCTCTGGCCAAGCCACCGAGCGTGAGGGGCCCTACGATGCCGGAGGCGGCGATAACGGTGGACGTCAATCCATATCGACCGGCAATGCGAAAGAATCCACGGCGATCGATCGGTGTGTCGTGTGCCATTTGAGTGTCTCCTCTATGTGGCGTAGTGGGCGGCAGTACCCACTTAACGCTTGGTTTGCAACCTCTTCTTATGATCAGCGGCGCATCATCTGCGTCGCTGTCGCTACCCTGACCATGTTGCGATCAGAACCCTCCGCTGCCGCATCGGAAGGCGGGGGCATTGCTTGCCATGGCGCGGCTCCGGTCGACCACGACTTACATGGACGCATGGAGCATCTGCCGGTAGTCGTCGCGTGACGCGAGACGGGGATTCAACTTGTGGCAGTGATCGACCATCGCTCCGTCGATCACGCGGTCGAAGCAACTGGGCTCGACACCCATGGCGGCAAGGCCGGACGGGAGCCCCAGCCGCCGATTCATCGCCTTGACGGCCTCGCCGAGAGCCTGCGCTGCCTGCTCTGCCGAGTCCATCCGCCCCAACCCCATGGCGGCCGCCATTCGCTCAAGCCGACGTTCCCGCACCACCGTATCGGCCTGCGCGTTGAAGCGAATCACGGCAGGAAGAAACATTGCGTTGAGCGTACCGTGGTGCAACGCAGGATCAACGCCGCCAAGACTGTGGCTGAGCGAATGGACGCAGCCCAAACCTTTTTGAAATGCCAGAGCGCCTTGCATTGACGCGCTCATCATCTGCAGCCTCGCCTCTACGTTGCGACCCTCATGGGTCGCGATCGCGATGTGCGCCCAGCCTCGCTCCAGTCCATCCAGTGCGATGCCGTCGGCAGGCGGATTGAACGCCGGAGCCATGAACGCCTCCATGCAATGCGCGATGGCATCCATGCCCGTGGCCGCGGTCAGCGACGGTGGCAGACCCAAAGTGAGGTCTGGATCCAGAATTGCGAGCTTGGGCATCAGGTGCCACGAGTGAAACCCCAGCTTGCGTCCATCCTCGACGATCACGATCGCCCCCCGCGCCACCTCGCTGCCGGTGCCCGCGGTGGTGGGTATCGCAATGAGCGGCCAGACGCGCTCCGATATCAGGGGCGAACCGCCTTCGATCGTGGCGTATCGCGCGAGAGGACCTTCGTGCGTTGCCGCGATGGCTGTGCCCTTGGCACAATCGATCGACGAACCTCCGCCCAACGCAATCAGACCGTCACAGTTGTTCTGTCTCGCGACCGCCAGCGCCTCGCGGACAGCGGCCTCCGTCGGGTTGGACGGAGTGCCGTCGAACACGGCCACATGCTCGATGTCCCTGAGTTCCTGGAGGGCACGGTCGACCAGACCTGCGGCGCGCACGCCTGCATCGGTGACGAGCAGGGGGCGCCGAATGCCAACGCTCGCACACCCGGCTGCAAGGTGTCGAATTGCGCCGGCCTCCATCTCAATCGTGTTCAGGTATCGAATCTGGGCCATCTTCATCATCTCCGGAACAAGTCGGGTACATAGTCAGGCTGCACAGCCCCGTAGGCCGACACCAAGGCATGCATTGCCGGTTAATTTCTGTTCGCCTCCTGCCAACGTGTGCATTGTTAAATCTTGCGTACAAAAAGCAAAGCTAATCTTTATTTTCCTGAGATAAAGAATCGCTTTCTCTTTGCGCAATAGCCTACATCTGCACTCTCAAGGCTCAAGGGAATTGGGCTGGCGGCCGCCGCCGTTGGCCCGCGGATCTGCGCCCGGGGACGTGACCTCGATCGGGCGCTGCTCGACCCGGGGCTGCGGTCCGTCGTGCTCGACGCAGCGGGACACAACATCGTTCAGGAGTTCGGGGAATCGGCGCTGAGCTACGAAGTGCGCCCTACCGGCGGTGACAGCGACGAGCGGTCGGGTACTGTAGCCGCGGGTGCACTGGCACCCGTCCGGACGAGCGCCTTCGCCGACGCCCCTGGAGCGTCGACCGCGACCGTTCGCAGCTGAAAGGTTCGTGCTCGAGGCGGCTGTGATCAAGTGACCTCCGTCAGAGCCCACTTCTACTGGCTCCTATATGCCGATCATCGGTGGCTCCATCTTGCCGGCCAGTGACGTCCGCGTGAGCAGGCCAACCAGGGCGTCGACAAGGCGGTAGCCTTCTACCTGGCAGAGGGTGCCTCCCCGGTTGCACGCGGCTTCATCGACGCGCTGGAACAGCGTCCGTCCCCATATCGGTCGCCATCCCGCCGACTCCGTTACCGATCGGGATAGCTACAGAACGTCAGCTCGTGGCCGCAGCACGCGCCGCGCGACGACCAATTCTCCGATGCGCTCGATGTCCTGCTCCCGGTGGGGCGGACTGGTAACATGCTGCCCCGGTCGGGCCGTCTTGAACCGAACCGCCAGGGAGACCGGGGACCGATCGAGTCGATGTTCGGGTCCTGCGACCCGAGCGCCAATCACGCTACCTCCTACGCCTTAGACTGCGCATATACAAATCCTTTCAACACTATCCCGACTCTATGGAACAACCGCTCGACGATTCCAGGGTAGCGGCGCCTACCCATTCTCCGATGATGCAGCAGTACCTCCGGATCAAGGCTCAGCATCCGGACACCCTGCTCTTCTACCGCATGGGCGACTTCTACGAGCTCTTCTTCGATGACGCGGAGAAGGCGGCGCGGCTCTTGGACATCACGCTCACCACTCGCGGCCAGTCGGCCGGGCAGCCGATCAAGATGGCGGGCGTGCCCTTCCATGCGGTCGAGCAGTATCTGGCGCGACTGGTGAAGCTGGGCGAGTCGGTGGTGATCGCCGAGCAGGTAGGCGAGCCTGGCGCGACCAAGGGGCCGATGGAGCGGGCGGTCTCCCGCATCGTCACGCCGGGCACGCTCACCGACGCGGCGCTGCTGGACGATCGGTCGGATTCGCTGCTCCTCGCGGCGAACCTGCAGCGGGGCGTGCTGGGGCTCGCCTGGCTCAACCTCGCCAACGGCGACCTGAGGGTGATGGAGTGTCCGGCAGAGCAGCTGCAGGCGCAGTTCGAGCGCCTGCGCCCGGCCGAGGTGCTGGTGCCCGACGGCCTCGCGCTGCCCCTCGTCGAGACCCTCGCGCCGGCCCTGCGCCGGCTCGCCGACTGGCAGTTCGATGCCGAGACGGGGGAGCGGCTCCTCACCGGCCACTTCGGCACGCGCGACCTGGCCGGTTTCGGTGCCGAGGGACTGCCGGTGGCCCTTGCCGCCGCGGCGGCGCTTTTCGACTACGCGCGCACCACCCAGCGCCAGAGCCTGCAGCACGTCACCGGCCTCAAGGTGGAGCGGGAGGCCGAGTACCTGCGGCTCGACGCTGCGACCCGGCGCAACCTGGAGCTCACCGAGACGCTGCGCGGCGAGCCCTCACCCACCCTGCTCTCGCTGCTCGACACCTGCGCCACAAGCATGGGCTCGCGCTGGTTGCGCCACGCCCTGCACCACCCGCTGTGCGACCGCCACCACGCGGCGGCGCGCCACGGGGTGGTCGCGGAGCTCATCGGCGACGGGGACGGGCGCCTGCAGGCGGAGGTGCGCGGCAGCCTGCGCGGCGTGGCGGACGTGGACCGCATCACCGCCCGCATCGCCCTGCGCAGCGCCCGCCCGCGCGATCTTGCCGCGCTGCGCGAGAGCCTCGCCCGGCTGCCCCGCCTGCAGGCCGCCCTCGGTGAGCCGCAGGCGCCGCTGCTCGCCGAACTCGCGGCCGCCCTGGCGAGCCCCGAGGGTATGCTGGATCTCCTGGGCCGCGCGGTGGCGGCCGAACCCGCTGCCGCGGTGCGCGACGGCGGCGTGATCGCGCCCGGCTACGACGCCGAGCTCGACGAGCTGCGCGGCATCCAGACCAACTGCGGCGAGTTCCTGATGGCGCTGGAAGCGCGCGAGCGCGAGCGCTCCGGCATCCCGAACCTGAAGGTGGAGTTCAACAAGGTCCACGGCTTCTACATCGAGGTGAGCCGCGCCAACGCCGAAAAGGTGCCCGACGACTACCGCCGGCGCCAGACCCTGAAGAACGCCGAGCGCTACATCACGCCCGAGCTCAAGGCCTTCGAGGACAAGGCGCTCTCCGCCCAGGAGCGGGCGCTCGCCCGCGAGAAGATGCTCTTCGAGGCGCTCATCGAGTCGCTCGCCGCCCATATCCCGGCGCTCCAGCGCATCGCCCGGGCGCTGGCCTGCCTGGACGGCCTGTCCGCCTTCGCCGAGGCCGCCCTGCGCTATGGCTACGTCTGCCCCGAGTTCTCCGACCAGCCCGGCATGGACATCGCCGGCGGCCGCCATCCGGTGGTGGAGCGCCAGGTCGAGGACTTCATCGCCAACGACTGCGCCCTCGCCCCCACCCGCCGACTGCTCCTCATCACCGGCCCGAACATGGGCGGCAAGTCCACCTACATGCGCCAGGTAGCGCTCATCGCGCTGCTCGCCCACGTGGGCAGCTTCGTCCCGGCCCGCTCGGCGCGGCTCGGCCCGCTGGATGCGATCTTCACCCGCATCGGCGCCTCCGACGACCTCGCCTCCGGCCGCTCCACCTTCATGGTGGAGATGACCGAGGCCTCCGCCATCCTGCACGGGGCGACCGACCGCAGCCTGGTGCTGATGGACGAGATCGGCCGCGGCACCTCGACCTTCGACGGGCTCGCGCTGGCCTTCGCCATCGCCCGCCACCTCGTCGAGAAGAACCGCTGCCTCACCCTCTTCTCCACCCACTATTTCGAGCTCACCCGGCTCAACACCGACTACCCCGAAGTGGCCAACGTGCATCTTGACGCGGTGGAGCACGGCCACCGCATCGTCTTCCTGCACGCGGTGGAGGAAGGCCCGGCGAGCCAGAGCTACGGGATCGAGGTGGCGGCGCTCGCGGGCATCCCGGGCACCGTGATCCGCGACGCCAAGCGGCGCCTGCGGGCCCTGGAGAACCGCGAGGTCGGCGCGGGGCCGCAGGCCGACCTCTTCGTGGGACTGCCCGACGACGAGCCGGAAAAGCTCTCGCACCCGGCGCTCACCGCGCTCGCCGAGCTCGATCCGGACAGCCTGTCGCCGCGTGAGGCGCTGGAACGGCTCTACGCCCTCAAGAAGCTCGCCTCGTGAGCACGCCGATCGACATCAGCGAGGAAGCGGGCGTCCGCTACCTACATTTCGGCTCCGAATGGGTACAGGGGGCGATGCGCGTCCGCCGGCCCAACGCGCTGGAGCTCGCCTACACCCGGGAGATGATGGCCGGCCTCATCCTGCGCGACGCGGAGGAATGGCCGCGCAACGCGCTCGTGATCGGCCTGGGCGCGGCCTCGATCACGCGCTTTCTCTACCACCACTGCCCGGCGACCCGCATCGAGGTGGTGGAGATCGAACCCCGTGTGATCTCGGCCGCCCGCCAGTTCTTCCGCCTGCCGGACGAGGACGAGCGGCTCGCGATCCACATCGGCGACGGCGCCCGCTTCGTGACGGAGACCGCCGAGCGCTACGACTGCATACTGGTGGATGGCTTCGACCGCAACGCCCGCGCCGGGGCACTGGACACCGCCGCCTTCTACGCCGCCGCGCGCGCGCGGCTCACCGAACACGGGCTGCTGTCGGTAAACCTCTTCGGGCGCTCCCGCGGCTTCAAGGCGAGCGTGGAGCGCATCCGCTCCGCTTTCGGGGGCCGCAGCATCGCCTTCCCCTCCTGCGACAGCGGCAACGTGGTGGCCTTCGCCGCCGGGGGCGATCCGGTGGACGTGCCGGTGGCGGAGCTTCGCGAACGCGCCCGCGCACTCAAGGCGCGCACGGGGCTCGATCTCGGGCCGACGGTCACACGGCTGGAGCAGGCCGGGAGCCTGCCCGGCGGCCGGCTCGCCCTCTAACCCGGGTTGCGCGAAGCGGACCGGCGATCACCGCTTCGGCACGCCCCCCGGATTCCGGCCTTCGGCCTTCATCCGGGCCACGCGCCGTTACGGCGCCGGCGCCTCCTCCGGGGCCGGCGGCAGCCACAGGCACACGCCCTTGGTGGCCTTGACGATGTCCTGGAGCACGGCGTCGTGGGCGGCGAGCTCCTCCTCGCTCGCCCGCAGCACCACGAGGGGCGGGCGCTCGATGGGCGCGCCGCCGGCCTCCGTCCCCACCCCCGGCAGATCCTCGTCGAGGGCCATGATGAGGCTCTCCTGCCCGCGGGTCATGGCGAGGTAGACCTCGGCCAGGATCTCCGCGTCGAGCAGCGCTCCGTGCAGCGTCCGCGACGAGTTGTCGATCTGGTGCAGGCTGCACAGCGCGTCGAGCGAAGCCTTCTTGCCCGGGTTCTGCTCCTTGGCCATCTTGAGCGTGTCGATCACGCCGCAGCACAGTGCGTCCAGCCCGGGCCGGCCGAGAAGCGAGAGCTCGTGGTTGAGGAAGCCCACGTCGAAGGTCGCGTTGTGGATCACGAGCTCCGCGTCGCGCACGAAGGCCTCGAAGTCCGCCACGATGTCGCGGAACTTGGGCTTGTCCTCGAGGAACTCCTCGGTGATGCCGTGCACCGCGATCGCCTCGGCGTCGATGCCGCGCTCCGGGTTGAGGTAGACGTGGTAGTGGCGGCCGGTGAGGTTGCGGTTCACCAGCTCCACGCAGCCGATCTCGATCACCCGGTCGCCGTTGCGCCAGTCCAGGCCGGTGGTTTCGGTATCCAGTACGATCTGTCTCACGTGCCTGCTTCCTCGCTGCGTCCCTGTTCGCGCGGGCTCATCCCTGCACCGCCTTGCCCGCCTTGCGCACCGCCTCGACGCCCTTCCTCGCGAGCGCGTCGGCGCGCTCGTTCTCCGGATGGCCGGCATGGCCGCGCACCCACACCCATTTCACGTCGTGCACGCTCGCGGCGGCGTCCAGCGCCCGCCACAGGTCCTCGTTCTTGACCGGCTCCTTCGATGCGGTCTTCCACCCGCGCTTCTTCCAGGAATGGATCCACTCCGAGATGCCCTTCTGCACGTACTGGCTGTCGGTGTGCACCCGCGCGAGCACGGGCCGCTTCAACAGCTCCAGCGCGCGGATCACCGCGATGAGCTCCATGCGGTTGTTGGTGGAGTGGGGCTCGCCGCCCCAGATTTCCTTCTCGTGGCTGCCGGTGCGCAGGATGGCGCCCCAGCCGCCGGGGCCCGGGTTGCCGCTGCAGGCCCCGTCGGTATAGATGTCGATCGATTCGGTCATTGTGTGATTTCGTTCTTCTGGGCACCGGCGACGTGGCGGTCACGCTGCGCCACCGGCGAGAGCCGCTTCGCGGCCTTGCGCTTGTCGCGCCATTGAGGGGTGATGAGCCGCATGCCCTGCACCCGCTTGATGCCCTGCAGGATGTAGGCGCCGCCGCAGATGGGCCACCAGCGGTCGCCCGCCTTGTCCATGAAGGACCAGCGCTCCAGCCACTTGGGGCTGCTCACCGTGGGTGCGTAGCAGCCGAAACCGCCCGCCTGGGTCTCGAAACCCAGCAGCGCCAGCCAGTCCTTGATGCGCCGCACGGAGAAGTATTGGCCGCGCCACGGATAGCCGCCGCGCCCGCGGGCGGCGAGCCGGCGCAGGCCCCACAGGCTGAAGGGGTTGAAGCCGGTGATGATGACGCTCCCCTCGGGCACCAGCACGCGCTCGACCTCTCGCAGCACCTGGTGCGGATTGGACGAGAACTCGAGCACGTGGGGCAGCAGCACGAGATCGATGCTCTGGGACGCGAACGGCAACGCATCCGCGTCCGCGATCACCGCCGCACCGCCCAGGCGCGCGCAGGCGAAGCGGAAGGGCATGCGGTTGCCGCGCAGGAACTCGTACTCGGGGAGCCCGATCTGTACCGCGTTGTAGCCGAAAATGTCGGCCACCATGAGGTCGAACTTGGCTTGCTCCCACTGCAGGAGGTATCGTCCCTGCGGAGTTTCAAGCCAATCCGAGAGACTGAGAAGAGACATGAATCATCGGCATCCGGTTTTCAGCGGCAGCGACATTATCCCTCTTCCTGCGTTCCGGGATAACTACATCTGGTGTCTGCGCCGTGGAGACGCCGTGGCGGCGGTCGACCCGGGCGACGCTGCGGTGGTCGAGCGCTACCTGTCCGAGCAGGGCCTGCGGCTCGTCGCCATCCTCATCACCCACCATCATCCGGACCACGTCGGCGGCGTGCTGGAACTCGTCGCGGGGCGGGACATCCCGGTCTATGGCCCGGCGGCCGAGGCCATCGACGGAGTGAACCGCCCGGTCGCGGAGGGCGACGCGGTCGACCTGCCCGAGCTCGGCGCGCGCTTCGCCACCCTCGAGGTGCCGGGACACACCCGCACCCACGTCGCCTATCTCGCGCCGGGAGTTCTCTTCTGCGGCGATACCCTCTTCAGCGCCGGCTGCGGGCGGCTCCTGGGCGGCACGGCACCGCAGTTGCACGACTCGCTGCGCCGCTTGGCCGAGCTGCCGGCGGACACGGCGGTGTACTGCACCCACGAGTACACCCTGGCCAACCTCGCCTTCGCCCGCGCGGCCGAGCCTGGAAACCCGGCGCGCGACGCCTGGCAGGCCGAGTGCGAGGCCCTGCGCGCGGCCGGCCGGCCGACGCTGCCGAGCCGCATCGGGCGGGAGCGCGAGGTGAATCCCTTTCTGCGCACGGCCGAGCCGGGCGTGATCGAAGCCGTGGCCGCGCACACCGGCACCCGCCCGGCCGACTCGCTCGCCTGTTTCACCGCCCTGCGGGCGTGGAAGGACGTTTTCTAGCCGCGGGCGGACTACAGGAACTGCGGGAGCGGCGGAAGCCGCGCACCTTCGGCGGCTCGGAACCGCCGATTCGCGGCTTCCGCCGCTCCTACGAGACCAGGCCGAGCGCCCGCTCCACCGTCTCGATCACCCGCGCCGCGTTGAAGGGCTTCACCACGATGCCGTGCGCCCCCTGGCGGATCATGTGCTGAACGCTTTCGCGGTCGGTCTGGCCGGTCACCATCAGCACCCGGACCTCGGGGAACTCCGCACGGATCTTCGCGAGCGCGTCGAGGCCCCCGAGCTTGGGCATGACGACGTCGAGGCAGACCAGGTCCGGCTTCAGACGCTCGATCAGGGCCATTCCGGCCTCGCCGTCGCGCGCCTCCCCGACCACCTCGAAGCCGCCCTGACGGAGCACGGCGCGCAGCGCGATGCGGATGATCTCGTTGTCCTCGACGATAACGGTCTTCTTGTTGCGGTTCTTCATCGAATGCAGGTGGCGGGTTCCGTACAGGAGGCCGTGATCGCCCGGTTGCGCCCCGAGCGCTTGGCCTCGTAGAGGGCGCGGTCGGCCGCCTGGAGCAGCGCGAGATGCCCCACCTCGTCCGCACGCGACGGAGACATGGAGGCAACGCCCACGCTGATCGTAACAGTGGGCGCCGTGGCCGAGAAGCGGTGCGTTATGCCGAGGGCAGCGACGGCGGCGCGCATCGCCTCGGCCACGTTGGCTGCGCCCTCGCTCCCGGTCTCGGGCAGGATCGCGGCGAACTCCTCGCCACCGTAGCGCGCCACGAGATCGCTCGGGCGACGCAACTGACCCTCCAGCGCGCGCGCCACCGCCTTGAGGCATTCGTCGCCCACCTGGTGGCCGTAACCGTCGTTGAACTGCTTGAAATGGTCCACGTCGATCACCAGCAGCGAGATCGGCGTGCCGGTCCGCGCCGCACGCCGCCACTCTCGGGCCAGCGTCTCGTCGAAGCAGCGCCGGTTGGCGATGCCGGTCAGCCCGTCGGCCGCCGACAGACGCTTCAGCTCGCGATTGGCCTCGTCGAGCTTGCGCGTGAGCACGACCAGGGAGTAGCGCATCTGGGCGATGCGCTGCATGGCGCGCACCTTGGCCTTGAGCACCACCTCTGAAACCGGCTTGGTGAGATAGTCGTCGCCGCCCACCGCGATACCCCGCTCCAGGTCCTCGTCGCTGGTGCGTGCCGAGAGGAAGATGATGGGGGTCCACTCCCCGTCCTGCTCCAGCTGGCGGATGCGCCGCGCCACCTCGAAGCCGTCCATGCCCGGCATGATGATGTCGAGCAGGATGAGATCGGGACGTTCCCGCTGGAAGGCTTCGATGCCGGCGGCCCCGTCGCGTGCATGGATCGGTTCGAGGCCCATCTTGCCGAGCAGATGGCATACCAGGGTGGCGCTCGTGACGGTATCGTCGATGACTAGGGCCTTCATTGCCTTCCATGCGTGTTGGGAACGACTGCCCGCCATGCTAGCAACTAAAGTCGTAGGCTCGCGCGAAAAACCGCACGATTGGGGAATTTCACCCACACACCGGGCGGCAGGACGTCCATGCCGCCCGTCTGCCGTCGGTTTGACGCATCCTGGGCGGTCCGCCTAGACTCCGGGCTCTCCCACCGCGCCCCCGCGCACGGTCCGATGTCCAATCGCGCCCTTCACCTCCTTTTCCTGATCCTGGCAGGCGCCCCGGCGAGCGCGGCGGCGTCCGAAGCCGACCCGTTCGCCTCCGTCGCGCCCCCGGTATCCGTCGAATCGCTCGCCGCACCGGCCGAGCTCCCCACCGCCGGAGACGGGCTGCGTGCGCCTGATCTCCCGGTGCTCGACATCGGGGAACTGCAACCACGGGTACTCACCCTCGATCTCACCCGCGACGCCAACGACATCTGGGACCGTATCCGGCGCGGCTTCGGCATGCCCGATCTGGACAGCCAACTGGTCGCCGACCAGCAGGCCTTCTACCTCAACCGGCCGGGCTTTCTGCGCAAGGTCTTCGAGCGTGGCGGGCGCTATCTCTACTACATCGTCGACGAGCTCGAGCGGCGCGGCATGCCCACCGAGCTCGCCCTGTTGCCGATGGTGGAGAGCAGCTACAACCCCATGGCCTACTCGCGGGCGCACGCCTCGGGGCTGTGGCAGTTCATTCCCTCGACCGGACGCAACTACAACCTTACCCAGGACAAGTGGATCGACGAGCGCCGCGACGTGGTCGCCTCGACCAACGCCGCCCTCGACTATCTGCAGAACATCTACGAGATGCACGGCGACTGGCAGCTCGCCCTCGCCTCCTACAACTGGGGCGAGGGGGCGGTCGGCCGCGCCATCCAGCGCAATCTCGCCGCCGGGCTGCCGGCCGACTACAGCAGCCTGCGCATGCCCGAAGAGACGCGCAACTACATCCCCAAGCTGCAGGCGCTGAAGAACATCGTGGCCCAGCCGGAGCTCTTCGGCTTCGAACTGCCCTACGTCGCCAACGAGCGCCACTTCGTCACCGTCGAGGCTCCCGTGGGCATCGATCTCGCGGCCGCGGCCCGCCTCGCGGACATGCCGCTGGAAGACTTCGTCGCCCTCAACCCGGCGTACAACCGGCCCGCCGTCACGGGTGAAGGCGCCTCGCTGCTGGTCCCAGCCGACCGGGCGGAAACCTTCCGCCTGCGTCTCGCGGAACAGGCGCGCAACGGTACCGGCTGGCGGGTCCATCACCTGAAACGCGGCGAAACGCTCGCCTCGGTGGCGCGCCGCGCCGGCCTGTCGCTGTCGGAGTTCAGGCAGATCAACGGCCTGCATGCGCGCAGCCGGGTCGCTCCGGGCTACGCGCTGCTGGTGCCGGACGGCGCCGACCCCAGCGGCGCGCTGGCGGTCGCCCGGCTGGTCCCGCGTGCGCAAGCCGCAGCCGGTTCGTCCGGGAAGAAGGCCACCGGCAAGAAAGTCGCGGGGAAGAAGAAGAAGAAGGCAGGAGTGAAGAAGGCCAAGACCAAGAAATCCGCCAAGAAGAAAGGCTCCGGCAAGAAGGCGGCGAAGGTCGCCGCCGACACCTCCAGGAAGACGGCCGGCAAAGCCAAGTGATCGCCGCTCGCCACGCAGCCGTCCGGCATCCCATGGCGCTATCATTTGCAGCGGTCCCTCCGCTCGGCAGGGGCGCCTCGGTCCAAGAGGGGGAAAAGGCATGCTGACCAGCGTCGATCGCAAGGCCTTGAGAATCGCCGGTGGATATGCACTGTTCGGCGTGCTGTGGATCGCCTTCAGCGACCAGGCGATCGTCGGCCTCGCATCCGACGCGGCCGAGCTCACCCGCCTGCAGACCTGGAAAGGCGCGCTCTACGTGGTGGTGACCGCCGCGCTGGTGTTCGCGCTGAGCCGTGCGGTGCTCGCGCGCGAGGCGAGCCTCGCCGACGACCTGCGCGCGAAGGAATCCGACCTGCGCGTGCTCAACGCCGAGCTCGAGCAGCGCGTGCGCGAGCGCACCGCCCAGCTCGAGGCGGCCAATCAGGCGCTGGAGGCGTTCTCCTATTCCGTGTCCCACGATCTGAAGACGCCCCTGCGCGGCATCGACGGCTACAGCAAGCTGCTGCTCGACGAGCATGCCGCCGGCCTGGACGAGGAGGCCCGCCGCTTCCTGGAGAACGTGCGCAAGGGCGTGGCGCAGATGCAGCGCCTGATCGACGATCTGCTCGCCTACTCGCGCATGGAGCGGCGGCGCCTGACGCGCGGGCCGGTCGCCCTCGCGCCGCTGGTGCGGGCGCTGGTGGCCGAGCGCACGGCCGGCATCGACGCAGCCCGGGTGACGGTGGCTGTCGAGGTGCCAGACATCACGGTCGACACCGACCTCGACGGTCTCACCCTGGTCCTTCGCAATCTGCTCGACAATGCGCTCAAGTTCAGCGCCGGCGTTCCCGAGCCACGCATCACGATCGGCGCGCGGCGCGACGACGGACACGTGTCTTTGTGGGTGCGCGACAACGGCATCGGCTTCGACATGAAGTTCCACGACCGGATTTTCGAGATCTTCTCGCGTCTCGAGCGCGCCGAATCCTACCCCGGCACCGGCGTGGGTCTCGCCATGGTGCGCAAGGCGGTGCAGCGCATGGGCGGGCAGGTGTGCGCGGAGAGCGAGCAAGGCCGCGGCGCGACCTTCCGCGTCGATATCCCGGCGTGATGCATCGCACACCGGGACCCACCGCATTCGCATAAACTGCTGCTCCGGCCGCAGGGAAACCGCGATATCCTGCGGCTGGCCCCGTTTCGGGCCGCTCAGGAATCCGAACCCCGATGATCGAACCGCCTCAGTCCTTGCGAATCCTGTACTTGGAGGACAGCGCCGCCGATGCCGAGCTCACGCGGCGGGAGCTCCTGCGCTCCGTGAAGGATGCTTCGGTCGACATCGCGCCCACGGTCGCCACGGCGCTCGCGCGCCTGGCGACAGCCGCCACATCCTTCGACGTGGTGCTGTGCGACCTGAGTCTGCCCGACGGCAGCGGGATGGAAGTCCTCGAAGCGGTGCGCACGCGCGAATTGCCCCTCGCGGTGGTGATCCTGACCAGCTCGGGCGATCAGGACGCCGCAGTCGCGGCCTTGCGCGCCGGGGCCGACGACTACCTCGTGAAGCAGGGCGACTATCGCGAGCACCTGGCGCAGACCCTGCAAGCGGCCCTCGCCCGCTTCCTCGCCGCCCAGGCGCGAAAAGGCCGCTGCCTGCGTGTCCTGTACGCCGAGCACAATCCGTTCGACGCGGATCTCACCCGCATTCATTTCTCGCGCCACGCTTCCCACGTCCGGCTGGAGATCGTCCCCTCCGGCGAGCAGGTGCTCGAACGGCTGCCTACCGGAAGCGGCGCACCGCCCGCCTGCGACGTGGTGCTGCTGGACTATCAGCTGCCGGGCGCCAACGCCCTCTCCATCGCCAAATCCATCCGCGACGAACGGGGACTCGACCTCCCGGTCGTGCTGGTGACCTCCCAGGGAAGCGAGGAGTCGGTGGCCACCGCGTTGCGCCTGGGCGTGGCCGACTACGTCGTGAAGCGCGACGGGTATCTGGCCGCCCTGCCCGCCGTGCTCGAGCGCGCCCACCAGCAGGCCGAGCTCGCCCGCAGCGAGGCGGCCCTGCAGACCACCAGCGCGCGGCTGCAGCACCTCCTCGCCGCGAGCCCGGTGGTGCTTTACGCGCTGCGTGCGGTGAAGGACGGAGCGCGCCTGCGCTTCGTGCCCGAGTGGGTGAGCGACAACGTGCAGCGGGTCTTCGCTTACCCGCCCGAAGCCTGCCTGCAGCCCGGGTGGTGGCGAAACAACGTCCATCCCGAAGACAAGGAACAGGCCGAGCTCGATGCGGACAGGCTCGTCGCGGAAGGGTCGCTGACCCACGAGTACCGATTCCTCGACGGTACCGGCGAGGTGCGCTGGGTGCGCGACGAGATGCGCGTGCTGATCGGGCCGGACGGGGCACCCACCGAGGTCGTCGGGAGCTGGAGCGATCTCACCCGCCTGAAGAAGAGCGAGGCCGACCTGGAGCATCTCGCCCACCACGATCCGCTGACCGGCCTGCCCAACCGGCTGCTGCTGCAGTCGAGCCTGCAGCGTGCGCTGGAACGCGCCGCGCATCACGCGACGGGCGCGGCGCTCTTCGTGCTGAACGTCGACCAGTTCAAGACCGTGAACGAGAGCCTGGGGCACACCCTCGGCGACGAGCTGTTGCGCGCCGTGGCGCGCCGCTTTCACGAGCGACTGCGCCCCGAGGACATGCTCGCGCGCCTCGGAGGCGATGAATTCGCGGTAGTCATCGAGCCCCTCGACGATCCCGTCCAGGCCGAGACGCTCGGACGCCGCCTCCTCGACGCGCTGGAGCAGCCCTTCCTCCTTTCCGATGGTCACGAGACCTACGTGCGCGCCAGCATCGGGATCGGCATCTATCCCGACGACGGCCGCGACGTCGCCGAGTTGCTGCGCCAGGCCGACACGGCCATGCATCGTGCCAAGGAGCAGGGCGGACACCAGCTCGCCTTCTATACCAGCACGTTCAACGCGCACGCCGTCGAGCGCTTGGAACTCGAGGTGGCGATGCGCCGCGGCCTGGAACGCGGCGAGTACGAGCTGCATTACCAGCCCAAGGTGGATCTGACGAGCGGCCTCGTGACCGGCGCCGAAGCGCTGCTGCGCTGGCGGCACCCGAGTCAGGGGCTGGTCCCGCCCGGGAGCTTCATCGCCGCCGCCGAGCGCAGCGGACTCATCGTGCCCATCGGTGCCTATGTGATCGACGAGGCCTGCCGGCAGATGGCCGCCTGGCGCGAGGCGGGGCTGCGCGACCTGGGAGTGGCGGTGAACGTGTCGGCACGCCAGTTCGCCCAGGGCGACCTCGAGGAGCTGGTGCGCGGCTCGCTCGAGCGCCACGGCGTCGAGCCGGGACGGCTGGAACTGGAGCTCACCGAGAGCATGCTGATGGAGGCGCCCGAGCGCGCCATCGAGCGGTTGGCCGCGCTCAAGCGCGCCGGCGTGCGGCTGTCCCTCGACGATTTCGGTACCGGATACTCGAGCCTCGGCTATCTCAGCCGCTTCCCGGTCGACCACCTGAAGATCGACCGCGGCTTCGTCGAGGGCGTCGCCACCGAACCGAACGCTGCCGCGATCGCGACCTCGGTGATCGCGCTGGCCCATCGGATGGGTCTGAGGGTGGTCGCCGAGGGAGTGGAGACCGAGGCGCAGCTCGCCTACCTGAGGCGCCACGGCTGCGACGAAATGCAGGGCTACTACTTCTCGCCCCCCTTGCGGGCCGACGATTTCGCCGCACTGATCCGCGAGGGCCGGACCCTCGCCACACCCGAGCCGGCGGAAAGCAGCCGCACGCTGCTCCTCGTCGACGACGAGCCCAACATCCTGAGCGCCGTCCGGCGCTGCCTGCGCAGCGAGCCGTACCGCATCCTGAATGCGCGCAATGCCAGCGAGGGCCTGGCGCTGCTGGCAAGCAACGAGATCCAGGTCATCCTGTGCGACCAGCGCATGCCGGGCATGAGCGGAACAGAGTTCTTCGGGCGCGTGAAGGCACTGCATCCCGATACGGTGCGCATCGTGCTGTCGGGCTACACGGAGCTGGAGACGATCATCCAGGCGATCAACGCCGGCGCCATCTACAAGTTCCTCACCAAGCCCTGGGACGACGAGCAGCTGCGCGCCCAGATCCGGGACGCCTTCCGCTACCACGAGGCGGTCGTCCGGCCGCGCGGCGGAGCAGCCTGAGCGCCTTCCGTCCGGAACCGGATTTCAGGCCGGCTGCGACTGCTCCCGCGGCAGCCACACCCGGAAAGTGGTGCCCTGCCCCGGCGCGCTCTCGAGGTCGATGCGCCCGTTGTGCTTCTGCACGATCCCGTAGGCGAGGGAGAGCCCCAGCCCGGTTCCCTTGCCCACCGGCTTGGTGGTGAAGAAGGGCTCGAACACGCGCCGCTGCACCTCCTCCGGCATGCCGCAGCCGGTGTCCCGCACCTCCACCCATACGCCGTCCTCCTCGGAGCCGGAGCGGATGGTGATGACGCCCTTGTCCTGGATCGCCTGGGCGGCGTTCACCAGCAGGTTCATGAAGACCTGGTTGAGCTGCGTGGGCAGGCACATGATGGACGGCAGCTCGCCGTATTCCTTCACCACCTCGGCCTTGTACTTGAGCTCGTTCCACACCACGTTGAGGGTGCTCTCGATGCCCTTGTTGAGATCGGCGAGCTCCCACACGCCGGTGTCGGCCCGCGAGAACTCCTTGAGGTCCTGCACGATGCGCGTCACCCGCTCGAGCCCTTCGCGGCTCTCGTCCACCAGCGCCACGATGTCGCTGCGCAGATACTCCAGGTCGGCGCGTTCCTTGAGGCCGGCCAGCCGCGCGCGCGTCTCGCCGGGCAGGATGGTTTCGGCGGCCTCGTAGCCGTCGATGAGGCCGAGCAGGCTCTCCACGTATCCCCGAAGCGTGCCGAGGTTGGAATTGACGAAGCCGACCGGGTTGTTGATCTCGTGGGCGACCCCCGCGGCGAGCAGGCCGATGGCGGCGAGTTTCTCGGACTGGAGCAGCTGGTTCTGCGTCGTCTCCAGGCGCTGCACGAGGGCGGTGAGCTCGGCGTTCGCCTGCGCCAGTTCGCCGGTGCGCGCCTCGACCTTGGCCTCGAGGTCCTGGTTCGCGCGGCGCAGTTGCTCCTGCGCCTCGCCGAGCGCCATGTTGCGCGAGGCGACCACTCCGACCATGTTCCCGAGCGCCTCCAGCAGCGCGCCCGATGCACGGTCGACCGGCGACCCCGACTCGGCCTCGAAGGCCTCGGCGGCCGAACGCCCGGCCCGGATCGCCGCGATCTGGCGCGCCATCGACTGGTCGGCGCCCAGGATGTGGTAGGCGAGCCAGCTCGCGAGGAACTTGAGCAGCGCGGTCAGGCCCGTCTGGGAATCGGCGCCCGCCGCCCCGCTCATCGCCTGGACCTGATTGAGGAACACGGCATGCTCCTGGCGGTGGCGCGAGACGTGCCGGCTGTCGCAGCCCGTGTGCTCCATGATCCGCTCCTCGTCGCTGAAGTGCTCGTGGGCATAGGCGACGAGCCGGCCGAAGATCTCGGCCAGGAGTCCCGGGTCGGGGCGCGTCTCCCCCTCGGCCAGCGCTCCGACCCGGTTCAGGATGTCGACCAGCCCGCGATGCTGCCGGTCGACGATCTCTATTCCCGTCAGAAAGCGGTCGTTCCAAACGAAGGCGTCGGTCGTCACGTTCGTTCCCCTCAGGTCAGCGGCCCGATGACACGCAGGATTTCCTCGGCGGTCGTCAGCCCTTCGCTCACCTTGACGACCGCGTCGTCGGCCAGCGTGCGCAATCCCCCGTCGCGCGCCGCGCGTCCGATCTCCAGGATGCTGCCGCCCCCGCCCACCAGGTCCCGCAGGCGTTCGTCGGGCACCAGCACTTCGTACAGGCCGATCCGCCCCTGGTAGCCGCTGCCGTGGCAGCGCGGGCAGCCGCGCCCGCGGAAGCTCCTCACCTCACCGGAGGCGAAGACGCCGCCCAGGCGCGCGAGCAGCACCGGGTCGGGCGCCGTCTCCTCGCTGCAGGCCGGGCAGATGCGCCGCACCAGGCGCTGGGCGATGACCCCCTCGAGGGCGGCCGCCACCACGTAGGGCTTCAGGCCCAGGTCGAGCAGGCGCGCCACGGTGGCCACCGCGGAATTGGTGTGCAGGGTGGAGAACACCTGGTGGCCGGTGAGCGCCGCGTGGAAGGCCACCTCCGCGGTCTCGAAGTCGCGGATCTCGCCCAGCAGGACGACGTCCGGGTCCTGACGCAGGATGCTGCGCAGGATGATCGGAAAGGTGAGCCCGATCTTCTCGCGCACCAGCACCTGTCCGGCCATGTCCAGGTAATACTCGACCGGGTCCTCGATGGTGACGTAGTTCTTGCCCGGCACCGCGTTGTGCTGGAGCAGCGAATAGAGCGTGGTGGTCTTGCCGCTGCCGGTGGGCCCGGTGGCGAGGATGATGCCCTGCGGCCGGTCGACCATGGCCCGCACACGCGCCAGATCCCCCGCCGAGAAGCCCAGCCCTTCGAGGCTCACGACCGCCGCATTGCGGTCGAGGATGCGCATCACGACCTTCTCGCCGTTGATCGTGGGCAGGGTCGACATGCGCAGGTCGACGATGCGCATCGGCGTCTTCACCGTGATGCGCCCGTCCTGGGGCCGCCGCCGCTCCGAGATGTCGAGCTCGGACATGATCTTCAGGCGCGACACCAGCGCCTGGTGGAGCTGGTGCGGAATGTTGATCTTGTCGATCAGCACGCCGTCGATGCGGTAGCGGACCACCACGCTCTTGGTGCGCGGCTGGATGTGGATGTCGGAGCTGCCCAGCCGGATGGCCTCGAGGATGATGGCGTTGGCGAGCCGGATGGCAGGCGGTTCCTCGGTCTGGCGCAGGAGTTCCTCGAGGGAGGCGTCGTCGTCCTCCTCGATGACCACCTCGATGCCTTCGTAGGGGTCGACCGAGGTGACGAGCGTCTCGAGCTCGCGAAAATCCACCTCATCGCCACCATAGACGCTGCGGATCTTGTCGCGAATCTCCGCCACGCCCGCCATCACCGCCTTGATGTCCAGCCCGGCGGTGAAGCGCACGTCGTCCAGGAGCCCGCTGTCGAGCGGATCGGCCACTGCCAGGGTGAGGCGGCGTCCCTCGAGCTTGAGCGGCACCACCAGCTGGCGTTCGCAGAAGCTCTTCGGAATGAGATCGGCCACCGCGCGGTCCACCTGGAATTCCGGCAGCGCCACCTCGTCGATGAAGAGCTCCTTGCGGAGGATGGCGCGGATCCTGTCCTCGCCCACCCAGTCCTTCTCCAGCAGGAGCTTGATGAACGGCTCCTTGCGCTGCTGCTGCAGCCGGTGCAGCTCCTGCAGCTGGCTGCTGGTGAGCAGGTTGCGCTTGTGGAGCATGATCCCGAGCTGGCTGCGGTTGGAGACCGCCAGCCGCGCGAGCGCGGAGATCTCCTTCGTCTTCTTCTCGTTCTCGGCCTTGAGCAGGCGGTTGCGCTGGATGAGGTCGAACTGCTCCAGGGCGAGCGCCACGGTGACGCGCAGGTCGTCGTCGTTCCACGGCTTGAGGATGAACTTGTAGACCGCGCCCTCGTTGATCGCGCCCATCACCGCGTTGGTGTCCGCATGCCCGGTGAGCATGATGCGGATGGTGTCGGGCCAGCGCGCCTTGACCTCCTTGAGAAAGGCCGCGCCGTTCATCCCGGGCATCATGTGGTCGCTCACGACCAGATGGACCGGCCCCTCGCGCAGCTTCGCGAGACCCTCGTCGGCGCTCAGCGCGGTGAGGATCTCGTAGTTCTCCTGGCGGAACACCCGCGCCAATGCGCGCAGAATGCCCGGCTCGTCGTCCACCAGCAGGAGCCGGTAGCGGGCCGGAGCGGTTTCCTCCGGTGTGGCGGCAGCGGAAGGCGCGCCCGCAGCGGGCGGGGCGCGGAAGAAGTTGTTCACGCCGCTCATGGCTGCCCGACCGGCAAGGTGACGGTGACGCGCGTGCCCGAACCGGCACGGCTGGCGATCTCGATCCGGCCGCCGTGGGCCTGGGCCACGTCGCGCGCCACCGCGAGCCCGAGCCCGGTTCCCGCGCCCACCGGCCGCGTGGTGAAGAAGGGATCGAACACGCGGCCGAGATGCTCCGCGGCGATGCCGCAGCCGTCGTCGGCGATCTCGATGCGCACCGCGCCCTCGGACACGCCGGACGCGACGCGGATCGTTCCGCGCTCGCCCACCGCCTGGGCGGCGTTGTGCAGCACATTGAAGAAGAGCTGGTTGAGGTGCCCCGGCCGGCCGCGCAGCTTGGGCAGCGGCTGCAGGGCGCGGTGCAGGGCGACGCCGGCGGGCAGCTGCCCGGCGAGCATGTCGCACACCACGGCGAGGTTGTCGTTGACGTCGAGAAGCTCCTCCGCGGCGCCGTCCACGTTGGAGAAGCCCTTGAGGTCGCGCACGATGCGGGCGATGCGGTCGGCGCCGTCGAGGGAATCGCGCAGCAGCGCCTCGAAATCCTCCAGCAGGAAGTCGAGGTCGATCTCCCGGCACAGCTGACCGACCGGACCGCCGACGCTCCCCAGCGCCGCCTGCAGCCGGCGCAGCCGCGCCACGTACTGCTGCGAGGTGGCGAGGTTGCTGCGGACGAAGCCGATCGGGTTGTTGATCTCGTGGGCGACGCCCGCGGCGAGCTGGCCGACCGAGGCGAGCCGCTCCGCCTGGTAGAGCTGGCGCTGGCGCTCTTCGAGCAGCCGGACCTGCTCCTCCACGCGCTTCTCGAGCTCCTGGGTCAGCGCCCGCAGCGCCTGCTCCGAGGCCTCGAGCGCGGCATGCTTGGCCATCAACTGCTCGTAGTCGGCCTGCACCGCCTCGATGTGAAGATCGGAGGCCATCAGGTACTGGGCGCGCTGGCGCAGCACGAAGCCGAGCATGCCGGCCGCCGCCTGGAGCCGTGGCAGATCGGTCACGGCCGCGATGAGATGTCCCACCGGCTCCAGTTCGAGCTCGACCGGCACGCGCAGCGACGTGCCCTCGGGAAGCGTTCCCCACACCAGATGCCCGCCCTCGCCGGTGAGCGCGGTGGGCACGCCCACGAGGCGATCCACGTATTCCTGCATGCGCCCGCGGCTCGTCCGTCCGACGAGCTCGTCGAGGGCGAAGCGGCGGTCGACGCCGATCATCGCGCGCCTCCTGCGGCGGCGAGGGCGCTGTCGCACAGGCCGGCGACGAAGGCCGCACGGCTCAGACCGTGACGCGACTCGAGCTGGTAGGCCGCATCCAGGCGGGGGTAGAGGCACTCGAGCAGCGCGGAAAAGGTCTCGCGCACCCCTTCGCCGCGGATGGCCGACGCGAAGGTGAGCGGCCACGGCGCCTCGCGCCAGGTCTCGCGGATCGTCTCCTCGCTGTCGATGTCCGCCAGATCGCGCTTGTTGAACTGGACCACCAGCGGAAGCGTGGCGAAGTCGAGGCCGACGCGGCCGGCGTTGCCTACCAGGTTGTCGAAGGACTCGGCGTTGTTGGTGGTCTGATTGCGGCCCGAATCGGCCACGAACACCACCGCATCGGCGCGCGACAGGATGGCCTTGCGCGTGCCGTCGTGGGCCACCTGCCCGGGCACGGTGAAGAGCCGCAGCTTCACCAGCAGTCCCGAGGGGGTGCGCAGGCCCAGGGGGAGCAGGTCGAAAAAGAGCGTGCGGTCGTTCTGGGTCTCGAGGGTCATGATCTCCCCCTTGAGCTCGGAACCCCCCAGCTCGTGGAGCTGCATCAGGTTGGTGGTCTTGCCGCTCTGGGCGGGGCCGTAATAGACCACCTTGACCGTGAGCCGCCCTTCGTCCTCGTCGTAGTCGGCCATCAGGCCACCCGTTGTGTCATGAGTGCTCGTCGTCCGTCCCGTCCTCGGCGAGGATCACCGAGCCGTCGGGGCCCCAGTTCACCCGCGTGATGCCGGGCATCTCGGCTTCCAGCTCGCGCAGCGCGAGCTCCTGGGCCGAGAGCTCGCCGCGGGCCGCCCTCGCCCGGTCCGCCAGGCGCTGGTTCTCCGCCATCAGGTCGTGATGGGCGAGCGCCTGACCGATGGCGGTCACCAGCTCGTAGTCGTTCCAGGGCTTGGCGATGAAGCGGAAGATGGCCGCCTCGTTGATCGCCCCGATGAGCCCGTTGAGGTCCGCGTAGCCGGACAGGATGAGGCGCACCGCCGCGGGCTGGACTTCCCGCGACCGGGACAGGAACTGCACGCCGTCCATCTCCGGCATGCGGTAGTCGGCCAGCAACAGGTCGAAGCGCATCTCTCCGAGCCGCGCGAGCGCGTTCACCGGCGAGGTATAGGCTTCGATCTGGAGCGGAAAGTGGCGGCCGTTGCAGGTCACCGGGGTGTTGCGAAGCAGGCGGCGCAGCGCGCTGATGATTCCGGACTCGTCGTCGACGAGCATGATGCGATGCATGGCGCGTTTTCCTTGTTCTCTTTTCGCGAGCCCTGGATCAGGACCCGCCGTTCACCACGTGCACGACCAGGGGATGGCCTTCGCCGGCCTCCAGCCGCGCAAGCTGATCGATCATCCGGGCGTCGAGCACGAAGCCGCGCGCGAGCAGCAGGTAGCCGTCGCGATGGATCAGATCCCGCGCGAGCACCATGCCGGGGCGAAGGGCCGCCGGGCGCTGCGCGAACTCCACCGCGGCGTGGCCTCGGACCTGGGTCAGGACCGTCACGAATTCCTGCACCACCTGCGGGTCGTAGCGCTTGCCGCTGTTGTCGAGGAGGAAGGTGCGCGCTTCGCCGGCCGAAAGCGGGCGATTCACCAGCGTTCCCAGCTGCAGCGCATCGTAGTCGTTCACCACCGCCAGGATGCGCGCCCCGAGCGGGATCGCCAGCCCCTTCAGGCCGTCGGGGAAGCCGGTGCCGTCGAAGCGCTCGTGATGGTGGCGGATCAGCGCCGCGGCGCCCTTGAGCGATTCGACCGCCATCAGCGCGAGCTCGCCGGTGACCGGATGGCGCACCAGGAGGGCGCGCTCGTCGGCGGTGAGCGCGTTGAACGGCTTCTTCAGCACGTCGTCGGGCAGGCCGATCTTGCCGATGTCGTGGAGCAGGCCCGCCAGCATCACCTCCTGGACACCCGACTCGTCCATGCCCATGCGCCGCGCCAGCGTGCGCGCGTGGTCGGCCACGCGGCGCGAATGCCCGCCCAGGCTGCCCTCGCGCATCTCGATGAGGCCCGAGAAGGCGTGCACCGTATTGAGAAAATTCCTCCTGAGGTTGCCGTTGGCCTGCTCGAGCTTCGCCATGGCCTCGCGCAGCGCCGCCGTCCGCTCGGCGACCTTGGCCTCCAGCCCGCTGTTGAGCTCGCGCAGCGACTCGTTCTGCTGCTGGGTGAGGGTGAGCAGCCGCGCGTTCTCCTCCTCCAGTCGTTTGCGGGCGACGGCGTCGCGCACGATCAGCACGATGTCGTTGTCGTCCCAGGGCTTGGCGATGTAGCGATAGATCTCGCCGCGGTTGATGGCGGCGATGGTCGAGCCTATGTCCGCGTAGCCGGTGAGGAGGATGCGCACCACCGCCGGCCAGCGCAGCCGCACCTGCTCCAGGAACTGCGCGCCGTCCATGCCGGGCATGCGCATGTCGGAGATGACCAGGTCCACCGGCTCGCGCTCGAGGGAGGCGAGCCCCTCCGCGCCGCCGTTGGCGAGCAGGAGCCGGTAGCCCTTGCCGTGGAAGAGGCGACGCAGCGAGCTCAGGATGTTCGGCTCGTCGTCCACGAACAGCAGCGTCGGTGTCGGCGGCTGCGCCGCGGCCTGAGCTTCGGTTCCCGCAGCCGGATTCGGGGGGGCGATCGAGTTCATGCGAGAAGGATGGCTTCCACTTCCGGATCGGTTGACGTGGGCACCGGACGGCACGCCTGCCTCGGGAAAACGGGGCGCGGCACTCGGCGAACGGAAGGTTCACCCCGGATTGGGGAAAAGGTTACCCGCGGCGCG
>DYFV01000078.1:0-9138 GCA_020725025.1 Azoarcus sp.
CGACGAGGTCTTCATCGGCTCGTGCATGACCAACATCGGCCACTTCCGCGCCGCGGGCAAGGTGCTGGACGGCAAGTCCGACATCCCGACCCGCCTGTGGATCGCCCCGCCCACCAAGATGGACGCGATGATCCTCAACGAGGAAGGCTACTACGGCGTGCTCGGCAAGTCCGGCGCCCGCATGGAGATGCCGGGCTGCTCCCTGTGCATGGGCAACCAGGCGCAGATCCGCAAGGGTTCGACGGCCATGTCCACCTCCACCCGCAACTTCCCGAACCGCCTGGGCATCGATACCCGCGTGTATCTCGGCTCGGCGGAGCTGGCGGCGGTGTGCGCGCTGATGGGCAAGATCCCGACCGTCGAGGAGTACATGGCGCAGGTGGAAGTGGTCAACGCCAAGGCGAAGGACATCTACCGCTACATGAACTTCGACCAGATCGCGGAATTCGCCGACGTGGCGAACACCGTCGAGGTCTGAGCCTCGGAGCGGGGCGGCGAGCGCCGAGCGAGCCGCCCCGACCGATCGGGAACGCCCCTGTCCGGGAAACCGGCAGGGGCGTTCTTGCTGGGAGGCCCGCACCGCCTTGACGCGCGGCGCCGCGATCCGGACAATCCATTTTCGATGCAGCAATGACAGGCGCGAGATCGCCTGTCGGAACACGGTGCGGGCTCCAGGGCCCAATTCCGTGGCGGGCCCGCCGCTGTAACCGGGGACGACTGCCGCCGGGATGACGAGTACGCTCGTGCATCCGGCCACTGACGGGGATCACCCTGTCGGGAAGGCGCGGCAGATCGGCTGATCCGGAAGCCAGAAGACCTGCTGCCTCGACGAAACAGTGCTGGACCCATGGCAAGGGCTCCGCCGACCGTGCTGGTCGCACGGCGGCGGGACCTTTTTGTTTTTTCCGCACCCGCAAACAAGGAGAATCGGATGCCTTCGAATGTTGCCGCGAAACCCGCCATCCCCGTCACCACCCCCGCGCCCGCCGATAGCGCCAGGCCCGCGGTCATCGCCACCCGGCGCCGCTGCGAGGCGGACGGCGTCGGCCTGTCCCACTACATCCTGATGGACCGGAAGGCCAAGTGATGAGCGCCGCAGTCCTGGAAAGACCGCTCGCGCCGTCGAGCGGCCGTCATGCCAACTCGGGCTGCGGCCCGAGCCTGGTGCCACTCGACATCGGGCACGCCGAATACATGGCGGTGACCGACCCCGGCACCGCGTTCTGGGCCCTGGTGCGCAAGGACCGGCTCGCCGCCAGCCTCGCCGAGGGCGAGCTGCTCGACAGCTACCGGGCGAAGGCCGCCGATTTCGCCCGCGAGCTACATATGCTGCGTTTCGAGCTGAAGCCCTCGGCGGTGTACGTGAATCCGACCGAGCGCTGCAACCTGAACTGCACCTACTGCTACATTCCGGAGGGCATGCGGCGCAGCGGGCAGCACATGCCGGCCGACAGGCTCATGGCGGCGCTCGCCCGGCTCAAGGACTACTTCGCCACCGTGATGCCGGCCGGGCGCAAGCCGCGCATCATCTTTCACGGCGCCGAGCCGCTGATGAACCGCGGCGCGCTCTTCGCCGCCATCGAAGCGTTCCGCGAGGACTACGTCTTCGGCGTGCAGACCAACGCCACGCTGCTCGACGAGACCGCCATCGACTTCCTCGCGGAGCACGGAGTGAGCGTGGGCCTGTCGCTCGACGGCCCGCTGGCGGAAACGACCGACGCCACGCGGCTCACCTTCGGCGGCAAGAGCGTGCACGACAAGGTGCTGCGTGCGATGGACGCGCTGAAGGGCTATGCCTCGTGGAGCGTGATCGCCACCTGCACCGAGAAGAACCTGGATCAGCTCGTGCCGCTGGTGGAGCTCTTCCATGCGCGCGAGGTCCCGACCTGCATGCTCAACGCGGTGCGCTGCACGCTTCCCGGTGCGCGCACGGTCCGGCCGGACGACGATGCGCTGGCGAATCGCTTCATCGCCGCCCTCGAGCGCAGCCACGCGCTTTACCGCGAGACGGGGCGGAAGCTGGTGGTGGCGAACTTCGCCAACATCCTGCTTGCGATCCTCGCACCGACCGCGCGGCGGCTGATGTGCGACATCTCGCCCTGCGGCGGCGGCCGCGCCTTCTTCGCCCTGGCACCCGACGGCGGACTCTTCCCTTGCAGCGAGTTCATCGGTCTCGACCACTTCCGTGGCGGCAATCTGTTCGAGGACCGCATCGAGGACGTGTTGCAGACGGACGCCTTCCGGACCGTGACGGAGCGCGACGTCGACCGCTTCGCGCCCTGCAGCACCTGCGCGATCCGGCATTTCTGCGGCTCGCCCTGTCCGGCCGAGGCGCACGAGATGAATGGCGGCATGGAACGGGTCGGCGCCTTCTGCGGCTTCTACGAAGCGCAGGTGCGCTACGCCTTCCGTCTCATCGCCGATGGGAAGGCCGACGACTTCCTGTGGGACGGCTGGGACGAGGGCGTCGAGCCCAGCTTCGACCTGAGCCTCGGCTGATCCGGCTCGATTCGATGTAAGCGACGCTCCGGTCGGAGCGCCGCATTTCCTCCGGCGGCGCGTTCCGGGCGCTTACTTGTTTTCCAGCGGCGAGAACTCCAGCGGCACCCAGGCGTAACCCTGCCGCTCCTTGCGCACGTGCCCGACGCCGGGGAAGGGCAGGTGCATGCCGCCCACCAGCAGCTTCTCCTTGGCGGCACGGGCGAAGAGGGCGCGCCGCGCGGCCACCGCCTTCTCGGGATCCACGTCGAACTCGATGGACACCGCCGGCTTGGCGAACTGGACCGCGTGGTTGTGCACGATGTCGCCCCAGATCAGGAGCTTGTCGGCGCCGTCGGCCACGAGGTAGCCGCTATGGCCCGGCGTATGGCCGTGCGCAGCCACGGCGCTGATGCCGGGGGCGATCTCCTTGTCGGTGTCGAAGGTCTTCCACTTGCCCGCGGCCTGGTAGGGCGCGGCAGCCGCCTGCGCCATCTTGAAGAAGGGCTTGGCGCCTTCGGGCGCGGCGGCCGCGACTTCCTCGCTCAGCCAGTAGTCGTTGTCCGCCTGGGCCGACCAGACTTCGGCGTTCGGAAAGGCCGGCTTGCCGTCGGCGGTAAGGAGTCCGTTTACGTGGTCGCCGTGCAGGTGCGTGATCAGCACGATGTCCACCTGCTCGGGCGTGTAGCCGGAGGCCTTCAGGTTGTTGCCGATCTGCCCCAGGCTCGGCCCGAACACGGTCGCGGCCCCCGCGTCCACCAGCACCAGCCTGGCGCCGGTATTGACGAGGTAGGCATTCACGGCGGTCTGTACCGCCGGCCCCTCGAGGAACATGCGCGCGAGAAGCTTGCGCACCTCCTTCTCGTCGGCGTTCTTCAGCAGATTGGTGTCCAGGTCGATGGCGCCGTCGTAGAGGGCGGTGATCTCGAAGCCGCCCACCATCAGCCGGTAGTAGCCGGGGACCTGCGTCGCCGCCTGGGGGGCGGCGGCGGAGGCGATGCCCGCGCAGGCGATGAAGCCGGCGGCGAGAAGGGACTGGACGTGACGGCGGAACGGGGCGAACGGGCTCCTGGGGTGCATCGATGCTCTCCGGTTGTTGTTGGGGTATATGGATTTCGAGTATCCCATGCTTCCGCCCGGGCTGCGTGCCAGCCGCGCCTTTGCCTTCTTTGCTACCCTGCGCGCCATGAGCCTTCCAGACCCTTTCACCCATCGGCCCGCGAACCGCTCCGAGGCCGAATGCCTCATCGCCGCCATCCGCGAGCGGCTGGCCGAGCGCGCGATCGCGCACCGGGACCCGCCGCCTGTCCCGACCACCTGCTGCGGCCGCGGCTGCAACGGCTGCGTGTGGGCGGGCTACTTCGAGGCCCTGCTGTACTGGCGGGACGACGCGAGGCGCCTGCTCGGTTAAGAGAATTTTCGGATTGCCGGAGGCCTCTCTTAGCAACCGGCCGCAAGGGCCGAGCGCAGACTGGGTTTCGCGCCGGCGACGGCCGCACATCGTCGTCGCCGCAGCCCATGACAACCCCAGGAGACGCTCATGCCCAAGACCAGAACATCCCTTGCCGCGGCGATGCTGCTCGCCGTTCCCCTCGCGGGCCTGGCCGGAAAGACCGGTGCCGATGGCGGCCTCGTCGAGCGCGGTCGCTACGTCGTCGAGATCGGAGGCTGTAACGACTGCCACACGCCCGGCTATGCGATGAGCGACGGCAAGGTGCCCGAGCGCGAATGGCTCACCGGCGACCGCCTCGGCTGGCAGGGGCCGTGGGGCACGACCTATCCGCCCAACCTGCGGCAGTTTTTCGCGCGCACCTCGGAAGCGGAGTGGCTGAAGATGGCGCGCCACGCCAACTACCGTCCGCCCATGCCCTCGCCGAGCCTGCGCGCGATGAGCGACGAGGACCTGCGCGCGCTGTGGCACTACGTGCGCTCGCTGGGGCCCGGCGGCGAGACGGCGCCGGCGTACGTAGGACCCGAGCGGGCGCCGGCCGGGCCGGTGGTGCGCTTCCCGGCGACTCCTGGCTGAACGATCGCCTGCCGTCGCGTCCGCGGGGGGCGATTCATGGTGCTTGCGGGAATGCCGGCTGCGGCTATGATTCCAGCACGATGCCGGACGCCCTCCCGCCCATACTCGACCCCGCCCACGCCGCCTTCGTGACCGGTCCGGTGGGGATCAGCGCCGCCTCCTGCCGTCCCGGCGGCCTGCCAGCCCTGTCGCGCGCGGTCGGATGCCGGGTGGCGACCGATCGGCGCCGGGTCACGCTCCTGTTCGACGCCGCCGCAGCGGCCGAGGTCATCGAGGCCGTGCGCCGCACCGGCGCCATCGCGGCCGTATTCAGCGAGCCGCCCACCCACCGTACCCTCCAGCTCAAGGGGAGCGATGCGCTGGTGCTGCCGGCCGAGCCGGGCGACGGGGCGCTCGCCGAGCGCTATCGTCAGTCCTTCATCGAGACGCTCGCCCCGCTGGGCTTCGCGATGCCGGTGGTGCGTGCGTTTCTGTCCTTCCGGCCCGACGATCTCGTCACCGTGCGCTTCACGCCCTCGTCCGCCTTCTCGCAAACGCCCGGGCCCCGTGCCGGCGAACCGCTCGGAGGGGCGACGTGAGGATCAAGCTCGACGCGATCCGCGAATGCCTGGAGGGGGTGATCCCGGGCAATATCGCCACCTGTGCCGCAGACGGCACGCCCAACGTCGCCTACCTCTCCCAGGTGCAATACGTGGACGGCGAGCACGTGGCGCTCTCCTACCAGTTCTTCAACACCACCCGGCGCAACATCCTGGTCCGCCCCTACGCGCGGGTGGCGGTGGTCGATCCGCGCACCGGCGCACACTACCGCCTGAGCCTCGAATACCTGCGCACCGAGGAGAGCGGGCCGCTGTTCGAGAACATGAAAGCGCGGCTCGCCGGCATAGCCTCGCACACCGGGATGAGCGGCGTGTTCCGGCTCCTCGGCTACGACATCTACCGCGTGCTCGACATCGAGCAGGTGCCGGGCGAGACCCTGCCATCCCCGCCGGTGCGCACGAACCTCCTCGCCGCGCTGCGGGCCTGCAGCGAACGCATCGCCGAAGCGGCAGACCTCGACGGTCTGCTCACGCGCTTGCTCGACGGGCTCGTCGCGCACTTCGGCATCGAGCACGCCATGGTGCTGATGGCGGACGAGGCGCTCGGACGGCTGTACACGGTGGCGAGCCGTGGGTACGCGAGCTCCGGCGTGGGCTCCGAAATCGCGCTGGGTGAGGGCGTGATCGGGGTGGCGGCGCAGGAGCGCACGCCGATCCGCATCGGCCACTTCACCGCCGAATACAGCTATGGACGAGCGGTTCGTGCAAGCCTCGAGAAGAGCGGCGTTGCCGGCATGGAGACCGAAATTCCGCTCCCGGGCCTGCCCGAGTCGTGCAGCCAGCTCGCGGTGCCGATCGTGGCCTGCCAGCGCCTGGTGGGCATGCTCTACCTGGAGAGCGCCCAGGATCTGCGCTTCGGCTACGACGACGAGGATGCGCTCGTGGCGCTCGCCGGTCAGCTCGGCCCGGCCATCCGCCTGCTGCAGCAGGCACACGAGGTACCGGAGGAGACGGGCGCCGGCGAGGCGCCCGCGCCGCGCCCGCCGGGCGGCGCCCCGGTGACGGTGCGTCACTACGCGGAGAACGACAGCATCTTCCTCGACGGCGACTACCTCATCAAGGGCGTCGCCGGCTCCATCTTCCGGGCGCTGGTGCACGACTACGCGGAGGCCGGCCGCACCGACTTCTCCAACCGGGAGCTGCGCCTCGATCCGCGCATCCGTCTGCCGGACCTCTCCGACAACCTCGAGGCGCGCCTCATTCTGCTCGCGCGCCGGCTGGTCGAGCGCGATGCGCCGCTGCGCATCGTGCGAACCGGCCGCGGGCGCTTCCGGCTCGTGGTGGACCGGCCGCTTGTGCTCGTCGCCGGCGGGGCCGGAGGGCGTCCTTAAGATTTCCCTCGCCGTTTCCTAAATACCCCTTAAGCATCGCCCCTGCGCCCTCCGGGCTCGCTAGTCTGGCGCCACCAACCCACGACGAGGAGGCGGCAGACATGGACATCAGGCTTTACGACGGACGGCCGGAGGAGCTCTTGCAGGCGATGCTGCTCGTGCGGGCCTACGAGGAGCGGGCGATCGCGCTGCAGGCCGAGGCCGGCGTGCCCGGCACCTGCACCTCGGTCGGCCAGGAAGCGGCGGCGGTGGGCGTGGTCTCCGCGCTCGGCCGGGACGAGCTCATCCTCACCAACCACCGCAGCGCGGGACATCTCCTCGCCCGGGGCGCCGATCCGGGGCGCATGCTCGCCGAGGTGATGGGACGGCGCGGCGGCTACTGCAAGGGCAAGAGCGGCTCGCTGCACATCTCGGCCAAGGAGCTGGGCGTGATCCTCACCTCGACCATCGTCGGCGGCGAGCTCGCGCTCGCGACCGGCGTCGGCCTGTCTCAGAAGACGCTCGGCCGGCCGGGCGTGGTGGTGTGCTTCTTCGGTGACGGTGCGGCCTGCGAGGGGCGCTTCCACGAGTCCCTGAACCTCGCCTCCGTGTGGGGGCTGCCCATCCTCTACGTGTGCGAGAACAACCAGTGGCAGGCCTTCGTGCACCGGCGCGAGACCATGCTCGCCGACAACATCGCCGCCCGTGCCGGCAGCTACGGCGTCGACAGCGCGACGGTGGACGGCAACGACGTCGAGGCGGTACGCGCGGTGGCGATCGAGGCCCTCGATGCGATCCGGGCCGGCGGGCGCCCCTTCCTCATCGAGGCGCGCACCTACCGGCTGCGCGGGCACTTCGAGCCGGACGATCAGGCCTACGTCGATCCGCAGGAGCTCGCCGCCTGGCGCGCGCGCGACCCCCTGGCACTGCTCGAGGAGCGCCTCGCCGCCGCCGGCCGCTGCGACGCGGCGGCGATCGCCGCGATGAAGGCCCAGGCGCGGGCCCGCATCGACGCCGCCCACGCCTTCGCCATCGATTCGCCCTGGCCGGGCGCCGAAGAGCTCGTCACCGACATCTATGCCTGAGGAGAAGGACCATGCCACGCATTACCGTGAATGAAGCGATCGAGCAGGCGCTCGCCGAGGAGATGGCGCACGACCCGAGGGTGCTGCTGATGGGGGAGGGGGTGGCCACCAAGCGGCCGGCGCTGGTCGCGGCCTTCGGCGGGGCGCGGGTGCGCAACACGCCGCTGGCCGAAGGCATCATCGCCGGCACGGCCGCCGGGGCGGCGGCCACGGGCCTGCGGCCGGTCGCCGACCTGCTCTTCGCGCCCTTCCTGTGCTACGCCATGGACGAGCTGGTGAACAGCGCCGGCAAGCTGCGTTACCTCTCCGGCGGGCAGTTCGCCTTCCCGCTGGTCACGCTGGCCATGACCGGCGCGGGCTGGGGCGTAGGCGCCCAGCACAACCACAACGTGGAGGCGTGGTTCGCCCACGCGCCGGGGCTCAAGGTCGTGATGCCGGCGAGCGTGGCGGATTTCAAGGGGCTGCTGAAGGCCGCCATCCGCGACGACAACCCGGTGCTCTTCTTCATCGACATCGCGCTCGCCCACGCCGAGGGCGAGGTGCCCGAGGGCGAGCACGTGGTGCCGCTGGGGCGCGCCGCGGTGCGCCGGCCGGGGGAGGACGTGACGCTGATCGGCTACGCCAAGACGGTGGACGTGTGCGAGCGTGCCGCCCAGGCGCTCGCGGAGCGGGGCGTCTCGGCCGAGGTGATCGACCTGCGCACGCTGAAACCCCTCGACGAGGCGACCATCCTCGCCTCGGTGCGGCGCACCGGGCGCGCGGTGGTGGTGCACGAGGCCAGCCGGACTTGCGGCGTCGGGGCCGAGATCGCCGCCCTGCTCGCCGAGCACGCCTTCGACGCGCTCGAGGCCCCAGTGTTGCGCCTCACCGGGCCCGATGCGCCGGCGCCGGCCAGTTGGCCGCTGGAGCAGGCCTACGTGCCGCAGGCGGACGCCGTCGCTGCCGCGGCGAGCCGTCTCGTGGCCTGACGCACCCTCGGACGGCGACACCCCCCGCCACTTCGTCTAACCTTTAGCAGAAAGGAGCGTCAAATACGGTACGAGCCTCCACGGAAAGGGGGCCATGAGGCGAGCGGGGATGAGCGAGGAGATTCCGGGGGGCGGCACCGGAGCCGCGGACGCGCCGTTGCGGCGTGGCAAGAGCCTCACCGTGCTGCGTTCGATCAATTCACTGGTCATCGGCGCAAGCGACGAGCAAGTGCTCTTGCAGGACGTATGCAGGGCGGTCGTCGAGGCGGCGGGCTATCGCTGCGCATGGGTGGGCTATCCGCAGGACGGGAGCCGGGCGCTGCGCGCGGTCGCCTCCTGGGGCAGCGCGCGCCATCACGACGGGCAACTGGAGCTCACCCTGGACGGTGGGCCGCGCGAGCGGCCCGCGCAGGGCGACCCGCGGCGGCGCCCAAGAGCTCGCGACGGGGCCGGACGTCCCGTGCAGCCGGGCATGCCGTGGCGCAGGCCGATCGCGGGGCCGGGTGGCGGAATGCTGGCGGTGTTGCCGCTGGAAATCGACGCCGGTGCCACCGGGGCCCTGCTGGTGCAGGATGCCGACGCCCGGGCCTTCGACGAGGCGGAGCTCGAGCTGCTGCACGAGGCAGCACGCAGCCTCGCCTACGGAATCGCCTCCTTGCGCGGCGCAGCCGT
>DYFV01000078.1:9148-24504 GCA_020725025.1 Azoarcus sp.
GGGCGGAGGCCGAGCTCGCACGGGTCGACCGTGCCCGGCGCACCCTGAGCGCGGTGAACCGCACCTTGGTGCGGGCGGCAGAGGAGCAGGCGCTGCTCCACGAGATCTGCCGCATCGTCGTCGCCGAGGGCGGCTATCGGCATGCGTGGGTGGCCTACGCCCGTCACGACGCGGCCAAGAGCGTGGAGATCAAGGCCCAAGTGGGCATCGAGCGCGCCTATCTCGACGCGCTGCGCATCAGCTGGAGCGACTCGGAGCGCGGCCGCGGCGCAGTGGGCGTGGCCATCCGTACCGGGCAGCCCAGCATCGGGCGCGACCTCGCCCACGACCCGGATCTAGCGCCCTGGCGCGAAGCGGCGCTGCGCCGCGGCATCGCCGCCGTGAGCGCCTTCCCGCTGCGGGTGGCGGGCCAGGTGATCGGGGCGCTGGGGCTGGCGGCTACCGAGGCGGATGCCTTCGACGCGGCCGAGGCCGAACTGCTGGGCGAGCTCGCCGAGGACCTCGCCTTCGGCATCGAGACGCTGCGCGCCCGCGAGCGCCACCGCGAAGCCGAGGCGGCCATCAAGCGCATGGCCGAGCAGGACCCGCTCACCGGCCTGCCCAACCGCTGGCGTCTGCGCATGCGGCTGGAGGACGAGATCGCCACCGCCAAGGCCGCTCATCGTCCGCTGGCCCTGCTCATGCTCGGCATCGACCATTTTCAGGAGGTGAACGAAACCCTCGGCTACCAGCAGGGCGACGCCATGCTGAGCGAGATCGCCGCGCGCATCGTGCGCGTGGTGGGCGATGCGGCGAAGGTCGCGCGCATGGGCGAGTCGGAGTTCGCCATCCTGATCCCGAACGGCGACGCCGGCGGCGCCTCGCGGACCGCCCAGCGCATCCTCACCGCCATGTTCGAGCCGGTGACGATGGGCGACATCATGCTGGATGCGGGCGGCAGCATCGGCATCGCAGTCTTCCCCGGGCACGGCGCGGAGGCCGACGCGCTGATCCGCCGCGCCAATGTGGCGATGCACCAGGCGCGCCAGCACGGCCACGGCATGGCGCTCTACACCGGCGGGCGGGACCAGGAATGCGCGCGGCGCCTGGCGCTGATCGGCGACCTCCACCGCGCCATCGACGGCGGCGAACTGCGCCTGTACTGCCAGCCGAAGGTGCGCTTTTCCGATTGCGAACCGTGCGGGGTCGAGGCGCTGGTGCGTTGGGAGCACCCGCGCCTCGGACTCATCCTGCCCAACGAGTTCATCGGGTTGGCCGAGCACAGCGGCCTCATCGCCCCGCTCACCGACTGGGTGATGCAGGCGGCCTTCCGGCAGAGCTACGTCTGGCGCGAAGCCGGCCTGCGCATGCCGCTGGCGGTCAACCTCTCGGCCCGCGATCTGCGCGATCCCAAGCTCATCGAGCGGGTCCGCAACCTGATGGCGACCTGGGGCGGCGAGCCCGAAGGGGTGCAGTTCGAGCTCACCGAGAGCGCCCTCATGCAGGATCCGCAGGGCTGCCTGGAGAGCATGCGCCGGCTCAAGGACATCGGCATCGAGCTCTTCATCGACGACTTCGGCACCGGCTATTCGTCGCTCGCCTACCTCCAGAAGCTGCCGGTCGACGCGATCAAGATCGACCAGTCCTTCGTGCACGACATGCTTTCCGACACCGATTCGGCGGTGATCGTGCGCTCGACCATCGATCTCGCCCACGATCTCGCGCTGGAGGTGGTGGCCGAGGGCGTGGAGACCCGTTCCAGCTGGGACCGGCTCGCAGCGCAGGGCTGCGACGTCGCCCAGGGCTACGTGGTGAGCGAGCCCTTCCCGGCCGAGACCTACACAAGCTGGCGCGCGGCCATGACGTCCATCAATGACCGGAGGTAAAGTCTCGGGTCATGCTGCCGATACATAGCGAACGACAGGCGCTAGAATCGGCGCCCACATTGATCGCTCGCGACGACGCATCGCGTGCTCCCAGGGGAGGATACGAATTGGGTACCTTCGGCCAGTTCTACGAGTGGGTCGAGAAGACCTTCTGGAATTCGCTCACCAAGAAGCTGTGCAGCTTCCTGCTTCTGTTCTTCATCGATCTCTTCTATCTCGGGATCTACGTCAGCCAGCGCGCCGAGGTCGCCGCCCAGCTCGAGGCCGGCGAGGTGTCCCGGGCGGTGGCCGAGCGCATCGACGCTTCGCTCGCCACGGGGCTCTACGCCATGCTCGTGCTCACGGTGGTGGCGCTCCTGGTGAATGTCGGACAGATCCTTTACATCCGCCACCTCATCGTGCGTCCGGTACGGGTGATCACCCGGATCTTCAACGAGATCGCGCGCGGCGAGGGCGACTTCTCGCGCAATCTGCCGGTCGTGACCCACGACGAGCTGCGCGAGCTCGCCGAGGGCTACAACCGCTTCGCCGACAAGATGCGCCAGATCATCAGCGAGGTGCGCACGATGAGCGTGAACATCGCGCGCGAGGCGGTGCAGGTGAAGACCCGCGTCGAGAGCTCGGCCACGGACGCGGAGAAGCAGGGGCAGATGACCGAGGTGGTGTTCACCGCCAGCAGCGAGTCCACCCAGGCGATCGACAGCGTGTCGGCGAGCACCCAGAACATTTCGGCCTCGACCACCGGGAACCTCGAGATCGCGCGCGCCTCGCTGGCGGAGATGAAGGACATCGCCGGCAAGATCAACGCGGTGAGCGACAAGGTGCTGAACTTCAATCACACCGTGGACGAGCTCTCCAAGCGCTCCGAAAGCGTCAAGCAGGTGGCTTCCCTAATCCGCGAGATTTCGGACCAGACCAACCTGCTCGCGCTCAACGCGGCCATCGAGGCCGCCCGGGCCGGCGAAGCGGGGCGCGGCTTCGCGGTGGTGGCGGACGAGGTGCGCAAGCTCGCCGAGCGGGTGAACCAGGCTACGGCGGAGATCAGCGGCAACATCAACGGCATGATCGATCTTGTCGCCAACACCCGCGCGGAGAACGAGGTGATCAACACCGACGTGATGCGCACCCGCGAGGTGGTGGGGCGCTCGGCCGCCCAGTTCGAGGTCATGGTGGGCGAGTTCGAGACCACCGGCGAGCAGCTGCTGCGTATTGCCGCCGCGATGGAGGAGCTCTCCGCGAGCAACGCCCAGGTGCACGACAACGTGACCGCCATCCACGACCTGTCGGGAATGGTCGGGCAGCACATGAAGGAGTCCGAGGAGCGGGCACGGGTATTGGCGCAGGCGACCGAAGCGGTCCAGGAGCTCGTATCGCGCTTCAAGATCGGCAAGGGGGCCTTCGACCAGGCAGTGGATCGGACGCGGGTCTTCCGCGACCGCATCCAGGCCTGCCTGCAGGAGATGGCCACCGCGGGCGTCGACCCCTTCGACCGCCGCTACCAGCCGATTCCCGGCACCCAGCCTCAGAAGTACAAGGTGTCCTGGGGCGACGAGTTCGGCCGCCGCTGCCAGGCGCTCCTGGACGAATGCATGGGATCCATTCCGGGCTGCGCCTTCTCGGTGGCGGTGAATACCGACGGTTATCTCTCCGCCCACAACACCAAGTACTCGCAGCCGCTCACCGGCGACCCCGAGAAGGATCTGGTCGGCAATCGCACGTGCCGCAAGTTCGAGCGTCCGGCCGAGTTGCGCGCGGCGCGCAACACCCAGCCGCTGCTGCTGCAGACCTATTTGCGCGACACGGGCGAGATCTTGTGCGATCTCGCCATGCCGATCATGATCAACGGACGTCACTGGGGCAACGTGCGGGTGGGCGTGCCGGCCGAGGCGTTGCTGGCCGGGTGACGCCCCTCCACAGGCGCCGAAGGGCGCGCGACTTCCGCGCGAGCGCTCCGCTCCGGAACACAGGTTCCTTATGAGCGTCACATGGGAACGACGCGGACTGGACGGAGGCATCCCATGAAGAGGGCAACGGCTTGGATCGTGGTGGCGCTTGTCGTCGCGGCGGGGGTGCTCGGTCTCGACCACGTCCTGCGCGAGCCGGAGCCCGTACCCGTGCGTGGTCCGGTTCCGGCGGCCGTCGGTGAGGTCGAGCCGATGCTGCCGCCGGCCTTCGGCGAACCCGGTACGGTCCCGCCGATCCGCTTCCCGATCGAGGGGGTCGCGCCGGATGTCGGCCTGCCCGACCTGCCGGTGCTGCCCACCCTCGAGGAGAGCGACCGTACGCTGCACGAGGCGCTCGGCGGGCTCTTCGAGAAAGGTGGGAACTCCGGCATCCTGTTGCTGGAAGACCTCATCCGGCGCGTCGTGGTCACCGTCGACAACCTGCCGCGTGAGCGTGTCTCCCGGCGGCTTGCACCCATCAAGCCCGCCTCGGGGCAGCTGCTCACCACCGGACGCGGCGACCAGCTCGCCGTCAGCCCCCACAATGCCGCACGCTACACGCCCTACGTCGTGCTCGCGGAAGGGGTGGACCTGCGCTATCTGGTCGCGCTCTATGTCCGCTTTTATCCGCTCTTCCAGCAGGCGTTCGAAGACCTCGGCTATCCCGAGGGCTACTTCAACGACCGGGTGGTCGCGGTGATCGATCACCTGCTCGCCACGCCGCGCGTGGAAGGTCCGGTCCGGCTGATCCAGCCGAAGGTGCTCTACGAGTTCGCCGATCCGGAACTGGAGCGCCGCTCCGCCGGCCAGAAATTCCTGATCCGCATGGGGCCGGAGAACGCGGAACGGATCAAGGCCCGCCTGCGCGAGCTGCGCCAGCTGCTGGTGGCGGAGGAAGCCGAGGTCGCCCGGTCCCAATAGACGGGATCCGCACCCGTCGGGAACGGCGGAGGCCGCGACGGCTCAGTCGCGGCAGGCTTCCGGCTGCGAGGCGTACCACTCGCCCGGCAAGCCCTCGAACAGGGTGACCGGAAGCCAGTAGTTCCAGGCGAAACCGATGTCCCGGCCGTCGCCGCTGGCACGCGCCCGCAGGCCGAACCATCCTCCGCGGACGGCACGCCCGGCGGAGATGTGCTCCGCCGGCGCGGCGCTGACGGCCGCGCAGGTGGGCTGGGGCGCGGACAGGTCCACGACCTCGACGACCCGCGTCGCGACCGCCGTGTTGCCCTCGCTGTCGGTGGCCCGGTAGGTGCAGAGGTAGCGCCCGACCCGGCTCGTGTCCACCCCGCCGCAGTCGGCGCTCACCGGGAGCGTGCCGTCCTCCGCGTCTTCGGCACTCGCCCCCGGATCGATGAAGGGCGTCCCGAGCTCGATGTGAAGGGGATTGACGCCGTGCAGGGTGATGCGCGGGTGTCCGGCGGGCGGGGCGGTGCCGTCGCGCGGATGGCGTGCGAAGAAGTCCCATACGATCTCGGGATAGCTCGGACCGGTGCGCAGCGACCAGCGGCCGTTGTTGCCGTCGGCCCCGCCGATCCAGTAGTGGCCGTGGTCGGTGTCGTTGGGATGGGGCGTCGCGATGGGGCCGTTGTAGAACACCGTCTCCACCACCGAGCGGGAGGCGGGGGTGCCGTCGACCGTGTAGAGGTTGTGAAGGCAGCCGTAGTCGTCGGTGCCCGATATCGGGCTGCACGGTCGCTGCACGGCACGGGCGGTGGCCGGCGTATCGTGCTCCGTATCGCCGAACACGCGCAGCTGCGCGTCCCGCAGGTTGCGCCCGGCCGGCTGCACCACCGTGCAGTCGCGCTCGTTCTGCAGCACCATGAGCGGAATCGGGTAATCGTCGTCGAGCTCCGCGCGCATGTCGGCCACGATCCGGTCCAGCCCGTGGAAGGTGGCGGAGCCGGGGCATTGGCCCGACAGCGAGACCGAGGCGGCGTCCTCGCCGTAGGGCAGCCCGGCGGCTGCGGCCGCGGCCGCCCAATACTCGTTGTGAGTGGTGGCGGCAACCGCCGTCATCGCGCCGCCGGAGGAGAGCCCGGTGAGGTAGCGGCGTGCCGGATCGATGTCGAAGCGGGCCTCCACCTCCTGCGCGATGCCGCGCAGATCCTCGGGCTCGCCGCGTCCCTCGTGGCGATGGGCGTCGAACCAGAAACCCCAGCAGTTGGTGTTGCGGAAGCCATCGTAGCTGGTGATGAAGGGTGCCACCAGGATGAAGCCGTGCCGGTCGGCCGCCGCCGTCAGGCCCCAGTCGCGCAGCACGTCGTCGTTGGTCTGCTGACAGCCGTGCAACGCCATGACGAGGGGGGCCGGCGTGGCGAGGCCGTCCGGGACGTACACCTTGTAGTGGCGGTCACGGGAGCCGGGATAGGACTCGGCGCGGAAGGTGAAGGAATGGGTGGTGCCCGCGATCGCGGCGGCGGAAAGCAGCGCCAGGATCGGCACGACAGCGGCTGTTGCGAGCTTGCGAACCCATTGCATGCGAATCCTCTCCCGATCGGCATCCCCGGCGTCTGGCATTCAGCATAGGCAAGCGCCTGTCCTTTCACCACAGTCCGTTGTCGCGGTCCTTGGCCGCGGCGGGCGTGCCGATCAGGTCTGCAGATAGACGAAATGGGCCCAGAAGGCGACCCCGGCCCACAGCCCGGCCAGGCCGACGTGCCAGGCTGGTGCGCCGAGCGGAATCCGGTGTCGCCGCAGCGCCCACCAGGCGAGCTCCGCGACGAGTGCCAGGGCCAGCACCAGCACGGTGAGCTTGAGGCGGTAGGGAGCGAGGTCGCGCCAGGGCGGGAAGCGCTCCACCGCCGTCTGCATCGCCTGACGCAGTGCCGTGCGGCGTGCGCCGACGTCCGGAGGCTCGACGAGGCCGATGGAGCTGCCGGTCCCGGCCTGTGCGTCGCCGAGGAAGAGTGCCTGGCCGACGCGGCGTACCGCCAGCTCCCGCCCCCCTTCGGTCAGCACGACTTCCCAGTTGTCGGGCAGCGCGAGGTCGGACAGGCGCGGGCCGGGCGAAGCCGCGGCCGCATGCTCGGCGCCGAGGAGCTCGAATGCGGTCATGTGCACCGCCTCGGGTCCGTCCTGCCGGACCAGCAGGGAGGGGGCGGGCGTGGGGAGGCGCCCGTGCATCACCCAGCCGCCGAATGGGGCCTCGCTCGCCCGCAGCAGCATGAGCTCCGCGGCAGGATTGCCGGCGCTGGTGATGCGCAGACGGGTGCCGCGCGTATTGGGAGCGGACAGCACCGTCGTATCGTCGACGCGCTCGAAGGCGAGGCGTGCATCGCTGGTCCACAGGGTTTCCGTCCCGGTCGGAGTGCCTCGCACGAAGTCCAGCACCACCAGCCGCGCCGGCCCCAACTGCAGGATCTGCCGGCGGATCTCGGTCTCGCCCGGTCCGCTGCGTTGCACCTCGACGAAGCGCAGGTCGCCGCTGCTGGCGCTGTGGCGCAGGGTGAGCTGTCGCGGGGACTGGGCATCCTCATCGGGCAGGTGCGGGGCGTTCGAGCCCCGCCAGCCGTTCGCGTCGCGATAACGCGGGTGCCCATAGGGCCAGTAGCCGGCCGCCGTGATCCAGTCGGTGTCTTCCGACCAGAGGTGTACGCTCGGCTCGTCGGCGTGCTTGTGCCCGTGGCGCTCGTGCTTGGCCCAGGCCACCACGGTGTGCGAGGCGCCCGCGGCGCCACGCTCGGGCAGCAGCCAGTAGGCGTAGCCCGAAAGCGGCAGCAGCCGCATCGCGGGCGGCGGCGTCGCCGCTTCGAGTCCTGGCGGTGAGGTGGCCACCCGGGCGGTGTTGCCGAAGAGGGGCAGGGTGCCGTCCGGCCGGGTGAGCTCGGCCAGCACGCGCCGCGACGCATCGGCCGCTGCCGCAAGGGTGTCGGGGGGACGGATGCCGTTGAGCGCGGCCAGGCGCAGTGCATACGTCAGCAGCTCGCTGCCCAGGGCGTGGTAGCCGGCCGAATGCTCGAGCACCATCCCCTCGTCCGAAACGTAGAAGGCGAGCTGCAACTCGAGCCGTTCCATGGCGAGCGTGCGCCACTGCGCCGCCTCGGGCAATGCGGGAAAAGCAGCGGCGAGCTGCAGCAGGGCGAGGTTCTGCATCACCCCGTGGTTGGTTCGGACGGTGAAATGCCCCGGATCCGCCAGCAGCCGTCCCGAACGAGCAGCGAGCGAGACGAGCGCCTGGCGGTCTCGCGCGTCGATCTCCGGGCGCTGGCGCACCGCCTGCCACAGACGCACCAGGGGAGCGACGCGCGCGGCGATGGCGTGGTCGTTCCACAGGAAGCCCATCCCGTCGCGTGCCTGGGCGTCGACCCGGGCGAAGCCGAGCACACGCTCCAGGGCGAGGCGGAGATAGGCGTCGTTGCCGGTGCGCGCGTGGGCCTCGAGCAGCACGCGCTCCACCTCGAGGCTCGCCATGACGAGCTGGAAGGTCACGCTTCCGCCGAGGAAGTCGGCCGGGTAGCCGGCGAGGCGCAGCGGAGCGTCGAGAAAGGCGGGGGCGGCGAGCTCGCCGGCAAGGATGCCGTCGGCGGTCGCCACCACGTCCTCGGGCGGGATCTCGAGCCCCACCGCGAGCGACATCGACGCCACCTCGGCGAGCACCGCGTCGGACGGCTGGTGGGTCTGCGTGTCGACGAGCTGCGAGGCGACCGGGCTGCGGTCGAAGGCGAAATGCGCGTAATGGGGCAGCCACAGCAGGCTCGCCACCGCCACCATCATGGCGAGCCGCAGGGCCGCCCAGCGGCGCCGGTTCCCCGCCGCCGCTCCCGGAGTCGGGCCGTTCATGGCACTCGAGGCGCCGCGGCGGCAGTGCCATGCCCGGCGGCGAAGGAGTGTGTGGAAACTGCTGGCATGTGCGCTCCCCCGGGAGTCATCCCCGACCGTTACGCATTACGCATTCAGCGGCCGGATTTTGCAAGGGGGTGATGAGGACCGGCCGGCCCGGGATCGGGGCGGCTCAGCCGCGCTCGGGGAGCGCACCGGGCGCCGCCGCGGGGACGGGCGGTACGCGCCGCAGGTGCAGCGCGATCGCGAAGGCGGCCGCCACGCACAGCCCGAGCACGCCCGCCACGCCCGTCCACCGATCCATGCTCCAGGCCAGACCGGACACGGTGCCCACCAGGCTGCCGCCCAGGTAGTAGCTGCACAGGTAGAGCGCCGCCGCCAGGGCGCGGCGTTCCCTGGCGCGGCGGCCGACCCAGCCACTCGCCGTGGCATGGGCGCCGAAGTAGCCGAAAGTGAATACCGCCACGCCGAGCAGGATCGCCGACAACTGCACGGCGAGCGTGAGCGCGAGCCCGGCCCCGGCGACCGAGATCATGATCCACAGCACGTTGCGGCGGCCGAAGCGGTCGGCGAGCTGCCCGGCCCAGGCCGAGGACCAGGTGCCGACGAAGTAGAGCAGGAAGATCGCCCCGACCGCGCTCTGGCCCAGCCCGAACGGCGCCTCGCCGAGGCGGAAGCCCAGGTAGTTGTAGAGCCCGACGAAGGCGCCCATGAGGGCGAAGGCGGTGACGAAGAGCCACGGCAGCCCCTCGTCGCGCACGATGGCGCGCACGTCGGCCGCGAGCGCGGCGGGGGAGAGAGACCGCACCCGGAAGTGACGGGAGGCGGGCAGCTGGCGCCAGAACACCACCGCGGCGATGCAGCCGAGCACCCCCAGGGCGGCCAGCGCCACCCGCCAGGACGTCCAGTCCGCGAGCAGCGCGGCGAAGAAGCGTCCGCTCATTCCGCCCAGGGCGTTGCCCGCGATGTAGAGGCCCATCGCCCGTCCCTGCGCGCTCGGCTCCACCTCCTCGCCGAGATAGGCCATGGCGGCCGCGGGCAGGCCTGCCAGCACCGCTCCTAGCAGTCCGCGCAGGACGAGAAGCTGCGCGAAATCGGTGACCGCGGCGCAGGCGAGGGAAATCAGCGCGGCCAGCGCGAGCGAAAGCTTCATGACCCGCTCGCGCCCGTAGCGGTCGGAGAGCAGGCTCGCCGGAATCAGCATCGCCGCCAGGGCCGCGGTGCCGGCCGACACCGTCAGGCTCGCCGTGGCCGGCGCCGCGCCGAACAGGTCCGCCAGCAGCGGCAGCATCGGTTGGGTGGCGTAGAGCATGGCGAAGGTGGCGAAGCCGCCGCAGAACATCGCCAGGTTGGCGCGCCGGTAGGCCGGCGTGCCGACCTGCAGCAGGTCGCCGGCGGCGGGACGATCGGTCTCGGTGGGGTGGGGGCGGGACATCTCTACCTCGTGGGTCGTATCCCGGACGGTGCGGGCGGCTCTCGTATGCCTGGGGATGCTAGGTTGTTCGAAATGGGTAGTCCAATATATTCTTCAGTGGTAATTAATCTGTTCTGTAGATATATGGAGCTACGTCACCTGCGCTACTTCGTGGCGGTCGCGGAGGAGCTCAACTTCACGCGTGCGGCCGAGCGCCTGCACATCGGGCAGCCGCCGCTCAGCATGCAGATCCGCGACCTGGAGGACGAGCTCGGCGCGCGCCTGTTCGAGCGCACCAAGCGGCGGGTGGCGCTCACGGAGGCGGGGCGGCGCCTGCTCGCCCATGCCCGGGACATCCTCGCCCAGGCCGAACGGGCGGCCGAGGAGGCGCGCCGTGCCGCCCGCGGCGAAGTGGGGGAGCTGCGCGTGGGCTTCACCTCGTCGCTGCCCTACACCTCGACCCTGCCCGATCTCCTCTACGCCTACCGCCAGCGCTTTCCGGCGGTCCGCCTGCAACTGCGCGAGATGTTCACCACCGACCAGCTGGCGGCGCTCTCGCGCGACCTGCTCGACGTGGGACTGGTGCGTTTCGGCGGCCCGGTCGCGCCCGAGGGCATCGCCATTCGCGAGATCGGACGCGATCCGCTGCGCCTCGTCATGAACGCATCGCATCGCCTCGCCGGGCGGTCCGCGGTCGCCTTCGCCGAGCTCGCCGGCGAAGACTTCATCACCTTTCCCGCGGACGCCGGCACCGGCCTTCCGACCATCCTGCAGCGGCTGTGCCGGACGGCCGGATTCGAACCGCGTATCGTGCAGCTCGCGCGCGAGGCTACTACGCAGATCGGCCTCGTGGCGGCGGGCCTGGGACTCGCGCTCCTGCCGGCCCCCCTCGAATGCGTCCGCATCCCCCGGGTCCGCTACGTTCCGATTGCCGACGAGGGGGCGCACTTCTCGCTTGCGGTGGCGACCCGCGAGGGCACGCCGACGCCGCTGTTGGCGGGCTTCCTCGAGGTGCTGGGGGAGGTCTGCTCCATCGGCGGTCCGTGAGGCGCAGCCCGCGGACGATTCACACTTCGACGAAAAAATTACTTGGCGCTTCCGGCGAAGGCTGTCTAGCGTTAGTAGGTCGATATGCAACGGTCCAGGAGGGGCGATGAGACGTGCGCAGAGCGAGCGGCCGAGTCAGGGAATGTCGTACCAGGACCCCAACCCGCGCATGCGGGGGGCCATGGATCCGACCGCGTGGGTCGGAATGTCGGCGATGTTCTGGAGCGAGTATTCGAAGTGGATGGATTTCTGGCAGCGCGAAGTGCTGCGGCTGTGGGGCATCGGGCCGACCATGTTCGCGCTGCGCGGCCGGCGTGACGGCGACATGCGGCGCGCCTCCGACATGCCCTGGCTGCCGCGCATGGAAGCTCAGGTGATACCCCTGCGGCGCAACACCGACCCGCCCGGCGGCGAAGCTACCCGCTATTCGATGCGGGTGCCGATGCCGTGGTCGCCCGCCACGACGAACATCGTCGCGGTGGAGACCATCGTCGGAACGGGGGAGGGCGCGCAGAAGCCGATGCGCACGGCCGCGCCGGACCAGCACCCGAGCTCGGAGGGCGCCCGGCCCCCCGGCTCCGAGTAAGCCGCGCTGATCGGGGCGGGACCGGCCTCAGACGCAGACGAACGTGATCGTGTTGGGATTGCCCGGACAGGGGCCACCCAACGCGATGTGGCCGCGGCCCCGCAGCACCACCTCTTCGCGGGAGAGCATGAACTCCTTCTCGCCCTCGATGGCGACGAAGGTGCCGTTGCTGCTGCGGTCGACCAGCACGAACTTGTCGCCGCGCAGCTCGATCACCGCATGCTGGCGCGAGGCGCGGGTGTCGCTCACCCGCAGCTGGGCGGTCGGATCGCGTCCGATGCGGATGCTCGGATTCTCGGCGTCGAGGACGGCGGTCTGCGTCCCCAGGTAGAGGCGCAGCTCGGGTTCGTCCTCGGGCTCGAAGTTGACCGTCTGCACCACGGTCACGTCCCCCGCGCCTTCGCACACCAGCTCGAACAGCGAGATCGGGCGCGACACGCCGCGCAGTGCGCGTGCGGGAATCGCGTGCAGCAGCGGTTGCCAGTCCACGGCGAGATGGCGCACGGTGTCTGCGGAAGTGATGGCGCGTCCGGGCGAGGCGAGCTCGACCAGGCGGGCGGCGATGTTCACCGTCTCGCCGAACACGTCGCCGCCGCTCTCCACGACGGGGCCGAAATGAAAGCCGATGCGTATCGCCAGCTTCTGGCCGGCCGACAGCGGCAGCTCGCGCACCACCTGCTGCATCCGGACCGAAGCGTCGGCGGCCCGGTCGGCTTCCGGAAACACTGCCATCAGGCCGTCTCCGGTGTGCTTGACCACCCGTCCGTTCTTGCTCTCGACCTCGGTACGCATGGTCTGCAGACAGCGGTCGACGAGCTCGAAGGCCGTGCTGTCGCCGACGCGCTCGTAGAGCTGCGTGCTGCCCGCCAGATCGGCGAACAGCACCGCACGCTCGGGGGGATGAAGCGGAGCACTCGTCATGCGGAACATTATACGGGCTTGCGGAGCGTCGCAGATTCCCCCGCACCTTGCCCCATCGCATACTCCCGTGCGCGGCTTTCCACTTGTGCCCGGGCCGATGCGAAGTCCTCGGCCGGCACCGGGATGCTGAAGTGATAGCCCTGCACCAGGTCGCACCCGCGCTCGGCCAGGACGGCGAGCTGGGCTGCCGTCTCGACCCCCTCGGCGACGACGCGCAGGCGCAGGCTGTGCGCGAGGCCGATCAGTGCCGAGACGATGGCGGCGTCGTCGGCACCGTGCTCGATGTCGCGAATGAACAGGCGGTCGATCTTCAGCACGTCGATCGGGAAACGCTTGAGATAGGCGAGTGAGGACCAGCCGGTGCCGAAATCGTCCAGGGCGATTCCGAAGCCCAGGCGCTTGACGCGCGCGAGCAGGTCGATGGTCTCCTGGGCGTCGTCCATCAGCATGCTCTCGGTGAGCTCGAGGGTGAGTCCGAGTCCGTCGGTGCCGCACTCGCGCAGGACGCGCTCGGCCATGTCGATGAAGCCCGGATCGCGGAACTGCCGCACGGACAGATTCACTGCGATCCGGAAGCTGGGCTGGCCCCGTTCCTGCCACTCGCGCAGCTGGCGGCAGGCCGATCGCAGCACCCACTCGCCGATGGGTACGATCAGTCCGCTCTCCTCGGCGAGCGGGATGAAATCCGCCGGCTCCATGAGGCCGAGGCGGGGATGCTGCCAGCGCAGGAGCGCCTCCGCGCCGATCACGCGGCCTCGGCGGGGATCGACCACGGGTTGGTAGTAGAGCCGCAGCTCGTCGCGCTCGAGCGCACGGTGCAGGGCCGTTTCCAGCGCGAGATGCTCCAGCGATCGGGCGTTCATTTCCGCCTGGTAGAGCTGGAAGCTGTCGCGGCCGGTCTGCTTCGCGCGGTACATCGCGGCGTCGGCATTCTTGATGAGCTCGATCGCGGAATCGCTGTCCTCCGGATACATGCTCACGCCGATGCTGATGGTGACGACCAGCTCGTGCCCGTCGATCGCCACCGGGCGCTTGAGCGTCTCGATGAGGCGCCGCGCGGTGTGAGCCGCCGCGTCCGGGCCTTCGATCTCGGGCAGCAGCACGACGAACTCGTCGCCGCCCATGCGCGCCACGGTATCGTCCTCGCGCAGCGAGTAGCACAGCCGTTGCGCGATGGTGACCAGCAACTGGTCGCCCACCTGGTGACCCAGGCTGTCGTTGATGCGCTTGAAGCGGTCGAGGTCTATGAACAGCACCGCCATGCGCAGGTGGTTGCGATGCGCATGCGCGAGCGCGACCTGCAGGCGGTCCTCGAGAAGCCGCCGGTTCGGCAGGCCCGTGAGCGGATCGTAGTAGGCGAGGTGGCGGATCTGCTCCTCGTTCTGCTTCAGCTCCGAGATGTCGCTGAAGAGGGCCGCGTAGTGGGTGAGCGTGCCGTCGGCGTCGCGGATGGCGGTGATGGTGAGCAGCTCCGGGAAGATCTCGCCGTCCTTGCGGCGGTTCCAGATCTCGCCCTGCCAGTGCCCGTCGCGCTTGAGCCTGCCCCAGAGCTCGGCGTAGAACTCGGGGCCGTGCCGCCGCGAGCTGAGGATGGACGGGTTCTCGCCGATCACCTCTTCGGCGCTGTACCCGGTCAGCCGGCAGAAGGCGGGGTTCACCGACAGGATGCGGACGTTCTCGTCGGTGATCAGGATGCCCTCCAGGGAGTTCTCGATCACCTTTTCCGCGAGATGCAGATTGCGCTGGGAGATCTTGAGCGCGTGATCGCGCTGGTGCAGGGCGTGCTGCAGCTCCTGCACATAGACGAGCTCCATGCCGCACAGAATGTCGCCGAAGCTCACCACGTCGATGAGCCGCCCGGCGCCGTCGAGCACCCCTATATGGCGGACGCGGTGTTCCACCAGGAGCGAACGTACCCGGTAAAGGCTCGTCTGATCGCTCACTGCGAGGAGCGGCCGCTGCGCGAGCCGCCCGACCGGCTCGTCGGCGCTGCGTCCGGCCACCAGGCGCACGATGTCGCGCTCGGTCAGGATGCCGTAGGCGCCGTCGTCGTAGGCGACCACCATGGCGTCGCTCGCCGAATCGCGCATGGCGGCGGCAAAGCGGGCGAGGGGCGTGGCTTCCGGGAGCATGCGCAGCTGCCCCTTCACCACCGCGTTCAGCTTGCGCAGGCGGAGGTAATGCTCGATGCCCTGGTTGAGCACCACGTCGGTCTGGGACACCACGCCGCAGCGCGTCCCATCGGCATCGACCACCAGGTAGTGGCGCACGCCTTCCTCGCGGAACCGGACCGCCAGCGCCTGCAGTGTCACGTCGGTCGTCACCGCGCGCACCGGGGAGCTCATCGCCTCGCACACCGGGCGCGCCAGGGAGGCCGGATCGGCGAAGTCCACCGCGAGCGCGTCGCGCTCGGTCCAGATCCCCACCACCTCGCCGTCCTCGACCACCAGCACGGAGCTCACCCGGGCTTCGGCCATGAGGCGGGCGGCCTCATGCAGCGGCACGTCCGGCGCGCATTCCAGCATGAAAGGACGCACGATCTGTCCCACGGCGACGTCGGACGAGATCAGCGTGCTGACGGTGATGTCCTCCAGGGGCGGCACGTGGGGTTCGACCATGGGTGGGGCCGACAGCCGCGTGACGGTGGAGGCGAGGGTGGGGCGGTTCGACATTGACGGCTTCGCGCGGGGGCATGGAGTGCCGGCGCGGATTTTCCTGGGCGTTTCGTGCAGCGTGCAAGTCTACTACGGTAGTGTTCTGAACAGTGTGCAAAAGCCCGGAGGGGCTTGCAGAGAGGGGTG
>DYFV01000006.1 GCA_020725025.1 Azoarcus sp.
CATCAACATCGTCGACACCCCGGGCCACGCCGACTTCGGCGGCGAGGTCGAGCGGGTGCTCTCGATGGTCGACGGGGTGCTGCTGCTGGTGGACGCGGTGGAAGGGCCGATGCCGCAGACCCGATTCGTGACCCGCAAGGCGCTCGCCCTCGGGCTCAAGCCCATCGTCGTCATCAACAAGATCGACCGTCCCGGCAGCCGTCCGGACTGGGTCATCAACCACACCTTCGATCTCTTCGACAAGCTCGGCGCCACCGAGGAACAGCTCGACTTTCCGGTGGTGTACGCCTCGGCGCTCAACGGCTACGCCATGCTCGACGCGAGCCAGCCCGGCACCGACATGAAGCCGCTGTACGAGGCCATCCTCGAGCACGTGCCGCAGCCGGAAGTCGACGCCGAAGGTCCGCTGCAGCTCCAGGTCTGCTCGCTCGACTACTCGACCTACATCGGCCAGCTCGGCATCGGCCGCATCAAGCGCGGCCGGATCCGTCCGAATCAGGAAGTGACGGTAATGTACGGCGAGGAGAACCGCGGCAAGGCCCGCGTCGGTCAGGTGCTCACCTTCAAGGGGCTCGAGCGCAACCAGGCCGAGTCGGCCGAGGCCGGCGACATCGTGCTGGTGTCGGGCATCGACCAGGTCAACATCGGCGTCACCCTGTGCGACCCGGAACACCTCGACGGCCTCAAGCCGATCGCGGTGGACGAGCCCACCCTCACCATGAACTTCATGGTGAACTCCTCGCCGCTGGCCGGGCGCGAAGGCAAGTACGTGACCAGCCGCCAGATCCGCGAGCGTCTCGAGAAGGAGCTGCTGAAGAACGTCGCCCTGCGCGTCGAATACACCAACGACTCCGACGTGTTCCTGGTCTCCGGCCGCGGCGAGCTGCATCTCACCATCCTGCTGGAGAACATGCGCCGCGAAGGCTTCGAGCTGGCGGTGGGCCGCCCGCGCGTGGTGTTCAAGGACATCGACGGGGTGAAGTCCGAGCCGTACGAGCTGCTTACGGTGGACGTCGAGGAAGAGCACCAGGGCGGTGTGATGGAAGAGCTGGGCCGGCGCCGCGGCGAGCTGCAGGACATGCAGTCCGACGGCAAGGGACGCACCCGCCTGGAGTACCGCATCCCGGCGCGCGGCCTGATCGGCTTCCAGGGCGAGTTCCTCACCCTGACCCGCGGCACCGGCCTCGCCAGCCACGTGTTCGACGATTACGGCCCGATGGCCGGCGCCATGAGCGAGCGGCGCAACGGCGTGCTGATCTCCCAGGACGACGGGCACGCAGTGGCCTACGCGCTGTGGAAGCTGCAGGATCGCGGCCGCATGTTCGTGAGCCACAACGACCCGGTGTACGAAGGCATGATCATCGGCATCCACACCCGCGACAACGACCTGGTGGTGAACCCGATCAAGGGCAAGCAGCTCACCAACGTGCGCGCGTCGGGTACCGACGAGGCGGTGCGCCTGGTGCCGCCGATCCAGCTCACCCTCGAATCGGCGATCGAGTTCATCGCCGACGACGAGCTGGTGGAGATCACGCCCAAGTCGATCCGCCTGCGCAAGCGCTACCTTTCCGAGAACGAGCGCAAGCGCGCCGCCAAGGCCGAGGGCTGAGCGGCCTCGATCCGGAAAGGAAAAATGGCGCTGCAATTGCAGCGCCATTTTTTCGCCTGCCTCTGCATCCGGGCGCCCCGGATGAAGGCGGCCGGCAGGTGGGACGTCGGTTATCAGCTGCTCAGACCCTGACGCTCGGCCAGGTAGGCGGCGAACTCCTCACCCACCTCCGGGTGGCGCAGGCCCAGCTCCACGGTCGCCTTCAGATAGCCCAGCTTGGAACCGCAGTCGTAGCGCACGCCCTTGAACTGGTAGGAGAGCACCGCCTCCTCCTTGAGCAGGGTCGCGATCGCGTCGGTGAGCTGCAGCTCGCCGCCCGCGCCCGGCGTGAGGGCACGGATATGATCGAAGATGGCCGGGGTGAGGATGTAGCGGCCGACCACCGCCTGGGTGGTGGGCGCTTCCTCGGGCTTCGGCTTCTCGACGATACCGGTCACGCGCTGGACGTCGCCGTTCTGGCTCTCGGTGCTCACGATGCCGTACTGGCGGGTGTTCTCGCGCGGCACTTCCATGGTGCCGAGCACCGAGCAGCGGTTGTAATTGAACACCCCCACCATCTGCTTCATGATCGGCTCGGCGCCGTGGTTGTCGAGCAGGTCGTCGGCGAGGATCACCGCGAATGCCTCGTCGCTGATGACCGCCGAGGCGCACAGCACCGCGTGGCCTAGCCCCAGGGCTTCGGCCTGGCGGATGTAGATGCAGTTCACGCCCTTGGGCACGGTCTTCTGCACCAGCTCCAGGAGCTCCTTCTTGCCACGCGCTTCGAGCTCGGTCTCGAGCTCGTAGGCCTTGTCGAAATGGTCCTCGATGGAGCGCTTGGTGCGGCCGGTGATGAAGATCATGTCGGTGATGCCGGCGGCCACCGCCTCCTCCACCGCGTACTGGATCAGCGGCTTGTCGACGATGGGCAGCATCTCCTTCGGGCTCGCCTTCGTGGCGGGCAGGAAGCGGGTGCCCATGCCTGCGACGGGGAAGACGGCTTTGGTAACTCGTTTCATTCGGTATTTCTCCCTTCTTCTGGTGTCCTTGTTCACTCGCCGCCGTCGAGCAGGCGCTGCAGGCCCGCTTCGTCGAGCACGGGCACGCCGAGCGCCTCGGCCTTGGCAAGTTTCGATCCCGGATCGGCCCCGGCCACCACATAGTCGGTCTTCTTGGAGACCGAGCCGGTGACCTTGCCGCCGCGCGACTCGATGAGGGCCTTGGCCTCGTCACGGCTCAGATTCGGCAGCGTCCCGGTGAGCACGAAAGTCTTGCCCACCGCTGCGCCGGACTCGGGCGTGCTCGGCACGCCCTCCTCCCAGCTCACGCCGGCGGCGCGCAGTTGCTCGATGACCTCGCGGTTGTGCGGCTCGGCGAAGAAGTCGACGATGCTGCGCGCCACGATGGGCCCCACGTCGGGCACCGCCTGCAGGCGCTCCTCGTCGGCTTCCATCAGGGCATCGAGCGAGCCGAAGTGGCGGGCGAGATCGCGCGCGGTCGCCTCGCCCACGTTGCGGATGCCCAGCGCGTAGATGAAGCGCGCGAGCGTGGTATGCCGGCTGCCGTCGATGGCGGCGAGCAGGTTGGCGGCAGACTTTTCCGCCATGCGCGGCAGGTTCGCGAGCGCCACCAGCCCCAGCTTGTAGAGGTCGGCCGGAGTCTTCACCATGCCGCCGTCGACGAGCTGGTCGACCAGCTTGTCGCCCAGCCCCTCGATATCCATCGCCCGCCGGCCTGCGAAATGCAGGAGCGCCTGCTTGCGCTGGGCGGGACAGACCAGGCCGCCGGTGCAGCGCGCGACTGCCTCGCCTTCCTCGCGCACCACGTGGGAGCCGCACACCGGGCAGGTGGGATAGCGGGCCAGCAGGTCGAAGCGCGGCAGCTCGCCTTCACGCCGCTCGGGCACCGACGCCACCACTTCCGGGATGACGTCGCCGGCGCGGCGCACGATGACCCAGTCGCCGACGCGCACGTCCTTGCGGTCGATCTCGTCCTGGTTGTGCAGGGTGGCGTTGGTCACCGTCACGCCGCCCACGAAGACCGGCTCCAGGCGGGCCACCGGCGTGAGCGCGCCGGTACGGCCCACCTGCACGCCGATGTCGATCAGCCGGGTGATCTCTTCCTGCGCCGGGTACTTGTGCGCCACGGCCCAGCGCGGCTCGCGGGTGACGAAGCCCAGCCGGCGCTGCAGGTCGCGGCGATTCACCTTGTAGACGACGCCGTCGATGTCGTAGGGCAGCGAGTCGCGCAAGGCCGCGATGCGGTCGTGGAAGGCGATGAGCTCCTCTGCTCCGCGCGCCACCACGCGGTGCTCGCATACCGGAATGCCGAAGGCGGCGACCGCCTCCAGGAGCTCGCCCTGGGTCGCAGGCAGATCCCAGCCGCTGGTCTCCCCGATGCCGTAGGCGAAGAAGGACAGCGGCCGCCTCGCCGCGATGCGGGGATCGAGCTGGCGCACCGCGCCGGCGGCGGCGTTGCGCGGATTCACGAAGGTCTTCTCGCCCGCCGCGCGCTGCCGCTCGTTGAGCTCGGCGAACCTGTCGCGGCGCATGTAGATCTCGCCGCGCACCTCCAGCACCGGCGGCGCCTCGCCCGCGAGCCGCAGGGGGATCTGCCGGATCGTCCGCACGTTGTGGGTAACGTCCTCGCCCGTCTCCCCGTCGCCGCGGGTGGCGCCGCGCACCAGCACGCCGTTCTCGTAGCGCAGGTTGATCGCCAGGCCGTCGAACTTGAGCTCGCCGAGGTATTCCACCGGCGGCGCCTCGGGCGGCAGCTCCAGCGCGTTGCGCACGCGGGTGTCGAAGGCGATGACGCCCCCCGCGGTGGTGTCGGTCTCGGTGCGGATCGAGAGCATCGGTACCGCATGCCGCACCGGCACCAGCTCGGGCATGGGTGCCCCGCCCACCCGCCGGGTGGGCGAGTCGGGCGTGGCGAGCTCGGGGTGGTCGCGCTCGAGCGCTTCCAGCTCCCGGAACAGCCGGTCGTACTCGGCGTCCGGAACGGTCGGGGCGTCGAGGACGTAATAGGCGTAGTTGTGCCGCTCGAGCTCGCGGCGCAACTCCGCCGCGCGCTCGAATGCTTCGCGCGATGCGATCATGCCGAGAACAGTCGCATGGCCAGCGGGCTGCCGGGGGGGACGTCCTGGTTCGCCATCTCGGCCTGGAACTGCTGGATCTGGTTCCGGATCACGGCCGCCGCCTCGGGGCCGAAGGGCGCCCGGTTGTCGTCCACCACGCTGCCGTGTAGGGCCTCGGCGAGCTGCATCGCGTGCTGCATCATGCGATCGAAGGCCGCCGCGCCGTTTGCCACCCGCGGCACGTCGATCACGAGGGTGACGCCGTTGGTGTGGAGGTTGCGCATCTCCTCCGGCGCGAACAGGCCGGGCTCGAGGTTCGACAGGGAGAACAGCGTGTTGCCCTCCTCGTCCCGCGCATGGAAGGCGCCGTCGTCACCCAGCACCATCCCGTACGCCTCGGCCAGTGCGCGGATCTTGGTGCCGGCGAAGGGGTGGCTGTTGCTCACCACGTTCACCCCGATCTGGACGTCGACGCTGGCGCAGAAGCGGTCCAGCTCCACTGCGTTGCCCAGGGCCTCGGCACGGGGCGGGATGGAGGCCGGCACGGCCAGGAACTGGTCGGCCACGCGCTGCACGCCGCCGGTGAAATGCAGAAAATCCTGCTCGCCGATCGCCCCGCGCCGATCGGCCATCTGCATGGCGGCGCAGAACCAGTGGTAGGTGCCGGCGGTGTGCGGGGTGAGCGGACGCCACAGGTTGTCGGTATCGTCGAAGGCGAACCAGCGCACGGGCTTGGAGATGCCCTCGAGCTGCTCGTGCTGCGCGGCCCACAGGCGCGGCGCGTCCAACGGCTCGATCGACTCGATGCGGATGATGCAGTCGACGCGCGGATCGAGCACGTCGGGGTTGGGCAGGCCGGCACGGCGCGGTGTCGGTTCGTGGGCGGCGCGCATCCCGCGCGGTGGCACCTCGCCGACCGATTCCTCTTCCGCCCAGGGTTCGACCCGGCCCGACTCGCCCTCGAAGCTCGGCTCGAGCAGGACGTCGCGGTGGTCGGACTTGAAGGCCTGTTCGGCATGCTTGCGGTGCTTGCGCTCCTGCCATTTGTTGTAGGCGACGATGCCTACCACTGCGACCACGCCCAGCGCGGCCAGTCCGATCTGCAGTTCGCTATCCATCTTCCTTCCCGTCGTGAAGCCGTCGCCCTCCGCGGCCGCTGGCTTCGCCACAAAATCGAACGGAACCTTCGGGTTCCGCGAAAAGCTCTCAGGCCGCTGCCGGCTCGGCGAGCCGCAGCGCCTCCTCGATATCCACTTCCACCACCCGCGAGACCCCCTGCTCCTGCATCGTCACGCCCACCAGCTGCTGCCCGATCTCCATGGTGATCTTGCTGTGGCTGATGAAAACGAACTGGGTCTGCGCCGACATTCGCTTGACCATCTGACAGTACCGCTCGGTGTTCGTATCGTCCAGCGGCGCATCCACCTCGTCAAGCATGCAGAATGGCGCCGGATTGAGCTGAAACATCGCGAAAACGAGCGCGATGGCGGTGAGCGCCTTCTCCCCGCCCGACAGCAGATGTATGGAGCTGTTCTTCTTGCCGGGCGGCTGGGCCACGATCTGGATTCCGGCATCCAGGATCTCCTCGCCGGTCAGCACCAGGCGCGCCTGTCCGCCTCCGAAAAGCTGCGGGAAGAGCGTGCCGAAATGCTGGTTGACCGTGTTGTAGGTCTCCTGCAGTTGCTCCCGCGTCTCGCGGTCGATGCGCCGGATGGCGTCCTCGAGCGTGCCGATCGCCTCGGTGAGGTCTTCGTACTGCGCGTCGAGATAGCCCTTGCGCTCCTGGGCGCTGGTGAGCTCGTCGAGGGCGGCGAGGTTCACCTGCCCGAGCTCGGCGATCTCCCGCGCCAGCCGCGCCACCTCGCGCTGCAGGGACGTTTCCCGAAGCTCCGGCTTGAGCAGCGGCGCGAGCGCCGCCTCGTCGGCCTGTGCCTCGGTCAGCCGTTCCTCGTACTGGGCGACGGCAAGCTCGGACGCTTGCACGGCCAGACGCAGCTCGGCCACCCGGGCCCGGGCCGGGGCGGCGGCCTGCTCGGTGCTCAGGCGCAGCTCCTCGGTCGTCTTGAGCTGAGCCGCGGCCTCTTCCAGGGCATCGCGCCGCCCGGCGAGCGCCGCCTCGCGGCGCTGGCGCAAGGCCAGCGCTTCCTGCAGCGCGTCGCTGCTGCGGCCGCTGTCGGTCGCTTCCAGCTCCTGTGAGCGGGCGGCCGTCTCGGCGGCGATGCGCTCGCGCTGCTCGGCCGCGAGCTGCAGGTTCTTTGCGATGTCGTCCAGCTTGCCGGCGCACTCCCGCTCGGAGAAGCGTGCCTCCTGCAGCTCGCGGGCGGTGGCCTGCTCCAGCGCACGCGTCTCGCGCAGCACGTTGTCCCGCTCGGCGAGGACCTCCATCGCGCCCTCCAGCCGCTCGCGCTGCAGCTCCGCGAGCTCGGCGTAGCGCGCCTGCTCGAGCTCGGCGCGGGCGAGGTGCTCGCGCTCGGTCGATTCGAGATGCACCAGGTCGGCGAGGTCGTGATCCAACTGGGCGCGCCGCTCGTCCGCGCGCTGGCGCGCCTGGGTGAGCTTGAGGAGCTCGACCTGCTCCGCGTGCAGCTGCTGCTGGCTCGCCTGCAACTCGCGGCGCAGGCCGTTGGTGCGCTCCTGCAGCTCGGAGGCGGCCGCCTCGGCGGCCAGCAGCGCGTCGTGGGCCTGCCGTGCCTCCTCCTCGAGCGCCTGCTGCTGCTCGGCCAGCGCGTCGATCTCCCGCTGGCGCTCGATGACGCCGTGGGTGCGGCTGTCGGCGACGAAATGGACCAGCGCATGCCGGGTAAGGATCTGGCCGCGGGGATTCACCAGGCACACGCCCGGGGCGAGCTCGGCGCGGCGCTCGAGCCAGGGCTCCAGCGCCTCGACGGCGTAGCAGCCGCGCAACCAGTCGCGCACGGCCGGCCGCAGCGCGTCGGCCGCGAGGCTGACCCGCTCGAAGAGCGGCACGGCGCCTGCGGGGGCGACATGGGCCGTTTCTTCGTCGGCGCCCGGAGCCGGCAGCACGATGGCGCAGGCCGCGGGCGGCGCCTCGTCGAGGAGCGCCCGGGCCGCCTCGCCCACTTCGCCGGTGAGCGCCGCGAGGCGTTCGCGCAGCACCGCCTCGATGGCGAGCTCCCAGCCGGGCTCCACCCGCAGGGCGCGCCAGACCGGTTCCAGGGCGGCCAGCCCGTGGCGCTTCAGCCAGTCGCCGAGCTGTCCCTGGGACTGCATCTTCGCCTGCAGCTGCACCAGCGCGTCGCGGCGGGCGCGCAGCTCGGTGAGCCGGCGCTGCACCTGGCGCTCGTGATCCAGCGCGGCCTTCAACGCCGCCTGGGCATCGGGCAGCCGCGACTGCAGCTCGGTGTATTCGTGCTGGGCGTGCTCGTGGGCCTCGGCGAGCGTCTCGACGCGGGCCTCGTGCACGGCCAGCGCCTGCTCGTCCGGGCCCTGGATGTTGTTCGCCTCGCCCTCCAGGCGCGCACGCCGCTGCTGGAGCGCGTCCAGCGCGCGGGCGGCGCTCGCCCGGTTGGCCTCCTCGACGCGCAGGTGCTGCTCGGTCTGGGACAGCTCGCGGCGCGCGGCGGTCACGGTGGTATCCGCCGCCTGGCGGGCCGCCTCGGCCTCGGGCACGCGTTCGGCCACCTCGGCGTGGCGCGCCTCGGCCTGCTCGGCGCGCATGGCGGCGTTGTCGAGCAGGCCGCTCCAGCGCTCCCGGTCGGCCTGGAGCGCGGTCTCGCGCGCCGACCAGTGGGCCTCGTCGGCGGCGAGCTGGGCGAGCCGGGCTTCCAGGCGCTGGCGGGCGTCGGCCAGGTGGCGCAGCTCGGCTTCGAGGCGGCTCACCTCGGCCGACACGGCGAAGAGCTCGCTCTGGGCGGCGTGGGTGGCTTCGGAGGCGGCGAAATGCGCCTCCCGCGCCGCCTCGACGGCGCTCTCGAGCTCCTGCAGGCGGGCGCTGTCCGACTCCATGCGTGCGGACAGCGCGTTGAGCTCGGCCGAAAGCCGGCCCTGCTCGGCGCGCGCCTCGTTGCGCTTCAGCAGCCACAGGAGCTGCTGGCGCTCGATGTGGGCGGCGTTGAGCGCCCGGTAGCGGGCGGCGACCTCCGCCTGCACCTCCAGGTGGCCGATGCGCTCGCCGAGCTCGGCGCGGATGTCGTCCAGCCGCGCCAGGTTGTCCCGCGCGTCGGCGAGGCGTCCCTCGGTCTCCCGTCGCCGCTCGCGGTACTTGGTCACGCCCGCCGCCTCCTCCAGGAAGCCGCGGACCTCCTCGGGGCGCGCCTCGATGATGCGCGAGATCATGCCCTGCTCGATGATCGCGTAGGCGCGCGGACCCAGGCCGGTGCCGAGGAAAAGGTCGATGACGTCCTTGCGCCGGACGTGGACGTTGTTGATGTAGTAGGTGGACTCGCCGCTGCGGTCGAGCACGCGCTTGACCGCGATCTCGGCGTAGCGCGACCACTGGCCGGCGGCGCGCCCCTCGGCGTTGTCGAAGACGAGCTCCACGCTCGCCCGCGACACGGGCTTGCGCGTCGTCGAGCCGTTGAAGATCACGTCCTGCATCGACTCGCCGCGCAGCGCCGAGGCCCGCGTCTCGCCGAGCACCCAGCGCACCGCGTCGATGATGTTCGACTTGCCGCAGCCGTTGGGGCCCACCACGCCCACAAGGTTGCCCGGCGTGAGCACCGTGGTGGGATCGACAAAGGTCTTGAAACCGGCGAGTTTGAGCTTGGAAAGGCGCACGTCGTGTCGGGCTGGTTTCTGGGCTGCTGCGGGTGGCATTGCCGTCGGAGCCGGCCGGCAGGCTCCCGCGGCGCGCCATGATACCATCTCCCGCCCGACGGCCTGCGTGGCCACCCTGATCCTGCATACCCGATCCGCCGTGAATCCCTACCTGCAACGACTGCATCCCTACCCGTTCGCCAAGCTGCGCGCGCTCCTCGCCGGTGTGACCCCGCCCGCCGGGCTCGCCCCGATCCGGCTGTCCATCGGCGAGCCCCAGCATCCGACCCCGGCTTTCGTCCGTGAGGCCCTGATGGCCGGACTCGACGGGCTGGCGGTCTATCCGACCACCCAGGGCGGCGAACCCCTGCGCCGCGCGATCGCCGGCTGGCTCGAGCGGCGCTATGGCCTTCCCGCGGTCGATCCCGCCACCCAGGTGCTGCCGGTGAACGGCTCGCGGGAGGCACTGTTCGCCTTCGCCCAGTGCGTGGTGGACGGCACCCGGCCGGGCGCCAAGGTGCTCTGCCCGAATCCCTTCTATCAGATCTATGAAGGCGCGGCGCTGCTCGCCGGGGCCACCCCGGTCTTCCTCAACAACCTGCCCGAGAACCGCTTCGGCTCGGACTTCGCGGCGGTCCCGGAGTCGGTGTGGCGCGACGTGCAGCTCGTCTTCGTGTGCTCGCCGGGCAACCCGACCGGGCGCGTGCTCTCCCTCGACGAGTGGAAGGCGCTCTTCGCGCTGTCCGACCGCCACGGCTTCGTGATCGCCGCGGACGAGTGCTACTCGGAGATCTACTTCGACGACGAGGCGAAGCCCGTCGGGGCGCTCGAAGCCGCGCACGCCCTGGGGCGCGGCGACTTCCGCAACATCGTGGTCTTCTCCAGCCTCTCCAAGCGCTCGAACGTCCCCGGCATGCGCTCGGGCTTCGTGGCGGGCGACGCGGCGATCCTGGAGTCTTTCCTCCTCTACCGCACCTACCACGGCTGCGCGATGAGCCCGTCGGTGCAGGCTGCCTCGGTCGCGGCCTGGAACGACGAGGCCCACGTGGTGGAGAACCGCCGCCTCTATCGCGAGAAATTCGCCAAGGTCGCGCCCATCCTCGCGCCCCATCTCGGGGTCGAGCTGCCCGACGCCGGCTTCTACCTGTGGGCGCGTACGCCGATTTCCGACACGGACTTCGCCCGCCGGCTGCTCGCTGAATATAATGTCACGGTCCTGCCCGGCAGCTTCCTCGCCCGCGAGGCGGACGGCGTCAATCCGGGCGCCGGATTCGTGCGCATCGCCCTCGTGGCCGAAACGGCCGAATGCGTGGAGGCGGCCGAGCGAATCGCCGCCTTCTGCCGGTCACTCTGACAATCTCTCAATAAACGGACCCACCCCATGCAAGAACTGCAAAGCATCATCGAGGACGCCTTCGAGAACCGCGCCACCCTGTCGCCCGCCGACGCCCCGGCCAAGGTGCGCGACGCGGTCGCCGCCGTGATCGAAGGCCTGGACGCCGGCAAACTGCGCGTCGCGGAGAAGATCGACGGCAAGTGGACGGTGAACCAGTGGATCAAGAAGGCGGTGCTGATCTCCTTCCGCCTCTCCGACAACCAGGTCTCCGGCGGCGGCGCGACCCAGTACTTCGACAAGGTGCCCACCAAGTTCGGCGACTACACTCCGGAGCAGTTCCGCGCGGGCGGGTTCCGCGTGGTGCCACCGGCCGTCGCGCGCAAAGGCAGCTTCATCGGGAAGAACGTGGTGCTGATGCCTTCCTATGTGAATATCGGTGCCTACGTCGATGAAGGCAGCATGGTCGACACCTGGGCCACCGTCGGCTCGTGCGCCCAGATCGGCAAGAACGTGCACCTGTCGGGCGGCGTCGGCATCGGCGGCGTGCTCGAGCCGGTGCAGGCCGGCCCGGTGATCATCGAGGACAACGTCTTCGTGGGCGCGCGCTCCGAGGTGGTGGAAGGCGTCATCATCGAGGAGAACGCGGTGCTCTCCATGGGCGTGTATATCGGCCAGAGCACCAAGATCTACGACCGCGAGACGGGCGAGGTGCACTACGGCCGCGTGCCGGCGGGCGCCGTCGTGGTGCCCGGCAGCCTGCCCTCGGCGGACGGCAAGTACAGCCTGTACTGCGCGGTGATCGTCAAGAAGGTGGACGCCCAGACCCGCGCCAAGACGGGCATCAACGAACTGCTCAGGGGCGCCTGAGCGCTTGAACCACCCCGGCCGGGCATGGGCGTCCGGCCGGAACTTGCGCAGCCCGGTTCCGGAGGACCGCCGCGATGATCTTCGACAAACTGTTCCAGTTGATGGCCGAGAAGCAGGCCTCGGACATCTTCATCACCGCCGGCGCGCCCATCCACATCAAGATCCAGGGCCATACGATGCCGATCAACCAGCAGATCATGGAGCCGCCCATGATCAAGCGGATGATCTACGAGATGATCCAGCCGGATCAGATCGAGCGCATCGAGCACGACAAGGAGCTCAACCTCTCCTTCGGCCGGCGCGACCTGGGCAACTTCCGGGTGAACGTGTTCTGGCAGCGCAACAGCATCGCCATCGTGGTGCGCTATATCCAGGGCGACATCCCCACCATCGAGAGCCTGGCGCTGCCGGAGGTGCTTTCCGAGGTGGTGATGGAAAAGCGCGGCCTGGTGCTGGTGGTGGGGGCGACCGGATCGGGCAAGTCCACCACGCTCGCGTCGATGATCGACCATCGCAACCGCAACCGCTCCGGGCACATCCTCACCGTCGAGGATCCGATCGAGTATCTGTTCAAGCACCGCAAGTCGGTGGTGAACCAGCGCGAGGTAGGCATCGACACCCACAGCTGGCACGACGCGCTGCGCAACGCGATGCGCCAGGCGCCCGACTGCATCCTGATCGGCGAGATCCGCGACCGCGAGACCATGCAGGCGGCGCTCGCCTACTCCCAGACCGGTCACCTGTGCCTCGCGACGCTGCATGCCAACAACGCCTACCACGCGCTGAACCGCATCGTTAACTTCTTCCCGCTCGAGAACCGGTCGCTGCTCTACCTCGACCTGGCGGTGGCGCTGAAGTGCATCATCTCCCAGCGCCTCGTACGCAAGCCGGACGGGAAGCGCACCCCGGCCGTCGAGATCCTGATGAACACCCGCCACATCGCGGAGCTCATCGAGCACGGCGATCTCAACCAGGTCAAGGAGGCCATGGAGCAGAGCCTCGCACCGGGCTCGCAGACCTTCGAGCAGGACCTCTTCCGCCTCTACCACGAAAAGGTGGTGACCCTCGACGAGGCGCTCGCCAACGCCGACTCGCCCACCAACCTGTCGTGGCTCATCAACAACGCCCAGTTCGGCAATAACGAGGCGCCGCCCGCGGCGCAGAACCGTCCCATCGTCGACTTCGAACGCACCGAGCCGGACGGCGCGTCGTTCCGGGAGTTCTCGCTCCACCTCGACGACACCGGCTCGCGCTGAACGGCAAGAAACCGCATATTCCCCGACAGATGCCTCCGACTTCTACGCCGACCTTCGAGCTGGCGTGCCAGCTCATCGCCCGCCCCTCGGTCACGCCCGAGGACGCAGGCTGCCTCGAACTCATCGCCGAGCGGCTCGCTCCCCTCGGTTTCGCCTTCGAACACATCGACACCGGTGGCGTGCGCAACCTGTGGGCGCGACGCGGCACCGCCGCGCCGGTGCTGTGCTTCGCCGGCCACACCGACGTGGTGCCCCCGGGGCCGCCCGAGCGCTGGGCCACCCCGCCTTTCGAGCCTACGGTGCGCGATGGCCACCTGCACGGCCGCGGCGCGGCCGACATGAAGAGCTCGCTCGCGGCCTTCGTCACCGCCATCGAGCGCTTCGTCGCCGCCCATCCCGATCACGCCGGCTCCATCGCCCTGCTGCTCACCTCCGACGAGGAAGGCATCGCCACCCACGGCACGGTCAAGGTGGTGGAGGCCCTGGCCGAACGCGGCGAGCGCCTGGACTGGTGCGTGGTGGGCGAGCCCACCTCGGTCTCCACCCTCGGCGACACGATCAAGAACGGCCGCCGCGGCTCGCTTTCGGGCACCCTGCGGGTGAAGGGGGTGCAGGGCCACGTCGCCTATCCGCATCTCGCGCGCAACCCCATCCACATGGTGGCGCCGGCGCTCGCCGAGCTCGCCGCCACCCGCTGGGACGAGGGCAACGAGTTCTTCCCCCCCACCACCTGGCAGATCTCCAACATCCACGCGGGTACCGGCGCGAACAACGTGATTCCGGGCGAATGCGAGGTGCTCTTCAACTTCCGCTTCGCCTCGGTGAGCAGCGCGGAGGAGCTCAAGCGCCGCACCCACGAGGTGCTCGACCGCCACGGTGTGGAGTACGAGCTCGACTGGCATCTGTCGGGCAAACCCTATCTCACCGGCCGGGGCCGCCTGGTAGCCGCCCTCGGCGACGCCATCCGCGAAACGGTGGGGGTGGCGACGGAGCTGTCCACCACCGGCGGCACCTCGGACGGGCGCTTCATCGCCGACATCTGCGCCGAGGTGGTGGAGTTCGGCCCGGTGAACGCCACCATCCACAAGGTGGACGAGCGCATCGCGGTCGACGCCATCGACCCCCTCTCCGAGATCTACGAGCGCACCCTGTGCGCCCTGCTCCTGCCCGCCTGAGTCCGACATGACCGACCATCACGACGAACACGACCACGAGCACGAATTCGGCCCCCTCGCCGAGCTGGTCACCCTGCGGGACTGGCTGCGCTACGCGGTGACCCGCTTCAACCGCGCCGGGCTCTTCTTCGGGCACGGCTGCAGCGACGCCTACGACGAGGCGGTGTGGCTGCTGCTGCATACGCTGGCGCTCCCGCTGAACCGCCTGGAGCCCTTCCTCGACGCCTGCATCCCGGCCGAGGAGCGCGAGGTGCTGTACGAGGTGATCGAGCGGCGGGTGAACGAGCGGCTTCCCGCCGCCTACATCACCGGCGAGGCCTGGCTGGGCGACTTCCGCTTCAAGGTCGACCCGCGGGTGATCGTGCCGCGCTCCTACTTCGCCGAGCTCCTCGAGGACGGCCTGTCCCCCTGGGTCGAGTCGCCGGAACTGGTGGAGAGCGCGCTCGACATGTGCACCGGCTCGGGCTGCCTGGCGATCCTGATGGCCCATGCCTTCCCCAGCGCGCAGGTGGTGGGCGTCGACCTGTCGCCCGACGCGCTGGAGGTGGCACAGGCGAACGTCGCCGACTATCACCTCGAAGACCGCGTCGAACTGGTGCAGAGCGACGTCTTCGACGGGCTGGCCGGGCGCCGCTTCGACCTCATCCTGAGCAATCCGCCCTACGTGACCGCCGAGGCCATGGAGGCGCTGCCGCCCGAGTACCTGCACGAGCCGCGCATGGCGCTCGCTGCGGGCGACGACGGCCTGGACGTGGTGCGCAGGCTCATCGCCGAGGCGCGGGAATACCTCAATCCGGGTGGCGTACTTGCCGTGGAAGTCGGGCATAATCGCCACATCGTCGAGGACGCCTTCCCCGACCTGCCTTTCGTGTGGCTCTCCGCAGAAGGCGGCGAGGACGCGGTGTTCGTGCTCCGTGCCGAGGATCTACCCGGAACACCGGACTGACGATCCCTTCCCCCTGGAGCTTTCATGCCGAGTGATCGCCCGATCCTGCTCATCGAGGACAATCCCGACGATGAAGCGCTGACGCTGCGCGCGTTCAGCAAGAACAAGATCTCGAATCCCGTGGTGGTGGCGCGCGACGGCGTGGAGGCGGTCAGCTACCTCTTCGGCTCGGGCGAGCACCAGGGACGGGACCTCTCGACCATGCCGGCGCTGATCCTGCTGGACCTTAAGCTGCCGCGCATCGACGGCCTGGAGGTGCTGCGGCGCATCCGGGCGGACGAACACACTTGCCTGCTCCCGGTAGTGGTGCTCACCACTTCGCGGGAGATGCAGGACGTGCAGCAGGCCTACCGGCTCGGCGCCAACAGCTACATCCGCAAACCGGTCGATTTCGAGCACTTCATCGAGGCGGTCGGGCGCCTCGGCGTGTACTGGCTGTCGCTCAACGAGGCGGCCGTGGCGGAAGGGAACGGCAACGGGCGGCATTGAGCCGGCCGAGAGTCTGCCCCGGATTCCGCCCGGCCTCCATCCGGGCCACCGATCCGGCAGGGGCGGAGTCGTGGCCCCGGGTGAAGGACCCTGGCCCGGGTGGATCCGAAGACGGAATCCTGGGTGTCGGGGTCAGAGCAGCGCCTCGATGGCGGCCGCGGTCTCTTCGGGCTTGGTATTCGGCGCAAAACGCTTCACCACCCTGCCCTCGCGGTCGACCAGGAACTTGGTGAAGTTCCACTTGACGACCTCGGTGCCCAGGATGCCGGGCGCCACCGACGTCAGGTGGCGAAAGAGCGGATGGGCGTTCGGGCCCTTGACGTCGATCTTCTCGGCGATCGGGAAGCTCACCCCGTAGTTCTTCGTACAGAAGGCCGCGATCTCGTCCGGCCCGCCCGGCTCCTGGCCGCCGAACTGGTTGCACGGAAAGCCGATCACCGAGAAGCCGCGCGGCCCATAGCGCTCCTGGAGCGCCTGCAGGCCGGCGTACTGCGGGGTGAAGCCGCATTCGCTCGCGACATTCACCACCAGCAGGACCTTTCCGCGGAACTCCGAAAGGGGCATCGGCGAGCCGTCCAGCCGGCGCGCCTCGAAGTCGAAGACGGTGGCCGGCTCGCCCACCTTACTCGACCTCGTCGATCCAGGCCTGCTGGATGGCTTCCAGGATGCGCTCGCCGCAATGCTTGGGGTCGTCGTCGAACTCGGGCAGCGCGATCACCCAGTTCATCAGGTCGACGAAGTTCACCCGCGTCGGGTCGACCTCCGGATGGGCCTCCGACAGCTGCAGCGCGATCTCCTGCACCTCGGTCCACTTCATGAATGCTTGCCCTCCCTGGCCATGTTGATGGTGTAGCGCGGAATTTCCACGACCAGGGGCTTGTCGTCAACGATCGCCTGGCAGGACAGGCGCGACTGGGGCTCCAGCCCCCAGGCCTTGTCGAGGAGATCCTCCTCCATCTCTTCGGCCTCGTTCAGGGAGTCGAAGCCCTCGCGGACGATGACATGGCAGGTGGTGCAGGCGCACGACTTCTCGCACGCGTGCTCGATCTCGATGCCGTTGTCGAGCAGGTTGTCGCAGATCGACTTGCCGGGCTCGGCCTCGATCACCGCGCCGTCGGGACAAAGCTCCACGTGGGGGAGCACGATCATCTGGGTCATACCTGGATCTCATCCACCTTGTGCCCGGCGAGCGCAGAGCGGATGCTCTGGTCCATGCGCCGGGCGGCAAATTCGTCGGTGGCACGGGCGAGCGCCTCGATGCCGCGTTTGATCTCGCGTTGGTCGGCCCCGGCCATGCGTTCGCGAAGCGTCGCGATCGCCGCGTCGATGGCCGCGCGCTCTTCCTCGTTGAGGAGCTGCCCGTCCTGCTCGAGGGCGTGTACCGTGGCCTCGATCACCCGCTCGGCCTCGACCTGCTGCTCGCGCAACGCGCGGGCCTGCATGTCGTCGCCGGCGTGCTCGACGCTGTCCTTGAGCATGTTGGCGATCTCCTCGTCGGAGAGGCCGTAGGAGGGCTTCACCAGCACGCTCGCCTCGACACCGCTCGAAAGCTCCCGTGCCGACACGGACAGCAGGCCGTCGGCATCCACCTGGAAGGTTACGCGGATGCGCGCGGCGCCCGCGGCCATGGGGGGGATGCCGCGCAGCTCGAAGCGTGCGAGCGAGCGGCAGTCCTTCACCAGCTCGCGCTCGCCCTGGACCACGTGGAAGGCCATCGCGGTCTGGCCGTCCTTGTAGGTGGTGAACTCCTGGGCGCGGGCGATCGGCAGGGTGGAGTTCCTCGGGACGATCTTCTCGGTGAGACCGCCCATCGTCTCCAGGCCCAGCGAGAGCGGGATGACGTCGAGCAGCAGCCACTCGTCCTCGGCCTTGCGGTTGCCCGCGAGCACGTTGGCCTGGATGGCCGCACCCAGCGCCACCACCTTGTCCGGGTCGAGGTTGGTGAGCGGCTCCTGGCCGAAGAACTCGGCGACCGCACGCTGTACGTGCGGCATGCGGGTGGCGCCGCCGACCATGACTACCCCCTTGATGTCCTGGGGCACGAGGCCCGCGTCGCGCAGCACCTTGCGCATGGGCGCGACGGTCTTCTGCACCAGGGGCCTCGTCATCTCCTGGAACTCGGCGCGGGTCACGGTGAGGCTTACCTCCTCGCCGCTCGCCAGGCGCACATGGAACGGCGCCTCCTCGCTCGCAGTGAGAATCTCCTTCACTTCGCGCGCCTTCATATGCAGCCGGCGTGCGTCGGCCGCCGAAGGCGGCTCGATGCCGGAGCGGTCGAGCACCCAGCAGAACAGGCGATGGTCGAAGTCGTCGCCGCCCAGCGCGCTGTCGCCGTTGGTGGCGAGCACCTCGAAGATGCCGCGGGAGAGCTTGAGGATGGACAGGTCGAACGTGCCTCCGCCCAGGTCGTAGACCGCGTAGAGCCCTTCGGAGGCGTTGTCCAGGCCGTAGGCCACCGCGGCGGCCGTCGGTTCGTTGAGGAGCCGCAGCACGTTGAGCCCCGCGAGCTTGGCCGCATCCTTGGTGGCCTGGCGCTGGGCGTCGTCGAAGTACGCCGGGACCGTGATGACCACTCCGGTGAGCTCGCCGCCCAGGCTCGCGCGGGCACGCTCGCCCAGTACGCGCAGGATCTCGGCCGACACCTCGACCGGGCTCTTCACGCCCTGCACGGTGCGCAGGCGCAGCATCCCGGCGCTGTCGACGAAGTCGTAGGGCATGGTCTCGATGTGGGCGACGTCCTTCAGGCCGCGGCCCATGAAGCGCTTGACCGAGACGATGGCGTTCTTCGGGTCGGTGGCCTGCGCGGCCAGGGCGCCATGGCCCACCTCGACCCGGCCGTCGGCGTGGTAGCGAACCACCGAGGGCAGCATGGCGCGGCCGTTCTCGTCGCCCAGGCACACGGCGATGCCGTTCCTCACGGTGGCGACGAGCGAGTTGGTGGTGCCCAGGTCGATGCCTGCGGCCAGGCGGTGCTTGTGCGGTTCGGCAGAGAGGCCGGGCTCGGCGATTTGGAGTAGGGCCATCAGCTTTCCAGCGCCTCGAGGGCGTCGTCGATCTGGTGTTGGAGTTTCTCGATGAACATCAGGCGGCGCACCGTCTCGGCGGCGGCAGGGTAGTCTTGCCGCGCGTCGAGCTGCTCCTCGAGCTCGCCGAACACCTCGCGCGCATGTACGTGCAGGCGCTGGCGCAACTGCTCGAGCTCGTCGGTTTCACCGGCGGCGCTCGCCTCCTCGACCGCCTCGCGCCACTCCATCTGCTCCACAAGGAACTCCGGCGACATGGCCGTGTTGGTGTTCACGCCGGCGTCCACGCCGGCCAGCTCGAGCAGATACTGGGCGCGCGGCAGGGGCTTGCGCAGGGTGCGGAAGCCTTCGTTCACGCGGGTGGCCCACTGCATCGCGCGGCGCTGTTCCACATCGGGCAGATGCGCGAAGCGGTCGGGATGCACCTGCGTCTGCAGGTCGTGCCAGGCGGCCTCGAGCGCCGACTCGTCGAGCCGATAGCGCCGCGGCAGTCCGAAGAGGGTAAAGAAGTCCTGCTGCAGATCGATCGTCATGTCGGTTCGGGCATTTCCGGTGAAGCGAACCGAACCGCGCCGTCGCGCCGGTCCGGCCCCCGTTTGGCACCCCAAGGCCGCGGCGGCGGCCCGGACGAGCGCGTCAGACGTTGAAGCTCTCGCCGCAGCCGCAGGAGTCCTTGACGTTGGGGTTGTTGAATTTGAACCCCTCGTTGAGGCCTTCACGGACGAAGTCGAGCTCGGTGCCTTCCAGGTAGGGGAGGCTCTTGGGATCGACCACGACCTTCACCCCATGGCTTTCGAACACCAGATCCTCCTCGTTCGTGTCGTCCACGAACTCCAGCCGGTAGGCCATGCCCGAACAGCCCGAGGTCCGCACCCCGAGGCGGATCCCCACGCCCTTCCCGCGCTTGGCGATGAAGCCGGAGACGTGGCGTGCGGCGCGTTCGCTGAGTGTGACTGCCATGGTGCCTCCCCTCGTCAGTCCTGATGCTTCTTCTTGTAGTCGGCCACCGCGGCCTTGATCGCGTCCTCGGCGAGGATCGAGCAGTGGATCTTCACCGGCGGCAGCGCGAGCTCCTCGGCGATCTGGGTGTTCTTGATCTCGAGGGCCTGTTCGACCGTCTTGCCCTTCACCCACTCGGTCACGAGGGAGCTGGAGGCGATGGCCGAGCCGCAGCCATACGTCTTGAAGCGGGCGTCTTCGATCACCCCGTCCTTGCCGACCTTGATCTGCAGCTTCATCACGTCGCCGCAGGCGGGCGCGCCCACCATGCCGGTGCCCACGCCCTCGTCTTCCTTGCCGAAGGAGCCCACGTTACGCGGGTTCTCGTAGTGATCCAGTACTTTTTCGCTGTATGCCATGATCGTCCTTCCTATACGTGTTTCTCAGTGCGCCGCCCATTGTACGGTGTCGAGATCGACCCCTTCCTTCACCATCTCCCACAGCGGGGAGAGCTCGCGGAGCTTCCCGATCTTGCGGTGCAGGAGCTCGATCGTGTAGTCGATCTCCTCTTCGGTCGTGAAACGGCCGATGGTGAACCGGATGGAGCTATGGGCCAGCTCGTCGTTGCGTCCCAGCGCGCGCAGCACGTAGGACGGCTCGAGGCTCGCCGACGTGCAGGCCGAGCCGCTGGAGACGGCGACGTCCTTGATCGCCATGATGAGCGACTCGCCTTCGACGTAGGCGAAAGAGATGTTGAGGTTGTGCGGCACGCGGTGCTCGAGGTCGCCGTTCACGTAGACCGCCTCGATGTCCTGCAGGCCGCTGAGCAGCTTGTCGCGCAGGCGGCGGATGCGCTCGAGCTCCTCCGCCATCTCCTCGCGGGCGATGCGGAAGGCCGCGCCCATGCCCACAATCTGGTGGGTGGCCAGCGTACCCGAGCGCAGGCCGCGCTCGTGGCCGCCGCCGTGCATCTGGGCTTCCAGGCGCACGCGCGGCTTGCGCCGCACGTAGAGCGCGCCGACGCCCTTCGGTCCATAGGTCTTGTGGGCCGAGAAGGACATCAGGTCGACCTTGAGCTGGGCGAGGTCGATGGGCAGCTTGCCGGTGGCCTGGGCCGCGTCCACGTGGAACACGATGCCCTTCTCGCGGCAGATCTCGCCGATCTCCGCGATCGGCTGGATCACGCCGATCTCGTTGTTCACGAACATCACCGAAACGACGATGGTGTCGGGCCGCAGGGCCTGCCGGAAGGTGTCGAGATCGACGAGGCCGTTCTCCTGGACGTCGAGGTAGGTCACCTCGAAGCCCTGGCGCTCGAGCTCGCGACAGGTATCCAGCACCGCCTTGTGCTCGGTCTTGAGGGTGATCAGGTGCTTGCCCTTGCCCTTGTAGAAGTGGGCCGCGCCCTTGATCGCCAGGTTGTTCGACTCGGTCGCGCCGGAGGTCCACACGATTTCCCGCGGATCGGCGTTCACCAGCGCCGCCACCTGCTCCCGCGCCTCCTCGACCGCCTTCTCGGCTTCCCAGCCGTAGGCGTGGGAGCGGCTGGCGGGGTTGCCGAAGTGCTCGGTGAGCCAGGGGATCATCTCCGCGGCCACGCGCGGATCGACCGGCGTGGTCGCGGAGTAGTCCAGGTAGATCGGAAATTTGAGCATCGTGTTTTCTCCGTCGCTCCAGTTTGAGTTCGTTTTATCGTTCGACCGCAACGGCGGTCAGAGTATTCAGTGCATCGACCGTGCGCGAGAGGGTCGCGAGAAAGCCGTCCACGTCCGCCTCCCGGGTGTCGCGGCCCATGCTCACGCGCACCGCGGCGCGGGCCATGCCGGGCTCCACGCCCATCGCCAGAAGCGTGTGCGACGGCTCGGGATTGGCGCTCGAGCATGCCGAACCGCTCGCGCAGGCATAACCCGCCCGGTCGAGCTTGGCCACCAGCGTCTCGCCGTCCAGCCCTTCCGCGGCGAAGAACACCGTGTTCGGCAGGCGCGGTGCGCCGGCCGAGAAGATCCGCATGCCGGCCGCAGCGAGACCCGCCTCCAGGCGCTTGCGCAGCCGGACGAGGCGTTCGCCCTCCTGCGCCAGCCGTGCCGTGACCCGTTCGCAGGCCGCGCCGAAGCCGACGATCGCCGCGACGTTTTCCGTCCCGGAACGCAGCCCCCGCTCCTGTCCGCCCCCGGCCACCAACGGCGAGAGCTCCACCCGCTTGTCCAGCACCAGCGCGCCGGCGCCCAGCGGACCGCCGATCTTGTGGGCGGAGAGGGTGAGCGCATGCACGCCTAGCCCCCGGAAATCCACCGCGACCTTGCCCAGCGCCTGCACCGCGTCGGTGTGGAACCAGGCGCCGCTCGGGCGGGCCTCGCGGGCGAGCGCGGCGACGTCCTGCAGCACCCCGCTCTCGTTGTTGGCGAGCATGACGGAGACCAGCGCGGGCCGTTCGGCGAGGGTGTCGGCCCAGTCGCCCGCCTCGATGCGCCCTTCCCCGTCCACCGCGATCTCGCGCATGCGCCAGCCGGCGCGGCGAAGCTGCTTGGCAGGCTCGCGTACGCAGGGGTGCTCGATCGCGCTCACCGCGACGAGACCGGGCTTCATCAGCGCCGCAGCCCCCTTCAGGAAGAGATTGTTCGCCTCCGAGCCGCAGCTCGTGAAGACCACCTCGGTCGGATGCGCCCCCACCGCGGCGGCCACCTGCTCGCGCGCCGCGTCGATCGCCGCGCGCGCCTGGCGGCCATACTCGTGGCGGCTCGAGGCATTGCCGAAACGGCCGTCCAGCCACGGCAGCATCGCCTCGCGCACGCCCGGATCGAGCGGCGTAGTGGCGTTCCAGTCGAGATAGACGGGGGCGAACATCGTGCTAGGGCCGGTCTCAGGCGGCCGCGGCTTCGCGCAGCGAAACGGTCGCGCGACGGCGCACGTCCTTCAACACGCTCATGTCGGGATCGGCCTTGACCTCGCGGCGCACCAGCGCCGCCAGCGTCACCGAGTCGAGGTACTCGTACATGCGCTTGTTGAGGTTGGACCACAGGTCGTGTGTCATGCACACGTGCTCGTCGTGACAGTTCTGCTTGCCGCCGCACTGGGTGGCGTCCAGCGGCTCGTCCACCGCGATGATGATGTCCGCCACCGTGATCGCCTGCATTTCGCGGGCAAGCCGATAACCACCGCCGGGGCCGCGCACGCTGCTCACCAGCTTGTGCCGCCGCAGCTTCCCGAACAGCTGTTCGAGATAGGACAGAGAGATCTTCTGTCGCTCGGCGATCCCGGCAAGCGTCACCGGGCCGTCGCCCTGACGGGAGGCCAGGTCGATCATCGCAGTTACGGCAAATCGTCCCTTGGTGGTCAGTCTCATGATGATTCCTCACAATGCGGAGAATCACGCCGGGGGAATACCCGAACGTTTCACTCGACTATACGGTACCCGACAAGACGGGTCAACTAATCGACGCGTCTTCAATCGACCATTTTCGACAGTCGCTGGGCATCGAACTCGTCGGCGGATTCCACCGTCGCGTCGAGGCTGAACCCCGCCTTCTCGAGCTTGTCGATCAGCGCCTGCATACGACGGTCGGTTTCGACCGCGTGATCGAGCAAGGCGTGCAAGGCCTTGGCCAGCGGGTCGTCCATGTCCTTGGTGATGCCATATGCGGAAAAACCGATCTGCTCCGCCTTCCGTGCCCGCGCCTCGTCGCGGGCGTCAGCACCGGCGGGCTCGATGATGCGCGCGGGATTGCCGACCGCGGTGGCGCCGGCGGGCACCGGCTTCACCACCACGGCATTCGAGCCGATGCGGGCGCCATCGCCGACGGTGAAGCCGCCGAGCACCTTGGCCCCGGCACCCACCACCACGCCCTTGCCCAGGGTCGGGTGGCGCTTGGTGCCCCGGTAGAGCGAGGTGCCGCCCAGGGTCACCGCCTGGTAAATGGTGCAGTCGTCACCCACCTCGGCGGTTTCGCCGATCACCACGCCCATCCCGTGGTCGATGAACACGCGCCGGCCGATGGTGGCGCCCGGGTGGATCTCGATGCCGGTGAGAAAGCGGCCGACATGGCTGATGAAGCGGCCGAGCCAGAAGAGCTTCCGCTCCCACGCGCAGTGGGCCAGCCGGTGCAGTGCGAGCGCGTGCACGCCCGGGTAACAGGTCAGCACTTCCCAGGTGGAGCGGGCCGCGGGATCGCGTTCCCGAACGCTGGCCAGGTCTTCACGCAGGCGGCTGAACATGGATGAGGCTCTCCGATATGCGTCGCGCACGACGGGCTGTGTTGTTTTCCGACTATTTTAATCAGGTTTCCGTTCCAGTGCAGCGATGATGCCGCGGAGGATGTTCACCTCCTCCTTCTCGAGCCGGATGCGCCCGAAAAGACGCCGCACCCGCTGCAGGAGCCGCTTGGGGTTGGCCGGATCGTAGAAGCCGCTCGCGGTCATCGCCGCCTCCAGGTGGTGGTGGAAGCCCTCGATCTCGTCGAAGCTCGCCGGCTCGCCGTCGGGGCTGGCCGGCACACCCGGCGAAAGCGCGGCCATGCGCATTTCGTAGCATAGAAGCTGCACCGCCGCGCCGAGGTTGAGCGAGGAAAACTCCGGATTGGCCGGGATGGTCACCGGCATGGAGCACAGCGCCACCTCCTCGTTAGTGAGCCCGCTCGTCTCGCGGCCGAAGACCAGGGCCACGTCGCCGTGCGCGGCGAATCCGGTCAGTTCCGCGGCCGCCTCGCGCGCGCTGCGCACCGGCACGGAACGCTCACGGCGTCGCGCAGTCACCGCTCCGGAAAGGACGGTGCCGGCAAGCGCCTCCTCGAGGGAGCCCACCACCTGCGCGGCGGCGAGCACGTCGTCGGCGCCCGAGGCCCGCGCGTCGGCGACCGGATCGGGAAAGGCGGCGGGCGCCACGAGGTAGAGCCGCGCGAGGCCCATCGTCTTCATGGCGCGCGCAGCCGCCCCGATATTGCCCGGATGGCTGGTATGAGAGAGGACGATGCGGACGCGGTCGAGCGCGTTGGCGCCATTCATACTAAAATCTCGTGTTTTATCGAAATGTCTTCAGCGAGGCGTCCAGCCGGGCGTCTTCGTGCGAGCGAGACCGACGCGCATGCATCCCATCCTGAACATCGCAGTGAAAGCCGCCCGCCGTGCGGGCAACGTCATCAATCGCGCCTCGACGCAGCTCGACCTCCTCACGGTCCAGTCGAAGGCGCCGAACGACTTCGTCACCGAGGTCGACCAGGCAGCCGAAGCGGCCATCATCGAGGTGCTGCGCGAGGCCTACCCGGAGCACGGCATTCTAGCAGAGGAGTCCGGCGAGTCCGTCCAGACCGCCCAGAGCGAATACCTGTGGATCATCGATCCGCTGGACGGCACCACCAACTTCATTCACGGCTTCCCCCAGTACGCGATCTCCATCGCGCTGGCGAAGAACGGGGTGGTCGAGCAGGCAGTGGTATTCGATCCCACCCGCAACGAGCTCTTCACGGCGACCAAAGGCAGCGGCGCCTTCCTCAACGACCGGCGCATCCGCGTCTCCAAGCGCACCCGCCTGTCGGAGTCGCTGATCGGCACCGGCTTCCCCTTCCGCGAGCTCGACCACTTCGACGCCTATCTGGCGATGTTCGGCGAGCTCACCCGCAAGACGGCCGGCATCCGCCGCCCCGGCGCGGCCTCCCTGGACCTGGCCTATGTCGCCTGCGGCCGGCTGGACGGTTTCTGGGAGATGGGCCTGTCGCCGTGGGACATGGCGGCCGGCACGCTGCTCATCCAGGAGGCCGGCGGCCTGGTGAGCGACCTGGCGGGCGAAGGCGCGTGGCTGGACACCGGCAACGTCGTCGCCGCCCCGCCCAAGGTGTTCGGGCAGCTGCTGCCCATCATCCAGGCCCATCGCCCGGCCAACGTGCGCGCCTGAGCATCGCCCGATGAACGACGCCACCCTCCCCCTCACGTCGCGCAGGCGCGTCGAGCAGGCCCTCGAGCGCCTCGGCATCGCTGCCGAGGTGGTCGAGTTCGGCGCCTCCACGCGCACCAGCGCGGAGGCGGCCGTGGCGATCGGCTGCGAGGTGGCGCAGATCGCCAAGTCCATCGTCTTCCGAGGCAAGCAGAGCGGCGCCTGCGTGCTCGTCATCGCGAGCGGCGCAGACCGCATCGACGAGAAGAAGCTGCTCGCCGAGCTCGGCGAGCCGGTCGCCAAGGCCGATGCGGACTTCGTGCGCGAGCGCACCGGCTTCGCCATCGGCGGCGTCGCCCCCGTCGGGCACACCGGCCCGGTCACCGTGCTGGTGGATCGCGCGCTGTGGTCGCTCGATCCGATCTGGGCCGCCGCTGGCACCCACAACGCGGTATTCCGCCTGTCGGCCGACGACCTGCACCGCATCCCGGGCATCCGGGTGGTGGACGTCCGGCAGTCGCCCGCTTCCTAGCCGCCCAACGCCGCCGTTACGCACAACCGTCGCGCGAGGCGGGCATCCCGCTTGCTGGAGTCGTGGAAGAGTTCTATAGGGAGCCTTCCATGACGAATGCCGCCCACCGCGCGAAATCGATCACCGCCCTGTTCGCCGTCTTCTTCCTCGTCGGCGCCTGCGCGCCGACGGCCGACGGCGAAGCGCCAGAGAAGCAGCCGGCCGCACCATCGATCGCGGGCGACAAGCCTGAAACGCCGGGAGCCGGGGCGGCCAGCCTACCCGACTTCACTGCGCTCATCGAGCAGCAGGGCCCCGCCGTGGTGAACGTGGTGACTTCCCGGGACGTCGGCCCGGGCGTGATGTCGCCCTTCGGCCAACTGCCCGATGACCCGTTCTTCGACTTCTTCCGTCGATTCATCCCCATGCCGCCCCCGGGCGAGGGGCAAGGCGGGACGGCGCGAGGGATAGGTTCGGGCTTCATCATCGACGCGGAAGGCCTGATCCTGACCAATGCCCATGTGGTGGCCGATGCGGACACGGTTCTCGTGCGCTTGTCCGACGGCAAACGGGAATTCGAGGGCAAGGTGCTCGGCGCCGACAGCCGCACCGACGTCGCCCTTGTGAAGATCGAGGCGAGCGGCCTGCCGGTGGCGCGGCTTGGAAACTCGGAGGCGGTGAAGCCGGGACAGTGGGTGGCGGCGATCGGCTCGCCCTTCGGTTTCACCAACACCATCACGGCCGGCATCGTCAGCGCCACCGAGCGCGCCCTGCCGGACGAGACCTTCGTGCCCTTCATCCAGACGGACGTAGCGGTGAATCCGGGCAACTCAGGCGGTCCCCTGCTCAACGCGCGGGGCGAGGTCATCGGTATCAACTCGATGATCTACAGCCAGACCGGCGGCTACATGGGGGTTTCCTTCGCGATCCCGATCGAGCTCGCGCTCGACGTCGCTCGGCAGCTGCGGGAGCACGGCAAGGTGACGCGCGGACGAATCGGCGTCGCGATCCAGGAGGTTACGCCCGAGCTTGCCAAGGCGTTCGGGCTCGATTCGGCGCGCGGAGTCCTCGTCGGCTCCGTCGAGCCGGACGGACCTGCCGACGAGGCAGGATTGCGGACCGGTGACGTCATCCTCGCCTACAACGGCGAGCGGATCGAGGAGGCCGACGAGCTCCCGCGGCTGGTGGCCGCCACCAAGCCCGGCACGGAAGCCAGGCTGGAAGTATGGCGCGACGGCCAAACGCGTACGCTGACCGTGACCGTGGGCGAATTCCCCACCGAGGAGGTTGCTCAGGCGGCCGTGCCGGGGCAGGCGCAGGAGCCCAACCGCCTGGGCCTGGTGCTTGGCGAAATCCCGCCCGCCCAGCGGCGTGAGCTCGGCATCGACTACGGCCTGCGCGTCGAGCAGGTCACCGGGGCCGCTGCCGCGTCGCCCATCCAGCCGGGCGACGTGATCGTGGCGATCAACCGCAATCGCATCGCGAGCGCCGCCGAGTTCGAGCGCATGCTCGCCCAGGCGAAGCCCGGCGAACCGGTCGCACTCCTGGTGCGCCGTGGCGAGGCTGCGCTGTACGTCGCGCTGACCGTACCACCGAAGAGCTAGGGGCCCCGAGGGGCAGGCCGCATGCGCGCATCCGTCCGGAAGCGCCCTGCAAACCAAGACCATCTTTCACTTCGACAAGGAGATCATCATGACTTTGCGACGATTGACGAGGGCCGGAGTCCTCGCGCTCACGTGCGCCGCGGCTGGCGTCTGGGCGGCCGACCTTGTGCTGGTACAGAAGTACAAGCTGATTCCATACGTGACGGGCGGCGTGGGCGACGCGGAGCAGGCCGCGATGCGCAAGCTCGCACCCGAGTACAACCTGGGCCTGGTCTTTTCCGGCAAGGAGGGGCGCTACATCTCCGGCGTGAACGTGACGGTGAAGAACCCGTCGGACGAAGTCGTGTTCTCGGCCGTCACCGAGGGTCCCATGCTGTTCGCCGACCTGCCGGCCGGCCGCTACACGGTGGAGGCGACCTTCGACGGCACGACTCATACGAGACAGGTCACGCTGGCCGAAGAGCGGCACCGGCGGGTCGTGATGACCTGGCCGGTCTCCGAGCCCGACCTCACCGAGCCCGGGAGAGCCTCGTGAGCCGAGTAGGCGGCGCGATCCGGTACGTGGCGGCGCTCGCCTTGCTGGCGCTGTGCATGTCGGTCCGCGCCCAGACCCACGAGCATCCGTTCGGCGAATACGTCCTGCGCAGCAGCGTCGTCACGACGCACGCATTGGCGCCCGAGAGCGCGGACATCCACGACGTGGAGCGCGAACGCGACCGTGCGATCCTGAACGTCATCGTGTACCGGCGTGACGATCCTCTTCAGATGGCGCTGCCGGCCCGCGTGACCGCCCACGCGACCGATCTCGCCGGCGTGCGCCAGGAGATCGAGCTCGAGGAGGTGGTGGCCAACGATCGGGTGTCCTACACGGGCACGTTCGAATTCCTGCCGCGCGAAGTGCTCGACTTCACCATCAGGGCACAGCCCGTGGGCAGCGACGAGACAGGTACGCTGCAGTATCGCGAGCGGCTGTGGGTTCGGAGGCGCTGAGCTGACGGCCCGGGCACACGCTCAATCGGCCAGTGCCGAGTGGAGCGGGCGGGCCTCCGCGACTGTCGGCTCGGCGCGCACGGCCTGCTCGAGCAGCATGTCCGGTCCGTGAAGCGCGGTGTTGCCCACCTCGTCGGGCCGGATGCGATCCAGGCGCACCGCCGCTCCCGGGAAGAGCCCGGCCGCGTTCGACCACATGATCGCGTCGTCCCCCTCGTCCGGAAACGGTCCGGCCTGGGCCGCATGATTGGCCATGTTGAAGCCGCCGTCGAGGCTCAGCGAAAAGGTGCGGCCACTGGCAAATCGGGAAACCGCCTGCTCGCTGAGGAGGATCGCGGCCAGGGCGTCGATGTCCGCACCGGCGTGGGCGCCCAGAACGATCGGGCCGACCTCGTAGAAGAGCGGATCGCTCCAACCCTCGCCCCGGCGCACGACGAGCACACCGGGGACGCGTGGTTTCATGCGCATCGCGCTTCGATCGTATTCGGGAACGATGAAGAGTCCGGTGGCGCGGTTCAGGATCTCGCGCACCTCGGGATCGACCTTCATACGGTTCACGACCCGGACCGCGTCCGCGATCCGCGCGGTGGACGAGTTCCGCTCGTCGCCGGGCGTCGCGGTGGAGTCCGCCGGAAGCCGCGGAGCCGTGGTGGGCTCGGCCGCATCGCTCTCGGCAGGTCGCTCGAAGGCCAGCAGGCAAATCAGGGAAATCGCGGGGACAAGGCGTTTCTTCATCGGTGACCTCCTGGGGGGCACGGGGCTTCGTCGTCAGGATGCCTTGGGCGAGCCCTTGATCTCTTCCCGGGTCGCGCGTGCGCGCAACTGGCGCATGGCCCAGTCGATATGCTCCACCGCCTCCACCGGGATCGTCACGTTGCCGCCCGGCAGCCAGTCGCGAGTGTCCACCACGAGTTTCACGATCGACCAGTCGTCGGTAGCGATGGCGAAATCCTCCACGTGGCCGACGTCCCCGTCGGATGCCGCCACCCGGTAACCCGTGACCTCCTTCGCGCTTCGCAGGTGCGACTCCCTCGCCTGCTGCTCGGCCTGCTTGAGCTCGCGCACCCGCTCCCGTGCGGGGGCACCGCCGGGTACCGAGGTGACGGGGCCGCCGGTGCCCACCGGGTGCTGCACGGAGCCCCACAGGTAGGGCCCGTCCCAGTAGAAGGGGTAGCCGTAGTAACGTGCGTGCGCCTCCTCGAACTGGCGCGAGACCGGCCGATCGGTGTCGACGCCGGGGCCGCTGCGCACCTTGTCCATGTCCAGGTCGACATGCACGGCATCGTCCTCCGCGCGCCCGGGTACGACCGAGGCCGGCGAAACCAGCACCCGGCGTCCCGGCAGCCAGTCGCCGGTGTCCACCACCAGGTAGCGCACCACCCAGCGCTCGTCATCGAAGTACACGTCGTCCACGGAGCCCACCTCGCCGTCCCGCGCGCGGACTCTCTTGCCTTTCAGATCGGATTTGAAGTTTCGAAGCATCGGTTCCTCCCGCTTGCGCCGCTCGCCGCGGGGACACCCGCGGGCAGCGCTCCATGGACCCGGCCGGATCGCCGGGTCGCGCCGTACGCACCTGCATGCAATCGGCGTGCCCCGACACGCCTCTCGCCATGCCGTCGGCCTATCCCGGTGCCGCGGTGGGAACACCCCTTGCTCGTTTCCCTGGGTAGTGCCCATGCCGCAGCTTGCCGCCCGAGCGAATCGGACGGCGGCACGAAAGGAGGAACGCATGATCACCGCCTCTCGCACCGCCACCCACCCGGCGCACCATGCCGTCCTGGGTCTGGCCGTTCTCGCCGCAGCGGCCTTGCTCGCCGGCTGCGCCCTCGGTCCGCAGCTCGTTCCGGCCGCGGACGCGCTCACCGTGCCGGGGATGGAAAAGGCGGCATTCGCGCGGACCGCGGGCGTGCGGGTGACGGTCGTACCCGACGCCTGGGACGCCTGGCCGCAGAACCTGGACGACGAGCTGACTCCGCTCAAGGTCTCCATCGAGAACGACAGCGGGATGCCGCTTCGCATCCGCTACAACGAGTTCTCGCTCGTCTCCGGCCGGGGCGTGCATTACCCGGCGCTTCCGCCCCTCGAGATCGAGGGCACCGTGGAGCAGGTCGCGAGCCGTCCGGTCTATACGCCGCGTTTCCTCTACTCGGGCTTCTATTACGCCCCGTACTACCGCCGGCCTTACGCCGGCCTCTCGCCGTGGGGCCACCCGTGGGCCTACGACAGCTTCTATTACGACCGCTATTACCCGGTATGGCAGATCCCCCTGCCCACCCGGGACATGCGCGAGATGGCCATTCCCGAGGGGGTGCTCCAGCCGGGGGGCAGCATTACCGGCTTCCTCTACTTCCCGAAGGTGCGGGGCGAGGACCGGCGCATCGTGTTCGTGGCCGACCTGCGCAGCCCCCGGCCGGGCAAACGCATCGGCGAGCTGCGCATTCCCTTCCGGGTCGATTGACCGCTTCCTTTCGGAGGCCGTGAGGAATTGCGCCCGATGGGAACACCCGTTGCTCGACTTGCGGCAATCCGTCGCAACAGCAAGCCTCCCCGCGCATATCAGCAGGAGTACGCCATGCACACCTTCGCCAGCCCCAGCGTCCGTCGTCTTCTGGCCCATTGCGCCCTGCTTGCGAGCGCGTCTCTCGCCGGTTGCGCGATCGGCCCGCAGCTCGTGCCGGCGCCCGATGCGCAGCTCGTGCCCGGACCGGAGGACGGCGCCTTCGCACGGACCGCCGGTGTACGCATCACCGCCGTGACGGACGCCTGGGATGCGCGACCGGAGAACCTGGACGAGGAGGTGACGCCGCTCAAGGTTTCCATCGAGAACGACAGCGGCCGGCCGCTGCGCATCCGCTACAACGAGTTCGCCCTGGTCTCCGGCACGGGGACACGCTACCCGGCGCTGCCGCCTCTCCAGATCGAGGGCAAGGTGCCGAAGGTCGCCACCGCTCCCGTCTATACGCCGCGGTTCGCCTATGACGGCTTCTATCCCGCCCCGTATTACGGCTCGACCTATACCGGCCTCACGCCCTGGACCGATCCGTGGGTCTACGACAGCGTCTATTACGACCGCTACTACCCCGTGTGGCAGGTGCCGCTGCCGACCCAGGACATGCGCGAGCTGGCCATTCCGGAAGGCGTGATCGAGCCCGGCGGCAGCATCTCGGGCTTCCTGTACTTCCCGAGGGTCGAGGGAGACGACCGCCGCATCGTGTTCGTGGCCGACCTGCGCGGGGCGGAGGCCGGCAAGCAAATGGGCGAGGCGAGGATACCCTTCGTCGTCCAGTGAGCCGGGGCCCGAGAGTGCGCTGACTCATCTATCCGTGAAGGAGGACGAAATGAAAGCACCGCATGCATACCACCGAGCAAAGGCCTGCGCCCTGCCCGCGGGCGATGCTACGGCCTTGAAGCGGCTTCTGGCCACACTGCTGGTCGGCGCACTGCTGGGGCTGGGTGCGGTGTCCGTTGCGCTCGCCCAGTCCCAGAAGCTGGACCGTCCGGACTCGAGCTGGATCTCGCTGAGCGGAACGATCGCTGCGGTCGGAGGCGATTCCTTCACGCTCGACTTCGGCACGGGCGAAGTCCTCGTCGAGATGGACGACTGGGACTGGTACAACGAGGCGCACGGCCTCGCGGCCGGCGACCGCGTGACTGTCTACGGGCTCATCGACGACGACATGTTCGAGCGGCGCACCATCGAGGCCAGCGCGGTCTACGTGGACAAGTGGCAGACCTACTACTACGCGAGCGCGGCGGACGAGGAGTCCGGCTACTACACCTACCCCCTGTCGGTCCTTGCCGACGAGGGCGACTGGGTCACCGTGACCGGTACCGTCCAGAGCATCGACGGCCGCGAGATGACGATCGACACCGGCCGGTTCGACGTCGACGTGGACACCGACCGGCTGACCTACAACCCCTTCGCCCCGGAGCGGCTGGAAACGGTCGAGGTCGGCTCGCGGGTATCGGTCTATGGACGCGTGGACGATGCCGACTTCTTCGAGGGGCGTGAGATCGAAGCCGTTTCGGTGGTCACGCTGGCACAGAACTGACGGGGCTCGGCCCCTTCCGCAGAACGGAGGAGACCCGCATGCGGCGCGAACATGTAACTCCTGCAATGGCATGTACCGTTTCCAACGTGGATGTCGACCGCCACGGCTGCCCGAAGCGGAGTGGGTCCGGGAAGGCGGGCGCATGCGCCCTCGGGGTCGCCCTGTGCCTGGCGGCCGCGCCGCTGGCCGCGGCGGAGGGCGGCAGCGCGAACTTCATCGGCAGAAAGGGCGAGCCCCTCGGCACCGCCGTGCTCGCCGGTACGCCCAACGGGGTGCTGATCATCGCCGATCTCCACGGCCTGCCGCCCGGCGAGCACGCCTTTCACATCCACGAGCGCGGCGAATGCGACCCCAAGGGCGGCTTCCAGTCGGCCGGCGGACATTTCCACCTGCCCGGCCAGGCTCACGGGTACCTGAATCCGGCCGGGCCCCACGCGGGCGATATGCCGAACCAGTTCGTATCGGACAACGGTGTGCTGCGCACCCACGTGATCAACCCCCGCGTAAGCGTGCGGGCGGGCGACGACGGCTACCTCTTCGACGCGGACGGCTCGGCCTTCGTGATCCACGCCGGGGCGGACGACTACCGCAGCCAGCCCGCCGGCGACGCCGGCGACCGGATCGCTTGCGCGGTGATCGAGCCGGTGGGCGGCAGGTAGGGCGGAACCACTGGTCTCCGGCTACTTCGCCCTCACCACGGGCCACCCCTTCGCCACGCTCGGCGCGGTCGGGCTGGTGGTCCTCGCGCTGGCTTTCGGTGTGCCGCGATTCCAGGTCGACGCCTCGGCGGACTCCCTGGTGCTGGAGGAGGACCGGGCGCTCCAGTACTACCGCTCGATCAGCGCGCGCTACGGTTCCGGCTCGCTCCTGATCGTCGCCTACACGCCCGAGGGCGATCTCTTCGCCCCCGGGACGCTCGCCGACATCGCCGCACTGCGCGGCGAGCTCGCCGCGCTGGAAGGCGTGAGCTCGGTCACCAGCCTGCTGGACGTGCCGCTCCTGCAAAGCCCTCCGGTCACCCTGAGCGAGCTGCAGGACGCGCCGCGCACTCTCCTCTCCCCCGGCACCGACCTCTCCCTCGCGCGGGAGGAACTCGCCGAAAGCCCGCTCTACGGCAACCTGCTGGTGGGCGAGGACGGCCGGACCACGGCGCTGCGTCTGCAGCTGCGCCACGACCCGCAGTATCTGCGGCTGGTGCGCGCCCGCGACGAGCTCCTCGAGGCCCGCCTGGAGCGCACCCTCACCGGGCGTGAAGAGGCGCGGCTCGCCGCGCTTTCCGAGGACGTCCGGGAGCGCTCGGTCGCGCTCGCGGACCGCCTGCGAGAAGACCTCGACGCGATCCGCGCCGTAGTGGCGCACCACGAGGACGACGCGCGTATCCACCTCGCCGGCACGCCGCTCATCGTGTCCGACATGATCCGCTTCGTGTGGCACGACCTGCGCGTGTTCGGCAGCGCGGTGCTGGCCTTCATCGTCGTGCTCCTCGCGGTCGTGTTCCGCCGCCCGCGCTGGGTCCTGGTCACCACCGCGATCTGCGCCGCCGCGGGCATCGGCATGGTGGGCCTGCTGGGCTGGGCCGCATGGCGGCCCACGGTGGTGTCGTCCAATTTCCTGTCGGTGCTGCTGGTCATCACGCTCTCGCTGGTGGTGCACCTCATCGTGCGCTACCAGGAGCTCCACGAGGACCGCCCCCAGGCCGGCCAGCGCGAGCTCGTGGAGGGCACCATCCGCAGCAAGTTCGCCCCCTCCTGCTACACCGCGCTCACCACCATGGTGGCCTTCGGCTCGCTCACGGTGAGCGGCATCCGGCCGGTCATCGACTTCGGCTGGATGATGGTCGCGGGCATCGCCTTCGCGTTCGCGCTCACCTTCCTCGTCTTCCCGGCGAGCCTGATGCTGCTCCCTCCGGAAGCGCCCCGACAGCGGCGCCACGACCGGGTCGGACGGCTCACGCGGCTCGCCGGCGCGCTGGTGGAGGGCCGCAGCGCGCCCACGCTCGTCGCGAGCGCGACGCTCTTCGCCCTCGCCGTGGCGGGCATGCTGCGGCTGGGCGTGGAGCATCGCTTCATCGACTACTTCGACGAATCGACCGAGATCCATCAGGGCATGCTCGCCCTCGATCGCTCCCTGGGCGGCACCACGCCCTTCGACGTGATCCTGAATCCCGATCCGGCCTATCGGGCGCGCACGGCGCCGCCCCCCGGCCAGGATCTGGACGGTACGGTAGGCGGTGCGCCGGACCTGGGCCAGGCCGGCTTCGCCGGCACCAGCTACTGGCTCAACATGTTCCGCCTCGACACCGTGAAGGGCGTGCACGATTACCTGCAGGGCCTGCCCGAGACCGGCAAGGTGCTCTCGCCGGCCACGGCCATCAGCCTCCTCGAGCAGCTGAACCAGGGCGCGCCCCTCGACGACTTCACCCTGTCGGTGATTTTCACCCGCCTTCCGGAGCGGGTGCGCGAGGTGCTCATCGACCCCTACCTGTCGGCCGACGGCGATCAGGCGCGCTTCATGGTGCGGGTGTTCGAGTCCGATCCCACCCTGCAGCGCGATGCCCTGCTCGAGAAGATCCGCAACGACCTGGTGGAGCGCTTCGGCCTGGAGCCGAGCCAAGTCCGGCTCACCGGCCTCATGGTGCTCTACAACAACCTGCTGCAGAGCCTGTTCCGCTCCCAGGCCCAGACGCTGGGCTTCGTTTTCGTGGCGATCATGCTGATGTTCTGGGTGCTGTTCCGCTCGCTGCGCGTGGCCGCCCTCGCCATCGTGCCCAACCTGCTCGTGGCGGCCCTGGTGCTGGGGCTGATGGGCTGGCTCGGCATCTCGCTGGACATCATGACGATCACCATCGCCGCCATCGTCATGGGTATCGCGGTGGACGACACCATCCACTACACCCACCGCTGGCTCGCGGAGCGCCGCGGCGGTGCCGCCCCGTGGGAGGCGATGCGCCGCACCCATGCCAGCGTCGGGCGGGCCATGCTCTACACCTCCATCACCATCGCCCTCGGCTTCTCGCTGTTCGCGCTCTCGGCCTTCGAGCCCATCGTGTACTTCGGGCTGCTCACCGGCTTCGCCATGCTGGCGGCGCTCGCCGCCGACCTCACGCTGCTCCCGGTGCTGCTCGCGGCGGGGAAACGCCCGCCCGCATGACGCCGGCAGCGGGCTTTCCGATTGCTCGGCCGCAGCGCGCCCGGCGCATGAAGAACCCATGCGCCGCACCCGGCGACCGGCGGAGACGGCGCGATCGGAAACAACGACAGGCGCCGGCAAGTCGTACAAGGCGTGAGCGAGGAGACCTCTTGAACGTGCGCGACAGCTTCTGGCTGATCCCCTCCATCGCGCTGATCGCGGCGCTGCTGCTCGGCGTCGGGCTGGTCGAGCTGGACGACCGCCTGCAGCTCTCCCTGGCCGCCGACTGGCCGCGGCTCTTCGGTGTCGGCGCCGAAGGCGCGCGCGGTACCCTGTCGGCGATCGCGAGCTCCATGATCACGGTGGCGGGCGTGGTGTTCTCGGTCACCATCGTGTCGCTGTCGCTCGCCGCGAGCACCTATTCGCCCCGCGTCCTGCGTACCTTCATGCACGACCGTCCGACCCAGGCCACCCTGGGCGTCCTGGTCGGCATCTTCGCGTACTGCCTGGTGGTACTGCGCACCGTGCGCAGCGACGACGGCGACGGCGGCTTCGTGCCCTCGATCGCCGTTCTCGTCGCGCTGTTCCTCGCGCTCGTCGGCGTATGGACGCTGGTCTACTTCATCCACCACGTGGCGATCGTCATCCAGTTGCCCACCATCCTGCAGCGGATCGCGAACGACACCCACGAGGCCATCGACCGCCTCTTCCCGGACGAGCTGGCGGAGGGCGAGGACGACCCCGACGAGCCGGTCGCGGCCGGCGCCGGGCGCTGGAAGCGGCTGCCCGCGCTACGCTCGGGCTACCTGGTCGCCGTGGACACCGACGGGCTCGTGGCGCTCGCCCGCCGGCACGGCGCGGTGCTGCGGATGGAACTGGGGATCGGCGAGTTCGCGATCGAATCCTCGCCGCTCGCCTCCCTGGCAGTGGGCAAGGACGTTGGACAGGACGACGAACCGCCCATCGACGCCCGCGCGCTCGACCGCGTCTACGACATGGGGCCCGAGCGCACCATCGAGCAGGATGCCGCCTTCGGCGTGGAGCAGATCGTCGCCGTGGCGGTGCGTGCCCTCAGCCCGGCCGTCAACAACCCGAGCGCGGCCGTGATGTGCGTCGATCACCTGAGCGCGGTGCTCGTGCGTCTGACTCGGCGCGCAGTCCCTGCCCGGCTTCGCACCGAGGGGGGCGAGTTGCGGGTGATCGCCAAGGGTCCCACCTTCGAGAGCCTCGTCGCCCTCGCCTTCGAGCCCCTGCTGCGTCACGCGAAGGGCCATCCGGAAGTGGTCGACGCCATGGCGCGCGCGGCGCGCACCATCGAGCGGATCGCACCGCCGCGGCGCGGCCTCGTGATCCGCCGACACCTCGCGGCGATCAAGCGCGCGCAGGGCGCGTAAGGCGGATGGCGGCGATGAAGCCTACGGCCGGGTGCGCACGCAACTGGGGGGCCGGCGGCTGGCCTTCCCTGGTCGTCGTGTCGCTGCTCCTCTCCGGCTGCGCCACCACCGAGCCGATCGAGACGCCGACCGCAGGCGTCGAGATACCGGCGAGCTGGACCGCCCCGGGGAACCCCGCCGGCCTGGTCCCGGACGAGCGCTGGTGGCGCAGCTTCGGCGACGCGGGGCTCGATGCCGTGATACGGCGCGCGCTCGTCTCCAACCACGACCTGGCCATTGCCGCCGCACGCATCGAGCAGGCCCTGGCACAGGCGCGCATCGCCCGCGGCGGTCGGCGCCCGCAGCTCGAGGCCGCGGCGGGCGCCTCGCGCGAGCGCCAGAACCTCATCGGGCTCCCCTTCGCCGGCGGCGGCGCCTTCGTCACCGACGCCCGCAGCGTCGCCCTCAACGCGAGCTGGGAGGTCGATCTGTGGAACCGCCTGGGGGCGGAAGCGCGCGCGGCGGCGCTCGATGCCCGCGCGGCGCGCGCCGATTTCGCCGCCGCGCGCCTGTCCCTGGCCGGACAGGCGGCCAAGGCCTACTTCGGGCTCGTCGAGGCCGAGCGGCAGGTGGAGGTCGCGCGGCGCACCCTCGAGACGCGGCAGGCGACCACCGCGCGGGTGCGCAGGCGCTACGAGGCGGGGCTCGTTGCGCCGCTCGATCTGCGCCTCGCGCTGACCAGCGAGGCGGCCGCCGCGGGGTTCGTCGCCGCCCGCGAGCGCGCGCTCGATGCGGCCCGGCGCGAGCTGGAGGCCCTGCTCGGCAGCTATCCGGAGGGAACGCTGGACGGCGCCGAGCGGCTCCCCGTCGCGCCCGAGACCCCGGCGGCCGGTGTGCCGGCGGCACTGCTGATGCGGCGCCCCGATCTCGCCGCCGCCGAGCTTCGCATCGCGGCCGCCGGCGGCCGCGTGGAGGCCGCGCGCGCCGCCCTCTATCCCCAGCTTCGGCTCACCGCCTCGATCGGCCGGCGTGCCGGCGAGTTGGGGAACCTGACCGACCCGGCTTTCAGCGTGTGGAGCCTCGCGGCCAACCTGCTCGCGCCGATCTACGCCGGCGGCACGCTGCGCGCGCGGGTCGAGCTCGCCCGCGCCATCCTCGCCGAGGCGCTCGCCCGCTACCGGCAGGCGGTGCTCGACGCCTTCCTCGAGGTCGAGCGCGCGCTCGCGGCCGACCGCCATCTCGCCGAGCAGGTCGCGGCGAGCTCGCGCCAGCTGGAGCAGGCCGAGGCGGCAGCGCGTCTCGCAGACGAGCGCTACGCCGCGGGACTGGCGGATCTGCTCACCGTGCTCGAGGCCGAGCGCCAGCGTCTCGACGCCGCCTCGCAACTGCTCGCCGCGCGGCGGGAGCGGCTGCAGGCGCGTATCGATCTCTACCTCGCGCTGGGAGGGGGGTTCGATGCGCGCTAGGCGGTTCGTCCCCATCGCGACGGTGCTTCTCGTGGCGGCAGGCGTGGCCGTCGCCCTCGTCGCCTTCGGACCCGAGGTCGAGCAGGCGCCCGAGCCGCCACCGACCCCGGTGGTGCGCGTGATGGAAGCGACGCCGCGGGACGTCCAGGTCGAGGTGAAGTCCCAGGGCGAGACACAACCGCGCACGCGCTCGCAGCTGGTGGCCCAGGTGGCCGGACGCATCGCCCGCGTCTCGCCGGAGTTCGCGGCCGGTGCCTTCTTCGAGAAGGGCGATGTGCTGGTGTGGCTCGACGACTCCGACTACCGCCTGGCGCTGCAGCAGGCTCAGGCGGAGGTGGCACGGGCGCGGGTGGCGCTCGCCCAGGAGCAGGCCCAGGCCGAGGTGGCGCGCGAGGAATGGAAGTCGCTCGGGCGCGGCGAACCGAGCGCTCTGGTGCTGCGCAAGCCGCAGCTCGCCGAGGCCCGCGCCGCGCTCGAGGCGGCCCGGGCGGCGGCCCAGCAGGCCAAGCTGCAGCTCGGGCGCACCACCGTCGAGGCCCCCTACGCCGGCCGCGTACGCCGGACCGAGGCCGACGTCGGCCAGTTCGTGGCAGCCGGCACGCCCCTCGCCGACATCTATGCCACCGACTACGCGGAGATCCGCCTGCCGGTACAGCAGCGCGACCTGGCCTTCCTGGAGGTGGACGTCGGGTATCCGTCCGAGCGCGGCCCCGGACCGGCGGTGGTGCTTCGGGACGACGGCCGCACCTGGACCGGGGAAGTGGTGCGGGTGGGCGGCACGGTGGACCCGGCCACCCGCCTCATCGAGGTGTGGGCGCGGGTCGACGACCCCTTCAACCGCGGGCGCGACGCGAACCGCGCGCCGCTGCCGATGGGCCTCTTCGTCCAGGCGCGCATCGCAGGGCGCACGCTGGAAGACGTCTTCGTGCTGCCGCGTGCCGCGCTGCGCGACGGGCGGGTGCTGGTGGTCGAGGACGGCCGACTCGAGTTCCGGGAGGTCGAAGTGCTGCGCACCCGCGGCGACGAGGTGGTGATCGGCGCCGGCCTGCGGCCCGGCGACACGGTGGTGGCCACGCCGCTCGACACCCCGGTGGCGGGCATGTCGGTGCGCACGGTTCCGGCCGATGAAGCGCGCGATTGAGTGGTTCGCCGGCCACGGCGTGGCCGCCAACGTGCTCATGGTCGCGGTCGTGATCGGCGGGCTGATGTCGCTCGGCACCCTGCAGCGCGAGATCTTCCCCGAGACCAGCCCCGAGGTCGTGCGCGTGACGGTCCCCTACCCCGGCGCCGCGCCCGAGGAGGTCGAGCAGGGCATCGTGCTGCGCGTGGAAGAAGCGGTCCAGGACATCGCCGGGGTCGAGGAGGTACGCTCGGTCGCCGCCGAGGGCAGCGGCACCGTCACCGTGGAGCTCACCCGCGGCGCCGATGCCTCCCGGGTGCTCGACGAGGTGAAGAGCCGGGTGGACGCCATCACCGCCTTCCCCGAGGAGGCCGAGGAGCCGGTCATCGAGCAGCCGGTGATCCGCAACGCGGTGCTCTCGGTGGCGGTGTCGGGGCCGGTGGACGAACGCACCCTGCGCCGCCTGGCCGAGCAGGTGCGCGACGATCTGCTGGCGATGCCCGGCATCACCCAGGTGGAGCTCGCCGCGGTGCGCGACTACGAGATCTCCATCGAGGTCTCGCAGCAGGCGTTGCGCCGTTACGGCCTCACCTTCGCCGAGGTCGCCCAGGCGGTGCGGTCGGCCTCCCTGCGCCTGCCGGGAGGCACCCTCGAGACCCGGGGCGGAGAGATCCTGCTGCGTGTGGAGGAACAGGCCTATACCGGCGAGGAGTTCGAGCGCCTGCCCCTGCTCACCACGCCGGAGGGGGCGCGGCTCACCGTCGGGGACGTGGCCCGGGTGCGCGACGCCTTCGCCGACACCGCCCAGGCGGCACGCTTCGACGGCGAGCCCGCCGCCCTGGTGCGGGTCTTTCGCGTCGGCGACCAGGACGCGATCGAGATCGCCGAGAAGGTGAAGGACTACGTCGCGCGCGCTCGCGAGCGCATGCCCGAAGGCATCGAACTCACCACCTGGTTCGACTTCAGCCGGGTGCTGCAGGACCGCATCGACCTGCTGATCGAGAACGGCTTCATGGGCTTCGTGCTGGTCTTCCTGGTGCTCGCCCTCTTCCTCCGGCTGTCCCTCGCCGCCTGGGTGGCGGTCGGCATCCCGATCTCCTTCCTGGGTGCGGGGCTGCTCATGCCCGCCTTCGGTCTATCGGTGAACATGATCTCGATGTTCGCCTTCATCGTGGTGCTGGGCATCGTGGTGGACGACGCGATCGTGGTCGGCGAGAGCATCTACAGCCGCTTCCAGGCGGGCAACCACGGGGTGCCCGGCGCCGTCGAGGGCGCCACCGCGGTGAGCACGCCGGTCGTGTTCGCGGTGGCGACCACCGTGGCGGCCTTCCTGCCGCTGCTCTTCGTGCCCGGTGTCTTCGGGCAGTTCATGTGGCCCATCCCCGTCATCGTCATCAGCACGCTGGCCTTCTCGCTCGCCGAGTCGCTGCTGGTGCTGCCGCACCACCTGTCGGCGCTGCGTCCGCCCGCCGACGAGCCCGCGCGCGGCTGGCGGCGCTTTCGCGAGCGCTTCGGCCACGGCCTGGAGCGCTTCGTGCGCGAGCGCTACGCCCCGGCCGTGGAATGGGCCATCGAATGGCGCGGGCTCGTCCTCGCCATCGCCGTCGCGGTGCTGGTGATCGCCTTCGCCGCCACCGCCGGCGGCTGGATCCGCTTCCGCTTCTTCCCGCCGGTGGAGTCGGACCACGTGAGCGCGGCGCTCGCCATGCCGCAGGGTACGCCCGAGGCGATGACCGAGGCGGCGGTGCGCGAGCTCGAGCAGGAAGCGCTCGCCCTCGCCGCCCGCCTGGAGCGCGAGGCGGGCGAGCCGGTGGTGAGCCACGTGCTGGCCTCGATCGGCGAGCAGCCCTTCGCCGCGCAGGAAGGGGCCGGTCCGGGCGGCGCCGGCGGCATCTTCACCGGCGCCCACCTCGGAGAGGTGACCATCGAGCTGGTGCCCTCCCAGGAGCGCGGGATCACCAGCCAGAAGGTGGCCGACCGCTGGCGCGAGGCGGTGGGTGCCATTGCCGGCGCCGAGGAGCTCACCTATACCGGCTCCATCTTCGGTGCGGGCGCTCCGATCAACGTGCGCCTGTCCGGGGCGCCCATCGAGACCCTGCAGGGGGTCGCCGAGCGCATCAAGGCCAGGCTGCGCGACTACCCGGGGGTCTACGACATCGCCGACACCTACCGGGCCGGCAAGACGCAGCTCGAGGTGGACATCACCGAGCGCGCGCAGGCGGCCGGGATCACGCTCGCCGAGCTCGCACGCCAGCTGCGCGGCGCCTTTTACGGCGAGGAGGCGCAGCGCATCCAGCGCGGACGCTACGAGGTGAAGGTCATGGTGCGCCTGCCCGAGGACGAGCGGCGCACCCTCGCCGAGCTGGAGGACCTGCGCGTGCGCGGTCCGGGCGGGGTCGAGATGCCGCTCGCGGAAGCCGCGGTGATGCGCGAGTCGCGCGCGCCGGCGGTCATCGAACGGGTACAGCGCTCCCGGGTGCTCTCGGTCACCGCCGACGTGGACCCGCAGCGAACCGCCGCCGGGCCCATCCTCGCCGACCTCGAGCAGAACGTCCTGCCCGCGCTGCTGCGCGACCATCCCCGGGTACGCTACACCCTCGCCGGCGAGCAGGAGGAGCAGCGCGAGACCCTGGGCGGGCTCGCCCGCGGCTTCCTGCTTGCCCTGCTCGCCATCTACGTCCTGCTCGCGATCCCCTTCCGCTCCTACGGGCAGCCGCTGCTGGTGATGGCCGCCATCCCCTTCGGGTTCGTGGGGGCGCTGCTCGGCCACCTCGCCATGGGGCTCGACTTCACCATCCTGTCCATGTTCGGGCTGGTCGCCCTCGCCGGCGTGGTGGTGAACGACAGCCTGGTCCTGGTCGACCACGTCAACCGCAGCTACCGCGCCGGCACGCCTCGACGGCAGGCGATCCGCCAGGGCGGCCAGGCGCGCTTCCGGCCGGTGCTGCTCACCTCCCTCACCACCTTCGCGGGCCTGGCGCCGCTGCTCGCCGAAACGAGCGTGCAGGCCCAGTTCCTCATCCCGATGGCGGCCTCCCTCGCCTTCGGAGTGCTCTTCGCCACTTTGATCACCCTCTTTCTGGTGCCGGTCGGTTATGCGCTGGTGGACGACATTCGGCGCCGATTCGAGCGGCATTCCCAGGGCGAGGCGCGCCGGGCCGAGTGAGGGATCCACCCGGTCACCGGTATTACCGCTGTTTCATGCCCGTGCCACCATTCCTGCATGCGCCCCGGGGACCCCGCACCCCGATATCCGAGGAGACCGCCATGCGCATGCTCTTGTCCACCCTGTTCGTCGTCCTCTCCGCCTCGGCGCTCGCCGGACCCGAGCATGCGCATACCATGGGCGAGGACCGCTTCGCGGCCGGCGAGGAGGTGACCAGCCGCACCCCGGTGGCCGGGGACCTCATCATGGCCGGCGGCCGCGTGCGGGTGGACGCCCCCGTGGGAGGCGACCTCGTCGCGGCCGGCGGCAACGTGCGCATCGATGCCGCCACGGACCAGGACCTATACGCTGCGGGAGGGCGGGTGGCGCTCGATGGACGGGTCGGTGGCAATGCGCGCATCGCCGGCGGCGACGTGGACATCGGCCGCGGCGCCGGGATCGCCGGCAATGCCACCGTGGCCGCCGGCGAGGTCTTGTTGGCCGGCGAGGTCGGCGGCCATCTCTCGGTGGCCGGCGGGGAGGTGTTCCTGAACGGACGCGTGGCCGGCGACGTCGAGGCCACGGCCGGCGAGATCGAGCTCGGACCGGACGCCCGCATCGCGGGCAACCTTCGCTACCGCAGCGACGAGCCGCTCATGCGCAGTCCGACGGCCGAAGTCCAGGGAAGCGTCGTGCACCTGCCCGCACCTCCCCCGTGGGAAAACGGTGCCGAGGCGGGAATGCGCGTCGTGGCCACCTTCCTGCTCCTGTGGACCCTCGGCCTGACGATTCTCGCCGCCATCGTCGCCGCCCTGCCCCGCCTCTCCGCCGGGCTCGAGCAGGCTGCGCGCAGCCGACCCGGCATGAGCCTGCTCGCGGGGCTCGCCGTCCTGGTCGCTACGCCGATCGTCGCGGCCATCCTGCTCGCGAGCGGCATCGGACTGCCCATCGGCCTGGTCCTTCTGGGCGCCTACCTCGCGGCACTGATCCTCGGTTACGCCGGTGCCGGAGCCGCGCTGGGACGAATGGCCCTGCGCCGCTTCCGTCCCGCCGGCCTCGAACGCAAGGGCACGCGTGCCGTGGCGGGGGGCGTCGCGATGCTGCTCGTCTCGCTCGTCGCCGCAATCCCCTTTCTCGGCTGGCTGGCCGTGCTGGCGGCCTGGCTCGCCGGGATCGGGGCCCTGCTGCTGCAGTGGCGTGCGCAGCCGGCGGCGGCCGCGCCCTGACCGCCAGACTTACTTGTTGCGCGGATCGTCCTCAGGATTCACGTAGTCGATACCCCAGGGACCCGTGCCGTGCAACTGCACCACGGTCTCGCCCTTGGTCCACACGTAGTGGTGATCGCCCACCGGGAGCACGAACAGCGAACCGGGGCCGAGCGGCTTCGTCGCCGCCCGGTCGAACGACTTGCCCATGCCCATCATCAGCGTACCTTCGAGCACGGTGATGTGCTCCCGCACCGGGTGCGAGTGCGGCGCCACCCGGTAGCCGTCCGGGAACTTGAGCCTCATGGTGTAAGGCCCGGCCTTGGACAGGTCGCCCTCGAGCACCGCGATCTGCGCGCCTTCCGGCAGCGAGGGCGGCCCCGGCCGCCACTTCACCCGGTCGCTCTCGACCGAGATCGGGGCCTCGAGCTTCTGGTCGGATCCTTGCGCGTACGAAGCGGCCATGACGACGGCCAGGGCCAGGGCGAGCGCGGAAGGGAGCGTGAATGTCGGCTGTCTCATCGGATTCTCCTTGGAAGTGGCACGAATGCCCTGACGAGCCCGCAATCGGCACGCCCGCCCGCGCACTGACGCGCGCTTCGACCCACCGGGAAGGATGCTTGCTGGAGGCTTGCCGGTCACTTTCGGCTTGGTGCAGACATGGCAACCGGCATGCGGATTCCACACGTGTTCAGCCGCCGCTTCCTGTGGGCGGGCTATCTCATCGGGCTCGCGCTGGGGGGCTTCTTCGACGGCATCGTCCTCCACCAGCTCCTGCAGTGGCATCACCTGCTTAGCGGCCTGGAGACCGAGGCGGCACGCGACCTGCGCTTCCAGATCGTCGCCGACGGCGTCTTCCATGCGGCGATGTACGCGGTCGCGGCGGTGGGCCTGTGGATGCTCTACCGTTCGCGCAAGGAGTTCACCGACGGCCGCGCCGATCGCAACCTGCTCGCCGACGTACTGATCGGCTTCGGTGCCTGGCACGTGATCGACGCGGTGCTCGACCACTGGGTGCTCGGCATCCACCGCATCCGCATGGACGTGGCGAACCCGCTCGTCTGGGACATCGGCTGGCTGGTGCTCTTCGGCCTGCCGCCGCTCATCGCCGGGCTGCTGATGAAGCGCCGCTATCCACGCGCCACCCAGCTCCGGGAGCGCCGCACGGCGGGGTCCGGGCTGGCCCTGTCGCTCGCCGCGCTGGTGCTCGCGGCGGGCTGGGCGGGCAGCCAGCCACCGCGCGGCGGCGGCGAGGAGACCGTCACCGTGGTGCTGCGACCCGACGTGCGGCCGGGCGAGTTTCTTGCCGCCCTCGCCGGTGACGACGCGCGGGTGCTGTGGAGCGATCGCCGCGGCGGGGTGTGGGTCCTCGCGCCGGGCGAGGACGGCTCGCGCCTGCGCTTCTACCGGCACGGCGCGCTCTTCGTGAGCGGCGCGGTGCTTCCGGCCGGCTGTTCGGCCTGGCTCGAAACCTGACTGGAGGGATGTCCCGTGCAAGCCATGTCTCAGCTGATCGCCTGCCTGATCGTCCTCGGCCCCGTTCTCGCCGTACAGCCCGGCTGCGCCGCCGACAACGGACGCGATCGGTCGGTCCGGATCGATACCGTGGCCGAGGGACTGGTGCACCCCTGGGGCCTCGCCTTCCTGCCCGACGGGCGCATGCTGGTGACCGAGCGCCCGGGACGCCTGCGCATCGTCTCGCCCGAGGGGGCACTCTCGGAGCCGCTGGCGGGCGTGCCCGAGGTCTTCGCGCAGGACCAGGGCGGACTGCTCGACGTGGCGCTCGACCCCGACTTCGTCACGAACCGGCTGGTCTATCTCTCGTACGCGGAGCCGGGGCCCGGCGGTGCTTCGACGGCGGTGGCGCGGGGCCGGCTGGAGGGAAACGCGCTCGCCGACGTGCGCGTGATCTTCCGGCAGGAGCCCAAGGTCGAGGGCGGCAACCACTTCGGATCGCGGCTCGTCTTCGCGCCCGACGGCAAGCTCTTCGTCACCCTGGGCGAGCGCTTCAAGTTCGAGCCGGCCCAGGATCTCTCCAACCACCTGGGCACCATCGTGCGCATCGACCCGGACGGCTCGGTGCCGCAGGACAATCCCTTCGTCGGCCGCCAGGATGCGAAGCCCGAGATCTGGTCCTACGGCCACCGCAACATCCAGGCGGCGGCGATCCACCCGGAGACCGGCGCCTTGTGGGAGGTCGAGCACGGTCCTCGCGGCGGCGACGAGCTCAACATCGCCGAGGCCGGGCGCAACTACGGCTGGCCGCTGGTGAGCTGGGGCCGGCACTACACCGGCGGCGACATCCCGGACCCGCCCACCCGCCCGGATCTCGCCCAGTCCATCCTGCAGTGGACGCCGGTCATCGCCCCCTCGGGCATGAGCTTCTACACCGGGAAGCTTTTCGCCGACTGGCGGGGCGAGCTGCTGGTGGGGAGCCTGGTCGACGAGGCGGTCGTGCGCATCGCCCAGGACGGCAGCTCGGCCCGGGAGAAGGCGCGCGTTCCCATCGGTGCGCGGGTGCGCGACGTGGTGCAGGGGCCCGAGGGCGCCATCTACGTCCTGACCGACGAGGACGACGGCAGGCTTCTGAAGCTCACGCCGCAGCCGGACGGCAGCCCGTCCTGAGTCGCAGCGGCCGCCCGGATCGCGGAGCGCAGCGTTCCACCCCTACCCACCAAGGAGACTCTCCCATGCCCTGGCTCATTTCGGCCGCCGTCGCCGCCACCGTAGGCGGCGTTCACCTCGATCCGACCCTCCAGGTCGACGGCCGCACGCTCCATCTCATGAGCTGCGGCGTCCGTGACACGCTTTGGATCGATCACTACGCCGCCGGGCTCTATGTGCCGGCGGGCGCTTCCACGACCGCCGCGGCCGACGCCGACAAGGCCAAGGCGGTGCGGCTGAAGGTGATCGAGGTGCGCTACCTGCCCAAGAAGATCCCGGAGAAATGGCGCGGCGCACTGAAAAGCGAGCTCGAGCACGAGCCCATGGTGCAAGTGCGCGAGGCCTACGGGGCGCTGTCGAACGGCGACGTGGTCACCTTCAGCTATATCCCCGGCGAAGGCGTGACCATGCGGGTCAACGGCGAGAAGGTGGTGCACACCTCGGGACACGGAGTGATCCAGGCCATCCTGGAAGCCTGGGCCGAGAAGGACCCGATCGCCGGCAAGCTGCACCGCCTGAAGCTCGAGCATCCGTGCTGACCGGTCCGGGCCGACACGCGGGGATACGGGCCGCCGCGCGTCAGCGCGACTCGACGCGGTCGTCGAACACCGTGTAACGGGTCCCGTCCTCCGCCTGAGCGGCAAAGGCCTGCCCGCGCGCGGGCAGCCCGATGCCGAGCTCGGCGGGGCGGCACCGGAGGTGGCGGCGAAGGGCGTGCGCCTCGAGTGCGTAGGTCTGCTCGCCCACCCGGTAGTCGATCGGTTGCCCGGTCAGATTGCGCACTTCGAAACGGATTGCCGCACTCCTGGGGCGGCCGAAGAGCTGTACGCCGAAATGGCGCCCGCCCTCCCCCTGGGCGACGCCGACGCCGACCTCGCGCAGCGCCGGGTCCAGCATGTTCTCACGATGCTCGGGGGATCCCTTCCAGCCTTCGACCAGCGCCCGGGCGAGCGCTTCGGCAGAATCGAAGCCCGCGGAGCGGTATTGGTAGCCGATGTTCTCGGCGACGATGCAAGGGTCGTAGCCTTCGGCCATGGCGCGCTCTGCCGGCCGGCGGCCGTCGGCGGCATGGCCGTACCGGCCGGTCTTCGCCATGTAGCCGGCGAACGCCCGAGCGGCCGCTGCCAGCGCCTCATTCCTGTCCACCGGCTCAAGCCCCTTTGCCTGACGAAAGGCGTTGGTCTGCTCGACGATGTGCGGTTCGGCCTCGCTCGGGGCAAACGCAGCGGCCGGCTGCACGAGCAGGGTGATGCCGGCCAGCACGGCGCCCGCGCAATACCTCACCGGCCGTCTCCGGCGCGCGCGGGCGGCTGGGTCGGGCCGTTGCTTACGCACAGGATGTCGAAGAAGCGCACCTTGCGATGAAAGTCGATCTCGTCAAGATCGGGTATCCGTGTGCCACCCGGCAGCACGAGGCTCGGCACGCCTTCGCCCTCCCCCGGATAGCCGCGCAGGCGGGCCTCAGCGCCCACCACCAGGCTCTTCGCCCCCCGGATCAGTCGCGGTTCGTGGCTGGGGCCGGTATAAGTCGTGACCGGCGGACGGTATTGGGTCCGACCGTAGGCATTGACCCAGCAGCCCCATGCGTTTTCCGGTGGCGAGCGCCGGAAGGCCTCCAGCGGCACCGGCTGAGTGCAGGCCCATGCGAGGCTCGCTGCCGCAAGCGCGGCCGCCCTCATGGCGCCTCCCGTTCGCTGCCGGCCGGGCATGCGCGCGCCGCTCAAGTCTTCGGCGGCAGCGTCCTCTGCAGGACGGTGGCGCGCGGGCTCCTCACCTTGCCGCTGAGGATGGCTTCGGGGTTGGCCTTCGGGGCCTTGTAGAAGGCCCGATTCTCCTCGTCGTCCCAGGTGATGTCGCTGATGCCCACCGTGGCGCCGGCGAACAGGCCCTCGGTGTCCGACCAGGCGATCACGTCGCCGCCCTTGCCCGCCGCCGCCTGCCCGAGCGCCGAGTAGTCGATGATGGTGAAACCGGCGTCGGCGGTCAGGGAGAAGGTACTGTCGCCCTTGAACGCGTTCACCGACTTCTCGTTCATGAGCAGGAAGGCGACCGCTCCGGCCTCCACGCCGGCCTGGGCGCCGACGCTGATCGCCGCCAGGTTGTAGAAGACGGGGTCGCTCCACTTCTTGCCGTCCAGCCGCGCGACCAGCAATCCCTCGCCCCCGCGCCCGCCGACCACGAAGGCCGCGCGAGCGTAGTCCGGCACGATCAGGAGGCCTTGGGCGCGCCGCATCAGGGCGAGCAACTCCGGATCGGACTTCATCTGCTCCACCACGGTGGCCGCGTCCTTCACCAGCTCGCGCGCATCGGCCCGCTGCTCCCGGGCCTCCTGGCCGACCGCTGCCGCCGGCCTGTCCTTCTCGCCCGCAGTCATGTGCTGGTCGGCCGTGACCGAGGGCGCTAGTAACGCGAAGGCACCCGTCACGAGCGGCACGGCGACGAGGGGCATGATGCGATTGCGGGTGTGTCTCATGATGCAGGTCTCCTGCGGGTTGAACGCCTTCGTTCCCGCAAGTCATGTTCCTGCAGGAGCGATCCCGACGATGAGGGCGACGTGCCGGCCGAGCCGCGGGAACGTGCGTTGCGAGCCCCGTAGCTCGGGCGCCTGCCCACCGCCGCCACGCCGGACTCGTGTTGGCAGCCCTCCGCCGCTCCGGCCGGGTGCGAGTGACGGGTCGGACGGATCGGGAGGCACGCCCGGACCGGGAGGGGGAGCGCATGAGGACCGTGTTGGGTGGTGTAGCCGTGTTTGCGGCAGCGGTTTCGGCATTCGCCATGCCGGGCGCGATGCGGGTGGGCGGGCAGACGCTGGCCGCGGCGATATGCGGCGTGCGCGACACCTTGTGGATCGAGCATTACGCCGCGGTGCTCTACCTGCCCGGCAAGGCGTCCGCCGCCATCGAGCTGGCCGACCCGCAGCGCCCCAAGGCGCTGCGCATGCGGATCATGGACCCGCGGCTGATGCCTCGGGAGATTCCATCGAAGTGGCACGATCCGCTGGCACGCCACCTGGATGCGGGAACGCTGTCGCGGGCTCAGCGGGCATACCGCACCCTGCGCCGGGGCGATCGGCTCACCCTCGCCTATCGACCAGACGCGGGGGTCACGCTGCGCGTCAACCGGCGTCTGGTGGCGACCGCGCCCGGCCATGAGCTGATCGATGCGATCCTCGAAACCTGGGCGGACGGCGAGCCGCTGCCCACCAAGCTCCGGCAGGTGCTCGCACGCAACCCTTGCACTACTCCGGCGGTACCGGAAAAGACCGGCGTGGCCGGTCCCTACAACGAAGCGGGTACGGCGTTTGCACGCGTCATGGGCCCTTCATGACCGATCCCTCGAAAGGAGGTACGCATGCACTTCGCCAGGATCATCGCCGTGGCCTTGGCCGCGCTCTTGCCCATGTCCTACCTCGCGGGCTGCGCGCCCACGCAGACCCACCGCGCCACCGGCCAGGTGATCGACGACTCGGCGATCACCGCCCGAGTGAAGACCGCCCTGATCAAGGAGGCGGGTCTCGGCGACACGACCGCCATCAACGTCGACACCTATCGAGGCGTGGTCCAGCTTTCGGGCTTTGTCGAGTCGGCGGTCCTCAAGCAGCGCGCGGAACAGATCGCGCGCGGCGTGCAAGGCGTGGAATCGGTGGACAACGCCCTGCGGATCGCCCCGCCGCCCACGGGCGGCACGAGCGCACGCTGAAGCGCCCACGAGCTGTCCCGCGCCACGCCGCCCGCCGACAGCGGCGCGGGAGCTTTCTCCTCCCTCGGCTTGGCGGATCACGCGCGAAAGACGGGGAAGCGAGAACTTACAAGCGCTTGTAATTCGTTCACGAGCCGTTGCGTGTCATCGCGGGCTCGATCCGGAAGAGCTTGCGACCCCCTGGGCGGCTTGCTTCTTGCTGCCGAGGGGCCGGGGAATCCGGTTCAGCACCTGCGCCAGCCACGACGACGAGAATCCGGTCTGCCGCACCCGTCCCCCTGCCTGGCGAAAGCCCGCGATCCCCCGATCCCGGCGACATGGCGTCTCCGCCAATCCGTCGCGTACGTCCGGGACCACACCACGGCCGCGATGCCATGCCCGACCATCAGGAGTCGACAATCATGACCACGCTCGCAAGGCGCACCCACATCGTCTCCCTCGCCGTCCCGCCCATCGTCTGGCTCGCCTACTTCGTCCTGAGCTATCTCGTCGTCGCGCTCGGCTGCAGCCTGCCGGCCAGCGAAGCGACCTTGCGCGGCGCGCTCGCCGTCATCGCAGGCGCGAGTCTGATCGTGATCTTCTCGGCAGGTGCCGAATCCTTGAAGTCCTGGCGCAGCGCGCGCCAAGAGAGAAATGCCGGCGATCGCCAGCACCGCACCTCACTGGCACTGCTCGCCCTGCTCCTGTGCGGACTGGCGCTGCTCGGCACCGTTTGGGGCGGCCTGAACCTCTTCATGCTTGCGCCGTGCCAGGGATGACTCGTCCCTTCCCGCCCGATCCGTTCCGTCCTGGCCCCGGGGCCCCAGCCGTTCGGCGTGCTCCGGCAGGCTCCAGGACGGTCCGGGGTCGCGCACGTCCGGCTACGATGCGATGACGACAGTCACGGATGCCGCAGCCTTCGTCCGTCGCACCCTGGTCGTGCTGGGACTGATCGCGCTCGCGCTGCTCCTGTGGCGTGTTGCCTATGCCCTGCTGCTCGCCTTCGGCGGGGTGCTCCTGGCGGTGCTGCTGCGCGGCCTCGCGCGCAAGGTGCGCGACTGGACGCCGCTGGGCATCGGCTGGTCGATGGCGGTGGTGGGCGTGGCGCTGGTGGGACTGATCGTGCTCGTGGCCGCCCTGCTGGGACCGTCGGTCTCCGCCCAGCTCGGCGAGTTGGGGGACACGCTGACCCAGGGAATGAGCAAGGTGCGCGATTACCTCCAGGAGCGGCCATGGGGCCAGGAGCTCCTGAGCGGCATGACCCAGGGCGCCCCGCAGGGCAGCGACCTGCTGCGCGCCGCGGCGACGGTCTTCGCGAGTGCCCTCGACGCGGTCCTCGCGCTCGTGCTGGTGATCTTCGCCGGCATCTATTTCGCGGCTGCACCGGCGGTCTACAGCGACGGGCTGGTCCGCCTGCTGCCCAAAGGGCGCCAGGCGCGCGCGAAAGAGGTGCTGGACGCCACCGGCAAGGCCCTCTGGCTGTGGCTCCTGGGCCAATTCGTGATCATGGTCATCGTGGGCGTGCTCACCGCCGTCGGCCTCCTCATCGTGGGCGTGCCGCTCGCCCTGGCGCTCGGCTTCGTCGCCGGTCTGCTGGAGTTCATCCCCTTCATCGGCCCGATCGTGGCGGCCGTTCCGATCATCCTGGTCGCGCTCACCGCAGATCCCCAGACCGCGCTCTACGCCGCGCTGGTCATCCTTGCGATCCAGCAGGTCGAGAGCCATCTGCTCGCGCCCATCGTCCAGCGCAAGGCCGTCACCCTGCCGCCGGTGCTGGTGCTGGTAGGGACCATCGCGCTTACCCTGCTGTTCGGCCCGATCGGAGCGGTGTTCGCCACGCCGCTGCTGGTGGTGGTGCTCGTCGTCGTGGAGATGCTGTACATGGAAGACACCCTGGGGCAGCGCGTCGACGTACCCGGGAGCCGGAACGCATGAGGCTCGCGCACGCCCACGGCGAGGTATCGGAGGCGACGCTCGATCTGTGGTCGGCCTGGACCCTCGACCCCTTGGTGCTCGCCATGCTCGCCGTCGCCGCCGGCCTCTACTGGCGGGGCGTGCACAGCGCCTGGCGGCGTGGGGCAAGGCGCGCCGGGCCCGGCCCGCGCGAGGTCTCGGCCTTCGCCGCCGGCATGGCTGCGCTGGTCCTCTCCCTCGTGTGGCCGCTCGATGCGCTGGGCGAGGTGCTGTTCTCCGCCCACATGGCGCAGCATCTCGTCCTCATGAACGTGGCCGCGCCGCTGCTGGTGCTCGGGGCGCCGCTGCCGGCGATGCTGCGGGCGCTGCCGCGCGCCGGACAGCGCCTTGTCGGCGCCATGGTGCAAGCGTCCGCCTGGCGCTCCGGCTGGCGCCGGCTCTCCGGTGTCGCCGCGGCGACCGTGCTGCAGCAGGTGGTGCTGTGGTGGTGGCACACCCCGCGCGGCGTGGCCGCGGCGCTCGCCGACGAGCGGGTGCACATCGCCATGCACGCGACGCTGCTCGTCGCCGCCCTCCTGTTCTGGACGGCGGTGCTGCGTCCGCGCGCGCGCCGCTACTGGGCCTCCATCGCCGCGCTGGCGGTCACGCTCAAGCTGAGCGGGCTCGTGTGCATCACCCTGCTGCTCCTTCCCGCCGTGCGCTATACGGCCTATGGCCGGTCGGCGGCCGCCTGGGGGCTCTCGCCCGCCGAGGACGAACAGCTCGGCTGGGGGCTGATGATGATTGTCGGCAGCCTGAGCTATCTCGCCGCAGCCATCGCCCTCTTCGCCCTGTGGTTCCTCGTCCTCGAGCGCGCCCAGCCGGCCGCTGCCGACCGGGCGTGAGCCGGCCGCCTGCCGCGCGGGAACGCCCCTTGCAGCCGCTCCAGGCCGCATTCTTCGGGAATCGGAACACGCAATGGCAAGCGAATACGATGGTCGGCAAGCTCCGGCATCCATCGCGGCTGCTTCGGCCGCCGTAGATGCCGGGGCGCTGGAGCAGGCGCTGCGGGAGCGCGTCGCGGGCGAAGTGCGTTTCGACGACGGCAGTCGAGCGCTCTATGCCACCGACGCCTCCAACTACCGCCAGGTACCGATCGGCGTGGTCATACCGCGCACGGTCGAGGACGTGATCGCCACGGTCGCCGCCTGCCGCGAGCATCGTGCCCCCATCCTTTCCCGCGGGGCCGGCACCAGCCTGTGCGGGCAGTGCTGCAACGTCGCGGTGGTGATGGACTTCTCCAAGTACCTCAACCGCATCCTGGAGATCGACCCCGAGCGCAAGCTCGCCCGGGTGCAGCCGGGGGTGATCCTCGACGAGCTGCGGGAGGCGGCCTCCGAAGTGGGCCTCACCTTCGCCCCCGATCCGGCCACCCACACCCACAACACCCTGGGCGGGATGCTGGGCAACAACTCCTGCGGCCCCCACTCGGTGATGGGCGGGCGCACCGAGGAGAACGTGCACGAGCTGGACATCCTCACCTACGACGGGCTGCGCATGCGGGTGGGGCCGACCGACGAGTCCACCTTCAACCGCATCATCGCCGACGGTGGCCGGCGCGCCGACATCTACCGGCGCATGCAGGCGCTCGGCGTGCGCCACGAGGCGGCGGTGCGCCGCTGCTACCCGGACATTCCGCGGCGGGTGTCCGGGTACAACCTGCGCGCCATCCTTCCCGGCTCGGATTTCCACGTGGCCCGCGCCTTGGTCGGCTCGGAGGGCACCTGCGCGGTCATCCTGGAAGCCACGGTACGTCTGGTCGACAACCCCGCCGCGCGCGTCCTGCTGGTGCTCGGCTATGAGGACGTCTACACCGCCGCCGACCAGGTGCCGGCCGTCATGGCCGGGGGTCCGATCGCGCTCGAAGGCATCGACGACCGGCTGGTGGAGGATATCCGGAGCATGGCGCTCGCGCCGGGCAATGCCGAGTTGCTCCCGGAGGGCAAGGGCTGGCTGCTGGTGGAGTTCGGCGGCGACACCCGGGACGAGGCCGCGGACAAGGCGCGGGCGCTGATGGACCGGCTCGGGGAGCGCGACCCCAGGCCATCGACGCGCCTCTTCACCGAGCCCGGCGAGGCCGAGCGCATCTGGAAGATCCGCGAGTCGGGCCTGGGCGCGACGGCCCATCTCCCCGACATGCCGCTCACCTGGGAGGGCTGGGAGGACTCGGCGGTGCCGCCGGAGCAGCTCGGCCGCTACCTGCGTTCGCTGCGCGAGCTCCTGGATCACCACGGCTACCATGGGGACTTCTACGGACATTTCGGCCAGGGCTGCCTGCACACCCGGATCGACTTCGACCTGGAGACGGCCGAAGGCATCGGCCGCTACCGGGAGTTCATCCACCAGGCCGCGCGCCTGGTGTCCGGCCTCGGTGGGTCCATCTCCGGCGAGCACGGCGACGGCCAGTCCAAGGCGGAGCTCCTGCCCATCATGTTCGGCGACGAGGTGATGCAGGCGCTGCGCGAGTTCAAGGCCATCTGGGATCCGGACAACCGCATGAACCCCGGCAAGGTGGTCGACGCCTTCCGGGTGGACGAGAACCTGCGCCTGGGGACCACCTACAACCCGCGCAAGGTGGAGACCTTCTTCGCCTATCCGGCCGACCGCAACGACTTCGCCCGCACCATGCTGCGCTGCGTGGGGGTGGGCAAGTGCCGCAGCACCGAGGGCGTGATGTGCCCGAGCTACATGGCCACGGGCGAGGAGATGCACTCGACGCGGGGGCGCGCCCACCTGCTCTTCGAGATGCTGCGCGGCGAGACCGTCACCGGCGGCTGGCGCGACGAGTCGGTGCGCGAGGCCCTCGACCTGTGCCTGTCGTGCAAGGGCTGCAAGGGCGAGTGCCCGGTGCGGGTGGACATGGCCACCTACAAGGCGGAGTTCATGGCCCACTACCACGAGGGCCGCATGCGCCCGATGGCGGCCTACGCCTTCGGCCTGGTCGACCAGTGGTCGCGTGTCGCCTCCCATGCGCCCGGTCTGGCGAACTTCCTCGTCTCCCGCGAGCCTTTCGCCGGCATCGCCAAGCGGGTGATCGGCATCGCCCCGGAGCGGCGCCTGCCGGCCTTCGCCGGCGAGACCTTCGTCTCCCGCTTCCGGCGCCGCCCCCTGCGCCGCGCCGAGAAGCGGGCGATCCTGTGGCCCGACACCTTCAACAACCACTTCCACCCGGACGTGGCCGGTGCCGCCGTCGATGCCCTGGAACGGGCCGGGTACGAGGTGAGGGTTCCCGCCGCGCATCTGTGCTGCGGCCGCCCGCTCTACGAGTTCGGCATGCTGGAGCAGGCGCGGCGCTACCTGCTGCGCATCATCCACACCCTCGGCGCCGAGATCCGCGCGGGCACGCCCATCGTGGTGCTCGAGCCGGCCTGCCTCACGGTGTTCCGCGACGAGTTGCTCCAGATCCTGCCCGGGGACGAACAGGGCAAGCGCCTGTCGCGCCAGGTCTTCCTCTTCAGCGACTTCCTGGAGCAGATGGCGCCCGACGCGGACTTCGGCAGCCTGTCCCGCAAGGCCGTGGTGCACGGCCACTGCCATCACCAGGCGGTGATCGGCATGGACGCCGAAGTCTCGCTGCTCAAGAAGCTGGGGCTGGATTTCCACGTCCTCGACTCGGGCTGTTGCGGCATGGCCGGCGCCTTCGGCTTCGAGAAGGAGAAGTACGAGGTGTCGATGCGCTGTGCCGAGCGCGTGCTGCTGCCGGCGGTGCGCGGCGCCGGCGCCGACACGCTGGTCATCGCCGACGGCTACAGCTGCCGCGAACAGATCGCGCAGGCGACCGACCGCAACCCGGTCCACCTGTCGCAGGTGCTGCGCATGGCGATGCAAGGCGATGCGCCTGCCCAACCCGGCACGGCATGAGGCGCAGACGCCTGTTGCGCCGCGCGGAGCACTGGCTGGAGGGCCCGATGGTGCTCCTGGCCTTCGTATGGATCGGGCTGCTCATCCTGGAGTTCACGGCCGGGGCGCGGCCCTGGATCGTGGCGGCGGGCAATGCGATCTGGGCCGCCTTCGTGGTGGACTTCGCGCTGCGCTTCTCCCTCGCCGAGGGCAAGCTCGCCTACGTGCGCCGCAACTGGCTCACCCTCGTGTCGCTCGCCCTGCCGGCGCTGCGCATCTTCCGGCTCACCCGGGTGCTGCGCCTCACCCGCGCCACGCGAGGCCTGCGGCTGCTGCGGCTCACCACTTCGATCAGCCGCGGCAGCCGTGCCCTGCTGCGCAGTCTGGGGCGCAAGGGCGCGGGCTACATCGGGGCGCTCACGCTCATCGTCACCTTCGCCGGCGCTGCCGGCATGTTCGTGCTCGAGGAGGGCAACTTCACGTCCTACTGGGATGCGCTATGGTGGACCGCCATGATCCTGACCACCATGGGCAGCGAGTACTGGCCGCGCTCCCTGGAGGGGCGGCTCCTCTGCCTCGCGCTCGCGCTCTACGCCTTCTCGGTGTTCGGCTACGTCACCGCGGCCCTCGCCTCCTTCTTCGTCGAGAAGAGCAGCGCGCCGGACGAACCCCTCGGCCGTGCGCTGCGCGAGGAGGTCGCGGCCTTGAGGAGCGAGATGGCCCGCCTGTCCGACCCGGACCATGCCGGACCGGAAAGGGAGCCGTGAGGCGCGGATCGCAAGTCGCGCCGCGACGAGGGAGGCGGAAAGCCGATGGAGATCCGGGTCGAATGCTACGCGGGGCATCGGGGCGAGGCGGAGCCGCGCGCCTTCCACCTGGGTAGCCGGCGCATCGAGGTGATGATGGTGCTCGACCGCTGGCTGGATCCGCAGCACCGCTACTTCAAGGTGCAGGCCTACGACGGGACCCTCTACATCCTGCGCCACGACGAACCCTCCGGAAAGTGGGAGCTCATCTGGCTGGGGGGCCACGTCTGAGCCCGCCACGATCCCCATTGTCCGGGCCCCGCGCTTGCAGGCGGCCCCGGGCGGACACGAGCGGGAGCGGAAAGACATGGAGGGTACGATCCTGGCGCTGGGGAGCGTCAACGCGGATTTCCAGATGCGGGTGGAGCACCCCATCGGCGACGCCGAGATGGCGATGGCGCACGACATGCGTCGACTGGGCGGCGGCAAGGCGGCGAACGTCGCCTTCCTCGCGCGCATGCTCGGGCACCCGGCGCAGGTGTTCGGCCGGGTGGGCGACGACGATCTCGCCGCGCAGGCGCTGGCCCCCTTGCGGGAGGTCGGCGTCGACGTCTCGGGCATCACCGCCGCCGCCGGGATCCCCACCGGGGTGGCCCTGTGCCTGGTCCCGCCTTCCGGCAAGAAGCGCATCGTGCTCGCTACCAACGCCAACGACGCCTGGAGCGACGAGGCCGCGACCGGGTCGTGGCGCCGGATCGCCGCAACGCCCCGGCCCGCGGTGCTGGTCGTGAACTGCGAGGTGCCCGCCGCCATCGTGGCCGGCGCGGTGGCGGCCGCTCAGGGAAGCGGCATCCCGGTGGTACTCGACCCGTCCTTCGCCGGCCGGGTCGATGGCGGCTTGCTCGCCCGGGTGGACGCGATCACGCCCAACGAATCGGAGGCCCGCACCCTGTTGCGCGGGTTGGGCGACGAGGCCGACGGATCGCCGGAAGACGTGGCGCGCCGGCTCGCCGCCCGCGGTCCGCGCATCGTGTGCGTGAAGCTCGGCGACGGAGGCTGCCTGCTGCTGCACGAGGACCGGCCGATCCGCATACCCCCCATCGAAGTGGAGGTGGTCGACACCACCGGGGCGGGCGACGCCTTCACCGGTGCGCTCGCGGCGGCCCTGCTCGAAGGCGAGCCGCCCGAGCAGGCGGCGCGCTTCGCCGCGGCGGCGAGCAGCCTCGCGGTGACCGCCTACGGCTCCCAGCCCTCCTACCGCCCGCGCGCGGCGATCGAAGCGCATCTTCGCGCCCAGGGCGCCGAATCGGGACGATGAGCGACGGCCGGGGCGCGCCTTCGAACCGGTTCGAAATCGTCTTCGATGCCTACGACCCCGGGGAGGAAGCGGCCCGGGAGTCCCTGCTCGGCCTCGGCAACGGGGTGATCTTCGTGCGCGCCGCGGCGCCCGAGAGCGCCGTCGCCGCCCCCTCCCACTCCCGGCACTACCCGGGCCTCTACCGCGCCGGGGGCTACGACACGGCGACGCGGTGCATCGACGGCGAGGCGGTGCAGCACACCGCCCTCGCCCGCCTGCCGGACCCCTTCGGGCTGGCGCTGGCCATCGGGGACGGCCCCTGGCTCACGGTGGACGACGCGACACTGCTCACCTATCGCCACGCCCTGGATCTCGATGCCGGTGTCGCGCGGCGCGAGCTCCTGTGGCGCGACGGCGGCGGTCGGCGGGTGCGCATCACCGAGACCCGGCTGGCGAGCCTTGTCGAGCCGCAGCTCGCGGCCCTGCGCTGGGTCGTGGAGGCGCCGGACGGTCCGCTGCCGCTGCGCCTGCGTTCCGCGATGGCGCTTACGGCGGAGAACACGAAGGTGAGCCGCAATCGGGCTTACGAGGGCAGCCACTGGGACTCGATCCGGGGGCGCGTCCTGGCACCGGCCCTGGCCCTGGTGGAGGCCGGCAGCGAGGACGGACTCACCCAGGTGGCCCTGGCCGCGCGCACCCGGATCCTGGGTAGGCGGGCGACGGTCGAGGCCTGTGCCGGCCCCGAGCTGCCCTGCCTCGACCTGGCGGTGCTCGCCGCGCCCGGCCGGCCCGTGGCGGTGGAGAAGACGGTGGCGGTGTTCGCCGCCGAGGAGGCGCCCCGGGGCGATCCGGCCGAGGCGGCGCTCGGTGCCGCTCGCGCCGCACCCGGCTTCGCCCGCCTGGAACGGGCGCAGCGTGACGCCTGGACGCAGCTGTGGGCAGGCTGCCGCATCCACGCCGCCTCGCCCCGGCTCGAGCGCACGGCGCGATTTCACGCGTTCCACCTGTTGCAGACCGTCTCGCCCCACACCGCGGCGCGCGACGTCGGATTTCCGGCCCGCGGCTGGCAGGAGGGCTACTACGGCCACATCTTCTGGGACGAGATCTTCGCCTATCCCTTCTACAGCCTGCGCTTTCCCGAGATCGCCCGCGCCCTGCTCCTGTACCGCTACCGGCGCCTGCCCGAGGCCCGGCGCGCCGCGCGCGACGCCGGGCTGCGCGGCGCCCTCTTCCCCTGGCGCAGCGCCCGCAGCGGTGCCGAGGAGACCCCGCCGCGCCAGTGCAATCCGCTCTCGGGGCGCTGGATGCGGGACAACACCGCACTCCAGCGCCACATCGGGGCCGCGATCGCCTTCAACCTGTGGCATCACCACCTGGTCACCGGCGACGACGAGCTGCTCTTCGGGCACACCGGCGAGATGCTGATCGAGATCGCACGCCTGTGGACGAGCCTCGCCACGCCGGACGCCGCGGGGCGCTATCACATCCGCGGCGTGCTCGGCCCCGACGAGTACCACGACGCCTATCCCGGCGCTGCCCGGCCGGGCCTGGACGACAACGCCTACACCAACGTGATGGCCGCGTGGACCCTGTGCCGCGCCCTCGACCTCCTGGCGATGATGCCCGAGGCGCGCCGGCAGGCCATCGTCCGGCGGCTGGCGATCGCCGAGGACGAGCCGGCTGCCTGGGAGGCGCTCTCGCGCCGGCTCGCGGTGCCGCTGATCGACGACCGGGTGATCGCCCAGTTCGAGGGCTTCGAGCAGCTCCGGCCGGCCGGCGAGGCCGAAGCGCTGCGCCTGCACGACGAGCGCATCGACTGGTCCCTGGAGGCGCGCGGCGACACGGTCAACGCCTACCAGGTCACCAAGCAGGCCGACGTGCTGATGCTGTTCCACCTGCTGCGCCCCGCGTCCCTGGAGGCGCTGCTCGCCCGCCTGGGCTATCGGCTGCGGCCCGGCTGGGCGCGCGCCACCCTCGACTTCCATCTCGCCCGCATCAGCCACGAATCGACCTTGTCTCGGCCGGTATGCGCCGGCGCGCTGGCGGCGGTCGATCCGGAGCGCTCGTGGCGCTACTACCTGCAGGCGCTGGAAACCGACCTCGGGCCCGGCCGGGAGGCGAGCACCCACCAGGGGCTGCATCTGGGCGCCATGGCGGGCACGCTCGAGGTGCTGCAGCGTCACTACCTCGGCCTGGAGCCGGTCGCGCACGGCCTGTGCCTGACGCCCCATCCGCCCTCCGAGCTCGACGAGGTGACGCTCGCGGTGCGCTGGCGGGAGCAGGACCTGGAGCTCGGGCTGCACGGAGACACGCTGGTGCTGCGCTCGGCGCGGGAGAACCGGGCCGAGCTGCGGGTGTGGCACGAGGAGCGCGAGATGGTGCTTCCACCGGGCGACAGCCTCGGGGTGCGCTGCCGCTAGGGATGCGTCGCCCGGATGAAGCCGGAGGGGAAATCCGGTGCAAGCGGTCGGGCGAACGCCGCCGTTCCCGGATTCCGCTTCGCTCCATCCGGGCTACACGAGCTGAAGATCCTGCACGGCTCGGCAATTGCTGCACGCCCGCCTCTCCACTTCCGCCCTCCCACCGCAAATCGGCGAGGAATGCCATTTGCTGCCTCGGAAAATCGTGATCGACTGACCGGGCAGGAAGGCTCATGACATCGACAAAGCCCGTGGTGCTCGTCACCGGCTCCCAGGGACGCATCGGACGCGCCATCGCGGACGCGCTCGGCGAGCGCTACACCGTGGTGGGCTTCGAGCGCGACTGCGGTGGCGCCGAGGACTGCATCACGGTCGACATCACCTCCGACGAGGCGGTGGCGGCCGGCTGCCGGGCGCTGCGCGAGCGCTACGGCACGCGGATCGCCTCGGTGATCCATCTCGCCGCCTTCTACGACTTCTCGGGGGAGCCCGATCCGCGCTACGAGAAGGTCAACGTTCAGGGTACGCGCCGGCTGCTTCGCGCCCTGCAGGATTTCGAGGTGGAGCAGTTCGTGTATGCGAGCACGATGCTGGTGCACGCACCCACGCAGCCGGGCAGCCCCATCCGCGAGGACTCGGAGCTCGCGCCGCGCTGGCCCTATCCCCAGTCCAAGCTCGACACCGAGGAGGTGGTGCGCGCCGAGCGGGGCGGCATCCCGGCGCTCATCCTGCGCATCGCGGGCGTCTACACCGACGAGTGCGAGGTGCCCTCCCTCGCCTACCAGATCCAGCGCATCTACGAGCGGCAGATGCTCGCCCACGTCTTCCCGGGCGAGCTCGCCCACGGCCAGAGCTTCGTGCACCTGGAGGACGTGGCCCAGGCCTTCCGTCTCGCAGTGGACAAGCGCAGGGCGCTCCCGGCCGAGACCACGGTGCTGATCGGCGAGCCGAACACCGAGAGCTACGAGTCGCTGCAGAACCTGATCGGCCGCCTCATCCACGGCGAGCCGTGGGCCACCCGGCGCATCCCGAAGCCGGTGGCGGCCACCGGTGCCTGGGCGCAGGACGTGGCCGAGGCGGTGGTGCCGGACGCCATCGACCGGGGCATCGAGCCCTTCGTGAAGCCCTTCATGGTGTGGCTCGCCGACGACCACTACGAGCTCGACGTCTCCCGCGCGAAGACCTTGCTCGGCTGGCAGCCCCGCCACGCCCTGCGCGAGACCCTGCCGCGGATGATCGGCCGGCTGCGCCAGGATCCGGCCGGCTGGTACAAGCGCAACCACATCCCGGTTCCCCTGTGGCTCGAGGACCTGGCGGCCCAGCGCGAGCCGGCGACCCGGCTGCTCGCGGAGTACGACGCGCTCGAGCGCCGCGAGCACCAGCACACCCTGTGGTGCCACTTCGCCAACGCCACCCTCGGCCTGTGGCTCGTCACCAGCCCCTTCATCTTCGGGCTCGCCGACAACTGGATGGAGCCGGGCGAGCTGGTCGCCCCGGGCGGGCGCGGCCTGCCCCTCTCGGACACCTGGATGACCATCAGCGACGTCGCGACCGGGCTCGCCATCGTGCTCCTCGCGCTGCTGTCCCTGTCGCGGCGCATCGCCTGGTCCCGCTGGGCCGCCGCGGCGCTCGGCACCTGGCTGCTCTTCGCGCCGCTGGTGTTCTGGACGCCGAGCGCGGTCGCCTACACCAACGACACCCTGGTGGGCGCGCTCATCATCCTGCTCGCGGTGGGCGTGCCCGAGACGCCGGGCATCCAGCCGGTGGCGCGCCTGGCCGGTCCCGACGCGCCGCCCGGCTGGGACTACAGCCCCTCGGCATGGAACCAGCGCATCCCCATCATCGCGCTGGCGCTGGTGGGGCTATTCATCTCGCGCTATCTCGCCGCCTACCAGCTGGGCCACATCGAGGACGCCTGGGATCCGTTCTTCGGTCCCGGCACCGCCCACATCATCACTTCCTCGGTCTCCGAGGCCTGGCCCGTCCCCGACGCCGGCCTGGGCGCGGTGACCTACGTGCTGGAGATCGTGACCGGGGCGATCGGCGACAAGCGGCGCTGGCGCACCATGCCGTGGCTGGTGCTGCTCTTCGGGATGATGATCGTGCCGCTGGGGGCGGTGAGCATCTTCTTCATCATCATCCAGCCCATCCTGCTCGGCACCTGGTGCACCCTGTGCCTGGTGGCCGCCGCGGCCATGCTCGCGCAGATCCCCTACTCCTTCGACGAGATCCTCGCGACCCTGCAGTTCCTCCAGCAGCGCCGGCGCGAGGGCAAGTCGCTGTGGCACGTGCTGCTGCACGGCGACACCATCGAGGGCGGCAGCGCCGACTACTCGGACAACTTCGAGGCGCCGCCGGGAACCGTGCTGCGGGAGATGCTCAAGGGCGGCGTGACCCTGCCGTGGACCCTCGCCGTCTCCATCGGCATCGGGGTCTTCCTGATGTTCACCAGGCTGCTGCTCGAGACCACGGGCGCCGCCGCGGACAACGACCATCTCATCGGCTCCCTGGTGGTCACCTTCTCGGTCATGGCGCTGGCCGAGGTCGCCCGTCCGCTGCGCTTCGTGAACGTGCTCTTCGGCGCGTGGCTGCTGCTCGCGCCCTGGGTGATCGACGGCTACTTCGGGCTGGGTACGCCGGTGACCTTCATCGCGGGCCTGCTGCTCATAGCCCTGTCGCTGCCCCGCGGGGCCATCCGCAGCCATTACGGCAGCTGGGACCGCTACATGCGTGCGGGCGAGCGCTGGTCGCGGCTCGCGACCACGGCCTGAGGGAGAGGCAGGCCGTGATGGAGGGCATCCAGTCGGCGTTCATTCCCTACGGTCCCGGTGCCGAGAGCATCCTGGAGATCACCTGGGTCCTGATCGTCGGCGGGACCCTGATCTTCGCGCTGGTCGTGGTGCTCGCCGTGCTCGCCCTGCGCGCGCCGCGCCCCTGGCTCTCCAGCCCTCGGCTCGTGATCGCCGGCGGCATCGTGCTGCCGGTGGTGGTGCTGCCGGCGCTGCTCGTCTACTCGCTGCTGGCCGCTCCGCGCATGTCGGCGGCGGACGCGCCCGGCGTCGCGATCGAGGTGATCGCCCATCAGTGGTGGTGGGAGGTGATCTACCTCGACGCCCGGGGCGAGCCGGATTTCGTGACGGCGAACGAGATCCGGCTCCCGGTCGGACAGGTGGCCGAGCTGCGGCTGCGTTCGGCGGACGTACTGCACAGCTTCTGGGTACCCTCCCTCGCCGGCAAGCTCGACCACATCCCGGGCAAGGACAACCGGCTGCGCCTGCAGGCCGATCGGGCCGGCGTGTTCCGCGGGCAGTGCGCCGAGTACTGCGGCGGCCCCCACGCGAAGATGGCCTTCTTCGTGGTCGCCGAGCCGGCCGACGGCTTCGAGGCCTGGCGCGCTGCCCAGCGCCGGCCCTACGCCGGCGCCGCCGGCGACGAGGCGGATCCCGGCCTGAAGCTCTTCCTCGACCACTGCGCCGCCTGCCACACCGTTCGCGGCACCCCCGCCGACGGCGACATGGGGCCGGATCTCACCCACTTCGCGACCCGCCTGTCGGTGGGCGCCGGCATCCTGCCCAATCGGCGCGGCAGCGTCGCTGGCTGGATCACCAGCAGCCAGCATCTCAAGCCGGGGAATCTCATGCCCGAGTTCCGCCGCTTCGATTCCACCGAGCTGTACGCGCTGACGAACTGGCTGGAGACCCTCGAGTAGATGTTCAAGGACCTGCCCCTGTGGACCAATGTCGCCGTGTTCCTCGCCGCCGGCGTGGTGGTGTGGATCGCCGGCACGCGGGTTTCGCGCTACGCCGACGAGATCCAGAAGGCGACGGGTGTAGGCGAGGCGCTGGTCGGCATGCTGCTCCTGGGATTCATCACCGCCCTGCCCGAGCTCGGCGTCACCGCCACCGCGTCCTATGCCGGCAACGCCAAGCTCGCGGTGAACAACCTCCTGGGCGGCATGGCGCTGAACGTCGCCATCCTCGCCTCGGCCGATGCGGTGATCCGGCGGGAAGCGCTCACCGCCGGAGTGGCCACGCCCCTGCCCATGCTGCAGGGGGCGCTGCTCGTGCTGATGCTCGCCATCGTGGGCGGGGCGACCGTGGTCGGGGACCGCGCGGTGCTCGGCATCGGTCTATGGGCGTGGTTGCTGCTCGCGGTCTATCTGATGAGCATCATGGTGGTGCGCCGCACGCGGGGCCAGGAGGGCTGGGTACGCGACCACACCGATCCACCGCGCCCGGCTGCCGAGGGTGCGGCGGCCGCTGCCGACGAGGGGCACTCGGACGACACCGAGACGGGTCCGCTGGCGCCGCTGCTGGGCAAGACCGCGCTCGGCGCGGGCGCCATCCTCGTCGCCGGCTATGCCATCGCCCGCACCGGGGAGACGCTCGCCGAGCAGACCGGCCTCGGCCAGAGCTTCTTCGGCGCGGTCTTCCTGGCGCTCACCACCTCCCTGCCCGAGATCAGCATCGTCTTCTCCACGGTGCGGCTGGGCAACTACGCGATGGCGGTGTCGGACATCTTCGGCGCCAACCTGTTCGGCCTGGCGCTGCTCTTCCTCGTAGACGCGATCTACCAGGGCGAGCCGGCGCTCGCCGCCGCCGGGCGCTTCGCCACCTTCGCCTCGCTGCTCGGGATCGCCGTGGCGGCCCTCTTCATCGCCGGACTGCTGGAGCGGCGCCACATCATGATCCTGCGCATGGGGCTCGACTCGGTCTTCGTGCTCATCGTCTATGCGGCAGGCGTCAGCGTGCTGTACACCCTGAGATGAGCGCCCTGCCCCACCCCGAAGCGCGTCCAGAAGGCGAGCTCGACGAGTTACGTCGGCTGTGGAATCCGCCGAAGGGGATCCGCTTCATCACCGTCATCAACAACAACTACATCGGGGTCTTCTACGTCGGCACGGCCTTTCTCTTCTTCGTGCTCGCCGGCATCCTCGCCCTCCTGATGCGTACGCAGCTGGCGGTGCCGGAGAACGACTTCGTCGGCCCCGAGCTCTACAACCAGCTGTTCACCATGCACGGCACCATCATGATGTTCCTCTTCGCCGTGCCGGCGGTGGAGGCGATGGGCATCCTGCTCCTGCCCAACATGCTGGGCGCGCGCGACCTGCCCTTCCCGCGACTGTCCGCCTACGCCTTCTGGGCCTATTTCGTGGGCGGGCTGGTGTTCTTCGCGAGCATCTTCGTGGGCTGGGCGCCCCAGGGCGGCTGGTTCATGAACCCGCCGCTCACTACCGAAAGATTCTCGCCCGGCTTCAACGCCGACTTCTGGCTGCTGGGCATCGGCTTCATCGAGATCTCCGCCATCGCCGGGGCGATCGAGATCATCGTGGGCGTGCTGCGTACCCGCTCGCCGGGCATGACGCTCGGGCGGATGCCGCTCTACGCCTGGGCGATCCTGGTGTTCGCGCTCATGATCGTGTTCGCCTTTCCGGCGGTGATCGCCGCCACCATGCTGCTCGAGCTCGAGCGCGCCTTCGGCTGGCCCTTCTTCCGCGCCGAGGTCGGCGGCGATCCCCTGCTGTGGCAGCACCTGTTCTGGTTCTTCGGCCACCCCGAGGTGTACATCATCTTCCTGCCCGCGGCGGGCATGGTCTCGATGATCGTCCCCACCATGGCCCAGACGCCCATGGTGGGCTACCGCCTGGTGGTGCTCGCGCTGGTCGCCACCGCCTTCCTCTCCTTCGGGCTGTGGGTGCACCACATGTTCGCCACCGGCATCCCGCAGCTGTCGCTGTCGTTCTTCCAGGCGGCGAGCACGGCGGTGGCGATCCCGGCCGGCATCCAGGTCTTCGCCTGGATCGCGACCCTCGCCGGCGGGCGGGTGCAGCTCAACACGCCGACGCTCTTCGTGCTGGGTTTCCTGTTCACCTTCGTCCTGGGCGGCCTCACCGGGGTGATGGTTGCCGTCATCCCCTTCGACTGGCAGGCCCACGACACCTACTTCGTCGTCGCGCACCTGCACTACGTGCTGATAGGCGGGATGGTGTTCCCGCTCTTCGCCGCCTTCTACTACTGGATGCCGTACACGAGCAAGCATGCGCTCTCGGAGCGCGTCGGGCGCTGGGTGTTCGGGCTGGTCTTCATCGGCTTCCACCTCACCTTCTTTCCGATGCACATCACCGGGCTGGACGGCATGCCGCGGCGCGTCTACACCTACCCGGCCGGCTACGGCTGGGAGACGCTCAACCTCCTGTCCACCGTCGGGGCCTACATGATCGCCGCGGGCGTGCTGCTCTTCCTGATCGACCTCGCGCGGCGCTTCCGCATGTCGTCGGAGGAGAACGCGGGCAATGTATGGAACGCCGGCACCCTGGAGTGGCTGCCCAACGGCAACTACTCGAACCGCAGCATCCCGATCGTCACCAGCCGCGAGCCGCTGTGGGATCAGCCGAACCTCGCCGAGGACGTGGACGCCGGCCGCTACTACCTGCCCAACGCGCCTACCGGCGGGCGGGAGACCATCATCACCAGCCCGGTGGAGGCGAAGCCGCAGTTCCTCCTGCGCATGCCCATGCCGGGCTGGGCGCCGCTCGTGGCGGCGTGGTTCACGGCCGGCTTCTTCCTGCTCCTCACGGTCAAGCTGGTGGTGCCGGCGCTGATCTCGGGCGTCATCGCCGTCGCCGGCATCATGTACTGGGGCTGGCACCTGGATCCCGAGCCCATCCGCGAGCCGGTGGACGTGGGCGGGGGGATCAAGCTCCCCGCCTACATGAGCGGGCCGGTCTCCCAGGCCTGGTGGGCGGTGGTGGTGCTCCTGCTGGTCGCCGCATCGATCTACGGCTGCGCCGTCTTCTCCTACCTCTACCTTTGGACGGTCTCGCCCGGCTTCTGGCCCGCCGCGGACGCCCTGCCCGGCCCGGTGTTTCCGCTCGCCACCGCGGCACTCTTCGTCGCGAGCAGCCTCGCCCTGGGGCTCGCCAATCGCCGGTTGAAGGCGAATCGACTGCGCGGCATGGGTGTCGCGATGGGGGTGGGCCTCGTCCTGCTGGTTGGAGCCGTCGCACTGGAGCTCTACGCGCAGCGAGACCTCTCCCCGAGTGAGTCCGCCTACGGCGCGGCCGTGTACCTGCTCGCGTCGCTGGCGGGCTTCTACACCGTGGTGGTGTCGATGATGGCTTTTTTCGCGCTGGCCCGCGCGGCCACCGGCAGGCTCGGTCCGGTACGCCGCGTCACCTTCGACAACGTGCGCCTGTTCTGGCACTACACCGTCGGCCAGAGCCTGGTCGGCCTCGCCCTGGTGCACGGTTTTCCGAGGCTGGTGGGATGAGCTTCGCCGCGACCAGCCTGCGCATCTCGGCGGGCATCATCGTATGGATCCTGCACTTCGTGGCGATCTACGGCTTCACGGCGCTCGCCTGTGCGCGCGGCGCACCCCAGCCGGTGCCCTGGGTCATCGCGGGCGCGACGATTGCCGGGATCGCGGCATGCCTCGTCATCGTGGCGAAGGAGTTCGCCCGGCGCGAGCGCTTCGAGTCCTGGCTGGCGGCCGGCGTGGCCGCTTTCGCGCTGCTCGCGATCCTGTGGGAGGCGCTGACCGTGTTCATGGTGCCGATATGCGAATGAATGCACTCGTCGGCCTGCTCTTCGCCCACCTCGGGCTCGCGCTCGCCGGCTGCGAGCAGTCGCCCCCGGCGCTCGGCGGCGACCCGGAGAGCGGCCGCCTGCTCCTGCGCCAGTTCGGATGCGGCAGCTGCCACATCATTCCCGGGGTGGCGGGGGCGAAAGGCAACACGGGGCCGCCGCTGGAGAACGTCGGGCGCCGGGTCTACCTGGGCGGGGTGCTGCCCAACTCGCCGGAGAACATGGCGCAGTGGATCCGCGAGCCGAGCCGCTTCGCGCCGGAGACGGCGATGCCCGACCTGCCCGTGAGCGAGGCCCAGGCGCGCGACATGACCGCCTACCTTCAGGAGTTGAAGTGAAGAAAGTGCTCCTCACCCTCGTCGGGGTCGTCTTCGCCGCCATCCTGGGCGCCGCCGCCCTCGTCTACAGCGGGCTGTACGACATCTCGGCGACCGACCAGCACCTTGCCCCCACCTACAGGATCCTGGACCTCGCCATGCGCCGCTCGGTGGACTTCCGCGCCGACAGGCTGGAGGTGCCGCGGCTCGACGACCCCGCTATGCGCGAGCGCGGCCTCGCGCTCTACGAGGCGCATTGCGTGCAATGCCACGGGGCGCCCGGCGTGGCGCCGCAACCGTTCGCCCTGGGCCTGACGCCGGTGGCGGCAAATCTCGCCCACACCGCGCGGGCGTGGACGCCCGCCGAGCTCTACTGGGTAGTGAAGCACGGCATCAAGATGACCGGCATGCCGGCATGGAGCTTCCGCATGGAAGATGCCGACCTGTGGGCCGTGGTCGCCTTCGTGGAAACGTTGCCCGAGCTCTCGCCGGCGCGCTACCAGGTGTTGCGGGCGCAACTGCAGCCGCGCCACCCCGCTGCCGCCGAGCCACGGGAAACGGTCGATCGGGGGCCGGAAGCGAGGGCCGCTTCGCTGACCGCCACCGACGAGGCGAGCGTCGCGCGCGGCCGGCTCGCCATGAGCCAGTACGCCTGCGTCACCTGCCACCGGATCCCGGGCGTCGTCGGGCCCAACGCCCCGGTCGGCCCGCCGCTGGAACACATGGCCAGCCGCGCCTTCATCGCCGGCATCCTGCCCAACACGCCGGAGAACATGATCCGCTGGCTGCGCAATCCCCAGGAAGTGAGCCCGATCACCGCCATGCCGGATCTCGGCGTCACCGAGCAGCATGCGCGCGACATGACGGCCTTCCTCGCGACGCTCGAGTAGGGGCGCGCCTTTCCCCTCAGTCGCATTGCACCTTGATCGACCGGATCCGGTTGGCGAAGTTGTGCGCCGCCAGATCGGGCACCTTCTCCCCGGGACCGAAACTCACCCGGTCGCCGCTGTAGGTGGGCTCGGCGTACACGGTGATCCGCGCGCGCGGCCCGACGATCAGGCTGTCGATGCGGTCGATGAAATCCTGTCCGCCGACGTCGCGCAGGTCCAGGGTGACCACTGGACCGGTCTCGGGCTCTTCGAGGAAGGTCGGGCCCTCGAGGCGCGCGCCGGGCGGCTCGAACTGCTTCCCGTCGTAGATCGTCACCCAGCAGGGCGAGTCCTCGTAGGGCGTCACCAGCAAGGGCTCGTCGGCACCCGCCGCGGCCGTCGCGCCCGCAAGCAGAACCGGGAGAGCACCGGTGCGCAAGGACAGGCTCCTCATTTTCGTCTCCTCTCGTCGCCCATGATCCGCTCCGGTCGCAGGCGGCGTTCCCGGCGTTCCCGCCCTTCCGCCGCCTCGGGAATACCCCTTGCGGGCTTCTCCTCGTGCTTTACCCGGAGATGACCATCATGAGCACTCGCCTTAAAGACAAGGTCGCCATCGTCACCGGCTCGGACTCGGGCATCGGCCAGGCGACGGCAGTCGCGTTCGCCGAGGAAGGTGCCGACGTCGCGATCACCTTTCTCCATGATCGCGACGGTGCCGAGGCAACGCGCCGCAGGGTAGAGGAGGCGGGCCGCCGCGCCATCGTCGTCCAGCTCGACCAGCGCGAGCCGGACGCGGTCGAGCGGCTCTTCCGCGAGACCCAGTCGCAGCTCGGCGTCCCCTACATCCTGGTCAACAACGCCGGCATCGACTCGACCGGCAAGCAGGTGGCCGACATGCCCTTCGAGGACTGGGACAACGAGCTCAAGACGAACCTCTACGGCCCCTTCCTGTGCTGCCGGCAGTTCATCCGCATGCGGCGCGAGGCGGGCGGCAAGGGCAAGATCGTCAACGTCACCTCGGTGCACCAGGAGATCCCGCGCGCCGGGGCGGCCGGCTACGACGTCGCCAAGGGCGGGCTGCGCAACCTCACGCGCACCCTCGCCCTGGAGCTCGCGCCCGACGGGATCAACGTGAACAACGTGGCGCCGGGCATGGTGCTCACGCCCTTCAACCAGCCGGCCATCGACGACGCCAAGGTGCGCGAGGAGCAGGTCCGGAGCATCCCCTGGAAGCGGGCCGCCGAGCCGTGGGAGATCGCCCGGCTCGCGGTCTACCTGGCGTCGGAGGAGGCGGACTACGTGACGGGGCAGACCTTCACCATCGACGGCGGGCTGTCGATGAACATCGGTCAGGGCGCCTGATAGCCACGCGCAGCGCTCCGAATGCGGGCGCGCCGGGACTCCGGTCTCACGGGCACCCTCCCCCTGCCCCCGACCGCTTCCAAGGCGCAGCCCGCACCCGATTCGCGGGCTATAGTTGAAGCACCGCCGGGCGCCATCCGGATCGTGGCGCTCGGGAGAACGAGCCGGGATTCTTCGCCCTCGCCGGCAGGGGCGTCCGCGTACGAGGCGGACAGCCGGTACGGGACCACCGCATGAGGAGTGCTCGGTGTGCGCACAGCGCCCGTCCCGTCCCCCTTCCCCACCGATGACGATCCTTGCCCGCCCCCCGGCGGACGCAGCCGGAGCGGCCCGCGGCGCGCCTGCGACGGGCGGCACCCACGGCCTCCGGTACACGCCCTTGTAAATCCTGCACACCGGCCGTGTGGATCTTGCACGCTCACGCCGATGACCGCCGCAGCAGCGCCGGTGCGTCGATTGCTGTGCCCGCAGCACCGCGGAGCCGCCGCTCCGCCTCCCGTCCTCCACACATGCCGCGCTTCGGATTTCCCCGGCCGGCGGGCGAGCGCCCCGGCTCGTCCCCGGGCAACCCTCCGACGCCTGCGCCCCGCGCGCAGCGCCGCCATGTGCGGCGGCGGGAGCACGCATCTCCCTCCATGGGCTGCCGGCGCCCACGCGCGCCCCGCCGACCCGGCGTCGCGCGTCGTCCACTTCAACCCAGAGTATTCGCCATGAACAGCCAGCTCTTGCTCCTCCTCGCCGTCCTGATGCCCGGGGCCGTCGTCCAGGCGCCGCCCGAGAACGCGCGCCGTGACCCTCCCGCCGAATCGCAGCCGACACCGCCCGTCGCCCCCGTCGCCCATGCCGGGCCCACCGGAAACCCCTACCGGGACGACGCTTCGGCCTCGCTCGCAGGACGCCGCCTCTTCGTGCAATACCACTGCGCCCGTTGCCACGGCCGATACGGCCGCGGCGGCATTGCCCCGAGCCTGCTCGATGATTCGACGATCTACGGCGACGATCCGGCCCAACTGTACGCCTCGATCGCAAAAGGACGCAGGTACGGCATGCCGGCCTGGGGCACGATCCTTCCGACCGAGGACATCTGGAAGCTGGTGACCTACATCGAATCGCTGCGCACGGCTACGCGCCCGCGCGCCGGCGCGACGCCGGTCGGCGCACGGCGCACCACCTCGCCCGGGGCGGGCTAGTGCCAGGTACCGCGCATGCGCGCGTGTACGGCGGCGACCTGAGCACGGTAGACGCGCTCGTAGTCCGTCGCCATGCGGACCGCGCTGAAACGCCGCACGGCACGCTCGCGGCAGCGTGCGCGGTCCAGGCGGCGGACCGAGTGCAGGGCGACGGCCATCCCTTCGACGTCCTCCACCAGGTGCCCGGTCACCCCTTCGCTCACGATCTCGCGGGCGCTCCCGCGGTCGAACGCGACGACCGGCGTCCCAACCAGCATCGCCTCGATCATTGCCAACCCGAACGGCTCCTCCCAGTCCATCGGGAAGAGCAAGGCCTCGGCCCTCTGCAGCAATCTGAGCTTGGCGCGGTGGTCGAGCTCGCCGGGCCAGGCGACTGCGCCGCCCTCGGCGAGCCGAGGCGCCATTTCCCGCTCGAAGTAGGCGTCGTACCGTGGGTTGCCCGGCCAGTGCGGCCCCCCGATGACCAGAGGTACGCCGGCGCGCCGCGCCGCGTCGATGGCCAGATGCGGCGCCTTCTGCGGACCGATGCGCCCGAGAAAGGCCACGTACCCCCCATGCCCGGGGCCTGCCGGGTGGCGCTCCGGCTCGAGACCGTGATGGACGACGTGGAAGGGACCGAGCTCGGGGAGGGTCGCCGCCTGGCGCCGCGAGATCGCCACCAGGGCGGCGTCGCGGCAGCTGCGGTAGGCGGGCATCAGCGACTCCTCGCGCTGGTGATGAAGGGTCACCACCAGAGGAAGGCGGCAGCCTGCAAATTCGAGCAGGGCATCGGGCGAGTTGAGGTGGACCACGTCCGCTCCGATCCGCTCGACATCGTGCCGGGCGAAGGCCGCGTGCCGGCGCTCCGCTTCGTAGTCCGGCGGCCAGACGGGCCGCGGGACACAGGCGCGCAGAGCGCCGGCGGGACGCGAATCGCCCGTCGCGTACACGACGACCTCGTGTCCGCGCGCCACGAGCGCACGCACGAGGACGTCGACGAAGAGCTCGGTGCCTCCGTAGGCGGCAGGCGGCACGGCGACCGCGCAGGTCGAGACGACGGCGATGCGCATGCCGCTCAATCCCCCAGGGCGACCAGGGCCCGCTCGTAACGCCGGATGCAGGCATCCATGCCGAAGCGTTCCTCGGCGTCGCGGCGGATCGCCGCCCGGTCGAGACGGCAGGATGCGCCGATCGCCGCCACGAGGCCCGCTTCGTCGCCTGGGGGCACGAGGTGCCCGCCTATCCCCTCGACGACCACCTCCGGCAAGGCCCCGCGGCGATAGCCGACCACCGGGCAGCCGGCGAGCTGGGCCTCGGCGGCCACCAGGCCGAAGGGCTCCTCCCACTCGACGGGCATCAGGGCCACCGCCGCGCAGCCCATCAGGGCGCGCACCTGGTGACGGGGCAGCGCGGGCAGCATGCGCGCGACGTGGCGCAGCGGCGCGACCTCCGAGCGGTAGTAGTCCGGATCGTAGATCTCGCCCACCACGCAGGGAACGAGTCCGGCCAGCCAGGCCGCCCGGATGGCCGTGGCGACCCCCTTTTCGGGCGAGATGCGTCCGGCGATCAGGGCGACGGGCTCGACAGGTCCTTCCGGGCCGGGCATGGGCGGCACGCCGTTGGGCAACACGCCGACCTCCCGCCCGCATGCGTCCCGCCACAGCCCGGCGCAGCGCTCGGAAACGGTCGCCACCGGCATCGGTGTCGCGCGCACCGCAGCCATCACCTCTTCGCGCAGGGGCGGCAGATGGAGCGTGTGCAGTGTGGGCACGCCGGGGTCGGCGGCGATCGCCTCGCGGTCGAAGGCGTGCTGCGTGACAACGTCGTGCCCCCGCCGGCGCAGGCGCGCAAAGAGCCTATCGAATGCCTGCGCCATCGCCTGCGCCTCGGCCGCCTCGTTGCCCCGCAGAAGGAGGAAACGGCCTTCGATCTCGGGCGCCACCGGCACCGTGTCGAGCCTCAAGCCCTCGACCTGCGAGCCCTCGGCCGCGTACACGACGACGTCGTGACCGCGCGCCGCCAGCCCGCGTGCGAGGTCGGTCAGGAAGATGTGATTGCCGTAAGGCTGGGCCTCGCGCAGCGGCGCGACCAACGGCGCCACCACGCCGATACTCAGCCTCTCCCGCATAGGCCCATGAACTCGCGCCGCAGGCGCGCATCGTCCTCGTACGCGCCCCGCCACGTCGCGGTGCGCGTGGCGGCATCGGTTTCGCGCACGCCGCGCATGCGGGTGCACAGATGGGTCGCCTCGATATACACCGCGCTGCCGCGCGCGCGGACGATCGTCGCGAGCGTGGCAGCGATGTCGGCGCCGAGGCGCTCCTGCATGGTGAAACGACGCGAATGGCAGCGCACCAGTCGCGTGAGCTTGGAGAGCCCGATCAGCTGACCCGAGGCCACGTAGCCGACCCAGACGTTGCCGAGAAAAGGCAGGGCATGGTGCTCGCACAGGGCGGTGAAAGCGATCGGCCCTTCGACGATCTGGTCGTGGCCACCGCCCGCGCCCTCGCGCCGTTCGGCGGGGAAGAGCGTGACAAGCTTGGGATCGGGCTCGTAGCCGCTGGTCGCGTCGATCCACGCGTCCAGCAGGCGCGCAGGCGTTCCTTCGGTACCGGGCGAGTCCAGGGGCAGCCCGAGCGCCGCGAGCAACTCGGCGAGCTGGCGCTCGAAGCGGCCACGCTGCTCCGGCGTGATGCGGGCTGGAAGTGGGGCAGGCGGTTTCACCGTATGCACGATCGTCTCCTTGATCCGCTCTGTTCGAGCGGACGCGATGCGAGAGGGGTCGGCTGGTCTGGGCAGCAATCCCAATGCCCATCGCCACCCGGACGCCGGCATCGCTTCGCCACGGCACGCGGATTGCGGACCGGCCACCTGCCCGCATCGGGCCGCCGCCCCCGGGGCGATTACTTTCCGCAGCCCGACAAGGAGGTCACCATGAAACGCCAGATCCTCGCCGCGGCGCTCGTCGGCGTCGCATCCCTTGCCCTGCTCCGGCCGGTGTCCGCTCAGGCCCAGGCAACGCAGATGCCCAAGGCGGACGCCCAGGCGCTATGGAACCATCTGCAGCAGCAGGACTATCGGAAGCAGTTCCGCCTGTTTCCGGGCAAGGACAAGCTTTACCAGGGAACCGAGCCCCACGGCGCCCTCCTCACCACCTACGTGAACCGGACCGCTTACGAGGCGCTAACCGGCGGCGCCGGCGAGTTCCCCGCAGGCGCCATCGTCGTCAAGGAGAACTACACGCCCGACAAGACGCTCGCCGCGATCACCGTGATGTACAAGGTCTCCGGTTACAACCCGGATCACGGCGACTGGTTCTGGCTCAAGCGCGGCGCGGACGGCGCCGTCGAGGCCTCGGGCAAGGTGGACGGCTGCATCGCCTGCCACCAGAAGAGCACCCGCGACTACATCATGACGCCGGTGAAACGATGAGGGCGTGGCGGCGACAGCCGGACTGAGGTAGCCGTCGCCGCCACGCCCTCGCGGAGAGCCGGCCGCTCAGCGGAAGTGGGGGCTCTTCTTCACCTGGTCGCGGGTCAGGTTCAGGCGAACGGCGCTGAGCGACCAGTTGAAGTGCTCGACCGCTTCCGGCGGCAGGCGTACCTGTCCTCCCGGCAGCCAGGTCCGGGTGTCGGCGATCAGGTGGGTGATGCGCCAGTTGTCGCTGTCGACGATCAGATCGTCGATCTTGCCTACCGCCTCGCCGTCGGTCGACACCACGTCGTAGCCGATCACTTCGGTGGCGCTGCGCAGGTGGGAGCGCTCGGCCTGCTCGTGCTCGGCCGCCGAGATCTCGTCCAGCTGGCGTCCTTCCGCGCCGGGGCGGGGCTGCTCGGTGCCCAGCATCATGCCCCACGGGCCGGCCGCCCAGCCGTGGGGGCCGTTCCAGTAGTAGCGGTTGTGGAAATGCACCGCGTGCGACGCCTCGTAGTGGCGCGAGACGGGACGGTCGGTATCCACCGGCGGGCTCGTCTCCACCTGCTGCCGGGTGAGGTTCACCGGAATCGTCTTCTCGGGCCAGCCGCCGGGGCGCAGCGACTCGGTCGAGATCAGGACCTGCCGTCCGCCCAGCCATTCGCCGGTATCCACCACGAAGTAGCGCACGGCCCACCACTCGTCGTCGAAATAGATGTCTTCGACCGTACCGATGTCGCCGTCCGTCGCAGCGATCGTGTGCCCGAACAGCTTGCTTGCCTGGAGTTCCATACTCACCTCCTTTCGTTTTCGGTTTCATGGCGTCCCCGGAGGGCTCCGGGCGGCGATACGCGGTATCGGCCGGGGAGCCACAGCCGCCCCGCTCCGGGAGCGGAGAACGCCGCATCCACGAACAGAGCCTCCCGCAAATCACATGCCCACGGCCGGCGCGTCGACTCCTCCCTACAGGCGCACGCTTTCATCCTGTCGTATAAGTTGAAGCCTGAACTATTCGTGTCTATAGTGTTGATACCTCGCTTTGCCTGCCTCGCCGCATACAGCGGCCGAACCGCCGGACCACGAGAACGAGGCCGCCCTACCAGAGGAGACACCATGAGCCGCAGCGCCCACATCGACCGCTTCGTCACCGACAACCTCCCTCCGAAAACCGACTGGCCCGACCTGGTCTTCGACCGGCCCGAGCTGCAGTTCCCCGACAGGCTCAACGCCGCCGTCGAGCTGCTCGACCGGGCAGTCTCCGAAGGCCACGGCGAGCGCCCGGCCATCCTCGGCCAGGATGTGCGCTGGACCTACCGGGAGCTGCAGCAGCGGGTGAATCGGCTGGCCCGGGTGCTGACCGAGGACATGGGTCTCGTGCCCGGCAACCGGGTGCTGCTGCGCGGCGCCAACTCGCCCTGGCTCGCCGCCTGCTGGCTCGCGGTGTGGAAGGCGGGCGGGGTCGCGGTGGGCACCATGCCGCTGCTGCGGGCGAAGGAGCTCAAGGAGATCCTGCGGCTGGCGCAGGTGAGCCACGCGCTGTGCGATGCCGCCCTGGCCGAGGAGCTCGTGGCCGCGCAGCGTGAAGCGCCGGTGCTGCGCGAGGTGAAGCTGTTCGGCCGCGGCGGCGGGCTGGAGGCGTGCATGGACGGCAAACCGGCCGATTTCCTCGCGGTGGACACCGCGGCGGAGGACCCGGCGCTCATCGGCTTCACCTCCGGGACCACCGGCGTGCCCAAGGGCACGGTGCACTTCCATCGCGACGTCATGGCGATGTGCGAGGTCTTCCCGCGGCATTGCCTGAAGCCCGGTCCGGACGACGTCTTCATCGGCACTCCGCCGCTGGCCTTCACCTTCGGACTGGGCGGGCTGCTGTGCTTCCCGCTGTGGGCGCGGGCGAGCACCGTACTCCTGGAGAAGCTCGCCCCCGAGCCGCTGTTGCAGGCGATCGCCGAGCACCGCGCCACGATCTGCTTCACCTCCCCCACCGGCTACCGCCAGATGGCCGGGCTCGCGAGCCGCCACGACATCTCCAGCCTCGCGAAATGCGTCTCCGCCGGCGAGGCCCTGCCCACCGACACCCGCGACAAGTGGCGCGAGGCGAGCGGCATCGAGATCCACGACGGGATCGGCGGCACCGAGATGATCCACATCTACATCGCCTCCGGGCCCGAGGACTATCGGCCCGGCGCGGTCGGGAAGCTGTTGCCGGGCTACCGGGGCATGATCGTCGACGAGGCCATGCACCCGCTGCCGCCGGGCGAAGTCGGCAAGCTCGCGGTGAAGGGCCCCACCGGCTGCCGCTACCTTGCCGATCCGCGCCAGAAGGACTACGTGCGCGACGGCTGGAACCTGCCCGGCGACGCCTTCCACGTGGACGAGGACGGCTACTTCTACTATCACGCCCGGGTGGACGACATGATCGTGACCTCCGGCTACAACGTCTCCAGCCCCGAGGTGGAATGGGCGCTCCTCGCCCACCCGGCGGTCGCCGAGTGCGGCGTGATCGGCGCCCCCGACCCGGAGCGCGGCCAGATCATCAAGGCCTTCGTGGTGCTCAAGCCGGGCTTCACCGGCGATGCGGCGATGACCCGGACGCTTCAGGACTTCGTGAAGGCGCACATCGCGCCGTACAAGTATCCGCGCGCCATCGCCTACGTCGACGCGCTGCCGCGCACCGAGACCGGCAAGCTGCAGCGTTTCCGCCTGAAAGCACTCGCCTGAGGGATCCGTCCGCCCGCTTGCCGGGCGGATCGCCGCGGGCTTGTATATCGAAACTTTGCGATTTATAGTTCGCTTGTTTTCGATTTATATATCGCAGTCGATCGATTGAAGAATCGGCCCGAAGCGATACGCCAAGCCTGCTGGAGGCCTCCATGGAACTCGACGAAGTCATCAAGGCCCTCGCCCACCCGGTCCGGCGCGAGATCCTGCAATGGCTCAAGGAGCCGGAAAAGCATTTCGCCGACCAGGAGCATCCCCTCGAGGTCGGCGTGTGCGCCGGCAAGTTCGAGCGCTGCGGATTGTCGCAGTCCACCGTTTCCACCCACCTCGCGGTGCTGCAGCGTGCCGGGCTGGTCACCACCCGGCGCATCGGCCAGTGGGTGTTCTACAAGCGCAACGAAGAAACCATCGCCGAGTTCCTGCGCGTCATCGGCAAGGAACTCTGATCCACCTGCTCCGGAGACCTCACGCATGACCACCCTGTTCGACCCGATCATCGCCGGCGAGCTGCGGCTCGCCAATCGCATCGCCATGGCCCCGCTCACGCGCAACCGCGCGCCCGGCGCGATTCCCGCCGACATCACCGCGACCTACTACGCCCAGCGCGCGAGCGCCGGCCTGCTGATCTCCGAAGGCACCGCCATCACCCAGCAGGGCCAGGGCTACGCCCACGTGCCCGGCCTCTACGCGCCCGAGCAGATCGCCGGCTGGAAACAGGTCACCGACGCGGTCCATGCGGCCGGAGGCAAGATCGTGGTGCAGATGTGGCATGTGGGCCGTGTCTCCCACACCTCGCTCCAGCCCGGCGGCGGCGCGCCGGTGGCGCCGTCGGCGATCGCGGCGAAGACCAAGACCTACGTCATCGACGCGGACGGGCGCGGCGGCTTCGTCCCCACCTCCGAGCCCCGCGCGCTCGCCATCGAGGAGATCCCCGGCATCGTCGAGGACTACCGGCGCGCCGCCCGCGCGGCGTTGGAGGCCGGCTTCGACGGCGTGGAGCTGCATGCGGCCAACGGCTACCTCATCGACCAGTTCCTGCGCTCGGGGAGCAACCATCGCAGCGATGCCTACGGCGGCAGCATCGAGAACCGTGCGCGACTCCTCGTCGAGGTGATGGCGGCGATCACCGCCGAGATCGGCGCCGGCCGCACCGGGATCCGCATCTCGCCGGTCACCCCGGCCAACGACGCCTTCGACCCGGATCCGCAGCCGCTCTTCGAGCACGTGGTGCGGCAGCTCGCCCGTTGGCCCCTCGCCTACGTGCACGTGATCGAGGGCGCCACCGGTGGCGCGCGCGACTATCAGCAGGGCGACAAGCCCTTCGACTACGCCGCCCTGAAGGCCGCCTACGTCGCGGCCGGCGGAAAGGCGGCGTGGATGGTGAACAACGGCTACGACCGCGAGCTCGCCGAGGCGGCGATCGCCGAGGGCCGCGCCGACCTCGTCGCCTTCGGCAAGGCCTTCATCTCCAACCCGGACCTGGTCCTGCGGCTGCGCGAGCAGGCGCCCCTCAACCCCTTCGACACTTCCACCTTCTACGGCGGCGGCGAGAAGGGCTACATCGACTATCCGGCGCTCGCCTGAGCCCGCCCAGTGCCGGTCCTTGCGATCGGCATGGAACCTGCTCCGCGGTGGCGGACCCTTCTCCCCGCCACCGTCATGAACAAGCTCGACAGCGCACTGCTCAACATCCTGATCAAGGACGCCCGCGCCTCCTTCGCCGACATCGCCCGCCAGCTCGACATCTCCCGCGCCCATGCCCGGGCACGGGTGCAGGCGCTCATCGAGAGCGGCGTGATCGAGCAGTTCTCGGCGGTGGTGAACCCCGAGAAGCTCGGCAAGGTGGTTTCCACCTTCATCGACCTCAAGGTCGCGCCGGTCGCGCTGGAGGCGGTCTCGAACGAGCTCGCCGAATGTCCCGAGGTGGTGAGCCTCTATGTGATGAGCGACCTGCAGAGCCTGCACATCCACACGCTCACCGACAGCGTCGAGACCTTCGACGCCTTCGTGCGCAAACGCATCTTCAACCGCCCCGAGATCCTCTCCGTCGAGTGCAAGAGCCTGCTGTCGCGGGTGAAGAACCGCCGCGGCGGCGCGCGCCTGTAGCGACCCACGCGGCCCCGCCTACCCTCCATTCACGGCACCATCCTGGTGCATCCCGCGTCGCGGGGGTGCGTATCAGCCATTCGTCACCGCGAACCCGCCCGCGGCGACGATTCGTCGCCGATTGTCATCCCTCGGCCTTACGAATGTCTTCGGCGACACCCCGCCGAATTCGTTTGTAACCCGCCTTGCCCACGCCCCGACCCAAGTTCGTGCATCGCCTTGCGGCGCCCGTGCTGCGGCGATATCGCGTAACCGTTTGAAATTACGAGAGCTTAGGCAACGCATCGGACTGGCATAGCCGTTGCTATCCCCTGTACTGAAGCACTTTACAAATGGCATCCCGCCAGGATGCCGGGCCGATATCCCGACAGGAGCAACGCAACATGACGACCGATCGCCGCAAGTTCCTCACCGGTGCCGCCGTTTCCGGCGCCCTTCTCACCGCACCCGCCATCGTCCGCGCCGAAAGCAAGACCTTCAACTGGAAGATGACCAACGCCTACGGTCCGGGCTCGCCCTTCTACGTCCAGGGCCCCGGCAGCCCCACCGATTTCTGCAAGAAAGTCGAGGAGATGTCGGGCGGGCGGCTCAAGATCCAGCACTTCGCCGCCGGCGAGCTGATCCCGGCTCTGGAGGGCTTCGACGCCGTATCCAAGGGCATGGTGGAGATGAACGCCGCCAACGCCTACTTCTGGGCCGGCAAGGTCCCCGCCGCGCAGTACTTCACCACGGTGCCCTTCGGCATGAACACCCAGGGCATGAACGCGTGGCTCTACCACGGGGGCGGCCTCGAGCTGTGGAACGAGCTCTACGCCGCGCACGGCCTGGTCGCCATGCCCATGGGCAACACCGGCACCCAGATGACGGGCTGGTTCCGCAAGCCGGTGAATACCGTCGCGGACCTCAACGGGCTGAAGATGCGCATCCCCGGTCTCGCCGGAAAGGTGTACGCGGAGCTCGGCGTGGCGGTGCGCCTGCTGCCCGGCGGCGAGATCTTCCCCGCGCTCGAGCGCGGCGTGATCGACGCGGCCGAGTTCGTCGGCCCCTACCAGGACCGTCGCCTGGGCCTGCACAAGGCGGCCAAGAACTACTACACCACCGGCTGGCACGAGCCCACCAACGTCACCGAGCTGATGATCAACAAGAAGGCCTGGGACAGCCTGCCCAAGGACCTGCAGGCGGTGGTGCGCGCGGCGGCGCAAGCCTGCAACGTGGAAAGCCACGCCTGGTGCGAATCGGTGAACGCCGACGCCCTGACCGACCTGGTCACCAACCACGGGGTGACGGCCCGGCCGCTTCCTGCCGAGGTGGTGGCCAGGCTCAAGACGGTGACCGCCGACACCCTGGAGACGCTGGCCAAGGCCGACCCCGCCACCCGCAAGGTGCACGACGCCTTCATGGCCTTCCGCAAGAAGCACGAGTCCTGGGCGGCGTTCAGCGAAAAGGCCTTCCTGGTGCTGTGACACGGGCAAGGAGATCCGAGATGAACACCCTCCTCAAGCCGCTGGAGGACGCCGTCCTCCTGCTCGGCTGGGTGGCCCGGGCCGCGGTGCTCGCCCTGGTGCTGCTCGTGGCGGCCAATGTACTGCTGCGCTACATGTTCTCCTGGAGCCCGGTGGGCCTCCAGGAGATGGAGTGGCACCTGGTGTCGCCGATCGCGCTGCTGGGCATGGCCTACGCGGTGCATCACCGTGCCGACGTCCGCGTCGATTTCCTCTACGACCGCTTCGGCCCCGGCGCCCGCGCCGCCATCGACGTGCTCTCGGGGCTTCTGACCCTGGCGGTCGGCGCGGCCATCGCCTGGCTCGCCGTGCCCTACGTGATGCAGGCTTACGACATCGGGGAGGGCTCGCCCGACCCGGGCGGCCTGCCCTGGCGCTACCTGTTGAAGGCCTTCATCCCCCTGGGCTTCTCGCTGCTCGCGGTGCAGGGGCTGCGCGACACGCTGGCGGCGCTGGCCACCCTGCTCGCCGGCGCCCCCGCCCTGCCCCACGACTCCCTGGAGGTCCGCACATGAGCGGCAACGAATGGCTCGCGCTCGGCCTCGTCGGCGGCTTCCTCGCGCTGATGATGATCGGCGTGCCGGTGGCGATCGCCCTCGCGGTGTCGGGCTTCGTGGCCGGCGCGCTCGGCTTCGGCAGCATGCTGTTCTCGCTGCTGCCGGCACGTCTCTTCGGCGTGGTCACCAACTACACCATGCTGGCCATCCCGCTCTTCGTCTTCATGGGCGTGATGCTGGAGAAGTCCCGGGTGGCGGAGGACATGCTGGAGACCATCGGCCGGGCCATGGGCGGGCTGAACGGCGGCATGGGCATCGCCATCATCCTGGTCGGGGTCCTGATGGGCGCCTCCACCGGCATCGTGGGCGCGACCGTGGTCACCGTGGCGATGCTCACCCTGCCTACCCTGATGCGCCGCGGCTACAGCCCGAGCATCGCCTGCGGCACGATCTGCGCCTCGGGCACCCTGGGGCAGATCATCCCGCCCAGCCTGGTGCTGATCCTGCTCTCGGAGATCGTGGGCGAATCGGTCGGAACGCTCTTCGCCGCCGCCTTCCTGCCCGGCCTGGTGCTCGCCGCGGTGTACGTCGTGTTCCTGCTCCTGGTCGGCAGGTACCGGCCCGAGCGCGTCCCGGCGATTCCCGCGGAAGAACGCGCGCAGGCCGCGCCCGGCAGCCTCGGCCGCGACCTCCTGCGTACCGTGCTCCCGCCGCTGCTGCTGGTGGTGGCGGTGCTGGGCTCGATCATCGGCGGCGTCGCGGCCCCCACCGAGGCGGCCTCGATGGGCGCGCTCGGCAGCGCGCTGATCGCGCTGACAGCCCGGCGCATGAACGCGCAGCTCATCCGCGAGACCCTGCACGGCACGCTCACCATCACCGCCATGGTGTTCTTCATCCTGCTCTGCGCCCAGCCCTTCGCGCTGGCCTTCCGCGGACTGGGCGGCGAGCAGATCGTGCACGGCATGTTCTCCATGCTGCCCGGCGGGGAAAAGGGAGCGCTCTTCTTCCTGATGCTGCTGCTCTTCGTGCTCGGCTTCTTCCTCGAGTGGATCGAGATCTCCTACATCGCGCTGCCGATGTTCCTGCCGGTGTTTCAGGCTTACGGCACCGACATGGTTTGGCTCGCGACCCTGGTGGCGATGAACCTGCAGATGTCCTTCCTGACGCCGCCCTTCGGCTGGGCGCTGTTCTTCCTGAAGGGTGTCGCCCCGCCGGGCGTCACCACCCGCGACATCTACGCCGGCGCGCTTCCCTACGTGCTGCTGCAGATGGTCGCGCTGGCGCTGATCTTCCTCTTCCCCGCCATCGCCACCTGGCTGCCCAAGGCGATCGGCTGGTAATCGAACGCGGACCCGGCGCGTGCCGGGTCCGCCCTCCAACGGAGACATACATGGAATTCCTGGACGGGCACAGCTCGGCCTGGCTCTTCGGGCTCGCCGCCGCCCTGCTCGCGACCGGCGTGGTGGCCGGCATCCTCGCCGGCCTGCTCGGCGTCGGTGGCGGCATCGTCATCGTGCCGGTGCTCTACCACCTCTTCACTTTGCTGGGCATCGACGAGTCGGTGCGCATGCACGTGGCGGTGGGCACCTCGCTCGCCACCATCATCCCCACCTCCATCATGTCCGCACGCGCCCACCGCCGGCGCGGCAGCCTCGACCGCGCGCTGCTCGGCAAGCTGATTCCGTCCGTCGTGGCGGGCGTCCTCGTCGGCACCTTGCTGTCGGGCTATTTCAGCGGCCGGGTACTGACGGGCATCTTCGCCGGCGTGGCCTTCCTGGTGGCGCTCAACATGGCCTTCAAGCGCGACGGCTTCGCCTTGGGCGACGGGCTGCCCGGCACGGTCGGCACATCGTTCATGGGGGTGTCGATCGGCGGCATTTCCACGCTGATGGGGATCGGCGGCGGCACGCTGTCGGTGCCGCTCCTCAACGCTTTCCGCACGCCGATGCACACCGCGGTCGGGACCGGCGCGGCGCTCGGGATGATCATCAGCATTCCCGGCGCACTGGGCTTCCTGTTGAGCGGCCTGGACGTGCCGCTGCGCCCACCCGCGACCGTGGGCTACGTGAACCTCCTCGGCATGGCGCTCATCGTGCCGGCCACCATGGTCACGACCTCCTGGGGCGCCGCCCTCGCCCACGCGATCGACGCCCGCCGCCTGCGCCAGGTCTTCGCCGCCTTCCTCGCCTTCACTTCGCTGCGCATGTTCTACGGCCTGCTGGCCTGAACGCCGCCCGACACATCTTCAGGAGACAACCATGTTGCACACTCTCACAGCCCTGGGCGGCATGCAGGTCGCCCCCCATCACCTGGCCGCCCAGGCCGGCCGCGACGTGCTGCGCGAAGGCGGCAACGCGGTCGAGGCGATGGTCGCCGCCGCCGCCACGATCGCGGTGGTCTATCCCCACATGAACGCGATCGGCGGCGACGGCTTCTGGCTGATCCACGAGCCGGGCACGGCGCCGGTGGCGATCGACGCCTGCGGCTTCTCCGCCGGCCTGGCCGACCGCGAAATCTACGCGGGACTGGAAACCATCCCCGCGCGCGGACCCAAGGCGGCGCTCACCGTCGCCGGGACCGTCGGCGGCTGGGCGAAGGCGCTCGAAGTGGCGTCCGCCTGGGGCCCGGCCCTGCCCCTGCCGCGCCTGCTCGCGGACGCCATCCGCCACGCCAGGGATGGGGTGGCCGTGACCGAGAGCCAGACGGCGCTCACGACGAGCAAGCTCGAGGGGCTCAAGGACGCGCCCGGCTTCGCCGAGACCTTCCTCGTCGACGGTGCGCCGCCCGCGGTGGGCCACATCCTGCGCCAGCCCGCGCTGGCGCAGACGCTGGCCACCCTCGCCGAGTGCGGCCTGGACGACTTCTACCGCGGCAGCATCGCCGCCCGCATCGGCGCCGAGCTGGAGCGCCTGGGCAGCCCGCTGCGCACGGGCGATCTCGCGGCCTACTCCGCGCGGATCGTGGAGCCGCTGGCGGTACGGCTCGCCGACTGCACCGTCTACAACCTGCCGCCGCCGACCCAGGGGCTGGCCGCGCTGATGATCCTCGGCCTGTTCGAGCGCCTCGGCGTCTCCGACGGCGAAGGCTTCGACCACATCCACGGGCTGGTCGAGGCCACCAAGCGTGCCTTCCGGGTGCGCGACCGCTTCGTCACCGACCCGGGCCGCCTGCGCGCGGACCCGTCGGGCTTCCTCACCGCGGCCGCGCTGGACGAGCGCGCCGCCGACATCGACATGGGCCGCGCCCTGCCCTGGCCCGAGCCCGCCGCGCCGGGCGACACCATCTGGATGGGCGCGATCGACCGCGAAGGTCGCGCGGTGAGCTTCATCCAGAGCGTGTATTGGGAGTTCGGCTCGGGCGTCGTGCTCCGCGACACCGGCATCACCTGGCAGAACCGCGGCATCAGCTTCTCCCTGGACCCGAGCGCCCTCAACGCGCTGGAACCGGGGCGCAAACCTTTCCATACGCTCAACCCCTCGCTCGCGCTCTTCGACGACGGGCGGGTGATGCCCTACGGCACCATGGGCGGCGAAGGCCAGCCACAGACGCAGGCCGCCGTGTTCACCCGCTATGCGCGTTTCGGCCAGCCGCTGCAGCAGGCGGTGAGTGCGCCCCGCTGGCTGCTCGGCCGCACCTGGGGCGACGTGAGCACCAGTCTCAAGCTCGAAAGCCGCTTCGCCCCGGAGCTGGTGCAGGCGCTGCGGGAGGCCGGACACCAGGTGGAGCTCCTGGACGAGGCCTACAGCGACACCATGGGCCACGCCGGCGCATTGGTGCGGCATTCCAACGGGCTGATCGAGGGCGCGGCGGATCCGCGCAGCGACGGCGCGGTGGCCGCCTTGTGAGCGCCCGCCCGCTCAGGGCTGCGCCCGGGGCACCCGCACCCAGCCTTCCATGAGCCGCCGCGCCGAGCGGCTCATGATGGCCCTGGTCACCACCCACTTGCCGTCGCGCTCACAGGCCTCCGCGCCGACCGCCAGGGTGCCGGAGGGGTGTCCGAAGCGCACGCGCCCATCCGGGCCGGCCGGCGCCACCCGGTGGACCAGCGTGCCCGGGATGGCGGCGGCCACCGCGATCGCCACCGCGCCGGTGCCGGTCATGGCGTGGTGCAGCTGTCCCATGGAGAAGATGCGTGCGAGGAGGTCGATCGAAGCGGGCTCCACCGGCTTGCCGTTCGATGCGACGTAGCGCGCGGGCGGCGCGACGAAGGCGAGCTTGGGCGTGTGCGGCCGCCTGGCGGTGGCCTCCTGGGCGGTGGCGACCAGGCCCATCGCCACGGCACCGGCCGCACGGATCGCCTCCGCCCGGGAGAGCAGCATCGGCCGGCCGTTGACTTCGGCCTGCAGCTCGGTGCCGGCAAGACCCATGCTCCCGGCGTCGATGAAGATGGTGGGGTTGCCGGCGTCGATGAGCGTCGCCTCGATCATGCCCAGGCCCGGCACTTCCAGCAGGTCGATGCGCCGGCCGGTGGGAAACATCGCGCCGCCTTCGCCCCCCGTATCGTCTGCGGCCGGATCCTGGAATTCGAGCCGGATCTCGGCGGCCGGGAAGGTCACGCCGTCGAGCTCGAAATCCCCCTCCTCCAGCACTTCCCCGTCGCGCATCGGCACGTGGGCCACGATCACCTTGCCGATGGTGGCCTGCCACATGCGGACCGTGGCGACGCCCTCGGCGGGCGCGCTCGCGAGCCCGCTCGAGATGGCGAACGGCCCGACCGCCGCGCTCAGGTTGCCGCAGTTGCCCGACCAGTCGATGACCGGCTGGTCGACCGCGACCGCCCCGAAGCGGTAATCCACGTCGCAACCAGCGCGCTCGGAGCGCGACACGACGACCACCTTGCTGGTGCTCGAAGTGGCGCCGCCCATCCCGTCGATGTGCTGGCCGTATGGGTCGGGACTGCCGATGACCCGCAGCAGCAGGCGGTCCCGCTCGGCCGGTTCCGCAGGCAAGTCCTCCGCCCGGAAGAACACGCCCTTGCTGGTACCGCCGCGCATGTACACGGCAGGGATTCGTAGCTGGCTCATGGTGACGGCGCTCCGGTGGTCCGAGGACGGGGGAAGAGGCGCCACTTTACCGGGATGGGCGCCGGGGTCGTAGCCCGGATTGCGCCGAAGGCGCGATCCGGGAACTACCGCGAAGCACCGAACGGCGGCCCCGGATTCCGCTGCGCTTCATCCGGGCTAAGGGAGGTCCCCCTTTATCGAAATCTTTGCTTGACACGAGCCCGGCTCAGTTATTTAATAAACCAACTTGATTTATTAATAAGCACCGCCAACAGGCGGGCCGGAAGGAGACAAGGATGGCAACCACCCGCATCGGCCGGGGGCGCAACTCCGTGCGCCTGCGTCGGTACAACGAGCGCCTGCTGCTGCAGGTGCTGCGCCGCGGCGGCGAAGCGTCCAAAGCCGACCTCGCACGCAGGACGCATCTCACCAGCACCGCCATCGGCAGCATCATCCAGTCCCTCGAGCAGAGCGAGCTGATCGTGTTCACCGGGCGACGCACCGAGGGCCAGCGCGGCCAGCCCGCCACCCTCATCGACCTCAATCCCAAGGGCGCTTTCGGCATCGGCGTGCGCCTCGACCGCGACAGCATCGAGACGGCGCTGGTGGACTTCGGCGGCGAGATCCTCGCGCGCCGGGTGCACGACCGCCTCCTGCCCTCGCCCCAGGAGACGCTCGCACTGGTGCTCGCCGACATCGACGCGATACTCGGCGAGATCAGCGCCGACGAGCGCGAGCGCCTCACCGGCATCGGCGTCGCCCAGCCCTTCAACCTCGGCGCGTGGCTGCAGGAGCTCGATCTCGACTATCCGCACTTCCACGCCTGGGACGAGGTGGACTTCCCCTACGAGCTGGGCGAGGCCACGGGGCTGCCGGTGTTCAGCGAGAACGACGGCAACGCCGCCGCCATCGCCGAGCTCTTCTACGGCTGCGGGCGCGACTTCGACGACTTCATCTACGTGTTCATGGGCCCGGCCATCGGCTGCGGCGTCGCGCTGGAAGGCGACTGCCTGCGCGGGGTGACCGGCAACGCGGGCGACATCGCGGTGATGCCGGTGCCGCCCTCGCGGCTCGCCTCCGCCCACCCGCCCAAGGGCCGCTGGGACATGCTGCTGTCGCGCGCCTCCCTCAACGCCCTCGGCCGCCACCTGCGCCACGCCGGGGCCACCGTGGAGAGCCATGCCGACCTCGAGCAGCACATCCGCGCCCACCATCCTGCGGTGGAGGAATGGGTGGAGGACTGCATCGACGCCCTCACGCCGGCGCTGCGCTCGGCGCTCGCCATCCTCGACGTGCCGGTGGTGGTCTTCGACGCCGACGTGGACGCCGGCCTGGTGGAGCTCCTCATGCGCCGCCTCGCCGAATCCCTCGAAGAGACCGCCCCGGAGGCCCGCGGCGTGCCCGAGCTGGTCCGAGGCTCCTTCGGCTCGGACGCGGGCGCGGTCGGCGCGGCGAGCCTGCCCATGTTCTTCAGCTTCTCGCCCCGCGCCGAGCTGCTGCGCGGCGGCAAGTCCCAGGAGGAGATCCACGATGGCGAATGAGCAGCCCCTGCGGCCCATCCTCGAGATGCGCGGCATCTCCAAGACCTTCCCCGGCGTGCGCGCGCTGCGCGAGGTCTCGCTCACGCTCTACCCCGGCGAGGTGCACTCCCTCATGGGCGAGAACGGTGCCGGCAAGTCCACCCTGATGAAGATCCTCTCCGGCGCCTACGATGCGGACCCTGGCGGCGAGATCCGCATCGACGGCCGGCCGGTCACCATAGACGGGCCGCTGTCGGCCAAGGCCCTGGGCGTGGCGGTGATCTACCAGGAGCTGTCCCTGTGCGCCAGCCTCACGGTGGCCGAGAACATCTTCCTCGGACGCGAGCTCACCCGCGGCGGGCGTGTCGATCGCCACGCCATGGAGGCCGACTGCGCCGACGTGCTGGCGCGCCTCGGGGCGAGCTTCGGGCCGCGCACCGTGGTGAGCGATCTCTCCATCGCCGAGCGCCAGCTGGTGGAGATCGCCCGCGCGGTGCACGCCCGCGCCCGCATCCTGGTGATGGACGAGCCCACCACCCCGCTCTCCTCCCGCGAGACCGACCGGCTCTTCGAGCTCATCCGCCAACTGCGCGCCGAAGGCCTGGCCATCGTCTACGTGAGCCACCGCATGGCCGAGATCTACGAGCTCTCCGACCGGGTCTCGGTGCTGCGCGACGGCAGCTACGTGGGCACCCTCGAGCGCGCCGCCCTGTCCGCCGAGTCGCTGGTGCAGATGATGGTGGGCCGCGACCTCTCCGGCTTCTACAAGAAGGAGCACCGCCCCTACGACCCGGGCCGCGTGGTGATGGAGGTGCGCGACATGGCCGACGGCCGGCGCGTGCGCGGCTGCGGCTTCGACCTGCACGCGGGCGAGGTGCTCGGCATCGCCGGACTGGTGGGCGCCGGACGCACGGAGCTGGCGCGGCTCGTCTTCGGTGCCGATCCGCGCGTGTCGGGCGAGATCAAGGTGGACGGCGTGCCCGTGCGGCTGCGCACCCCGCTGGACGCGATCCGGGCCGGGGTGGTCTATCTCACCGAGGACCGCAAGGGCCGCGGCCTTTTCCTCGATATGAGCGTGCGCGACAACATCAACACCTGCGCCTGCTCCCGCGACGCCCGCCCGGGCGGCATCCTCAACCTCGCCCGCGCCCGGGAACGGGCGGTGGCCGCGATCCGCGAGCTGGCCATCCGCGTGCCCAGCCCGCGGGTGAACGTCGGGGCGCTGTCCGGCGGCAATCAGCAGAAGGTGCTGCTCTCGCGGCTCCTGGAGCTCGAGCCGCGGGTGCTGATCCTGGACGAGCCCACCCGCGGGGTCGACATCGGCGCCAAGTCGGAGATCTACCGGATCATCAACGAGCTGGCCTCCCGCGGCATCGGCGTGATCGTCATCTCCAGCGAGCTGCCCGAGATCGTCGGCACCGCCGACCGGGTGCTGGTGATGCGCGAGGGCGAGCTGGTGGGCGAGCTCGGCGGCTATTCCGGCCGCCCGGTCAGCCAGGAAGCCATCATCGAGCTCGCCACCGGCGCCGCCGCCGAGGCCCTGCCCGAAGCCGCCTGAGCGGCCGTACCACCCCAAGAAAAGAGAACCACGGAGACAACGATGAGCAGTGCTCAGACCCCCATCGCCACCCCTACCCGCAGCGCGCCCGCAGCCATCCCGGCCACGCCCCGCGAGCGTTTCCAGTCCCTGATGCGCGCCGTCGGCATGCTGCCGGTGCTGATCCTGCTGGCCGCGGCCTTCGGCGCCATGGCCGAAGGCTTCTTCACCGCCCAGAACTTCTCGATCATCGCCCAGCAGGCCTCGATCAACATCGTGCTCGCCGCGGGCATGACCTTCGTCATCCTCACCGCCGGCATCGACCTCTCCGTCGGCTCGGTGCTGGCCGCGGCGGCGGTGGTGACGGTGCTCACCTCCACGCTGCCGGGCGGCGGCGGGCTGGCGATCGCCGCCGGACTCGCCACCGGACTCGCCTTCGGCCTCATCAACGGCGGGCTGGTCGCCTTCGGCAAGCTGCCGCCCTTCATCGTGACGCTTGGCGCGCTCACCGCGGTGCGCGGCTTCGCGCGGCTGCTGGGCAACGACCAGACGGTGTTCAACCCCGACCTGCCCTTCGCCTTCATCGGCAGCGACGACCTCCTGGGCGTGCCCTGGCTGGTGTGGATCGCCGCCGCGGTGATCGCGGTGTCGTGGTTCATCCTGCGCCGCACGGTGCTGGGCCTGCACATCTACTCGGTGGGCAGCAACCCCGAGGCGGCGCGGCTCTCCGGCATCAAGGTGTGGAAGGTGCTGCTCTTCGTCTATGCCATGTCGGGCCTGCTGGCCGGGCTCGGCGGCGTGATGACCTCGGCGCGGCTCATGGCGGCCAACGGCCTGCAGCTCGGCCAGTCCTACGAGCTCGACGCCATCGCCGCGGTGATCCTCGGCGGCACCAGCTTCGTGGGCGGCGTCGGCTCCATCGTCGGCACCCTGATCGGCGCGCTCATCATCGCGGTGCTCACCAACGGCCTGGTGCTGCTCGGGGTCTCGGACATCTGGCAGTACATCATCAAGGGGCTGGTGATCATCGGCGCAGTGGCGCTCGACCGATACCGGCAGTCCGGAGCGCGGACGTGATGTGGTCGAGTGGGTTGGGCTGAGCGCAGCGAGGCCCAACGCCAAAAGCCGTACCGCTCCATATCGGGCTTCCTGCGTCAGCCCAACCTACACCCAACACAGCTCATCGCCCCCGGCTCCTGGTCGCCGGAGGCATGGATCGACACGACCAGAGAGGAGACAAAGATGACCCGCAACAAGACCATCCTCGCCGGCCTCGCGCTGGCTCTCGCCACCGGGGTCGCCCAGGCCCGTGAGCTCAAGTCGATCGGCATCACCGTCGGCTCGCTCGGCAACCCGTTCTTCGTCACCATCGCCAAGGGCGCCGAGGCCAAGGCCAAGGAGCTCAATCCGGACGTGAAGGTGCTGGCGGTCTCCGCGGACTACGACCTCAACAAGCAGTTCACCCAGATCGACAACTTCATCGCCGCGGGCGTGGACCTGATCCTGCTCAACGCCGCCGATCCCAAGGCGATCGAGCCGGCGGTGAAGAAGGCCCAGAAGGCCGGCATCGCCGTGGTGGCGGTGGACGTGGCGGCGGCCGGCGCGGACGCCACGGTGCAGACCGACAACGTCCAGGCGGGAGAGCTCGCCTGCCAGTACATCGTCGACGCGCTCGGCGGCAAGGGCAACGTGATCATCCAGAACGGACCGCAGGTATCCGCCGTAGTCGACCGCGTGAAGGGCTGCAAGGAGGTGCTCGCCAAGGCGCCCGGGATCAAGGTGCTCTCCGACGACCAGGACGGCAAGGGCTCGCGCGAGGGCGGCATGAACGTCATGCTCGGCCACCTCACCCGCTTCCCGAAGATCGACGCGGTCTTCACCATCAACGACCCGCAGGCGATCGGCAGCGATCTCGCTGCCCGCCAGCTGCGCCGCAAGGGCATCGTCATCACCTCGGTGGACGGCGCGCCCGACATCGCCAACGCGTTGAAGAGCGACACCCAGGTGCAGGCTTCCGCGAGCCAGGACCCCTGGCGCATGGCCCAGGAGGCGGTGGTCATCGGCCGCGACCTCCTCGACGGCAAGCGACCGGCCGAACCCATGGTGCTGATCCCCTCCACCCTGGTGACCCGCGACAACGTGGGCAGCTACAAGGGCTGGTCCGCGCCGCACTGACCTCTCCCCAACCCGCATACCGGTCCGACACCATGTTCCTCGTTTGTGGCGAAGCGCTTTTCGACGTCTTCATCGGCAGTGAGACCGAGACGGCCCTGCATCTCGACGCGCGCCCCGGCGGCTCACCGTTCAACGTGGCCATCGGGCTCGCCCGGCTCGGGCAACCGGTCGCCTTCCTGTCCGGGCTCGCCCGCGACATGCTGGGCGAGCGGCTGGTGCGCACCCTCCAGCGGGAGGGGGTGGATACCCGCGCCTGCCCCCTCTTCGATGCCCCCACCACCCTCGGGATGGTGGAGCTCGACCACGAAGGCGTGCCCCGCTACGCCTTCTACGGCAACGGGGCGGCCGACCGCCTGCTCTCGCCCGAGGGCCTGCCCGAGCTCGAGCCCGGTGTGCGGGCCATCCATGTGGGCTCCTACGCCACGGTGGTGGAGCCGGTGGCCAGTGCGCTGGAGACCCTGGTGCGGCGGGAGCGGGCGGCACGTCTGGTCGCCTACGATCCCAACGTGCGGCTCAATGTCGAGCCCGCGTTGGAGCGCTGGCGTGCCACGGTGGATCGGCTGGCCGGGCTGGCCCACCTGGTGAAGATCAGCGACGAGGATCTGCACCTCCTCTACGGCGCGGTGGACGAGGCGGCGCTCACCGGACGCTGGCTTGCCGCCGGCGCCGAGCTGGTGGTCGTCACTCGGGGGGCGCGCGGCGCCACCGGCTGGACCCGCTGCATCCGGGCCGACGTGCCCGCGCCGGTGGTGCGCACGGTGGACACCGTGGGCGCGGGCGACACCTTCCAGGCCGCGATGCTCGCGCACCTCGCCGAGACCGGCCGGCTCGCCCCGGCCGCGCTGCGGGCGATGGACGAGCCGGCGCTCGCCGGACTGCTGCGCTTTGCCGCCAGCGCCGCGGCACTCACCTGCTCGCGCCGCGGCGCCGACATGCCCCGGCGGGCCGAGCTGCCGCCGCCCGAGGCGGTGCCGCTGCCATGAGGCACGTTCGCCCAGCCCAGCGTGCGCTTGCGGTGCCCCCGTGCAGGCCGGATGGCGTGCAACGGATTCCGGGCGCCGCCGTGATCGTCTCGACGCCGTTCCCGGATTCCGCTGGGGCTCCATCCGGGCTACCGGGACCCGCGGAGGGGCTGGCTTGGAGACGGAGATGTTGACCATCCCGGAACCGACGGGCGCCCGAAGCCCGTAGCCACGACCCCTTGATTCCTGCCGGGAGGTGCAGCGATTCCGAAAGCGCGAGCTTTCCGGAAGGGCGCCGTCCGGCTCGTCGAGCCCTGAGACGTGCAAGACGCGAGCGAGATTCGAATTGACAGCCAAAGCGCTTCGGATTACGCTCCAAAGCGCTTTTGGTAGAAAGCTACCGGCAACACGAAACCGGCATGCACCCCGAGGTGCGCACCGACCGGAGGAGACAGACCATGAACGCGCTGGAAATCAACACCGTCGTCGAACACTTCGTCTGCAGGATCTTCCAGCAGGCCGCCAAGGATCTCGGCGTCCCCGTCATCGTCCTGCCCCCCTCCGATGCCGAGCGCCTGAACGAGGCGGCGCGCCAGCTCGAACAGGTCCTCACCCGCTTCGTGCAGCGCGCCCGCTCGGACCACCACTGAGCCGGTTTCCACGGATTCGCCCCGCCCGGGGCAAGGCGCCACCGCGCCGAACCCGTCCCGCGAGGGACCCACCCCCAGCAACGACCAACAAGAGAGGAGACACCAAATGAAGAAGCGATCGGCCCTGGCGATCGGAATCGCCCTGGCGTTCGGCGGCAGCAGCGCGGCCTGGGCGCAGGATGACGCGGCACGGATCAGGGAGCTGGAAGCGCGGCTCGCCGCGATGGAGGCGCAGTTGCAGGCGGTGCTGTCCGTGGCCCAGCAGGCGAACGACACCGCGGCCGAGGCCAAGGCGGCGAGCCAGGTCGCCGTGAAGAAGGAGGTGGCCGAGACGGCACGCTCCTTCGAGTTCCACGGCTACGCCCGCTCGGGGACCACCTCCCACGCCGACATGTTCACCGTGCGCGGCGTCGGCCCCTACATCACGCCGGCCGGCGAGCTCGGCGGTGCGGTGGGCCGGCTGGGGCTGGAGACCGACACCTACGTGGAGGCGAAGCTCCTCAAGAACTTCACCTCCGACGACGGCAGCTGGGCGACCTTCAATTTCATGCTGGCCGACGGGGTGAACAGCAACAACGACTGGACCGGCGGCGAGAACGGCGTGAACGTGCGCCACGCCTTCGTCGAGATGGGCAATCTGGCGAGCTTCCAGGGCACCCGCCTGGAGAACGCGAGCATCTGGGCCGGCAAGCGCTTCGACAAGAAGAACTTCGACATCCACTTCCTCGACACCGACTTCGTCTTCCTCGCCGGCACCGGCGCGGGCGTCTACGACGTGGAGGTGACGCCCGACTGGAAGGCGAGCTTCTCCGCCTACGGCCGCGACTTCCTCAACGAGGACAACGACAGCGTCAAGAGCTACGTGTTCACCGCCAACAATTTCATCGGCAACTGGCAGGTGATGGTCAACGGCATGCGGGCCAAGCAGAACGACAGCAACGGCAGCGGCCGCGCCAAGACGGGCGCCCACGGCCTCCTGGCCTACCACGGCAAGAGCTTCTACGGCCTGGCGCCCGGCCTGTCCAAGACCGCGATCCTCGCGGGCCGCGGCCTGGGCGCCGAGGTGAAGCGGCTCGGGGCGGTCGGCAACCTGCTCGACGACGCCCGGGCGGTGCGTTTCGCGAGCTTCGGCACGATGGAGCTCGCGCCCGGTTGGGCGATCGCACCGGCGTTCATGGCGGAAGTCAGCAAGGACCGCTTCAACCGTGGCGACAAGTACAAGTGGGCCTCCGCCAGCCTGCGCCTGTCCCAGGCCATCACCCGTAACTTCGCCATGCAGTACGAAGGCAGCTTCCAGCGCATGGACCTGGACAGCACCTTCGCGGAAGCGGAGGGGAATTTCTACAAGCTCACGGTGGCGCCGACCTTCAAGCTCGACACCCTGGCCGGCTTCTTCGCCCGACCCGAGCTGCGCCTCTTCGCAAGCTACCTGAAGTGGGACGAGGAGCTAAACGGCTTCACCTACGACGGCACGGCGCGCGAGGGCTTCGGCAACACCGAGTTCACCGGCTCGAGCAAGTGGCTGGTGGGAGCGCAGATGGAGGTGTGGTTCTGAGATGGCCTTGCCGGCGCCCGCAGCGATTTCCGCCCGGGCGCCGGCCCGCGCCGCCGGCCCCGCCCCCGGGCGCGTCATCCGACGCTCTTTGCCCGGCTGCGTTTCGCTCCGGGCGGCGGGCCGTCCGTGTCGCCGGGCTCGATGCGCGGCGCGCGCAGCACGTGGAGCTCCGCGATCGGCTTGCCGGCAAGCACGTCGGCGACCAGGTCCGCGAGCGCGCGGCCGCTTTCCTGCCCGGTCGGCTGGCACACCTCGGTGACCTTGTAGGTGAGCGGGATGTCGCCCGGGATGCCGTCGTAGACGATGAGCGAAAGGCCGTTGCCCGGCTTCCATCCGCTGTCGCCCAGCGCGCGCAGCGCGCCGACGCCGGCGACGTTGTTGTCGACCAGCAGCGCGGTAGGCGGCTCCTTCAAGGCCAGCAGCCTTCGGGCCGCCTCGTAGCCGCCCACCCGCGTGAGGGGCGCCTCCAGGATCAGCTCGGGGTCCGGCTCGATGCCCGCCGCACGCAGGGCGGCGACGAAGCCGGCCTTGCGCTGCAGGGCGAAATTCATCTCCAGCGAGGTATGGACCAGTGCGATGCGGCGATGCCCCAGGCCGATCAGGCGCTCGGCCGCCAACCTGCCGCCCGCCTCGTTGTCGAAATCGAACCACGCGTAGGGGACGCGACTTTCGGTCCGCCCGTAGGCGACGAAGGGGAAGTTGCGCTCCTGCAGGAAATGGATGCGAGGGTCGTTGGCCCTCGTGTTCGCAACGACGAGCGCATCGATCCTGCGGCCGTCGATCAGGCGGCGGTAGGTGTCGAGCTCCGCGTCGGGCCGCGAGGAATGGATCACGAAGTCCAGATTACGCTCCGCGAGCCGCTCGGTAATGCCATAGGCGACCTCCTGAAAACGCAGGTCGCCCATGTAGCTCGGACTGAACGGATAGACGATGCCGACCGCCTCGGCACGACCGGTGGCGAGCTGCCGCGCCAGCGGATTCGGCTGATAGCCCAGCCGCTTGGCGGCCTCCAGCACCCGCTGGCGCGTCGCCTCGCTTACGTCCGAGTACCCGCCGAGCGCCCGGCTGACGGTGGTCTGGGAGAGCCCGAGCGTCTCGGACAGCATCTTCAGGTTCACCTTTCCCTTCACGTGCCCTTCCTCTTCATGTGCATCGCGCATACCGGTGAAGTCTACCGGGATTTCGGAGTGCGGTCGGATGCATCCCGGACAGTTTACAACCAAAGCGCTTTGGTCTACGATCCAAACCGCTTCGGATGATTTCACGGGTCCGGCAGAAGACCCCTCAGCGATGGCGCCGAATGGACCGCGACCGACGCGGCGTCGGAGCGCCGCGGCAGTACCGACCAGGAGAGAGACCTTGGAAAAGAAGTGGTGGCACAGCGCGGTCATTTACCAGATCTACCCGCGCAGCTTCATGGACGCCGACAATGACGGCATCGGCGACCTGGCCGGCGTCATCGGCAAGCTCGACTATCTGGCGACCCTGGGCATCGACGTGATCTGGCTGTCGCCGGTGTTCCGCTCGCCGATGGACGACAACGGCTACGACATTTCGGACTATCACGACATCGCGCCCGAGTTCGGCACCCTGGCCGAAATGGACCGGCTCATCGCCGAGGCCGCCCGGCGCGGCATCCGCATCGTCATGGACCTGGTGGTGAACCACACCTCCGACGAGCACCCCTGGTTCGTCGAGGCCAGGAAGTCGAAGGACAACCTTTACCGCGATTACTACATCTGGCGCGCGCCGCGCGCGGACGGCTCGCCGCCGGACAGGCAGCGCGCGAGCTTCGGCGGCAGCGCCTGGGAATTCGACCCGGCCACCGGCGAGTACTACTACCACCTCTTCTCGAAGCGCCAGCCCGACCTCAACTGGGAGAACCCCCAGGTCCAGGAGGAAGTGCACCGGATGATGAACTGGTGGCTGGACCGGGGCATCGGCGGCTTCCGCATGGACGTGATCGACCTCATCGGCAAGGAGGTCGACCGCGGCATCACCACCGAGGGCCCGCGCCTGCACCCCCTCCTCCAGCAGATGCACGCAGCGACCTTCGGCCACCGCGACGTGCTCACCGTGGGCGAGACCTGGAGCGCCACGCCGGAGACCGCGAAGCTCTACTCCGATCCGGCGCGCAAGGAGCTGTCGATGGTGTTCCAGTTCGAGCACGTCACCCTCGGCCATCACCCCGAACACGGCAAGTGGCAGCAGCGCGCCTTCGACCTGCTCGAGCTCAAGCGGGTCATCACCAAGTGGCAGACCGCGCTCGCCGACACCGGCTGGAACGCGCTGTTCTGGAACAACCACGACCTGCCCCGCGCCGTCTCCAAGTACGGCGACCCGGGGCGCTACCGGGTCGAGTCCGCCAAGATGCTCGCCACCGCCCTGCACTGCCTCAAGGGCACGCCCTACATCTACCAGGGCGAAGAGATCGGCATGACCAACGTGCGCTTCGACGCGATCGAGGAGTATCGCGACATCGAGACGCTCAACCTCTACCGCGAGCGCACCGCGGCCGGCGTGCCCCACGAATCCATGATGGAAGGCATCTTCGCCAACGGCCGCGACAACGCCCGCACCCCCATGCAGTGGCACGCCGGCGAGAACGCCGGATTCAGCACCGGCACGCCGTGGATCCAGGTCAATCCCAACCACCGCGAAATCAACGTCGCCGCGGCCCTCGATGACCCGAATTCGATCCTGCACCACTACCGCGCCCTGATCCGCCTGCGCAAGGAGCGGCCCGTCGTCGTCTACGGCCGCTACCTGCCCCACCTGGAGGACCACCCGCAGGTCTTCGCCTACGAGCGGCGCCTGGGCGAGGAGCGGATCGTGGTCATCAACAACTTCTCCGGACAGACGGTCGAGCTCGAGCTCCCGGCCGAGTTGCGCCACCGGGCGGGCGAGTGCCTGGTGAGCAACTACGCCCCGGTCCGACGGCTCGGCGAGCGCCTGTCTCTGCATCCCTTCGAATCCTTCGCCCTCGCGCTCGCCGCGTAGGCACCCCCTGACGAGAGGTCCTTTCAAGAATGAAGAACGAAAGCAGCAAGCCACTGCGCTCGCAGTGGTGGAAGGAGGCTGTCGCCTACCAGATCTACCCGAGGAGCTTCATGGACTCCAACGGCGACGGCATCGGCGATCTCAACGGCATCACCGCCCGCCTCGACTACCTGAAGTCGCTCGGGATCGACGTGATCTGGATCTGCCCGATGTACAAGTCGCCCAACGACGACAACGGCTACGACGTGGCGGACTACCAGGCGATCATGGAGGAATTCGGCACCATGGCCGACTTCGACCGCCTGCTCGACGCGGTGCACAGCCGCGGCATGCGCCTCATCCTCGACCTGGTGGTGAACCACACAAGCGACGAGCACGCCTGGTTCATCGAGTCGCGCTCGTCAAGGGACAACCCCAAGCGCGACTGGTACGTGTGGCGCGACGGCAAGGACGGGCGCGAGCCGAACAACTGGGAGAGCATCTTCCGCGGCTCCGCCTGGGAGTACGACGCGCGCACCGGCCAGTACTTCCTGCACCTCTTCTCCCGCCGCCAGCCCGACCTCAACTGGGAAAACCCCGAAGTGCGCGGCGCCATCAACGACATGGTGCGCTGGTGGCTCGACAAGGGCATCGACGGCTTCCGGCTGGACGCGGTGAGCCACATGAAGAAGGTGGCGGGTCTGCCCGACCTGCCCAACCCCGAGGGCCTGGACTACGTCCCCAGTTGGGAGATGCATCTCAACGTCCCCGGTGTCCTGGAGTTCATGGACGACCTCTGCCGCGAGAGCTTCCGCCACTACGACATCATGACCGTGGGCGAAGCCAACGGCGTCAACGCCGAGCAGGCGCGCGAGTGGGTCGGCGCCGAGCACGGACGGCTGAACATGATCTTCCAGTTCGAGCACCTCAACCTGTGGGCCAAGGATCCGCAGGCCCCGCTCGATCTCGTGGCCTTGAAGCGCATCTTCACCCGCTGGCAGGAGACGCTGGACGGCGTGGGCTGGAACGCGCTCTTCATCGAGAACCACGACATCCCGCGCATCGTGTCCAAATGGGGCGACGTGGAGCGCTACTGGCGCGAGAGCGCCACCGCGCTCGCCACCCTGTACTTCCTGATGCAGGGCACGCCCTTCATCTACCAGGGACAGGAGATCGGGATGACCAACCTCTCCTTCGACGGCATCCACGACTTCGACTGCATCTTCGCGCGCAACCACTTCGAGCTGGAGCGCGCCAAGGGCGTGCCCACGGAGGAGATCATCGCCGCCCTGTCGGTGGTCGCGCGGGACAACTCGCGCACCCCGATGCAGTGGGACGCCTCGCCCAACGCGGGCTTCTCCACCGGCAAGCCCTGGCTGCGGGTCAATCCCAACTACCCCGAGATCAACGTGGCGCAGCAGCTCGAGGACCCGGACTCGATCCTCAACTACTACCGCCACCTGATCGCGCTGAGGAAGCGCGAGCCGGTGCTGGTGCACGGCCGCTACGGGCTGCTGATGGAGGACGACCCGCAGGTGTACGCCTACACCCGCAGCCTCGACGACGGCCGCTTCGTCGTCCTCGTCAACCTGTCCCGCGACGAGGCGAGGTACGCCCATCCCGACCTCACCCTGCGCTACGCCGACCTGCAGCTCGCCAACTACCCGATCGCGCCCCACGAGGACGCCGCCCACCTGTGGCTGCGCCCCTTCGAGGCCCGCGTCTACCGCATCGCCTGACCGCCCACCCACCCCCGTCCACCAACAACGAGAGAGGAGACACCATGACCAAGACCACCCTGCTCGCCGCGAGCCTCGCCGCCGCCCTGAGTGCCGCCGCCCCTGCCGTCCACGCCGATACCCTCAAGATGGAGTGCAATGTCTCCGGACCCTGGAAGCCTTTCTGCGAGCACGTGAAGAGCCGCTTCGAGGCGGAGACGGGCCACAAGCTCGAGTTCATCGAGATGCCGGCGGCCTCCGACGAGAAGCTCTCCCTCTACCAGCAGATCTTCGCCGCCAAGGACCCGAACGCGGTCGACGTGCTCTTCATCGACGTGATCTGGGTGGGGCTGCTCGACAAGCACCTGCTCGACATCACCGACAAGGTGAAGGACCTGGAGCCGGCCTTCTTTCCGACCAACTGGAACAACAACGTGGTCAACGGCCGGGTGAAGGCGGTTCCCGGCCAGGTGGATGCCGGCATGCTCTACTACCGGAAGGACCTGCTCGAGAAGTACCGCGAAGCGCCGCCCAAGACCTGGGAGGACCTCGCCCGCATCGCCGCCACCATCCAGGAAGCGGAGCGCGAGGGCGGAAACAGGAACTTCTGGGGCTTCGTGTTCCAGGGCAAGGCCTACGAGGGGCTCTCCTGCGACGTGCTGGAGTGGATCGCCTCCTACAACGGCGGCACCGTCGTCGATCCCGACGGGAACATCAGCGTCAACAACCCCAAGGCGGCCAAGGCCCTCGACACGGCGGCGAGCTGGGTCGGCACGATCGCGCCCAAGGGCGTGATGGGCTACCAGGAGGAGGAGTCGCGCGCGGTGTTCCAGAACGGCGACGCGCTCTTCATGCGCAACTGGCCCTACGCCTACCTCCTCACCCAGGACGACAGCAGCCCGGTGAAGGGCAAGGTGGGCGTGGCCCCCGTTCCCAAGGGCGGCCCGGACGGCCAGCACGCCGCCACGCTGGGCGGCTGGCAATGGGGGGTTAGCGCCTACTCGAAGAACCCGGACGCGGCGGTGAAGCTCGTGCGCATCCTGGCCGAGGCCGACACCCAGAAGCAGGCCTTCCTGATGCTCGGCATCCCGCCCGCGCGCATCGAGAGCTACGAGGATCCGGAAGTGCAGGCGAAGGCGCCCTACCTCGCCCAGTTCCGGGACGTGTTCGCCAACGCGGTGCCGCGCCCCTCGACTCCGACGCGCTCCCAGTTCCCCAAGGTCTCGAAGGCCATGTTCAACGCCGGCTACGACGTGCTCTCCGGGCGCGCCACGGGCGCCCAGGCGGTGGCCGACCTCGAAGGCAAGCTCAAGCGCATCAAGGGCCGGGACTGGAAGTAAGGCCGTCGGACCAGAGGAGGAACGACGATGAGACAGCCTTCCGAAGGCCTGCTGCCGCCCGTGGTCCTGGCGCCGCCACGGACCACCCGCAAGCGCAGCCTGCAACGGCGCCGAAGCCGCGCCGCCTGGATCCTGATCGCGCCCGCGGTGATCCTGCTCGCCGCGGTCGCGGGCTGGCCGCTCGCGCGCACGCTGTTCTACAGCTTCACCGACGCGGCGCTGGACACCCCCGAGGAGTACCAGTTCGTCGGCCTGGCGAACTACCTGGACCTGGCGGACGGCGAGCGCTTCGGCGTGCTCGCCGATCCGCTATGGTGGCAGGCGGTGTGGAACACCCTGTGGTTCAGCTTCGCCTCGGTGTCGCTGGAGCTGGTCTTCGGGATGCTGCTCGCGCTGCTCATGAACCAGAAGTTCCGCGGCCAGGGCCTGGTGCGCGCGGCCATCCTGGTGCCGTGGGCGATCCCCACCATCGTCACCGCCAAGATGTGGGGCTGGATGTTCCACGACCAGTACGGGGTGGTGAACGACCTGCTGCTGCGCTTCGGGCTGATCGACACCCCCCTCGCCTGGATCGCCGAGCCCGGGCTCTCCATGTGGGCGGTGGTGATGGCCGACGTGTGGAAGACGGTGCCCTTCATGGCGCTGATGCTGCTCGCGGCGCTGCAGATGATCCCCGCCGACCTCTACGAGGCGGCCCGGGTGGACGGCGCCAACGCCTGGCAGCGCTTCCGCCGCATCACCCTGCCGCTGATCATGCCGGCGGTGATCGTGGCGCTGATCTTCCGCGTGATGGACGCGATGCGGATCTTCGACCTCATCTACGTGCTGACCTCCAACAGCGAGGCGACGATCTCCATCTCCGGCTACGCCCGGGAGCAGATGATCGCCTTCCAGGAGATGGGCACCGGATCGGCCGCCTCCGTGCTGGTGTTCATGATGGTGGCCGGCATCGCCGCGACCTTCCTGTGGATCGGCCGCTTCGACCAGGACGGCAAGGAGGCCAAGGCATGAAGCTCACCCGCAAGCAAAGGGCGCTCGCCCAGCAGACGTGGATCTACCTCGCAGCCTTCGTGGTCGGCGTGATCTGCGTGTTTCCCTTCTACAACGCGGTGCTCACCTCGCTGCGCACCGGGCAGGACCTGTTCCTCGCCAACTACCTGCCCACCACCTTCCACTGGGAGAACTACGTCAACGCCCTGGGCGAGAACGGCGTGACGCGAAGCCTGCTGAACTCCTTCGTGGTGGCGACGGTGACGGTCGGGGTGTGCCTGCTGGTGTCCATCACCGCCTCGTTCGCCCTGGCGCGGGTGCGCTTCCGCGGCCGCAAGTACGTGCTCTTCACCATCCTGTGCGTGTCCATGTTCCCCCAGGTGGCGGTGCTCTCCGGCATGTTCGAGCTGGTGCGCTTCATGGGGCTGTACGACTCCCTGGGCGCGCTCATCCTCTCCTACACCACCTTCTCGCTGCCCTTCACCGTGTGGGTGCTCACCACCTTCATGCGCGCGTTGCCGGTGGAGCTGGAAGAGGCGGCGATCGTGGACGGGGCGAGCCTGTGGGTGATCATCACCCGCGTCTTCGCGCCCATCATGGGACCGTCGCTGGTCACCACGGGGCTCCTGGCCTTCATCGGGGCGTGGAACGAGTTCATGTTCGCCCTCACTTTCATCATCTCCAACGAGAACCGCACCGTGCCGGTGGCCATCGGCATGCTGCAGGGGACCTCCCAGTACGAGCTGCCCTGGGGCCACATCATGGCGGCCTCGGTGGTCGTCACCGTGCCCATCATCGCCCTCGTGCTGATCTTCCAGAAGCGCATCGTGAGCGGACTCACCGCCGGCGCCGTCAAGGGCTGACCCGTCCCCCGAGAACAAGGAATACCGATCATGGCTCAACTCACGCTCCAGAAACTCAACAAACGCTACGGCGAATCCGCCGAGGTCATCAAGGCCATCGACCTGCAGGTCGACAGCGGCGAATTCGTCGTCATCGTGGGCCCGTCCGGCTGCGGCAAGTCCACCCTGCTGCGCATGATCGCCGGCCTGGAGGACATCTCCGGCGGCGGCATGTACATCGACGGCGCCTACGTGAACGACGACACCCCCTCCGAGCGCGGCATCGGCATGGTGTTCCAGTCCTATGCGCTCTACCCGCACATGAGCGTGTACGAGAACATGGCCTTCGGCCTGCGCCTGGCGAAGCTGCCGCAGGGGGAAATCGCCCGCCGCGTGGAGGAAGCCGCGCGCATCCTGCAGCTGGAGCCCCTCCTCCAGCGCCGGCCCAAGGATCTCTCCGGCGGCCAGCGTCAGCGGGTCGCGATCGGCCGCGCCATCGCCCGCGAGCCCAAGCTCTTCCTCTTCGACGAGCCCCTCTCCAACCTGGACGCCGCGCTGCGGGTGCAGATGCGCATGGAGATCGCCGCGCTCCACCGCCGGCTCGGCTCCACCATCATCTACGTGACCCACGACCAGGTCGAGGCGATGACGCTCGCTCAGCGCATCGTGGTGCTCAACCGCGGCAACGTGGAGCAGGTGGGCACCCCGCTCGAGCTCTACGACCACCCCGCCAACGAGTTCGTGGCGCAGTTCATCGGCTCGCCCAAGATGAACCTGATCCCCGCCACCCTGGTGCGTGCCGGCAACGCGGAGAGCGTGGTGAAGCTGCCGAACGGCAAGACCCAGACGGTGCCCATCGCCACTCCGGCGAGCGCCCAGGGCCGCCCGGTCAAGCTCGGCATCCGCCCCGAGCATATCGAGTGGGCCGAGATCGCCGACGCGCCGCACCTGGCGGACGTGCTCTTCGTCGAGCACATGGGCAACGAGACCTATCACTATCTCGACAACGGCCCCAACGGCGACCCGTGGGTGGTGCGCAATCCGCACCGCTCGGCCGTCTCGCCCGGCGACACGGTGGGCTACATCCTGCCCCCCGCGCATTGCCACCTGTTCGACGAGGCCGGCAAGGCCTTCCCGCGCCCGCGGGTCGAGGACGGGGCGGTGCGCGAGCTGGCAGTGGGCGCGCCGCCGATCGCGTTCGCGGAGCCGAAGCGCACGAACGCCCTTCACTGAGCACGGAGGGCTTCGCAGCCCGGATGGAGCCCCGGCGGAATCCGGGGCCGGTGGTCTCGTTTCGCCGCCGTTCCCGGATTCCGTTGCACTCCACCCGGGCTGCGGACGTGCTCCCTCGGACTCCCACTGAGCGATTTCCCCGGGGCGCGCGTGCGCCCGCATTTACGAGATCCAGATGCTCCTCCTTACCACCCGCCCCCTTCCGGCCATGGTCGTCGCCTTCGCCACCCTCGGCCTCGTCGCCGGCGTGGTCGTCACGCGCCAGCCGGAGTTCTTCCGCCTCTGGGCCCTCACCAAATCCGACTGGGGCTGGGTGCTCTTCGCCGCCGGTCTCGGCGGCGTGCTCGCCTACCCGGTCAATCGCTGGGTGCTCGCCCACTGGGGCAGCCGCAGCATGCTCTTCCGCTTCGGCCTGGCGGGCGGAGCGCTCCTCACCCTCGTACCGTGGCTTCCGGGCTTCCCCGGCCTGCTCGCCGGCGTCTTCCTCCAGGGTGTCATCTACAGCGGCATCGGGGTGGCGACCAACCACCAGGGCAGCGAGTGGGAGTTGCGCCAGGGACAGCGCGTGATGGGGCGGCTGCACGCGACCTTCTTCTTCGGTGGCGTCCTGTCGGCGCTGTTGAGCGCGCTCCTGGGCGCCCTGGGCGTGAGCCTGGCGATCCACATGGCCGGTGTGGGATTCCTCGCCGCCTGGCTGCACTGCAGCGCGGCCGTGTCCCTGCGCGCCGCGTTTCCCCCGCCCCCCGCCGGCGCCGGCGCTGCGCCGCGGGGCATAGGCGAAGGGCGTCGCCTGGGCTTCCTGTTCGGCTGGTGCATGGTGCTCGAAGGTGGCGTCACCGGCTGGGCATCGGTGTACCTGAACCGGACGCTCGGTGCGAGCGAGGCGGTTTCGGGCATCGGTCTTGCGGTCTTCTGCGGGGCGATGGCGATGGGCCGTCTCCTGTCCGACCGGCTCGCCGCGCGCTACGGGGCGGCGGCGCTGGTGCGCGCCGGGGCTGCGCTATGCGCCCTCGCGCTGGGGCTGGCGGCGAGCCTGCAGCAGCTGCCGGTCGCCTTCCTCGCCTTCGCCGCGACCGGCTTCGGTCTGGCCGCCGCGGCGCCCGCCGTCTTTTCCGCAGCGGGACGGGTGAGCGGCGACGCGGTGGCCTTCGTTGCGGGCATGGGTGCGATCGGCGGCCTGCTCGGTCCGCTCGTCCTGGGGCGCATCGCAAGCCAGCATTCGCTGCACTGGGTGATTGCGACGCTCGCCGGCGTCGGGTTGGTCGTCGCCTGGCAGGCCCGCGCCCTCGCCGAGCCCGCCCCCCGACCGGCTCCGCCGCCCGCGCCGCCCATCGGATCCCCCCACGAACCGGCGTAAGCTTCATGGTGCATTCACGAGGATTTCCGACATGCCAACCCGACTCACCGACACCTACCCCCGCCTCGTGGGCGACATCGGCGGCACCAACGCCCGCTTCGGCACGATCGCCGGTCCGGGCTCGAAGCTCGAGCAGGTGCAGAACCTGGCCTGCGCCGATTACGTCGGTCCGCGCGAGGCGATCGAGCACTACATCGCCCTTACCGGCCTGCCCCGCCCGCGCTGGTGTGCCTTCGGGATCGCCAACCCGGTGGATGGCGACGCCGTGCGCATGACCAACCATGCCTGGGCCTTTTCCATCCGCCAGCTGCAGGCGGACCTGGGTCTGACGCGCCTGCTGGTGCTGAACGATTTCACCGCCCTCGCCCTCGCCCTGCCGGCCCTGGCGCCGGCCGATCTCGTCCAGGTCGGTGGCGGCAACCCCGTTCCTCACAAGGCCATCGGCCTCATCGGGCCCGGCACCGGGCTGGGCGTATCCGGGCTGGTGCCCTGCGGCGACCACTACACCGCCATCGAGGGTGAAGGCGGCCACGTCACGCTCGCCGCCTGCGATGCCCGCGAGGCGGCGCTCGTCGCCACCCTCACCGCCCGCTTCCCCCATGTCTCGGCCGAGCGGGTTCTCTCCGGCCCGGGGCTGGTGAGCCTCTACGAGGCGCATGCGACCCTCGCGGACCGCCCCTGCGAGCCGCTCACCGCCGCCGAGGTCAGCGCCCGCGGGCTGGCCGGCAGCTGTCCCCTGTGCGCGGCCGCCCTCGCGAGCTTCTGCGCCATGCTCGGCACCGTCGCGGCCGACCTCGCCCTGATGCTCGGCGCCAAGGGCGGGGTCTACATCGGCGGCGGCATCGTGCCCAGGCTCGGCGACTTTTTCGCGCGCTCTCCATTCCGCACGCGCTTCGAGCACAAGGGCCGCTTCAGCGACTACCTGGCCCGCATCCCGACCTACGTGATCCGGGCGCCCTACCCGGCCCTGCTGGGCGCGGCCCGGGCGCTGGAGCGCGCCGAGGCGGAGCACGGATGAAGAGCGATCGTGCGCGAGCTCGGCGCATGAGACACCGGGTGTCACTCCCTTTGCGGCTTCGCGAGGTGTCTGCGTAGCCCGGATTCCGCTGCACGCCCCTCGGGCTGCGCGTCCTGCGCCCGGTTCGACTGCTCGAATGCGGAGGAGCCTGCCGCAATCGACGGGATCGTCGGACGGAAATGAGACGCCCTGCGGCCTGCGATCGACCCAGGCGCGCTCCGCCCGTGGGCGGCGACGGCTGCTCAGGCCGGCGCCGCCGCCTCGCCGCTCACCGCGCCCGGCGCGGTGAGCGGCAGCAGGATCTCGATGGTGGTGCCCTCTCCAGGGCCGCTCTGCAGCGTCACGGTTCCCCCCAGGAGCCCGGTGACGATGCCGTGCGCGATGTACAGGCCGAGCCCGGCGTGGTCCGGCCCGGGGGTGGTGGTGAAGAAGGGCTCGAAGGCTTGCCGGCATGCTTCCGGTGTCATGCCGGCGCCATCGTCGACACAGAGCAGTCTCGCATGGGCCGCGTCCACGCGGCTGCAGGCGATGTGCGCGAGGCCGCCCGTCTTGCCCGCGAAGCCGTGCACGAGCGCATTCAGGGCGAGGTTGGTGATCACCTGGCCGAGCGGACCCGGAAAGCTGTCCATGACGATGCCGGGCTCGAGGCTCGCCTGCAGCTCGAAGGCGGTGCGCCCGAAACGCGGCCGTAGCGTCGCCAGCATATCCTCGACGAGCCCGGCCAGTTCGAAGCGGCGCCGCGTGTCGCTCGCCTGATCGACCGCCAGCTGCTTGAAGGTCCCGACCAGGCCTGCCGCCCGGGCGACGTTGCGTTGGATGAGCGCGAAGCCCTTCTTTGTTGCGTCCAGCGCACCGAGGAGGTCGGCACGGCGCAGCGCGTCGCCGTGTACGAGCTGCTCCAGCGCCTGGTAGCGATCCTCCAGCGACGACGAGATCGTCATCGCGTTGCCCAGCGGGGTGTTGAGCTCGTGGGCGACCCCGGCCACCACGCGGCCGAGGGAGGCGAGCTTTTCCGCCTGGATGAGCTGCTCCTGCGCCTGGCGCAGGCGCTCGTTGACCTCGGTGAGCTCGGTGTTGCGGTTCATCAACGCCTGCTCGAAGCGCTTCGTCGCCGTGACGTCGCGCCCGACCCCGACGAGCCCGATGATCCGCCCGTCGCCGTCGCGCAGCAGGACCTTTGTCGTCTGCAGCCAGCCGGTCTCGCCGTTGGAGAGGTTCGGCACGAGTTGCTCGAAGGCGATCAGGGGCTGTTCGGAGCGGATGAGCTCCTGCTCGACCGCGAAGTACTGCGACGCGATGTCCTCGGGGTAGAAATCGAAATCGGTCTTGCCGATCATCTCGTCGGGCGTGGCCGCTCCCATGCAGAAGGCTACCGCCTTGTTGGCGAAGATGAACCGGCTGCGTGTGTCCTTGGCGTAGATGCGGTCCGGGATCATGTCCACCAGTGTCCGGAACACCCACTCCTGGATGGTCCACGATGCGGCGCGCCCGTGCGCCGAATCCGGCCCTGCTCCCTGCGGCGGCCGGTCGCCGCCGTCCCGCGCCCTCGTCATGGCAGGCTCCTCCACGCCGCGCACCCGGTGGGCCCCCTCGGGCGCGGCATAGCCCCGGCGTGCCCGGCCAGGTGCGTCGTTGCTTGGTTTTAGACCTTGGACCTACGACATGCGAGGAAATCCAGACCTCACCGGCAGCTACGCCACCACCCGGCCGCTCCCGCCCAACACTCCGATCAGGCCTTGGCCTTGCCCTGCCCGGCCACCGCCGCCTGGGCGGCGCGGATCGTCTCCTCGTCGGCGAGGTAGTAGCTC